>NZ_JBHVIN010000022.1:0-176864 GCF_042799575.1 Streptomyces sp. NPDC057682 | reverse complement strand
CCGCGCACCCGGTGCGCGGCGGGGCCCCACGGGCCGGTCGTGGATCAGTACAGGTTGACGTACGTGTTCCAGCCGCCGCCGACCCGCGCCCGCGCCGTGAACTTCCCGGTGCCGGTGGAGGTGTAGCGGTAGAGGTCGCCCTTGGCGTCGGCGCCGAGGAGGTCGGCCTTGCCGTCGCCGTTGATGTCGCCGGGCGCCGCGAGCTTCTTGTACGTGCCCCAGCCGTTGCCCACGGTGATCCGCGAGCCGAACGGCTTGGTCGCCACCCCGGTGCCGGGGTAGAGGTACAGCGTGCCGCCCGAGGTGCGGGCCAGCAGGTCGGTGCGGCCGTCCCCGGTGTAGTCACCGGCGCCGACCAGCTTGTTGTACGCGTTCCAGCCGCCGCCCACCTTGATGCGGGAGGCGAAGGCGGTGCCCGCGCCGTTGCCCTTGTACAGGTAGAGGTAGCCGGAGCGGTCGCGGGCCAGCAGGTCGCCCTTGCCGTCGCCGCTGAGGTCGCCGGGCCCGACCAGCGCGTTGTAGACGCCCCAGCCGTTGCCGATGACGTTGTTGCCGTTGTAGAGCGTGCCCGCGTAGAGCTCCATCAGCTCGGCGGCGCCGTCCTTGTCGAACGACGACGCGAAGGTGAGGTTGGCCCCGCCGAACTTCTCGCCGACCTGCTGGCGGGCGGAGAGCTGCCCGTTGTTCAGGGCGTAGTACCAGAACAGGTTGCCCTTGGTGTCCAGGCCCAGCATCTCGTTCTTGCCGAAGTCCGGGTTGCCGCCGGCGCCGACGAACAGCGAGGCGCCGTTCCAGCCGCTGCCGCCGCCCGTACGGGTGAGGAAGCTGCCCTCGCCCGTCGACTCGTAGTAGTACATCGCGCCGGCCGGCGTACGGGCGATGATGTCGCCGAGCCCGTCCCCGTTGGCGTCGTCGATGCCGATGATCTGGTTGTACATGTTCCAGCCCTTGCCGACCTTGGCGGCCTTGGCGAAGGGCTTGGAGACGTCGCCGGTGCCGGCGTAGAAGAACAGGTCACCGGCGGGCGTGCGGGCGAAGAGGTCGGCGATGCCGTCCCCGGTCACGTCGTTCGCGCCGACCAGCTGGTCGTAGGCGCCCCAGCCCTTGCCCACCAGGACACGGGACTTGAAGGGGTTGCTCTCGACGGCGCCGTTGCTGACGTACAGGTACAGCTCGCCGGCCGGAGTGCGGGCCAGCAGGTCGCCGCGCCCGTCGCCGTTCACGTCGCCGGGGCCGACCAGCTTGTTGTAGATGTTCCAGCCCTTGCCGGACCAGGTGGCGTAGCCGGTGGAGTCGGCGCCCCAGCTCTGGAAGAGCGAGAGGGTGCCGGTCGCGGACAGGGTCAGGAACTCGGGGCGGCCGCCCCCGTCCAGGTCGCCGGGGGCGACGATGTCCTTGTACAGCTCTTCGTAGTCGCCGTTGATCGTGTACGCGTGACCCTCGGCGCCGGTCGACGGCTCGACGTACAGATTGCCGTCGATGCCGCGGTACATGGTGTCGCTGTAGCCGTCGTCGTCCACGTCGAGCCGCGGCTTGGCCGGGACGGCGGCGGCGTCGGCGGCGCCCGCGACGCCGGAGGCGCGCGAGGAGCGTGCCGCGGGGTGCTTCGGGAGCGTCAGGGACGGCAGCTGCCCGAGCACGGGCGCGGGCTGGTCGACCGCGGTGCGCGGCGACCGGGTGTCATCGGCCGAGGCCGGGGCGGCCAGCAGCATGCCGGCCGAGAGAACGAGGGCGGTGCAGGCCGCGATGCGGCCCGCGCGCTTCCGGCGCGCGGGCACGACGAGACGGCCGGGTTCCACAGAAGTCAAAGCCCCCCCAGGGGTTACGTGGTGGAACCGGGAGAAACGCCTTCACGCATGCCTGACATGCGCACTGAGGCATTCCCGGGATGTTCACAGACTCTACAACTGTGCCCACAGGGAATGAAGTGCTTTAGGAGTAAACGATGTACGGCGGGCCGGGAATCCCGTGTCGAACGGCTTCCCGGCCCCGCCGCTCAGCTCTTGCGGTGCCCGATCAGCCGGGGCTTGGACTCCAGGTTCTCCAGCCCGTGCCAGGCCAGGTTCACCAGATGGGCGGCGACCTCCGACTTCTTCGGCTTGCGGGCGTTCACCCACCACTGGCCGGTCAGCGCCACCATGCCCACGAGCGCCTGCGCGTAGAGCGGGGCCAGCTTCGGATCGAAGCCCCGGGCCTTGAACTCCAGACCCAGGATGTCCTCGACCTGGGTGGCGATATCGCTGATCAGCGAGGCGAAGGTGCCGGTCGACTGGGCGACCGGCGAATCACGCACCAGGATCCGGAACCCGTCCGTGTACGTCTCGATGTAGTCCAGCAGCGCGAACGCGGCCTGCTCCAGCAGCTCGCGCGGGTGCCCGGCGGTCAGCGCCCCCGTCACCATGTCCAGGAGCTGGCGCATCTCCCGGTCGACCACGACCGCGTACAGCCCCTCCTTGCCGCCGAAGTGCTCGTACACCACCGGCTTGGACACCCCCGCGCGGGAGGCGATCTCCTCCACCGACGTGCCCTCGAAGCCCTTGTCGGCGAAGAGCGTGCGACCGATGTCGAGCAACTGCTCGCGGCGTTCCTTCCCGGTCATCCGCACCCGGCGGGCCCGCCGGGTCGAAGGGGAACGGGTGTTCTCGCTGCCTGCACTCGATTCGGTCGCCACGTCGTCAATCATGCCGCGTCGGCCCGCGCGGGGTGGCGCCGGGACTCGATCCGGGCGGCGTCCGGCCAGCGCACGTCGTGCGCCCAGCCCAGCTGCTCGAACCAGCGGATGAAACGGGCACTCGAATCGATCTGACCGCGCATCACCCCGTGCCGGGCACACGTCGGATCGGCGTGGTGCAGGTTGTGCCAGGACTCGCCGCACGACAGCACCGCCAGCCACCACACGTTCCCGGAGCGGTCACGGGACCTGAAGGGACGCTTGCCGACCGCGTGGCAGATGGAATTGATCGACCAGGTCACATGGTGCAGCAGCGCCACGCGCACCAGCGACCCCCAGAAGAACGCCGTGGCCGCGCCCCACCAGGACATCGTCACCAGACCGCCCACCAGCGGCGGGATCGCCAGCGACAGGGCCGTGAACGACACGAAGTGCCGCGAGATCCCCCGGATCACCGGATCGCGCACCAGATCGGGGGCGTACTTCTGCTGCGGCGTCTGCTCCTCGTCGAACATCCATGCGATATGGGCCCACCACAGGCCCTTCATCAGCGCCGGCAGCGTCTCGCCGAACCGCCACGGCGAATGCGGATCACCCTCCGCGTCCGAGAACCGGTGGTGCTTGCGGTGATCGGCCACCCACCGCACCAGCGGGCCCTCCACCGCCATCGACCCCATCACGGCCAGGGCGATCCGCAGCGGACGCTTCGCCTTGAACGAACCATGGGTGAAATACCGGTGGAAACCGATCGTGATCCCGTGGCAGCCGATGAAGTACATCACCACCATCAGACCCAGATCGAGCCAGCTCACCCCGCGGCCCCAGGCCAGCGGCACCGCCGCGACCAGCGCCACGAACGGCACGACGATGAACAGCAGGAGCGCGATCTGCTCGATCGACCGCTTGTTGTCCCCGCCGAGCGTGCCGGGGGGAGGAGCCTGACCGCCGGCCGCGGGGGCGGCCTCGATCACTTCGGGGCTGGGATTCATTTGGGGAGTCCCCTGAGGGTAGGAATGCGAGCGGACACCGAGGCTACGGTTCCGTAACCTACGGCGTCGTAAGTATGGCAGCGCCGAGGCCCGCCACACGAGAGGACGACGCGGGGCACGGACCCGCGTCATACGGGGTAGGGGACACCCGCGCACCTCTGTTCGGCCATTCCCCCGGAAGCGGCCGTTCGGGGCGCGAACAGCACCGACAGCACGGACACCTATCCTGGAGAGGTCGGACAGCGCGGTCCGCACCCTGCTTCTGACGGGGTCGCGTCGGCACCGCAGCCGCCGAGGGCCCCGGACCCCGTGCTCAACCACTGCAAGGAGCCGCACACTGTGAGCAGTGCCGACCAGACCCCTGCCGCCAGCCCCGAGCTGCGCGCCGACATCCGCCGCCTCGGCGACCTGCTGGGCGAGACCCTGGTGCGCCAGGAGGGACCGGAACTCCTCGACCTCGTCGAGCGCGTCCGCGCCCTGACCCGCACCGACGGCGAGGCCGCCGCCGAACTCCTCGGCGACACCGACCTGGAGACCGCCGCCCGCCTCGTGCGCGCCTTCTCCACCTACTTCCACCTCGCCAACGTCACCGAGCAGGTCCACCGCGCCCACGAGATGCGCGACCGCCGCTCCGCCGAGGGCGGCCTCCTCGCCCGCACCGCCGACCGGCTCAAGGACGCCGACCCCGAGCACCTGCGCGAGACGGTCCGCAACCTCAACGTGCGGCCCGTCTTCACCGCACACCCCACCGAGGCCGCCCGGCGCTCCGTGCTCAACAAGCTCCGCCGCATCGCCGAACTCCTGGACACCCCGGTCATCGAGGCCGACCGCCGCCGCCAGGACGTCCGCCTCGCCGAGAACATCGACCTCATCTGGCAGACCGACGAACTGCGCGTCGTCCGCCCCGAGCCGGCCGACGAAGCCCGCAACGCCATCTACTACCTCGACGAACTCCACGCCAACGCCGTCGGCGACGTCCTGGAGGACCTCGCCGCCGAACTGGAACGCGTCGGCGTCGAGCTGCCCGCAGGCACCCGCCCCCTCACCTTCGGCACCTGGATCGGCGGCGACCGCGACGGCAACCCCAACGTCACCCCCGCCGTCACCTGGGACGTCCTGATCCTCCAGCACGAGCACGGCATCACCGACGCCCTCGAACTCGTCGACCAGCTCCGCGGACTCCTCTCCAACTCCATCCGCTACACCGGCGCCACCGACGAACTCCTCGACTCGCTCCGCGCGGACCTGGACGCCCTCCCCGAGATCAGCCCCCGCTACAAGCGGCTGAACGCCGAGGAGCCCTACCGCCTCAAGGCCACCTGCATCCGCCAGAAGCTCGTCAACACCCGCGAACGCCTCGCCGCCGGCACCCCCCACCGCCCCGGCTGCGACTACCTCGGCACCGCCGAACTGATCACCGACCTGGCCCTCATCCAGACCTCCCTGCGCGCCCACAAGGCCGGCATCGTCGCCGACGGCCGGATGGACCGCACCATCCGCACCCTCACCGCCTTCGGCCTCCAGCTCGCCACCATGGACGTCCGCGAACACGCCGACGCCCACCACCACACCCTCGGCCAGCTCTTCGACCGCCTCGGCGAGGAGTCCTGGCGCTACGCCGACATGCCCCGCGACTACCGGCAGAAGCTCCTCGCCAAGGAACTCCGCTCCCGCCGCCCCCTCGCCCCCACCCCGGCCCCCCTCGACGCCGCCGGTGAGAAGACCCTCGGCGTCTTCCACACCATCCGCGAAGCCTTCGAACGCTTCGGCCCCGAAGTCATCGAGTCCTACATCATCTCGATGTGCCAGGGCGCCGACGACGTCTTCGCCGCCGCCGTCCTCGCCCGCGAGGCCGGCCTCCTCGACCTCCACGCCGGCTGGGCCAAGATCGGCATCGTGCCGCTCCTGGAGACCACCGACGAACTGCGCGCCGCCGACACCATCCTCGACGAGATGCTCGCCGACCCCTCCTACCGGCGCCTCGTCTCCCTGCGCGGCGACGTCCAGGAGGTCATGCTCGGCTACTCCGACTCCTCCAAGTTCGGCGGCATCACCACCTCCCAGTGGGAGATCCACCGCGCCCAGCGCCGGCTCCGCGACGTCGCCCACCGCTACGGCGTACGCCTGCGCCTCTTCCACGGCCGCGGCGGCACCGTCGGCCGCGGCGGCGGCCCCTCCCACGACGCCATCCTCGCCCAGCCCTGGGGCACCCTGGAGGGCGAGATCAAGGTCACCGAGCAGGGCGAGGTCATCTCCGACAAGTACCTCATCCCCGCGCTCGCCCGCGAGAACCTGGAACTGACCGTCGCGGCCACCCTCCAGGCCTCCGCCCTCCACACCGCGCCCCGCCAGTCCGACGAGGCCCTGGCCCGCTGGGACGCGGCCATGGACACCGTCTCCGACGCCGCCCACGCCGCCTACCGCACCCTCGTCGAGGACCCGGACCTGCCGTCCTACTTCCTCGCCTCCACCCCCGTCGACCAGCTCGCCGACCTGCACCTGGGCTCCCGGCCCTCCCGCCGCCCCGGCTCCGGCGTCTCCCTCGACGGACTCCGCGCCATCCCCTGGGTCTTCGGCTGGACCCAGTCCCGCCAGATCGTCCCCGGCTGGTACGGCGTCGGCTCCGGCCTCAAGGCCCTGCGCGAAGCCGGCCTCGACAGCGTCCTCGAAGAAATGCACGAGCACTGGCACTTCTTCCGCAACTTCCTCTCCAACGTCGAGATGACCCTCGCCAAGACCGACCTGCGCATCGCCCGGCACTACGTCGACACCCTCGTCCCCGACGAGCTCAAGCACGTCTTCGACGCCATCGAGGCCGAGCACGCCCTGACCGTCAGCGAAGTCCTCAAGGTCACCGGCTCCACCGAACTCCTCGACACCAGCCCGGCCCTCCAGCAGACCTTCGCCATCCGCGACGCCTACCTGGACCCGATCTCCTACCTCCAGGTCTCCCTGCTCGCCCGCCAGCGCCGCGCCGCGGAAGCCGGCGAGGAGCCCGACCCGCTCCTCTCCCGCGCCCTGCTGCTCACCGTCAACGGAGTCGCCGCCGGACTGCGCAACACCGGCTGACCCCACCCGCACCGCACGAAGGGGCCCGCCGTCCGCACCGGACGACGGGCCCCTTCCCGTACGACGACGACCGCCTTCCTCACAAGGCGATGAACGACGCCAGCAGCAGCGCCCCGCCCGCGACCCCCGCGCCCCAGGCCACCCGGGTCCACCGCAGCCCCCCGCCGATCACCAGCGCCGCCAGCACCAACGCCCCGCCCAACGGCACCCAGGCATGCAGAAAACCGGCCGTCCCGGTCCGCACCACCTCGTCCGTACCCGGCCGCACCACCACGGAGAAACGATCACCCTTACGGGCCGCCACGGACTGCTCGATCGACACCCGGGACCGCGCCGCAGCCCCCTCCGACGGAGCGAACGGCCCCGTACAGACCTCCTCCCCGCACCCCGTCACCGTCATCGTCCCGTGCTCGCGCCCCTTCGACAGCACGATGTGATGCGCCGAGTCCCACGACGACCACACCCCCGCCACCAGCAACAACGCCACAACACAGAGGACCGCCCCACCACGGGCGTACGACAGGACACGGAGGGAGGAGCTGCGCTTCATGGACGCCGATCCTTGGCCAGCCCCCACCACACGGTCAAGCCACGGCCGAAAACAGCCCCACTACCGAAGGACATATCAGGAGTTGTACGCGCTCTGCGCCCGCTCCAGACCCTCCGCCAGCAGACACTCCACCGCATCCGCCGCCCGGTCCACCAGAAACGCCAACTCCTTGCGCTCCACCGACGAGAAGTCCTTCAGCACGAAATCCGCCACCTGCATCCGCCCCGGCGGACGCCCGATCCCGAACCGCACCCGGTGGTACTCCCCACCGACCGCCTTCGTCATCGACTTCAGCCCGTTGTGCCCGTTGTCCCCACCGCCCAGCTTCAGCCGCAGCGTCCCGTAATCGATGTCCAGCTCGTCATGGACCGCCACCACATGGTCCAGCGGCACCTTGTAGAAGTCCCGAAGCCCCGCGACCGGCCCACCCGACAGATTCATGAACGACATCGGCTTCGCCACCACCACCCGCCGGCTCAGCGGACCCGGCGGACCGATCCGCCCCTCCACCACCTGCGCCTGCGCCTTCGGCGCCCGCTTGAACTTCCCGCCGATCCGCTCCGCGAGCAGATCGGCGACCATGAAACCGACATTGTGCCGGTGGGCCGCGTACTCGGGGCCGGGATTGCCCAGGCCCACGATCAGCCACGGGTCGGTGGCGTCGGACATCGCGCAGGTCTCCTCGCGTACGGAACGAAAGACGGGACAACCGGTGACCGCGGGCGGACACACGGAAACGGGGCGGCGGAACCCCCGAAAGGGACCGCCACCCCGTCAGTCAAGCAGGTGGGGCGAGGCTCAGGCCTCTTCGCCCTCGGCCTCGGCGTCCGCCGACGGCTCCTCGGCCTGCGCGGCGACGACCTGGAGCACGATGGCGTCCTCGTCACCGGCCAGCACGGAACCCTTCGGCAGCTCGATGTCCTTCGCCAGAACCGACGCACCGGCGTCCAGACCCTGCACGGAGACCGTGACGGACTCGGGGATGTGGGTGGCCTCGGCCTCGACGAGCAGCGTCGCCTGGACGTACTCCAGCAGGTTGCTGCCCGGGGCCAGGTCGCCCTCGGCCTGCACCGCGATCTCGACCTGGACCTTCTCGCCCCGCTTCACGGTCAGCAGGTCGACGTGCTCGATGTCGCCCTTCAGCGGGTTGCGCTGCACGGCCTTCGGGATCACCAGGGCGTCCTTGCCGTCCAGCTCCAGGCCGATCAGCACGTTGGCGGTACGCAGCGCCAGCTGCAGCTCGTGGGCCGGCAGCGTCACGTGGACCGGCTCGGCACCGTGGCCGTAGACGACCGCGGGAACCTGGCTGGCACGGCGCGCGCGACGGGCCGCACCCTTGCCGAACTCGTTACGGGGCTGGGCGGCGAGCTTGATCTCGGCCATGACTGCACTCCTCGTCAGGTGACAGAACTACGGATGGTCACCCGGCCCACGACAGGCCTGCTACGAAGAGCGCGTCGATAACGGAGCACCCGTACATGAGTACGGCCTCCCTCGCCGAGCAACTCACTGAGTCTACCCGGCGGGGAGGCCGCACCCCAAAGTGGATCTTCCCGGACGCCGCACGCCCGGAAACGATCCTCCTACTGCTCCTCGAAGAGGCTCGTCACCGAACCGTCCTCGAACACCTCACGCACCGCGCGCGCGATCGTCGGAGCGATCGACAGCACCGTGATCTTGTCCAGCTCCAGCTCACCCGGCGTCGGCAGCGTGTCCGTGAACACGAACTCGCTCACCTTCGAATTCTTCAGCCGGTCCGCCGCCGGACCCGACAGCACCCCGTGCGTCGCCGTCACTATGACATCGGCCGCACCGTGCGCGAACAGGGCGTCCGCCGCCGCACAGATCGTGCCACCCGTGTCGATCATGTCGTCGACCAGCACACACACCCGGCCCTCGACATTGCCCACGACCTCGTGGACGCTGACCTGGTTCGGCACGTCCTTGTCACGCCGCTTGTGCACGATCGCCAGCGGCGCGTCCAGCCGGTCGCACCAACGGTCCGCGACCCGGACCCGACCCGCGTCCGGCGACACGATCGTCAGCTTCGTACGGTCGACCTTCGCACCCACGTAGTCCGCCAGGATCGGCAGCGCGAACAGGTGGTCCACCGGACCGTCGAAGAAGCCCTGGATCTGGTCCGTGTGCAGATCCACCGTGAGAATCCGGTCCGCACCCGCGGTCTTCATCAGATCCGCGATCAGCCGCGCCGAGATCGGCTCACGGCCCTTGTGCTTCTTGTCCTGACGGGCGTAGCCGTAGAACGGCACGATCACCGTGATGGAGCGGGCCGACGCGCGCTTCAGCGCGTCCAGCATGATCAGCTGCTCCATGATCCACTTGTTGATCGGAGCCGTGTGGCTCTGGATCAGGAAGCAGTCCGCGCCACGCGCCGACTCCTGGAAGCGGACGTAGATCTCACCGTTGGCGAAATCGAAGGCCTTCGTCGGCACGAGGCCCACACCCAGCTGGTGCGCGACCTCCTCGGCCAGCTCGGGGTGGGCGCGGCCGGAGAAGAGCATCAGTTTCTTCTCGCCGGTCGTCTTGATCCCGGTCACAGCACAGTCTCCTCAGACATGTTCCTGGCGCCGCACACAGAGGTCCCGAAGTGCAACGAGCCAGCCGAAATGGGGTGAGCATCTATCACGGTACGCCGTGCGCGGCGCACCTGTTTCCGGTCAGCTTTCGCCGGCCGGGTTCTCCGCCGCCGCCTGAGCCGCCTGCGCGGCGGCACTTCCCGGACGCTTGCGCGCCACCCAACCCTCGATATTCCTTTGCTGGCCCCGGGCCACGGCCAGCGAACCCGCCGGCACATCCTTCGTGATCACGGACCCCGCCGCGGTGTAGACCCCGTCCCCGACCGTGACAGGAGCCACAAACATATTGTCCGAACCGGTACGGCAGTGGGAGCCGATCGTCGTGTGGTGCTTGTTCACACCGTCGTAGTTCACGAAGACGCTCGCCGCGCCGATGTTCGTGTGGTCCCCGATGGTCGCGTCCCCCACGTACGACAGATGCGGGACCTTCGTCCCCTCGCCGATCGTCGCGTTCTTCATCTCCACGTACGTCCCGGCCTTCGCCTTCGGACCGAGCTTCGTCCCCGGCCGCAGATACGCGAACGGACCCACCGACGCCCCCGCACCCACCTCGGCGCCGTCCGCCACCGTGTTGTCCACCCGGGCGCCCGCGCCCACCACGGTGTCCGTCAGCCGCGTGTTCGGACCGACCTCGGCGTCCTCCGCCAGATGCGTGGCCCCCAGCAGCTGCGTCCCCGGATGCACGACCGCGTCCCGCTCGTACGTCACCGTCACGTCGATCACCGTGGACGCCGGGTCCACCACGGTCACGCCCGCCGTCATCGCCCGCTCCAGCAGCCGCCGGTTCAGCAGCCCGCGCGCCTCCGCGAGCTGCACCCGGTTGTTGATCCCCAGGATCTCCCGGTGGTCGGCCGCCACCGAGGCACCGACCCGGTGCCCGGCCTCGCGCAGGATCGACAGCACATCGGTGAGGTACTCCTCGCCCTGGCTGTTGTCCGTCCGCACCTTGCCCAGCGCGTCCGCGAGCAGCTGCCCGTCGAACGCGAACACCCCGGAGTTGATCTCCCGGATCGCGCGCTGCGCGTCGGTGGCGTCCTTGTGCTCGACGATCTCGGTGACCGCGCCCGTCGCCGCGTCCCGGACGATCCGGCCGTAGCCGGTGGAGTCCGGCACCTCGGCGCTCAGCACGGTGACGGCGTTGGCGTCGGCGGTGTGGGTGGCGGCGAGCGCGGCCAGCGTCTCGCCCGACAGCAGCGGAGTGTCCCCGCAGACCACGATCACGGTCCCGTCCACACCCCCGCCCAGCTCGTCGAGCGCGACCCGCACCGCGTTCCCGGTGCCCTTCTGCTCGGCCTGGTAGGCGGTACGCACCTGCGCGTCCGCCGCGGTGAGATGAGCGGTCACCTGCTCGCTCGCGTGGCCCACGACCACGACGAGGTGCTGCGGTTCCAGCTCGCGGGCGGCTGCGACGACATGTCCGACGAGCGAACGCCCGGAGATCTCGTGCAGAACCTTGGGGGTCTTCGACTTCATGCGGGTGCCCTCACCCGCTGCGAGGACGACGACGGCTGCCGGGCGTACGGAGCTCACGAATAGGCCCTTCGGCTTCGGGTGGTGGACATCCGCAGGATACCGGGGGGCGTGGGACCGGACATGAGTGCGGGCCCCGACCTCGGTGGTCGGGGCCCGCGGCAGGGCTCCCGGGGAAGGAATCGAACCCTCATTCAATGGACCAAAACCATTTGTCCTGCCTTTAGACGACCCGGGATAGATCGCGCCTTATGTCCGATTCTCTTGATCGGCTTGTTCTGCGGCACCTACTATGCCGCACCACCAGCCCTCGATGCGACGGTACAACTCGGCGCTTTTGTTCACGCGTACCACCAAGCAGCCGTGGTAGCCGTCGCCGGTGTTCTGCCGGTTGGTGGTGGGGTTGTGCTTCTTGAGTGTGGTCTTGCCGAACAGGCCGGGCCGGCCGACTACTTCCCTCCAGTACTGCTCCGCCCCCGGCACGTCGGCGGATTCGTGAATGTGTACGTGGAATCGGATCTGTGCGGGCTGGACGTTCAAGAGGCGGAGTCAGGCCAGGAACGTGCGGATCATGTCCGGATCGCTGTTGATGAACGTCACCCGTTCCTGGCGGCGGTGCGGCTTGGCCTTGGTGCCTTCCGCCCAGTAGAGGCCGACACCCAGGAGGAACAGCTCTCGTTGGTTCATGGCTCCGATCTCAACTGTTGCCCTCCGCTGTGTTTCCTGGCGCTCCGCTCCGCGTCGCTGAAGTGTGCTTTCCCAGCCGCGCCGCGCGATGGCGGACGCTTCTTCGTGTGTGCGGCGGCGCTCCGGCTTCGGCAGATCCCGCACCCACAGCGAGATCGAGCTCTTCGAGCACCCCAGCTCCATCTGGATCTGGTCGTACGTCTTCCCCTCCAGTCGCAGTTCCCGTGCCCTGGCCCGCAGGTCGTCCTTCGCGCGCGGGCGTTTCGTCCACTCAGGGGCGGGCTCGCCCTCCAGGAGGCGGTTGAGGAGGTCGTTGTTGTCCACGTGGATGCGGTCGCGGATCTGGCGTCGGCTGAGACCCTCGCGCCGCAGCGCGACCGCCTGGGCGCGCAGGCCCTCGAAGTCGTCGTACTTGCCGGTGATGTCCGTCATGGGGGAAGCCTTGTCCGGAATACGAACGTCCGGTGGAGTTCCGGTGTGTGCTCGCCGGATCGGGTGATGAGCACACGATTCGATTCCGTTCGACGGCTCGACGTGCTGTCCAGGTCTCCCGAAAATGGGATGCGGCCGCCCGTACGCTGGATGCCATGACCGCAACGGGGGCAGACCGGGAAGCGGCGGGGCCGACCACCCGCGGCTACTGGTGGTGGGAGCGGCGACGGAGTGTCGCGCTGGATGTGGGGCTGGCGCTGGTGTCGGCGCTGGAGTGTGGGCTGGAGGGGGTGGCGTTCGCGGGGGACACCGGGTTGCCGGTGTCGCTCGGGGTGGTGTTCGGGCTGCTGGCCGGGTCCGTGCTGCTGGTGCGGCGGCAGTGGCCGATCGCCGTGGTGCTGGTGTCGATCGCGACGACGCCGGCCGAGATGGGCTATCTGATGGGCCTGGTCGGTCTCTACACGCTGGCGGCGTCCGAGGTGCCGCGGCGGATCACCGCGGTGCTGATGAGCATGACCCTGGTGGGGACGTTCATCGTGACGTACGTACGGCTGAAGCAGGGCGTCGACGCGGACGCGGACTTTGGGCCGGGTGACTGGATCGTTCCTCTTCTTTCTCTGCTCGTGGCGCTGGGGCTGACCGCCCCGCCGGTGCTCTTCGGCCTCTACATAGGGGCGCGGCGCCGGTTGATGGAGAGTCTGCGGGAGCGGGCGGATTCGCTGGAGCGGGAGCTGTCGTTGCTGGCGGACCGGGCGGAGGAGCGTGCGGAGTGGGCGCGTACGGAGGAGCGGACGCGGATCGCGCGGGAGATGCACGACGTGGTGGCGCACCGGGTGAGTCTGATGGTGGTGCACGCGGCGGCGTTGCAGGCGGTGGCGCCGAAGGATCCGGCGAAGGCGGTGCGGAACGCGGCGCTGGTGGGGGACATGGGGCGGCAGGCCTTGACGGAGTTGCGGGAGATGCTCGGGGTGCTGCGGTCGGGGGATCCGGTGGTGTCGCGGGTGAGGGAGGTGCCGTTGGCGTCGGTGGGGCGTCCGGTTTCCGCGGTGGTGGAGGACGGGCCGCGGCTGGACGCGGTGGAGGTGCTGGTGGGGGAGTCCCGTGCGGCGGGGATGACGGTGGAGCTGTCGGTGGAGGGTGAGGTCCGGCCGTATGCGCCGGAGGTCGAGCAGACGGCGTACCGGGTGGTGCAGGAGGCGTTGACGAACGTGCACAAGCATGCGGCGGGGGCGCGGACGTGGGTGCGGTTGGCGCACCGGGGCGCGGAGGTCGCGATGCAGGTGGAGAACGGTCCGTCGGACGCGGGTACGGCGGATGCGGGGCTGCCGAGCGGGGGCAACGGGCTCGTGGGGATGCGGGAGCGGGTGCTGGGGCTGGGCGGGGTGTTCGTGTCGGGGCCGACGGACGCGGGGGGTTTCCGGGTTTCGGCGGTGCTGCCGGACGCGGCGGGCGCTCCGGGGGTCTGAGCCCGGGGCGGAGTGGTGTCCTCGGCCCCGGATCGGGCGTCAGCCCGAAATCAGGCGTTCGGGGAGGATGCCCGTGATGAGGGTAGTGAGGGCGGCGTCGATGTCGGCGCCGAGGAACCAGTCGCCGGTGTGGTCGATGCTGTAGACGCGGCCCTCGGTGTCGATGGCGAGGACGGCCTGGCCGTCGCCCTCCTCGCCGAGGGGGGCCACTTCGGTGTCCAGTGCGCGGCCGAGGTCGCCGAGGGTGCGGGCGAGGTGGAGTCCGCCGAGGGGGTCGATGCGGACGGGCGGGGGTGCGATCTGGCGGCCGGGGGAGGTCGCGGTGATGCGGAGTCCGCCGAATTCGGCCCAGGCTTCGACGGCGGCGGGGAAGACGGCGTGGCGGTGGCCCGCGGGGGAGGCGTGGGAGCGCAGGGCGTCGGCCCATTCCTCGGCCCGGCGGATGTCCCAGCGGCCGGGTTGCCAGCCGGCGGCGCGCAGGGCGTCGTCGACGGGGACGGCGAAGCGGGTGGAGTTGTGGGGGTCGCGGCGGCCGGGGCCGGCCTGGGCGGGGAGGTCGGTGCGTTCCTGCATGGGTGCGGCGTCAGCCCTTCTCGGCGGTGGTGGCCGTCGCTGCGGTGGTGAGGTCGACGGGGCGGACGCCGAAGTGGGCGAGCATGACGGAGCAGGAGCGGCAGGGGGCCGCGTAGCTGCCGTGCAGCGGGTCGCCGTCCTCGCGGATGCGGCGGGCGGTGAGGCGGGCGTGTTTGAGGGCGCGGCGGGCCTCGCCGTTGGTGAGGGGCTTGCGCTGGGCTCGTTTGGAGCGGCCCGTCTCGGTGGCGGTGAGGTGGCGGGAGAGCAGTATGGCTTCGGGGCAGCGGCCGGTGAAGCGTTCGCGCTGCGCCGTGGGGAGGGTGTCGAGGAAGTCCTGGACGAGGTGGTGCAGGACGGGGGGCTGGTCGCCCTTGCCGGCGGTGCAGGTGAGGGTTTCGCCGCGTACGGAGAGGGCGGCGGCGACGGCGGGCAGGATGCCGTCGCGGCGCTGGGTCAGCCGGGGGACGCGGTCGGTTTCGTCGCTGCTCCAGCTGAGTCGTGGGTCTCCGGTGGTAACGGTCTGTGCTGAGTGTGCGGTGTGCATGGTGCTGTCCCTCCCGTGCCCGCAGCGGCCGCTGCCGAATGTGCACGCCCCCGTGTAGTGCGGGTGACAGCCTGCCAAATGTGTCGGGTCGTGTGAAAGCTGGGTCGGCGAAACGTGTCTGCGTGTCGCTCGGACGGGGTGGGTTCGTCGCTCTTCCGTCACGCGGTTGTGACGGTTGGTGACGGTGAGGGCCATGGGGCGACGGGGCGGGACCCGTTCCGGGGGCAGCGCATAGGCTGTGCCTGGACCGCCCCCGTGGGCAGGTCGGTCCTCATCAGCCAGAAGCACAGGGGGCAACCGCCATGACGACAGGTCGGCTCGGGCAGCAGGCCGCGCCACCGAACGCGGCCTACGCCGGGCAGCTCGTGCACTTCCCGGATCCGGTCCGGGCGTCGCGTCACCCCAGAGGGGTGCGGATGGATGCGAACGGCTGCCCCGACTTCGCGCCGTACGCGCGCGCCGCCGCGGAGATCGCCGAGCCTCCGCAGGGTTTCGGTGTGGACGAGCTGCGGCTCACGGACTATGTGTCGGCGAACGCGGCGCTGGCGGCGAGCGGGCACGAGCTGTGGGACACGATTCCCGCGGTGGCGACGCCGCACGGCTGGACCTGGCACCACGTGCCGGGCGGCCGGCGGATGGAGCTGGTGCCGGTGGAGGTGAAGGCCCTGCTGCGGCACCACGGTGGTCTGGCGACGACCGCGGTGGACCAGAACAAGCGGGGTACGCGTCCGCTCCAGGAGACCCGGCCCGCGCACTTCCGGCTGCCGAAGGGCGCGGTGGCGGTGACGGAGCAGCAGGTCCTGGGGGTCGAGGAGGATCTGGGGTACCGGCTGCCGGGTGCGTACCGCTCGTTCCTGAAGGCGGCCGGCGGGTCGGCTCCGGTGGGCGCGGCGCTGGACGCGGAGCTGGGGCTGCTGGTGGACCAGCCGTTCTTCACGGTGCGCGAGCAGGCGTCGGTGAACGATCTGGTGTACGTCAACAAGTGTCTGCGGGACCATCTGACGAAGGACTATCTGGGCGTCGGTTTCGTCCAGGGCGGGATCCTCGCGGTGAAGGTGCGCGGTGAGGCGCTGGGTTCCGTGTGGTTCTGCCTGTACGACGACGCGCGTGACCGGGACGGCTGGACGGTGCAGGAGCGGGTGGACCGGCTGCTGCTGCCGTGCGGTGCGGACTTCGACGCGTTCCTGCAGCGGCTGGCGGGCAATCCGCCGGAGCTGGAGACGGTGGCGAACCTGATGGTGGACGGTGGCTTCGCGCGGGCCGTCCCGGTGGAGGGGTGAGCGCGGTGGTGACCTTTGCGCAGGCGCAGGAGCGTGCGGACGAGTGGGTCAACGGTGATGTTCCGGCGTATCAGCACCGGGAGGTCCGGGTCCGTGAGTTCGAACTGGGTTTCGTGGTGTGGGCGGAGGACCGTGCCGAGGGACCGGTGTCGGACGGCGGCCGTCAGCGGCTGGTGATCGCCCGGGACAGTGGTGAGGCGACGCTGTGGCCGGGGCTGCCGGTGGGTGAGGTGATACGGCGGTACGAGGAGGAGTACGGGGCGGCCGCGGCCGAGCCGGTGGCTCCGGAGCCTCCGGCGCGGATCGATCTGAACCAGACGTCGTTCCTGCTGAGTCCGCCGGAGTGGTTGCAGGAGGCGGCGGACAAGCTGGGCATTCCGGATCATCGTGCCGGTGCGTCGGGGCAGACGCCTCCGCCGGCGTCCGCTCCGGCCCCGGCTCCCGCGCCCGTTCCGCCGGCTCCGTCGCCGATGGCTCCCCCGCCCTCGCCGATGGCTCCGCCGCCCCCGCCCGCCCCCGTGGTGCCGTCCGCTCCCGCGCCGTCGGCGCCGCAGCCGCCGGTCGGGGCGACGCCGTGGGCGGGTACGGACACGAACGCGGGTTCCGACGAGGGCGAGGTGGAGCTGCCGGCGACGGTGTTCGCGCCGCCGCTCGTGGGTGCCGACGACGAGGAGCTGCCGCCCCGGGTGGTGTCGGCGGACGCGCCGACCGCGCTGATGTCCGGGGGCAGTCAGCTGCCGGCGACGGCGATCGTGCCGGGGCTGCCGCCGCACGGTCCGGGTGGTCCGCAGGGTCCGGGTGGTCCGCAGGGTCCCGGTGGTCCGCAGGGTCCGCCGCCGGGCCGCGGTGGTCCGGGCGACATCGCGGACGAGGCGACGAGCAAGGCTCCGATGACGCCGCGCGGTGCGCGGGGCGGGGGGCCGTCGACCCCGCCGCCGCCCGGTGCGCCTGGTACGCCGGGGGCGCGGCCGGGCGATCCGGTGCCGCCGCCGTCGGGTCCGGGTGCGCCCGGGGCCCCGGCGGGCGGGTACGTCCCGACGCAGATGGTCTCCCAGCTCGGCCCGCCCGGTGCGCCGCAGCCGCCCGGGGTGCCCGGCGCCCCGCAGCCGCCCGGTCCTCCCGGCCCGCCTCCGCCGCCCGGTTCGACGCCGCCGCCCGGTGGCGGTCAGGTGCACCACGCGGCCACGATGCTGGCCGACCCGTCCCAGATGGGTCCGTCGGCGCCGCAGCCGCCGGGTCCGCCCGGGATGCCCGGTGCGTCGCAGCCCCCCGGTCCTCCCGGCCCGCCCGGGATGCCCGGTGCGCCGCAGCCGCCCGGTCCGCCGGGTGCTCCCGGTGCGCCGCAGCCTCCGGCGCCGCCCGGTGCGACGCCGCCGCCCGGCGGAGGGGTGCACCAGGCCGCGACGATGCTGGCCGACCCGTCCCAGATGGGTCCCTCGGCGCCGCAGCCGCCCGGTCCGCCCGGTCCCCCGGGTCCGCCCGGTGCCCCGATGGGGCACGGGGGATCGCTGGGCGGGGCCCCGGGTCCCGTACCGCAGCCCGGGTTTCCGCAGCCGCCGGCCGGTCAGCCGACGGTCGGCCCCGGCTACCAGGCCGTGCTGCGTTTCCGTGCGCCCGACGGCAGTGAGCAGCAGCTGATCCGGCGTTCGGCGCCGGGCACCCCGCATCCCGAGTGGCAGATGCTGCACGAGCTGCGGGCGATGAACGTGCCGCCGCAGCAGGTCATCGAGCTGCACACGGAGCTGGAGTCGTGCGAGCTGCCGGGCGGGTACTGCGCCCGGATGATCCGGGAGACCTGGCCGCAGGTGCGGATCACCAGCGTCGCCCCGTACGGCACCGATCATGCGAGCCGGCAGCAGGGCATGCAGCATCTGCTGACGCACCAGGGCGAACTGCACCAGGTCGCGGACGGTCCGGCACGGCCGGCCCCGGTGCGGGCGCCGCTGCCGCCGGTGCAGCCCGCTCCGCCGGTGCCGCCGGAGGCCGTGGCCGAGGAGCTGTTGCAGAGCTTCGGTCCGCAGGGCGTGCTCCGTTTCGACCAGCGGGCGGTCTCCCGGCAGGGGGTGCCGGAGCTGGTGGCGCGGACGCTCGTGTGGGCGGGGCTGCCCGCCGACTTCGGGCCGTTCTTCTGGGCACAGCCGGGGCAGCCGGTGGTGCCGACGCTGGCGGAGCTGGCCGCGCAGCGGCAGGTGCAGCCGGCTCCGGACGCGGGGTCGTACCTGGTGATGGGGTCCGACTTCGGCCGGGCGATCTGTGTGCAGTACGGGACGGCGAACATCGTGGCCGTGCCGGTGGAGGCGGGTCCGGACGGGCAGTCGGTGGCGCCGCAGTTCGTGAACACGGGGCTGCCCGAGTTCACCCGCTCGCTGGCGCTGCTGGGCCGGATGTGGCGGCTGCGGTACGGGCTGAACCCGGAGCAGGCGGGCCGCTGGACGGTCGACTTCCAGGCGCAGCTGGCCGCGCTGGACCCGGCGGCGCTGGCGTCGCCGGAGAGCTGGTGGTCGGTGCTGCTGGAGCAGATGTGGGACGGGCTGATCTGACCGTACGGTCGGGCCGGTTCGTCGGGGCGTGGCGCTCCTCTCCTTCGGGGGAGGGGCGCCGCGCTCTTTTGTGTGGTGGGGGTGGTGTGACGGGTGGGGCGGGTGCGGGCTGTGATGCCTGTCGCTTCCGTCCGGATTCCATCGAGTCGATTCCGACTTCCGTGTCAATTGCCGCATCCTTGACGTATTGCGTGATGGTCGGAGAGTCGGAAAGAGGCGTCCAGGATGAGTTCTGCACCGGTGTCCGCGTACGGCTTCGTCGGGGTGCGGGGGCGTGGCTACCGTCCGGAGCAGGTGGAGCGGGTGACGGCCGCGCTGACGGCGGAGCGTGACGGGGCGCGGGAGCGGCTGGCCCGGCTGGCGGAGCTGGCCGAGAGTCTGGTGGCGGAGTCGGCGCGGCTGGACGAGGTGGTCGCGGGTCTGGAGCCGCAGGACTACGCGTCGCTGGGGGAGCGGGCGCAGGAGATCCTGGCGCTGGCCGAGGGGGAGGCGCGGGCGGTGCTGACCGCGGCCCGGGAGGAGGCGCAGGCGGTGCGGGACGCGGCGGACGCGGCGGCGCGCGCGGTCCGCGAGTCGGCCCGTGCGGACGCGGCCGGGGTGCGGACGGCGGCGGAGCGCGCGGCCGGTGAGGTGCTGGACGCGGCCGGGGCGCGGGCGGACGAGGCCCTCGCGGCGGCCCGGCAGGAGGCGGGGCAGGCGCGTGAGGAGGCCGAGGCGGCGATGGAGGCGACCCGTTCGCGTACGGCGAGTGTGCTGGCGCACCAGGAGCAGGAGCACGGCGAGCGCGGGGCGGCGGCCGCGCGGGAACTGGCGGACGCGGAGGCGGCGTGGGCGGCCCGGGAGGCGGAGCTGACCGAGCGGGCGCAGGCCGGTCTGGAGGCGGCGCGGCGGGCGCGGTCCCAGGCGGAGGAGGCCGCGCGGCACCGCGGGGAGGACGCCGACGCGCGGCGTCGCGAGCTGCTGGCCGAGGCCCGGATGCGTGAGGAGCGGGT
This sequence comes from Streptomyces sp. NPDC057682, assembly GCF_042799575.1. NCBI lineage: Bacteria > Bacillati > Actinomycetota > Actinomycetes > Kitasatosporales > Streptomycetaceae > Streptomyces > Streptomyces sp. NPDC057682. The sequence goes on along the minus strand of NZ_JBHVIN010000022.1, from coordinate 157,004 downwards.
GGTGCGGGAGACCGAGCGGATCCTGCGCGAGCACGAGGAGCGCCGTGAGGACGTGCAGGCGCACATGGCGCATGTGCGGGCGTCGCTGGCCGGTCTGACGGGGCGTGAGGTTCCGGCGAAGGACTGACGGGCCCGGTTCGAGTCCGGGGTCGTACGGGTCCGCGCGCCCCGGCGGGGTCCGGGGCGGTGCGTCCGGCGGGGGCTCAGGGGCGGGGCCAGGGGCGCTTGGAGAGCTGTTCGATGCCGCTGTTGAACCGCTTGAGGTAGCCGGCGAAGGCGGCGATGTCCTCGTCGGGCCAGTCGGCCATGACCTTGTCGAGTGCCTGGACGACGCGTTCGCGTTCCTGGTCGAGCAGGGCCGCGCCCTGTGCGGTGATGCGGAATTTGCGGGCCATGCCACCCGCGGGGTCGGGGATGCGCTCGACCAGGCCGGCCCGGGTGGCGGCGGCGGTCTGGCGGTTGAGCGTGGAGGCGTCGAGGCCGAAGGCGTCGCTCAGTTCGCCGTTGGACATGGGGCCCTGGACGCGGATGCGGCTGAGCAGGATGTAGGCGCTGCGGTCCATGAGGGCGAACCTGTGCCGTCCGCCCCGGTGGTACGCGAGGTCGTGCCGCCCGAGCAGCATCTGCTCGTACTCCACCTCGTCCGTGGGTCTGGCCATGTCCGGAATCCTCCTTCGGTGCGTCGGACCATGCTCTCATGGAGTGTGCATGCAGCACATAATGTGTATGACTCATTCCGCGTGTATGATGCACGTCTTATCCCGGTAGGCGGGACCGAGACCCCCCAAGGAGTTCCCTTTCATGGATGCCCCACAGCCGACCGTCCGATCCGGCGGTGTGATCGCCACACTCGCCTTCGCCGGCACCGTGGCGGCGATCATGCAGACCCTGGTGACCCCGCTCATCGCGGAGCTGCCGAAGATCCTCGACACCTCGTCGTCCAACGCCGCCTGGGTGATCACCGTCACCCTGCTCGTCTCGGCCGTGTGCGTACCGGTCTCCGGCCGCCTCGGCGACCTGCTCGGCAAGCGGCGGATGCTGCTCGTCTGCGCGGTGCCGCTGGTCATCGGCTCGGTGGTGTGCGCGCTCTCGTCCACCGTCGTCCCGATGATCATCGGCCGCGGCCTCCAGGGCATGGGCATGGGCATGGTGCCGCTCGGCATCGCCCTGCTGCGCGACGTGGTGCCGAAGGAGAAGCTCAGCTCCTCCATCGCGCTGGTCAGCGCCTCGCTCGGCATCGGGGGCGCGCTCGGCCTGCCGATCGCCTCGGCCGTCGCCCAGTACGCCGACTGGCGCGTGCTGTTCTGGGGCTCCGCCGCCCTGGCGCTCATCATCTTCGCCCTGATCTGGTTCCTCGTCCCGGACGTCCCGGCCGGGGCCAAGGGACAGCGCTTCGACGCGGTCGGCGCCGTCGGCCTCGCCGTCGGCCTGGTCTGCCTGCTGCTCGCCGTCTCCAAGGGCGCCGAATGGGGCTGGGCCTCCGGCACCACGATCGGCCTGTTCGCGGCCTCCGTCGTGGTGCTCCTCGCCTGGGGCTACTGGGAGCTGCGCACCACCGACCCGCTGGTCGACCTGCGCACCACCGCCCGCCCCCGGGTGCTGATCACCAACATCGCCTCGCTCTTCGTCGGCTTCGGCATGTACGCCGGCATGCTCATCGCGCCGCAGCTGCTCCAGTTCCCCGAGGCCACCGGCTACGGCCTGGGCCAGTCGATGCTCCAGGCCGGTCTCTGGATGGCCCCCGGCGGCGTCATGATGATGCTCATCTCGCCCTTCGGCGGAAAGCTCACCGATGCCCGCGGCCCGAAGTTCACCCTGATCAGCGGCGTTCTGGTGATCGCCGCCGCCTACGGCATCGGCATCCTGCTCATGGGCTCCGCCTGGGGCCTGATGCTGTTCCTCATGGTCAGCAGCAGCGGTGTCGGCCTCGCCTACGGGGCGATGCCCGCCCTGATCATGAGCTCGGTCCCGGCCTCCGAGACCGCCGCCGCCAACGGCTTCAACACCCTGATGCGCGCGCTGGGCACCTCGATCGGCGCCGCCGTCATCGGCGCGGTCCTCGCACAGATGACCACCGAGACGGCCGGCTTCACCTTCACCTCCGAGGCGGGCTTCCGCACCGGGCTGATGTTCGGCTGCGGCGTCGCCCTCGTCGCCGCGCTGATCTCCGTGTTCATCCCGGCCGTCCGCGGCGCCGGTGCCCCCGGCGCCACGTCCGACGCGGCCGCCGCCCCGGAGGCGGTCGCCGCCAAGGGCTGACCCCGTACCCCCCACAGCCGGCGGCCCGGCCGCGCCCCCGCGAGGGGAGCGTGGCCGGGCCGTCCGGGGTTCAGGGCCGCCCCGACGGCGGCGCGCCCGCCAGGATCCACGGCTCCTGCCGCTCGTACAGCCGCCGCTCCTCCGCCGCCGTGCGCCGGCCCAGCACCGTGCCCAGCCAGCCCGCGACGAAACCGACCGGAATGGAGACCAGACCGGTGGTCGTGTACGGGAACCAGTTGAAGTCCCGGCCGGGGAAGACCGAGTCCGGCGCGCCCGAGACCAGATTGGTGCCGGTGATCAGGACGAACACGCTGAGCGTGCCGCCGATGAGCGTGCACAGCAGTCCGGTACGGGTGAAGCGCCGCCAGAACATGCTGTAGACCAGCGCCGGGGCCAGCGCCGAGGCCCCCACGCAGAACGACAGGGTGGCCAGGGCCTGGAGGTTCCAGTGCCGGGCCGGGACCGCCAGCGCGATGGTCACCAGACCCACGGCCACCGCCGCGCCCTGCGCCGTGGCCATCTCGGTCGGACCGTCCACCGGCCGCCGCTCCGGGCCGCGCACCCCGTGCGCGAACAGATCGTGGGCCAGGGAGTTGGCGCAGGCCAGGATCATTCCGGCGACGGAGGCCAGCAGGGTCAGGAAGATCGCGGTGGTCATCGCCGTGACGGCCAGCGCCCCGCCCCGGCCGCCCGCCGCGACCACCCCGCTGACCTGGAGGATCGCGCTGTTGCCCTGGGGCGCGGCGGCGGTGATGGCGTCGTGGCCGACGAGCGCGGCGGCCCCGACGCCGATCAGGAAGAGCAGCGGGCACAGGGCGACGACCACGGTGACCGCCCAGGACATCGAGCGGCGGATGGCCGGGGCGGTGAGCGCGCTGGACATCCGCATGGTGATGTGGGGCAGACAGGCGGTGCCGAGCACGACGGTCAGCTCCGAGCTGATCATGTCGGCCGCGTTGCCGCCGAACTGGAGCCCGGAGCGCAGATACGCCCCGCCCGCCCCGCTGCCCTCCTTGGCAGCGGCGAACAGCGCGCCGGTGTCCCAGTGGAAGCGGTTCAGGATCAGCACGGAGACGGTGAGGCAGGCGGTGAACAGCACCACGATCTTGACGATGTGGACGAGCGCGGTGCCCTTCATCCCGCCGATCGCCGCATAGCCGATGATCACGGTCCCGAGGACGACGACGCATCCGGTGCGGAAGTCGGAGCCGTCGAACCCCAGGATGAAGGCGAGGAGTTCACCGCTGCTCGCGAGCTGGAAGACCATCATCGGCAGGAGCGCGGCCAGGGTGGCCGCGCACGCGGTGATCCGCACCGCCCGGCCCGGGGCCCGGCGGGTGAGCATGTCGCCCATGGTGAACCGGCCCGCGTTGCGCAGGGGTTCGGCCAGCAGGAACATCAGCAGCATCAGCGAGAGCGCGGTGCTCAGGGTGAGCACGAGGCCGTCGTAGCCGGTGAGGGCGATGATGCCGGTGGTGCCGAGGACGGTGGCGGCCGAGATGTAGTCACCGGCGATGGCGAGCCCGCCCCGGAGCGGGGAGAGCGAGCGGTAGCCGGTGTAGAACTCGTCCAGGTCGTCGCGGTCGGGCCCGGTCAGCACGCAGAGCAGCAGCGTGATCGTGGCCACCGCGACGAAGGCGGCCAGGGACATGGACTGGGCGGACTCGTCGAAGCCGTTCACCGCCGGGCCGCCGTTCTGCGCAGTCCCGCGGCGCGCGGGTCCACGGTCCGCCGCGCGATCCGCTCGTACAGGGCGATCGCCAGCAGGGTGACGGGCAGTTGGCACAGCCCCAGGGCCAGACCGACGGTGAGACCGCCGCCCACGGGCCGGCCCATGAAGGACGGGGCGAAGCCGGACAGGACCAGGAACAGCGTGAAGTAGCCGAGTGCCGTGAAGGTCGCGGTGCGGCGCAGCAGCCGGTAGGCGGCGCGCAGCCGGCGGAGGTCCCCGTGGTTCCCGGGCGCGGGGGCGAGCGCCGGGACGGAGGGGGCGGCCGGTGGTGCGGTCCCGAGCGCGGAGGGTCGCGGATGCGTGCGCCGGGCGGGGTGCGGGGGGTCGTACGACATGGTGGTGCCGCTCCTCGCATGCTCGTGCGGTGCGGGAAGCGAACGTTACTCGCCGGTATGCGCGACTGGGGAGAGGTTCCGGCGAACTGCCCTTGTTCTGTACGGGAGTTGGCTGTAATTCGCCCCTCGGTCCGCTGCCTTCTCCGGCTGCTCCGCGGGCTCGTCCGGGCGCACGACGGGAATGGTCGGACGGGAGCTTCCCGTACACCGGCAGCGTCACCGAGCAGAGAGCCGGAGAAGAGCCACGAGAAGACGGAGAGCCCGCCCGGATCGCCGACGATCTGCGGGACGGCGGTCGACACGATCGTGCCGTCGATGGCCGCCGGCGCCATGCACCGCATCAGCGCGGCGACCACGGGGCCGCGCCCCCCCCGGGACGCGGGGGAAGGGGCGGGTCCGGTTCCGGACCCCGATATCGCCTCCGTGCCGCCGTCCGTGGAGCCCGCCAGGATTCCTTCCCTATGCATGTATCCGCCGGACACTGTCTCACCTGCGGCTCCGGGTGGGCAGGGGGCACGGAGGACCGGCCGGAGGGCGGGACGCCTCCACCCAGGGGTGTGGACCCGGGGGTGCAGTCCCCGAGACCGGCATCGGCCCAGGGGACCAGACCCCTAGGGGGAGCTCCTTACATCCGCCCAGGGGCCGTTCCTCCCGCCGGAGGACGTGCCCGCTCCCCCCGCTCCGTAGCGTTGTCGACAGACCGCGAGTGCGGGGGACCGGAAGGGACGGGGTGGGGAAAACCCCACCCGAAGACTGCGCTGCGCACCAGCGCGCACGACGCCCTCCGACGACCAGACTTCACACCAGACGGCGACACCGCGTCGCCGACCGACCGAGGAGAAAACCGTGACAACGGCTGTCAGCATTCCCAGGCACGGGGGCACTGGAGGGCGTACGGCCGTGGCTGCGCGGGCGCGGCAGGTCGTCAAGGCGTACGGCACCGGGGAGACCCGGGTCGTCGCGCTCGACCATGTCGACGTGGACATCACCCGCGGCCAGTTCACGGCCATCATGGGCCCGTCGGGCTCCGGCAAGTCGACGCTCATGCACTGCCTCGCCGGGCTGGACACCGTGACCTCCGGTCAGATCCACCTGGCCGAGACCGAGATCACCGGCCTCAAGGACAAGAAGCTCACCCAGCTGCGCCGCGACCGCATCGGCTTCATCTTCCAGGCGTTCAACCTGCTGCCGACGCTCAACGCCCTGGAGAACATCACGCTCCCCATGGACATCGCGGGCCGCAAGCCCGACGCCGCCTGGCTCCACCAGGTCGTGGAGACCGTGGGCCTGGCCGGCCGGCTCAAGCACCGCCCGACCGAACTCTCCGGCGGCCAGCAGCAGCGCGTCGCCGTGGCCCGCGCGCTCGCCGCCCAGCCCGAGATCATCTTCGGCGACGAGCCCACCGGCAACCTGGACTCGCGGGCCGGCGCCGAGGTGCTGACCTTCCTGCGCAAGTCCGTCGACGAGCTGGGCCAGACCATCGTCATGGTCACCCACGACCCGGTCGCCGCCTCCTACGCCGACCGCGTCCTCTACCTCGCGGACGGCCGCATCGTCGACGAGATGCTCAACCCCACCGCCGAGCAGGTGCTGGACCGGATGAAGGACTTCGACGCGCGCGGGCGGACGTCATGACCGTGTGGAAGACCTCGATGCGCAACTTCTTCGCGCACAAGGGACGCATGGCGCTCTCCGCCGTCGCCGTCCTGCTCTCGGTGGCGTTCGTGTGCGGCACGCTCGTCTTCACCGACACCATGAACACCACCTTCGACAAGCTGTTCGCGGCGACGTCCGCCGATGTCACGGTCAGCCCGAAGTCGGCCAAGGTCACCGACACGCCGGAGAACGGCAAGCCGGAGTCGCTGCCCGCCTCCCTCGTCGCCCGGGTCGCCAAGGCCGAGGGCGTCGCCAAGGCCGAGGGGGCCGTCTCCAGCGGCTCGGTCACCGTCGTCGACAGCCACAACAAGAACATGGGCTCCGACACCGGCGCCCCCACCCTCGCCGGCAACTGGACCTCCAACGACCTGCGGTCCATGGAGATCACCTCCGGCCACGCCCCGCGCGGCCCGACCGAGGTCATGGTCGACGCCGACACCGCCGACAAGCACGGCCTGAAGCTCGGTGACGAGCTGCGCACCATCACCGTCACCGGCGACATCCGGGCGAAGATCAGCGGCATCGCCACCTTCAAGGTCACCAACCCGGGCGCGGCCGTCGTCTACCTCGACACCGCCACCGCCCAGCAGCGGCTCCTCGGCCGCCCGGACGCCTTCACCCAGATCTCCGTCACCGCCGCGTCCGGCGTCAGCGACGCCGTGCTGAAGCAGAACGTCACCAAGGCGCTGGACGGCTCGGGCGCGTACAAGGTCCGCACCCAGAAGGAGGCCGCGGCGGACAACAAGGACTCCATGGGGTCCTTCCTCGACGTGATGAAGTACGCGATGCTCGGCTTCGCCGGAATCGCCTTCCTCGTCGGCATCTTCCTGATCGTCAACACCTTCTCCATGCTGGTCGCCCAGCGCACCCGCGAGATCGGCCTGATGCGGGCCATCGGCTCCAGCCGCAAGCAGGTCAACCGGTCCGTGCTGATCGAGGCGGTCCTGCTCGGCATCGTCGGCTCCGTCCTCGGCGTCGGCGCCGGTGTCGGACTGGCCGTCGGCCTGATGAAGGTCATGGGCGCCATCGGCATGGAGCTGTCCACCGAGGACCTCACCATCGCCTGGACGACCCCCGTGGTCGGCCTCGCGCTCGGCATCATCGTCACCGTCCTCGCCGCGTACATCCCGGCCCGCCGGGCCGGCAAGGTCTCCCCGATGGCCGCCCTGCGCGACTCCGGGACGCCCGCCGACGCCCGCTCGGGCTGGATCCGCGCCGGCATCGGCCTGGTCCTCACCGGCGGCGGCGCCGCGGCCCTGTGGGCCACCACCCAGGTCGACAAGGCGAGCGACGGCTCCCTGTACCTCGGGGCCGGCGTCGTGCTCACGCTCATCGGCTTCATCGTGATCGGCCCGCTGCTGGCCGGGATCGTCGTCCGGGCGCTCAGCGTCGTCGTCCTGCGCCTCTTCGGCCCGGTCGGCCGGCTCGCCGAGCGCAACGCCCTGCGCAACCCCCGCCGCACCGGCGCCACCGGCGCCGCACTGATGATCGGCCTGGCCCTGGTGGCCTGCCTCTCGGTCGTCGGCTCCTCGATGGTCGCCTCGGCCACCGACGAACTCGACAAGTCCGTGGGCACCGACTTCATCGTGCAGTCGGGCAGCGGCCAGCTGATCGTGCCGCAGGCCGCCGAGGCCGTCGAGAAGACCCCCGGCATCGACCACGTCACCCACTACCGGGTCCTCAAGGCGGACCTCACCAACCCCGACGGCTCGACCGACGACACCCACGTCACCGCCGCCGACCCCACCTACCCGAAGGACCTGCGGCGCGAGACCGTCGCCGGCGACCTGGCCGCCGCCTACGGCGAGAACGCCATGTCGGTCGGCTCGGACTACGCCGACAAGCACGGCATCGAGGTCGGCGACACGATCACCGTCGACTTCAAGGCCGGCGACACCGCGAAGCTGAAGGTCGCGGCGATCACCTCCGACGACACCAACGTCGACCAGGGCGCGATGTACCTGAGCACCGCGACCGCCCAGCGCCACATCGCGCAGGGCAGCATGCCCTCGGACATGCTGCTGTTCGCCATGGCCGAGGACGGCAAGGAGAAGGAGGCGTACGCCGCCCTCAAGACCTCGCTCGACGCCTATCCCCAGTACAAGGTGCAGAACCAGGCCGACTTCAAGCAGGACCTGAAGGACCAGGTCGGCCAGCTCCTGAACATCGTGTACGGACTGCTCGCCCTGGCGATCATCGTCGCGGTCCTGGGTGTCGTGAACACCCTCGCCCTCTCGGTCGTCGAGCGGACCCGTGAGATCGGCCTGATGCGCGCCATCGGCCTCTCCCGCCGCCAGCTGCGCCGGATGATCCGCCTGGAATCCGTGGTCATCGCCCTCTTCGGCGCCCTGCTCGGGCTCGGCCTGGGCATGAGCTGGGGCACCTCGGCCCAGAAGCTGCTGTCCCTGGAGGGGCTGCAGGTCCTGGAGATCCCCTGGCCGACCATCATCGCGGTCTTCGTCGGCTCCGCCTTCGTGGGACTCTTCGCCGCCCTGGTCCCGGCCTTCCGGGCCGGCCGGATGAACGTCCTCAACGCCATCGCCACCGACGGCTGAGGCACATCCTCCCCATAGACTGACCGCACCGGCCCCGGACGTTCCTCCAAACGCCCGGGGCCGGAACCGTGCGCGGGGACGGACCCGACGCCCGGGGCCGGAATCGTGCGCGGGGTCCGGGCCGTCCCGCCCGTCGGCGGGGCGGCTGTCGGTGCGGAGTCGTAGGCTGGGAACCCCGGCCCCTCCGGGGCGGTTCCCGGACCCCGCCGGGCGTGGAACCGCCCGCGGCACGTGTCGGGTCCTTCGCGTTGCCCCAGGGCGGCGCCCTCTGGCGGCAGCCGGCCGTCAGGCCACCCCTCACCACCCGGACGGAAGCCCTTCATGAGCCTGCACGGTCTGCTGGATGTCGTCGTACGTGATCCGGCGCTCGAAGAAGCGGTGAAGGCCGCCGGTGACGGTCACCGCATGCACGTCGACCTGGTCGGCCCGGCGGCCGCGCGGCCCTTCGCCGTCGCCGCGCTCGCCCGCGACACCCGGCGCACCGTGCTCGCCGTCACCGCCACCGGACGCGAGGCCGAGGACCTGGCCGCCGCCCTGCGCACACTGCTGCCGGCCGACTCGATCGCGGAGTTCCCGTCCTGGGAGACCCTGCCCCACGAACGGCTCTCGCCCCGCTCCGACACCGTGGGGCGCCGGCTCGCCGTGCTGCGCCGGCTGGCCCACCCACGCGCGGACGACCCGGAGACCGGACCGGTCCAGGTCGTCGTCGCCCCCATCCGCTCCGTGCTCCAGCCCCAGGTCAAGGGGCTCGGCGACCTGGAGCCGGTGGCGCTGCGCACCGGAGAGAGCGCCGACCTCGGCGCGACCGTCGAAGCACTGGCCGCCGCCGCGTACGCCCGGGTCGAACTGGTCGAGAAGCGCGGCGAGTTCGCGGTGCGCGGCGGCATCCTGGACGTCTTCCCGCCGACCGAGGAGCACCCGCTCCGGGTGGAGTTCTGGGGCGACGACGTCGAGGAGATCCGCTACTTCAAGATCGCCGACCAGCGCTCCCTGGAGGTCGCCGAGCACGGGCTGTGGGCGCCGCCCTGCCGGGAGCTGCTGCTCACCGACGAGGTCCGCGAGCGGGCCGCCGCCCTCGCCGAGGCCCATCCCGAGCTGGGCGAACTGCTCGACAAGATCGCCGAGGGCATCGCCGTGGAGGGCATGGAATCGCTCGCCCCGGTCCTCGTCGACGACATGGAACTGCTGCTGGACGTGCTGCCCGACGGCGCCATGACCATCGTCTGCGACCCCGAGCGGGTCCGGACCCGGGCCGCCGACCTGGTCGCCACCAGCCAGGAGTTCCTCCAGGCCTCGTGGGCGGCCACGGCCGGCGGGGGAGAGGCCCCCATCGACGTCGGCGCGGCCTCGCTGCGCGGCATCGCGGACGTCCGCGACCGCGCCCGCGAGCTGGGCATGATGTGGTGGTCGCTCTCCCCGTTCGCCGCCGACGAGGAGCTGGACGACGACACCCTGAAGCTCCGGATGCACGCCCCGGAGACGTACCGGGGCGACACCGCCCGCGCCCTCGCCGACACCAAGGGCTGGCTGGCCGACGGCTGGCGCACGGTCTACGTCACCGAGGGCCAGGGCCTCGCCTCCCGCACCGTCGAGGTGCTGAGCGGCGAGGGCATCCCCGCCCGCCTCGACCCGGACCTGGCCGAGGTCACCCCCTCCGTCGTCCACGTCTCCTGCGGCGCCCTCGACCACGGCTTCGTCGACCCGGCGCTGAAGCTCGCCGTGCTCACCGAGACCGACCTCACCGGCCAGCGCACCGCCACCAAGGACCTGGGCCGGATGCCGGCCCGCCGCAGGAAGACCATCGACCCGCTGACGCTGGAGACCGGCGACTACATCGTCCACGAACAGCACGGTGTGGGCCGCTACATCGAGATGGTGCAGCGCACCGTCCAGGGCGCCACCCGTGAGTACCTGCTCGTGGAGTACGCCCCCGCCAAGCGCGGCCAGCCCGGCGACCGGCTGTACATCCCCACCGACCAGCTGGAGCAGGTCACCAAGTACGTCGGCGGCGAGGCCCCCACCCTGCACCGGCTCGGCGGCGCCGACTGGACCAAGACCAAGGCGCGCGCCAAGAAGGCCGTCAAGGAGATCGCCGCCGACCTGATCAAGCTCTACTCGGCGCGCATGGCCGCCCCCGGCCACACCTTCGGCCCGGACACCCCCTGGCAGCGCGAGCTGGAGGACGCCTTCCCGTACGCGGAGACGCCCGACCAGCTCACCACCATCGCCGAGGTCAAGGAGGACATGGAGAAGTCCGTCCCGATGGACCGGCTGATCTGCGGCGACGTCGGCTACGGCAAGACCGAGATCGCCGTCCGGGCGGCGTTCAAAGCGGTCCAGGACGGCAAGCAGGTCGCCGTCCTCGTCCCCACCACGCTCCTCGTCCAGCAGCACTACGGCACCTTCACCGAGCGCTACTCCCAGTTCCCCGTCAACGTACGGGCGCTGAGCCGCTTCCAGTCGGAGACCGAGTCCAAGGCCACCCTCGAAGGGCTCCGCGAGGGCTCCGTCGACCTGGTCATCGGCACCCACCGCCTCTTCTCCTCCGAGACGAGGTTCAAGGACCTCGGCCTGGTCATCGTCGACGAGGAGCAGCGCTTCGGCGTCGAGCACAAGGAGCAGCTGAAGAAGCTCCGCGCCAACGTGGACGTCCTCACCATGTCCGCGACGCCCATCCCCCGTACGCTCGAAATGGCCGTCACCGGCATCCGCGAGATGTCGACGATCACCACCCCGCCCGAGGAGCGCCACCCGGTCCTCACGTTCGTCGGCCCGTACGAGGAGAAGCAGATCGGCGCGGCGATCCGCCGCGAACTGCTCCGCGAGGGCCAGGCGTTCTACATCCACAACCGGGTGGAGTCCATCGACCGGGCCGCCGCCCGGCTGCGCGAGATCGTCCCCGAGGCCCGGATCGCCACGGCACACGGGCAGATGTCCGAACAGGCCCTGGAACAGGTCGTGGTGGACTTCTGGGAGAAGAAGTTCGACGTCCTGGTCTCCACGACGATCGTCGAGTCCGGCATCGACATCTCCAACGCCAACACCCTGATCGTCGAGCGCGGCGACAACTTCGGCCTCTCCCAGCTGCACCAGCTGCGCGGCCGCGTCGGCCGGGGCCGCGACCGGGGCTACGCCTACTTCCTGTACCCGCCGGAGAAGCCGCTCACCGAGACCGCCCACGAGCGTCTGGCCACGATCGCCCAGCACACCGAGATGGGCGCGGGCATGTACGTGGCGATGAAGGACCTGGAGATCCGCGGGGCGGGCAATCTGCTGGGCGGCGAGCAGTCCGGCCACATCGCGGGCGTCGGCTTCGACCTGTACGTCCGTATGGTCGGCGAGGCCGTCGCCGACTACCGGGCCTCCCTGGAGGGCGGGGTGGAGGAGGAGCCGCCGCTGGAGGTCAAGATCGAGCTGCCGGTCGACGCCCACGTCCCGCACGACTACGCGCCCGGCGAGCGGCTGCGCCTCCAGGCGTACCGCTCGATCGCCTCGGCCTCCTCCGAGGACGACATCAAGGCCGTGCGCGAGGAGCTGACCGACCGCTACGGCAAGCTGCCGGAGCCCGTCGAGAACCTGCTGCTGGTCGCCGGTCTGCGGATGCTGGCCCGCGCCTGCGGTGTCGGTGACATCGTGCTCCAGGGACCGAACATCCGCTTCGCCCCGGTGGAGCTGCGCGAATCGCAGGAGCTGCGGCTCAAGCGGCTCTACCCGAAGACCGTGATCAAGCCGGCCGTGCACCAGATCCTGGTGCCGCGCCCCACCACCGGGAAGATCGGCGGAAAGCCGGTCGTGGGCCGCGAACTGCTGGCGTGGACCGGGGAGTTCCTGACGACGATCCTGGGTTCGTAGGGCGCGGCCCGGGGCACCGCCGGCCGCCGCCGCGTCAGCGCGCGGGGCCGGAGGCGCAGACGAGCGGGGCGGACGGACGGGCGGCGCGGTGGAGGACGGCCCCGCCCGCGCCGGGACGGGGGACGGGCAGCCCCGGCGCGGTGAGCGGGCCGCCGCCGGAAGCCGCGACCGCCTCGCGGGCCTCCCGGTGGGTGTACGCGGTGTGCCGGCCGGTGCCGTCCTCGACGACGACCGCGGGGTCCTCGTCGTCCCGGTGGACGACGCCGGGGCGCTGCGGCCAGAACGCCAACTGGCCGAGGAAGCCGGGGCCCACCAGGACCGTGGACGCCGCGTGCGCCTCCTCGCCCGTGGCGAACCGCAGCCGTGCCCTGGTGGGCCGGACCACGAGGAGCCGGGGCCGGGGCCTCGCGACGACGGCGACCGCACCGGCGCGCAGCGCCCCGTAGTACAGGACGGGCAGGGCCGGCAGACCGGGCACCGCCAGCTCCACCCGGTCGCCGGGGCGCACCCCGTGGGCCAGCAGACCACCGGCGACGCGGGCACTGAGTTCGTCGAGGTCGAACAGTGTCAGGACCGAGCGGCCGGTCGACAGCGCCGGCCGCTCGGGGTACGGCCGGGCCGCATCGGTCAGGACACTGGCGAGATTGGTCACGTCACTCCGCTTTCATGCGCACATGCCGGTTTCAACATGCCGATCCTCACAGCCGGCCCCGGCGTACGGCGATGTCGACGCCGACAGAGTCCTCTGTAGCCGTCGACAAACACCCCGCGCGGGTTCGCTCGTTGGGCGTGGCGCCCGCCGGTGGTGGCTACGCTGACTCCGTGTCCAAGAAGGAACCGCGTCTCGCAGTGGCCGAACTCGCCGGGGAACTGACGCCCCGTCTCGACGCGATCGCGGCCACCATGTCGCAACTCACGTACGAGAGAATCGACTTCTACCGTTCCATGGTGGTGGGTCCCGAGGATCTGCAGGACTCGATGCGGATGAACGTCGGGCTCGTCCTGGAGCACCTCACCGATCCCGCCTCGCCCGGCGTCGATCTGGCCGGCCCCATGGAAACCGGCCGCAGACGCGCCCTGCAGAACGCCCCGCTGCCCGAGGTCCTGCGCGCCTACCGGCTCGGCTTCCGGTACATCTGGATACAACTCCTCGGTGTGGCACGGGAGAAGGGCGGTGAGGCCCCGGACGCGCTCCTGGACTGCGCCTCGCACATCTGGGAACTGGCGGACGTCTACTCCTCGGCCCTCACCGACGCCTACCGCTCGACCTGCGCGGAACGCATGGTCGAGACCGACCGCAGACGCTCCGCCCTGGTCTCCGAGCTGATCGACGGCCCCGCGCTGAGCAGCGAGACCGTGTGGGAGGTCGCGCGGATGCTCGACTTCCCGTTCCAGGGACGGTTCCTCGTGGTGGCGGCGGAGGCGCGGGTCGGCGGCGAACCGCCGCTGCCCGGACTGGACCGGCGGCTGCGCGCCCTGGACGTCGGGCATGCCTGGCGGGCGCAGCCGGGTGCGGAGATCGGGGTGCTCTCCTGCCCGCCCCGGCAGCCGGTGGAGGAGGTCCTGGAGGCGGTGCGCGCGGTCGCGACGGGCCGGGTGGGCGTCAGCCCGCTGTACGAACGCCTCGACCAGACCAGCCGGGCCCTGCGGTACGCCCAGGTCGCCGAGGAGTCCCTCGCGGCCGGCAGCACGGGGGTGCGCCAGCTCGACGACACCCCGCTGACCGAACTGGTGATGAACAACCTGGAGACGACCCAGCGCGCCGTGCAGCGCATCCTGGGCGGGGTCCTGTCGCTCTCCGAGGACGACCGCACCACGCTCCTGGCCACCGCCCGCGCCTGGCTGGAGGCCCATGGTTCGGCCGCGGAGGCGGGGCGGCGGCTGTACTGCCACCAGAACACGGTCCGCTACCGCATGCACCGGCTGGAGGAGTTCCTGCGCGGACCGCTGGACGACCCGAAGATCGTCGCCGAACTCTCCATGGCGCTCGACGCGGTGGGCACGTTCCCGATGCTGCTGGACTCGGCGCAGCCGGCGGTGGCCCGCATCCACGACCTGCGGGCCTGAGCCCGGCGGGCAGGGGCCGCACCGGCCGGTTCCGGTACGGCCCCGGTCCCGGTACGGCCCAGGGGTGCCCCGCTCCGTCAGCCGAGTGCCCCCAGCCGCATCGCGGCCGGTCCCTCGCCCGCGGTGTTGGTGCAGCGGCGGTCACCGGCGGGCTGTTCCAGCTGGAGGGTCAGACAGGTGCCGAGTGCCTGCTGCCCGAAGCTGTTGGGGTGCAGGGACTCCTGCTTCTGGCCCTGCCCCACGCCGGAGGTGATGAAGCGGACCCACTCGCTGGTCTCGCCGGACGGCGGGTCGGCGGGACCGGCCTGCCGGGTGGTCGTCGAGCACACCTCGCGCCCCTCGAAGGACCGGGACAGGTCCAGGAACTCCGCACCGCCCTCGTCGGCCGCCCCGGCCAGAACGGAGCTGATCTCGGGGACCAGTTCGTCGTGCGCCCAGGTGAGGTCCTTGTCGAAGAAGGGACAGCCGCCGGACGACAGCCGGTCGTACTTCTCGCCGGGGTAGCGGATGCGGCCGGCGTCGGGGAGCGGGGAGGGGTACGACTGGAGGACGAGGCGGTACGAACCCGCAGGGTGGCCGGCCCGGTCGAGCGCGGTCCGCACATCGGCGAGGGTGTTCACGGCCGCCTGCCGCACGGCGGGCAGCCGCTCGGCGACCTGCCGGGCCGCGTCCGGTGCGCACGGGGAGCCGCCGAAGGGCTTGACGAACTCGGTCGCGCAGCCGGTGATGATGTCGGAGAAGCCGAGGTCGTTGCCGCCGATCGACACGACGACGGCCCGCACGTCCCGGCCCGCCGCCACGTCCTCCAGCTCCGCGGCCTGGGACCGCTGCCCCTTGAACGGCTCGCCGCCGCTCCCGGGCAGGAGAACCGCCTTCGACGTCGCCCCCGAGCAGGCCAGGTTGAGGCGGCTCACGTCGAGTGTGACGGACTGGACCTCGGCCACGTCGGAGCGGTTGCAGCCGCTGTCGTAGGACGATCCGTACACCCGGTACGGGTCGCTCTCGTCGGTCGCCGGGTCCCAGGCCCGGTCGGTGCCGGAGTAGCCGTTCGCGCTCGTGTTGCTGTTGCCGGCCCAGCGGCCGGCCTCGCCGGAGATGAAGCTGTCGCCCAGGGAGACCAGCAGGGGCGCGTCGGCGGCGGCCGGTAGCGGGGCGGAGGCGGCGGAGGCGGTGAGCACGCCCGGGACCGTGAGCGCGCAGACGGCGGTGGCGGTGGCCGCGAGCAGCTTGGAGCGGCGTGAAGGAGAAATGATCATGCAGGGGTTGTCGGCAGCCGGGCGGCGGGCGGTGAAGCCCGGTGCCGGGTTTGCAGCCGAATGGACCAGCGGGAAAAGGGAGTTGTTGACCGCGGGCGTCAGAAGCGGTCAGGTCCGGTCACGCCTGCGACAAAACGTGAGAGTTGACTCTCATAAAATATGAGAGCATCCTCTCACGTCATGGACTCCCGTAACCGCATGGGTGACATCGAGATCACCGACCCGCAGGCGATGCGCGCCCTGGCGCATCCCGTGCGCCTCGCGATCCTCGACCGGCTGCGCCGCGAGGGCCCGTCGACCGCGACCGCACTGGCCCCGCACGTGGGCGCGACGCCCTCGGTGACCAGCTGGCACCTGCGCCATCTGGCGTCCTTCGGACTCGTCCGCGACAGCGAGCCGGGCCCCGACCGCCGCAGCCGCCGCTGGGAGGCGGTGGCACGCGGCTTCCGCTTCGAGGAGCCGGACGATCCGGCGGACGAGGAGGGCCGGGCGGCGGCGCGCGAGCTGTCCCGCCAGATGTTCCGCCGCTACGCGGACCTCCCGGCCCGCTGGGCGGAGGAGACCGAGCCCGCACTCGACCCGGCCTGGCGGGCCCCGGCCGGACTGGCCTACACCCGGATCGAGGTGACGCCCGGCGAACTGGCCGCCATCCAGGACGCGATCGAGCGCGTCCTCGCCCCGTACGCCACCCGCCCCCCGGCCGACCGCCCGGCGGACAGCAGGGGCGTACGGCTGCTGCGGTACGTGCTGCCGGAGGGCGGGGGGGAGGGCGCGGGCAAGGGCGCGGAGGGACCGGGGCCGGGGGCGGAGGGCGCGTTGTCCGGGCCGGACGAGCCGGGACGGACGCCGTGACGGGGGCGGGCCCGGTGAGCGGGGCGGTGGCCGCATCCGGGGCGGACGTGCCGGGGGTGATGTCCCGGGGGCTCGGGCGGGACCGGGGGTTCCGGCGCTTCTGGGCGGGGCACACGGTCTCCCAGTTCGGCGACCGGATCACCGAACTCGCGCTGCCGCTGATCGCGGTCGAGTCCCTGGACGCCACGGCCGGCCAGATCGCGTGGCTGACGGCGCTGATCTGGACGCCGAACCTGCTGGCGATCGTCCTGGGTGCCTGGGTGGACCAACGGCCGGACAAACGACGGCTGATGATCGTCGCGGACGTGCTGCGGGCGGCGTTCCTGCTGAGCCTGCCGCTGGCCTGGCTGCTGGACGCGGTGACGCTGATCCAGCTGTACGCGGTGGCGGTCCTGGCGGGCGCGGCGGGGGTGCTGTTCAACACGGCGTACCCGCCGTTCTTCGTACGGCTGGTGCCGCGCGAGGCGTACGTGGCGGCCAACAGCAGGCTCAGCGCCAGTCGTTCGGCCTCGCAGGTGGCGGGACCGGCGCTCGGCGGCGTCCTCGTGCAGGCGGTCACCGCGCCGGTGGCGGTGGTGGTGGACGCGCTGACGTTCCTGGCGTCGGCGCTGCTGATCGGGCGGGTCCCGGTCGACGAGGAGCCGAGGGGCGGTGCCCCGGACGGGCCGGGGGTGACGTTGCTGCGGCGGGCCCGTGAGGGGCTGGCGTTCGTGGTGCGGCATCCGGTGCTGCGGGCCACGCTGGGCTGCGCGGCCACGGTCAACTTCTTCACGTTCGTGGCCGGCACCGGCCTGATCGTGCTGTACGCCCGCCGGGACCTCGCCCTTCCGCCCGGCACGATCGGGCTCGCCCTCGGTATCGGGGCGACCGGCGCCCTCCTCGGCGCGCTCTGCGCGCCCGCCGTCTCCCGCCGCCTCGGCGTCGGCCGCACGATCGTCGTCGGCGCCGTCCTCTTCCCCGCCCCGCTCGCCCTCGCCGCGACGGCGGGCGGCCCCCTCTGGCTGCGCGCCGGCACCCTGGCCGGGGCGGAGTTCCTCTCCGGCTTCGGCGTCATGCTCTTCGACGTCAACCTCAACTCGCTCCAGGCGGGCGTCATCCCCGACGCCCTGCGCAGCCGCGTCGCCGGCGCCTACAGCACCATCAACTACGGCATCCGCCCCCTCGGCGCCCTCACCGGCGGCGCCCTCGCCACCACCTTCGGCCTCCGCCCCACCCTGATCGCCGCAGCACTGGGCGGTGCCCTCTCCGCCCTGTGGCTCCTCCCGTCCCCGGTGCCGTCCTTGCGGACGGTGACAGGGGATGACGCGGTGGCGGAGGAGAGGATGAGGCCGTGAGCGGTCAAGTCTTGAACACCAGCCACACGGTCTTGCCGACCACGTGGTCGTCCACGCCGAAGTCGTCGGCCAGGGCGCGCGCGAGGAGTAAGCCGCGCCCCGAGCATGCGTCGTCGTACGGCTGCCGCACCTCGGGCCGGCCCGGCCCGCTGTCCCGCACCTCCAGTCGCACCGCGTCCTGCGCGCGGCTGAGGACGACGTTGAACTCGCGGCCGGGCGGGACGCCGTGGAGCAGGGCGTTGGTGGCGAGTTCGGACACGCACAGCTCTATGTCCTCGATCAGGGAGCCAAGCTGCCATTCGACGAGGACTCCGGTGACGAAGTGGCGTGAGGCGCGGACAGAAGTACGCCTGCGGGGGAAGCGTCGCTGTTGGGACAGGGACACGGAGGTTCACCGCCTTGCTCGCGGGCCGTAGCGTGGTGAGAACCGTACCGCTATTCGCGAAAAGCGGCAAGGTTTACGCTAGGGCGGCGCATGGGACTCGCCTACCGTGTGGGGCGGCAGAGGCGTCGGCTGCGGAGGAGACGGACATGAGCGGCAGTGAATGGACCAGCACCTCGGTGCCCTATCTCGCCGCGTCCCCCGGCGCGGCGGCCGACGCGTGGGCGGCCGAGGCCGCGGCGGAGGGGCGCAGGGGGAACCAGCGGATCGTGCAGGCGGGTGAGGTGGAGGCTCCGGCGGAGGTGGCCGCACTGCTGGGACTGGCAGCTGGGGAGGCGGTCGTCGCGCGGCGCCGGATCATGTATCTGGACGACGAGCCGTGCGAGTTGACGGACACCTACTACCCGTCGGACATCGCGCGCGGCACCCGTCTCGCCGGTACCGCCAGGATTCCGGGCGGAGCGGTCCGGCTGCTCGCCGACCTCGGGTACGTGGGAGCGCGCGTCCGGGAGGACGTGACCGCGCGGCTCGCGACGGAGGACGAGCGGCGCCGACTGCTGCTGGCGGACGGCGAACCCGTCCTTCAGCTGACCCGGCTCACGGTGGACGCCGCTGACCGGCCCATCCAGGTCGACGTCATGGCGATGCCGCCACGCCGCCAGAAGCTTCGCTACGAGATCAGGATCGGATGACTGTGCCCAGACCCGAAGCGGATGCCGTCGACCGCCGTTCGCTGCACGAGCGGATCGCCGCCGATCTGAGGGACGAGATCATGACCGGGGACCTCGCGCCCGGAACCGGTCTGCCGTCCACCGCCCGGCTCAAGGAGCGGTTCGACGCCTCGAACGCGACGGTGCAGAAGGCGTTGCACCTCCTCAAGGAGGAGGGGCTGGTCGTCGGCAGGGCCGGGGCGGCCGTGACGGTGCGCGAGCATCGTCAGCGCACCGTCCGCCCCGCCGCCTACATGGCTCCGGCCCGAGCGGGGGAGCCGTACCGCTGGCTGAGCGAGCACGCGCGGGGCGGCTCCCGTGCGCGGAGCGAACTTCTCGAAGTCGGCGCGTGCCGCCCGCCCGCGGACGTCGCCGAGGCCCTGCGGACGGAGGCGGCCGGTGAGGTGCTCCGTAGACACCAACTCCTCCTCGTCGACGACGAACCGGTCGAACTCGTCTCCTCGTACTACGCGCTGGATATCGCCGCTGGCACCGCGATGGCCGAGCACCGGAAGATCACCGGCGGTACGCCGGCCCTGCTCGCGGAACTGGGCTATCCGCCACGACTCAGCGTGGACCGGGTGTCCGCGCGCGTTCCCACGCAGGAGCAGTACCGGGCGCTGCGTCTGCCCGGCGGCCTGCCGGTGCTGCGGACCCTGAGGGTCGTGTACAGCGACGACGAGCGCCCCATCGAAGCGACCGTCATGGTGAAGGCGGGCCATCTGTACGAGCTTCAGTACGAGTTCACGCCCGAGTGAGGCCGGGCCCACGTCAGCCCCATGCCGTTGCTCTGGCGTTCTGGCCCGACGGCCCCGTGGCCGTCGGCACGACGAGGCCACCCAGGATGCAACCGGCAGCTGAAGGGTTTGCCCTTAAAGTCTCTTGACACGTCCGCATCGTGGCGCGTCGGATACGGGCATGGCCTTGTTGGGATTGATCGGATTCGTCGTCGGCATGGTCGGGATCATGGTGGGGAGCAAGGGGCAACGCGGGTGGGACACGTGGTCCCGTCAGCAGCGCATCGTGTGCTCGCTCAGCTTCGTACTTGTTGTCGCCGGGCTCGCCGTCGCCCAGTCTGCCTGAGGCGGCCCTTGCGGGGCGGGTGCAAGGGCTTCAGGCGAGAGGCCTCGGGCCCCTGAAGCACCGGTCTTCCCGCCCACCGGTTGGAAGAGCAACCGCATCGGCCTGCGTCAGCCCCCCGCACCCCGCCCGAACGCCAGCTCCGCCACCCTCCTGAACACCGCCTCCGCGTCCGTGTCGCCGACCGCCGCGTCCAGGTTTCCGCTGAGGAGGAGGGTGGCGAAGCCGTGGGCGAGGGACCAGGCGGCGATGCCGGTGAGGCGGGCGTCCTCGGGGGTGGGGGCGGGGAGGGCGGAGACGCCGGCGCGGAGTTCGGCGGTGGCGCGGTCCTTGGCGGCGAGGAGGTGGGGGTCGTCGGTGCGGTAGAGGTCGGGGCGGAACATCACCTGGAAGTGGGCCGGGTGCTCGGCGGCGAAGCGGACGTAGCGCACGCCGCGTTCGCGGAGGTCCGGGGCCTCGGCGAGGGCGTCGGCGAAGAGGGTGTAGCCCTCGGCGGCCACCGCGGTGAGGAGGCCGGCGCGGTCCTTGAAGTGGTGGGCGGGCGCGGCGTGGGAGACGCCGGCCCGGCGGGCCAGATCGCGCAGGCTGAGGGCGGCGGGGCCCTCGGTGCGAATGACGTCGAGCGCGGCGGTGAGGGCGGCCCGCCGCAGATCGCCGTGGTGGTAGGTGCGGTCGGCGCGGTCACTGGTCATGGCAGCAGCGTACGCCGAATCTAGTCATTGACAAGTTCGCGGGAGCGGGTGCAGTCTGGTCGGCGTCAGAGATCTAGGCAGTGACAAGATGGGTGGGGGCCGCCCGCCCCGGAAGGCGGAGTCGTGGGAGACAGGACCGAGGAACTGGGCAGCGTGCGGCGCATGTGGCACCTTCTTGAGCCCCTGCACGCCGTGCTCTACTACGCCCCCGAGGCCTTCGAGGAGGCCGCCGCGCTCGGGTACGGCATCGAAGAGCGCTGGCCGAGCTACTTCGCCTGGCGCGCGGCGCCGCTCGGCGCGGACGGGGCGGACGCCGCCCGCGTCACGGAGACCTTCTACAGCTTCAGCCCGGCGACGGTGGGCGCCCATGTCCCCGCCGTCTGGTCCGTCGCCGCGCCCGGCGCGGTGCTCGCCGCCCGCGTCCGCGCCGTCGACCGGGCCTGGCGCACCCTGCTGGGAGACGCCGCCGAAGCCCCGGACACCGCCGAGGCCGCCGCGCTGCTCACCCGCGTGGCCCGCGCCGCCGACACGGCCGGCCGCCCCCTCGCCGCGGCCAACGCCGCCCTGCCCGTACCGGACGCCCCGCACCTCGCGCTCTGGCACGCCGCCACCGTCCTGCGCGAACACCGGGGCGACGGCCACCTCGCCGCGCTCGCGGACGCCGGACTCGACCCGGTCGAGTCCCTCGTCTCCTTCGCCGCGATCGGCGCCGCCCCTCCCGAGGTCTTCGCCGGCCGGGGATGGAGCGCCGAGGAGTGGGAGCAGGGCGCCGAACGGCTGCGGAAGCGCGGGCTGGTGGCGGCGGACGGCACGGCCACGGACGCGGGCCGCGCCCTGCGCGCCGAGGTCGAACGCCGCACCGACGAGGCGGCCGCCGCCCCCTGGCACGCCCTCGACGCCGCCGAACGCGAGCGGCTCGTCGAACTCCTCGGACCCCTCTGGGTCGCGGCCATCGGCTCCGGGCTCCTCCCCTCCGAGACGACCCTGGGCATCGGGAAGGTGTGAGGGGCGGCGGGGGCGTGCCCGGCCCCGTCCTGTGATCCGGGCCGCATCCCCCGTACACGCGTGCCATGAACACGCCCGCACGGGGAAGAGGTCCGTAGGATGCCCGGACCGGTTCGGCTTTCTCCCCGTCAGGACGGCTTCGAGTGATATCTCCCCGCGTATGTCGAGTGACCGTGCCCGCCCTGGGCCTGCTGGCCGTTCTGGCCCTCACCGGCTGCGACCCCGAGCAGGGGTCCTCGTCGTCCTCCTCGGGCGGTTCCCAGGGCGGCGGCCGGGCCGCCGCCACGGGCTTCGGCGCCAGTCCCCTGGAGAACCCGGACGGCACGAAGCCCGGACTCGCCCCGCTCACCTCCGAACAGGACCGGGCCGCCGCCCGGAAGGTCATCGAGAAGGTCGCCACGAAGGGCCGGGGACCGAAGACGGGGTACGCGCGCGACAAGTTCGGCAGCGCCTGGAAGGACTCCGTCGACGGCATAGCGTTCGCCCGCAACGGCTGCGACACGCGGATTATCTCTATGGTCCGCGCCGTGGTGGACCTGTTCTCGCAGCGTATGCAGGGTGTGGTCGGCTGTGCGTAGTGAGAGGCACATGAGTCACAGGATCCTGCGGACAGGCGGGACGAAGCTCGTGATTGCGGCCGCCATTGCCGCTGCGCTGGTCACCGGCTGTGACGAACTGGAGTCAGGTGGCACCGCCGCAGGATCTGGTCCGGATACCGCCGCCGGCCGCGTGGTGAGCCCGTTGGCGAACCCCGACGGGACGAAGCCGGGGCTCGCCGCGCTCACGTCGGAAGCGGACAAGGCCGACGCACGCAAGCTCATCCAAGGGCTCACCACAAAGGGGCGTGGGCCGAAGACGGGCTACGAGCGTGACAAGTTCGGGTACGCGTGGATGGATACGGCGGATGGGGTGCCGCTGGCGAGGAATGGTTGTGACACGCGGAATGACTTGTTGAAACTCCATGGGCAACACGTGCAGTTCCGTTCAGGTTCCGACTGCGTGGTCGTAGCGATGAACCTGTACGACCCGTACACCGGCAAGGAGATCGCCTGGAAGAAGGCCAAGGCCACCGAGGTACAGATAGACCACGTGGTCCCGCTGTCCTACAGCTGGCAGATGGGTGCCGCCCGTTGGCCGGAGAGCAAGCGAAGGCAACTGGCGAACGACGTGCTCAATCTGCTTCCAGTCGAAGGGCGCGCCAATTCGGCGAAGCGTGACTCGGGGCCGGCGTCCTGGCTTCCGCCGAACAAGAAGATCCGGTGCTCGTACGCGGTGCGCTTCGCGCAGGTCGCTGACAAGTACGAACTCCCGGTGACAACGGCGGACAAGGCCATGATGCTGGAACAGTGCCAGGGCTGACAGGAGCCCCAGTGCTGTCCCGGCCCCGGGGCGCGGGGTCACTCTCGGCCGTGATGGCTAAGGTTCGCAGTCATGGACGCTGCCGCTCTCGACCGTCAGGCCCGGACCTTGTCCGGCTGCATTCCTCCACTCCTGGTCTCCCGGCTTCTTGAGGCCGGCCACAGCGAAGAGGTAGAGGTCCAAGCCCGTCGCGGGGAATGGTTCTGCGCGCGGGCCTGGGCGCAGCTGCTCGGCGACCAGGGACGGCAGACCGAGGCGCTGGAGGTGCTTTCTCCGTACGTTGCCACTGGCTGGTGGCCGGCAGCCCAGGTTCAGGCGGAGTTGCTGGAGAGCTGGGGGCGGGCTGAGGAGGCGATCATCCTGGCCCGGCCGTACGCGAGCAAGGGAGGGCTCCCGCTGGAGTTCTTCGCGCGCCTGCTGGCCCGGCATGGGTGTGCGGACGAGGCGGTCACTCGGCTGAGTGCTGGAATCGAGGACTGGGTTCTTGCCACCGCTCTGGTCGACATTGTCAGGGGAACAGGCCGGGACGAAGAGGTTGCCGCGCTGCTGGCCGCCCGGATCCCGGCTCGGCATCGGTGCGACGGCCCGTGGTGCTGCCGTGGCCTTGACCCCGACACGGCGATCGGGCTGCTTGCCGCGATCCGTGAACGCCAGGGCCGCATCGACGAAGCGATCGCCCTGCTGTACACCCGGCAGATCACCTCCGTCAACAACCGCGACCAGCTGGCCGACCTGCTGGCGAGACACGATCGGATCGAGGAACTGCGGGCGTACGCGGCGACCGAGGATCTCGGTGACGCCGCGCGGCGCCTGGCCGAGGTGCTGGAGCAGCGCGGCGATGCGGAAGGTGCGATCGCCGTGTACCGGCAGGCCGACCGACCTGGGGCCCTCGATCCCAACTCGGCTTTCGAGCTCGCACAGCTCCTGGCACGGCACGGTCGAGGGGACGAAGCGATCGACGTGATGCGGGTTCAGGCCGACGCCCACAACGGGGACGACTGGATCCTTCATGCTCTGTCCGGCCTGTGTCTCGACCAGAGGCGCACCGAGGACGGCCTGGCGCACCTCGACGCCCTCGCCGCCGCCCGAGGGGGTGAGGAGGAATGGGAGCTGTACTGGATGCGGCTGCCGCTGATCGCTGCCCGCGACGGCGTCGACGTAGCGGTCGCTCATGCCCTCTCCCACCCCGAGGGGGCCACCTCGTACGCGGCGCCGCACATTGCTGAGTTGCTCGCTGGCGCCGGACGCGCCGAGGAGGCTGTTGCTGTTCTCGAACGGCACGCCGCCGCGAACAGCAACGAACTCGCTGGGTACCTCATTGACCTGGGACGCGCCAACGATGCCGTCGCGCTCCTTCAGCAGCGCGATTCCGAGCCGGTCTCACCTGTCTGGACCGGCTCGCTCATCAACGATCCCCCATTCTGATTCCGGCCTTTCGGCTGTCCGGCGGACGGCACTCAAGCCGGACAGCCGCAGGTGGTGGAACGCGAGCTATGGGGACGGAACAGCCCGCATGGCACGGCGCAGACTGGTTCGCGCGGCGGTGAGGTCGTCCTCCGCCTCGCGCAGTTGGCCCTCCAGGTCGGCGATCCGATCCCTGGCCTCTGACAATGCTTGCGCCAGCGCGGTATTCCGCTGCTCGATCTGCTGCACCCGCTCGATCAGCTCATGCTGGTTCACGCCCTCCAACTCGGCGCCGAGAGAGAGCCTGACCCGGCTACGGAGCCGATCGCGCTCCTTCTTGAGGTCCTTGATCTCTTCGCGGGCCAGTGCAAGGTCCGTCCGTAACCCAGCCGGAGATACCTGGGACGCTTCTGGAGTGTGGGAGTTCTGACGACCTCGCGTTCGCTGGGCGGAGATGCCGTCCTGAACGGCCTGGTGCACCTGACGCCGGTTGTAGACGAACCACGTGGAAACCGAGGCATCCCGTGCCACTTGAGCAACGGTGATCCGTCGCCCCGAGCGGAGAAGGTCATCCACGGCGTCGAGTGCACGCTTTGTTTTGTCTTCGCTGTCCTTGGCGCGGCTGACGCGCAGGCGCTCGACCCGGGCGTTCCGGTCGTTGCCGCCGGAAGTAGCAGGGATTCTCATTCGGAGCTCCGTGTCGTCAGTGCCTGCAGAGGGATGAAGGCCGCTGCCGAACGTGCCTTGCGCAGCTCGCGTGATGCGGATTCGACGGCGGCCCGCTCCTCGGCGGGCAGCGCGTCGAGTTTCCGCCGCATCTCGTCGGCCGACTTCGAGTAGGCGCGGATCTGGTCATCGAGATTGCGTACGACCCAGTCGGCGGCTTCCATCGCGAGGGCGGCTTCCTTGTCGGCCCGCAGGTCCGCGACCTGCTGTTCCAGGGCGGGGAGGTAGGAGGGATCGGGCCGGTAGAAGTCGCATCCTGCGCACTGGAAGCGGATGCGGCAGTGCCCACCACCGGCCTTGACGTTGCTCGGCTCGGTGCAGCCGCCATAGGGAACCCCAACGCTTTCCACCTCATAGGCGAGGGGGTCGCTGAACCCGCGGGTTGCTCCGTGCCGGTCGACGGCGAGCGCCGCGACCGTGCGCACGGCCTCCTGCTTTCGGCTGAGGGAAACCTTGTAGTAGCCCATGGTGACGTCCAGTGAACGGTGGTCCATGAGTTCCCGCAGGACGTCGGGGCGAGTTCCCGCGTCCGCATGGCGCTGGGCGTACGAGTGTCGGAAGCCGTACGGGACGACCTCGGTGCGGTCGTAGGCGAGCAGGGCGCCGTCCTCGTCGAGCCGGTCGTCCATTAGGTTGGGGATCAGCTCGTCGACCCAGTCGCGGAAGATCCGGTTGCAGAACTGCGCGGCCTTCAGATGCCCGCGGCGTGGACGGTTGCGCTGTCCCGGTGAGGGAAAGAGCCACTGGGCACACGCCGGTACGGCCGGAAGTGCATCGAGCTTCTTCTGCCAGGTTTCGATCAGCTGGGCGGTGCTCTCCGAGATCGGCAGCCGACGGCCGTGGCGTCGACGCTTGTGGTTGTCGTAGATCAGCGTCGGTTTGCCGTCGACCCGCTCCAGGCAGTCGCGGCGCAGGCTGGTGACCTCGCCCGGACGCCGGCCGGTGTCCCGGAGGACCGCGTAGACCACCTGATACATCCGCGCGAAGTCGGCGGCCGACCAGCCGCCGCTCACGTACCCCGTCGAGGTGCCGAGCAGATCGAGGTGCGCGTCGAGCTGGGCGATGACGTGCTCGGGGATCGCACGGCCGAGATCGTCCTCGGTTACCTCCACGGCGGCGATGCTGTGGAAGCGGGGGTTGAGCGCGAACCCGCCGGGCACGTGATCCATCATCCCGGCCTGACGGGCGTAGTCCAGGAACGTGCGCCAGTGCCGGAGCAGGGCTCTGCGGTGGCTGGTGGAGTAGTCGTGACCGTCCTCGGGACGCTTGGTGATCCGGAACAGGTCCACTACGGCATTCATGTCGGCCATGGCGAGGAGCCCCGGCTCATCCCCGTGGGGGCGGCCTGCCAGCGCGGAGGACGCGATGGTCGCTGCGTAGACGGTCTGCCGCAGGTCCATGACGTTGGGGCGTGCCGTGCGGCCGTACTCCTTGACGAGTTCTCGCAGCCAACGCTGCCGTACCGGACGGAAGTCGATGTCACCGTGGACGGCGGCGTACTTGCGACCGCGCCCTGCCGTCAGCCCGATGAGAGCGCACTCCCATACGTCGCCCGAGGTCGGATCGGCGCCCTCGAACTCGACGCGTGCGCGTCGGACGTGCAGGAGAACACCGTTCAGGACGCCGGAGGCCGCAGCCGGAAGCCCGGAGGAGAAGGAGGCGTCCAGGTCGAGGAGCGAGCCGAGTCCGGCTGGGAGGCCGGCCACAATGCGGCGTACCCGCTGGGGGACAAGGCTGATTCCGGCGTCGTCGCGCTGCTGGAGCCCGTACAAGAGCTCTTGGCGGACCGCAGGGCTCACACTCGCGAGCGAGAACTGGGAGACGCCCGGCATCGCCCCGTTCGCGGAGGTGTTGGGCCGGCGGCGGGACGTGTCCGGGATGTGCGTGGCGTCGAAGTCCGCGGGATTGCCCACAAGGTAGCGGGCTTTACGGCAGGCGTCGCAGCGGGATCCATTACTCGCCACATGGGTGCGACAGGCGACTACGGAGCAGACGAACACGCTCGTCGTGGGATTGCCGGGATCGGCGGTGAAAAGCGTCTGAACGGGGTCCCACTCACCCGTGCGCCAGCCCGACGGCAGATGTGCCGCGAGCCACGACGGCCACTCCGGCGCGCCGGAGACGGAGGAAACGGCAGCGGAGCGGAGGAGCGCACTGGTCATCGCAGCAGCTCCGGCACGAGACTCTCGACGGCCTCGACGGCGGCACGGAGATCCTCGTCCTGGGCGTGCAGGTACACGGCGGTGCTCGCCGAGGAGGCGTGGCCCAGGAGGGTCTGTACGACGTCCGGAGCGACCCCGTTGCGGATCCATCGGGTGGCGGCTGTGTGCCGCATCATGTGCGGTCGGGCAGTGAGGCCGCAGCGCTTCCCGATACGTTCGATCACCTGCTTCGTGTTGGAGTAGGACAGCGGACGTCCCGCGTGGATGCCGACGAGGTTGAGGAAGACGTAGTCACACTCGGCGGCGCCGACGACCTGTTCACGCTCGGAGAGATGATCGCGGTATCGGTGCACCACTTCCGGTGTGAGCGGAACCATGCGAGGGCGCCCGGCCTTGGCCCGCGCCCCGTTCACGTTGTCGTGACGGGGCCTGACATGCAGGTGCGCGCCACCGGTTCGGCAGCCCAGGTGCGTGGAGTCGGGGAGCAGATGCATGTCCTCACGCCGCAGTCCGAGAGCTTCGCCGATGCGGAGGCCCGCTTTCACCAGGACGGTCAGCAGCAGCCGGTCACGCGCGGTGCGAGCGGCGTCGATGACCTGCTTCGTCTGGACGCTGGTGAGCGTCTGCGGTGCCCGCTCGGTCTCCGGCGCCTTCAGGACGCGGGCCTTGACCATCAGGTGCTGGCCGCCCTCGCCGGGATCGAAGCCGGCCGGGGCGGGGGAGAGGAAACGCGGCTCACTGAGGCGTGCGGCGACTTCGTGATCCACGTGCCCCTGGACGGCGCAGAAGCGGAGGAACTCGCACACCGCAGTGAGCGTGGCGTTGACCGTCTTGCCGGACGGAGGCCGCCCGTACCGGGTCGGTGTCCGCTCGACATGGAACTTGAACAGACTCATTTCCCGTAGCCGGACGGTCCTCCAGTCGGTGCCCCGCTCTGCACACCAATTGAGGAAGCGACCGACTCTGGGGACGTACGCGCGCTGTGTCTGCGGTGACCGCCCGGCTCCGCGTAGATACAGGGAGAACTCACGGGCTTCGGGGTGAGGCGCGTACGTTTCTTCGTCGACCAGGAGCCAGGTGGTCTCGCCGGTGGCGGGAGATACGGCCTTCTCTGTAAGTAACGTCAAGGGATCTGCTTCCTGTCTCGTTGTCACTCATGTGCCTCATGTCATGGCTGATAACGGGAAGGGACAGGAAGGGGTTACGGCTGTGCCTCATGTGCATCGCACTCAGGAAGGAGATGGAGATAACGCGGAACGACCTGCTGGCCCGCGACGGCAAGGACATCGCCCTGCGCTCCGGCTCCGACTGCGTCGTCGTCTCCATGACGCTCAAGGACCCGTACACCGGCTCCACCATCGCCTGGCGCAAGCAGCAGGCGACCCGGGTCCAGATCGACCACGTCATGCCCCTCTCCTACGACTGGCAGATGGGCGCCTCCCGCTGGAGCGACGCCAAGCGGCAGCGGATCGCCAACGACCCGCTCAACCTCCTCCCCGTGGACGGCCCCGCCAACAACGCCAAGCGGGACTCCGGGCCCGCCTCCTGGCTGCCCCCGTACAAGCCGGTGCGCTGCTCCTACGCGCTGCGGTTCGCCCAGGTCGCGCTGAAGTACGAACTCCCGGTCACCGCACCGGACAAGCGGGTCATGCTGGAGCTGTGCGGCGGCTGATCCGCCGGGGCCCCGGGGAGGGGCGGCGGAGGGCGTTGTACTGTACGGCGTCCGTGCCGGTCGGGCGGGTGCGTGCGAACGGCTCCCGGCCCGCCCGCGTCCGTCACCCCCCGAAGGAAAACAGAGCGTGAAGTCAGCCGTGCCGTCCGGCACCCCGTGGCCCGGAACCCCTGGTCGTCCGGAGGGTCCGGCATGAGGACCCGGCGGACCTGGCGGGGCAGGACCCCCGCCCCGCGTTCGCGGATGCCCCGGGCCCGGCTCGTCCTGGCGCGGGCCGCCGGGCTGCTGCGCGGGCGGCGCGGGGCGTGGACGGGCGGCGGGGTGCTGCTCGTCGTCGGTGCGCTCGTGGCCGTCTGGGTGTTCGGCGGGGAGGAGGAGGCCGCGACGCCGCCGGACTCCCGGGCCCGCCAGTACCAGGAGTTCGACGCCTGTCTGCTCACCGGGGAGGCCGGGATCACCGGCGGGGACGCCGCCGCCGTCTGGCGGGGCATGCAGCGCGCCTCCGGTGACACCCGTGTCCGGGTCACCCATGTCCCGGTGATGGGCGAGCAGTCGGCCGCCAACGCCCTGCCCCATCTCAACGGGCTGATCCAGCGCGACTGCGAGGTCGTCCTCGCCACCGGGGCCGCGCAGACCCGGACCGTGCGCGAGCAGGCGGAGGACCATGCGCGGGTGCGGTTCGTCGTCGTCGGAGGCCAAACCGGTCAACAGGGGGCGAGCAGCGTCAATCTGACGGTCGTGCAGCCCGGCGACGGGCTGGCCGACGAGGTCGACGCCGTCGTTCGACGGGCCGTCGAGGAAGCGCGACCGTAACGGGGACCGGCCCGGACCGCGCCGATGAGATAAACATCGCATAAGTTTGGCGTGAACTGAGTGGATCATGCACCGATGAGTACGGCAGTCTCGCGAGGCCCTATGTAGGCCTTGTGAAGAGAAAGCTGCCCCGATGCGTGCTCGATGGCGAAGACCATCATCGTTGTTCCCCCCGGGTCCGGTAGGACGCCGCAGGGCGAGAGGCACGGCGCTGGCCGTGCTCGTCTCGTTCTCCTGCATGCTCACCACCGAGGCGGCCTCCGCCGCCGGTGAGACGCTGCCGGCCCTGTCGATGCCGAAGATGTCCCTGTCCGGCCTCTGGGAGTGGCTGGACGAGAAACCCCGTCCGGACACCCCCGAACAGGAGACCGGAACCGCCCGCGGCAAGAGCCACAAGGCCACCGCGGACCAGACCCGCGGCAAGCTCGGCAACGGCCACCGGCCGGGCAAGGGCAAGGGCGAACTGCCCGCCTACACCCGCGCCACCGACCGCCCCACCACCGCCGTCACCGACCGCGCCGCCGGCAACGCCAAGAGCTTCGACGCGAAGACCAGCAAGCGGAACGCGAAGAAGTCCACGGCCACGTCCGACTACTTCGTCAACGCCGACGGCTCGACCACCGTCCGCCACTACGCGGGCCGGTCCAACTACAAGGGCGCGGACGGCGGCTGGAAGCCGATCGACACGGCCCTGACCCGGGACGCGGACGGCCGGCTCCAGCAGGCCGCCAACTCCCTGGACGTCGAGTTCGCCCCCGACGCGGGCGATCAGCAGCTCGCCTCCGTCGACTTCGGCGGCGGCCGCAGCCTCGCGTACGCGCTGCGCGGCGCGAAGAAGGTGTCCGCCACGGTGGACGCCGAGAACAACGCCACGTACGCAGGCGTCCTGCCCGACACCGATCTGCTGCTCTCGCCCCTCACCGAGGGCTTCAAGGAGCGGCTGGTCCTGCGGTCCAAGGACGCCCCGCACTCCTGGCTGTTCCCCCTCGACGTCCGGGGGCTCACCCCGCGCCTCGCGGAGAACGGGGACGTGGAGTTCACGGACGGGGACGGGGAGGTGACGGCCACCATTCCCCACGCCTTCATGGAGGACTCCCGCATCGACCCGCGCTCGGGCGACGCGGCGATATCCAGGGCGGTCACCTATGAACTGACCACCACCTCCGACGGCAAGCCCGCCCTGCGGCTCACCGCCGACAGCGACTGGCTGAACGACCCGGCGCGGGCCTACCCGGTCACCGTCGACCCGACGATCACCGCCGGGAACTCCACGTACGCGCAGAACACCATCGGCGGCGACCACTCCACCGAGAACCAGATCAAGGTCGGCAGCTACGACTCCGGCACCAACAAGGCGAACTCGTTCCTCCAGTTCTCCACGCTGAACAGCACGCTCAAGGGCCAGCGCGTCACCGCCGCCACCCTGAACGTCTACGCGATCTGGTCCGCGACCTGCACCGCCGAACCCTTCTCGGTCAGCCCGATCACCAAGTCCTGGACCCCCTCCGGAGTCACCTCCTACCCGGGCCCGGCCTACGGCTCCGCGATCGGCACGGCCACCGTCGCCCCCGGCGCCTCCTGCTCCAACAACGCGGGCGGCACCAACGACCTGAGCATCGGCGTGAAGATGCCGGTGAAGCTGGACACCGCGTGGTTCGACAGCGTCGCCACCGGCACCACCAGCTACGGTCTGGCGCTCACCGCGCCGACCGGTGACGGGCTGCACTGGAAGAAGTTCCACTCCGACAACAGCACCACGGCCGGTTTCCGCCCGGCGCTGGACCTGACCTACACGCCGAACAAGGCGCCGCAGATCAACGCCCAGTACCCGCCGGTCAACCACCAGTCGAACACGCTCCAGCCGGAGCTGCTCGTCTACGCGAGCGACGCCGACAAGTGGCCGATGACGGCCCTGACGTACGCCTTCGAGGTGTACGACGCGGACAGCGACAGCACCACGCCCGTCGCCTCGTCCGGGGTGATCTCCAAGAGCAGCTGGAAGATACCCGCCGGCAAGCTCAAGTGGAGCAAGAACTACGACTGGTACGTCAGCGTCACCGACGGATACGACTCGGTGATGTACTCGGCGTCCCGCTTCGCCACCGCCGTACCGCAGCCACCGGTCACCTCGGGCCTCGCCCAGAACACCGACGGCCACGAGTTCGACCCCAGCGACGCCAACTACACCACCGAGGACACCGACGCCGAGGTCGAGGTCGTCGGCCCGTCCCTGTCCGTGGAGCGCTCGTACAACAGCCGCGACCCGCGCACCGACGGCGGCTTCGGCGCCGGCTGGGCGACGGTCACGGACATGACGGCCGTGGAGGTGAAGGACGGCGCCGGAACGCTGACCAGCGTCGTCATCACCTACCCGGGCGGTGAGCAGGTCGCCTTCGGCCGCAACGCCGACGGCACCTTCGTGCCCCCGATGGGCCGCTACGCACGGCTCGCACCGGCCGCGTCCGGCGGCGGCTACGTCCTGACCGACAAGGACTTCACCGCCTACGCCTTCCAGCAGGCGGTGACCGGCCGCACCGGCGCCTTCGCGATCTCCTCCATCAAGGACTACGCGAACCGGGCCGAGACCTTCACGTACACGAGCGGCAGGCTCAGCAAGGTCACCAACACCACGTCGAACCGGTCGCTGTCCTTCTCCTGGACGACCCCGGCCGGGGCCACCGCCGCGCACGTGGCGACCGTGACCACCGACCCGGCCACCGCCGGGGACGCGAGCACCGCCCAGGTCTGGAAGTACGGCTACAGCGGCGACCAGCTCACCTCGGTCTGCCCGCCCGCCGACCCCACCAAGTGCACGGTCTACGGCTACGCCACGGGCAACCACTACCGCACCACCGTCCTGGACGCCGACCCGTTCGCCTACTGGCGCCTCGGGGAGACGAGCGGCACGGTCGCGACGGACACGGTCGACCTCAACCAGGGCCGGTTCAACGGCCAGTACCACAACGTGACCCTCGGCGGGACGGGCCCGCTGGCCGGTTCCACGCAGAAGGCCGCCACGTTCAACGGCACCACCTCGTACGTCGAGATCCCGAGCGCCCCCGGCGCCACGCCCTCGTACACGACGGTGTCGCTGTGGTTCAAGACCACCCAGGCGGGCGGTGTCCTCTTCTACTACGGGGACAAGCCGCTCAGTGACGCCGACCCGGTCGCCAACACCAAGAAGAACACCCCGGCGGTGTACGTCGGCACGGACGGCAAGCTTCGCGGCTGCCTCGCCATGTCACCGGGGTGCATGACCACCACCACGTCCACGGCCACCGTCACCGACGGGAAGTGGCACAACGTCGCCCTCACCGGCGCCGCCACCACCCAGACGCTGTACCTGGACGGCGCCAAGCAGGGCAGCCTCGCCGGCACCATCAACGACTGGGAGCAGCCCTACATCTCCTTCGGCGCCGGCGTGAACACCGACGGCTGGCCGGCCATGAACGCCTCCGACACCCTGGGGCACTACGCGGGCCAGATCGCCGAGGTGGCGATCTACACCGAGGCCCTCGACCCGTCGGTCATCACCGCGCAGTACAACGCGGCCACCCGGCCCGCCGGACTGCTCAACAAGATCACCACGCCGGGCGGCAAGACCCAGTCGGCCGTCACCTACGGCACCACCGACGACCTGGTCCTCCAGGCCACCGACGGCGACGGCGGTACCTGGAAGCTCAACCCGGCCACCGTCACCGGCTCCTCGCAGGTGTACCGCTCCGCGGTGATGGGCACGGCACCCGCCGGGTACTGGCGCCTGGACGACACCCAGGGCGCGGCGCAGGCCGCCAACGAACTGCACACCGGCTTCGGCACGTACAACAGCGTCACGCAGGGCGTGGCCGGTCCGTTCGGCACCGGTGACGTCACGGCCGCGCAGTTCAACGGCACCAGTTCGTACGCGGAGATCCCGTACGGCACCTGGCACAAGGGCGACCGCTCCGTGGAGCTGTGGTTCAAGACCGCCAAGCCCGGTGTGCTGATCGCCGACCAGGCCAAGGCGGTGAACGACGCGGCGGGGGCGAGCGGTCCCGTCAACCCCGTCCTCTACGTCGGCACGGACGGCAAGCTGCGCGGCCACTGGTACAGCGCGGCGGGTTCGGCCACCACCGACTTCGGCTCCAAGGACAAGGTCGACAACGACGCCTGGCACCACGCGGTCCTCTCCGCGACCGGTACCACGCAGACCCTGTACGTGGACGGCGTCAAGCAGGCCGACTTCACCGGCGCCCCCAACGACCAGACGAACACCCGCACCTTCGTCGGCGCGGGCTTCGCCAAGGGCTGGATCAGTGCGCCGGCCGACGTCAGCTACTTCACCGGCTCGATCGCCGAGGTCGCCGTGCACGCGGGCGGGCTCACCGAGGAGCAGGTCGAGCAGCACTGGTCGGCGTACAAGGCGTCCTCGGGCGTCGCCCCGGTGCGGACGGTGAAGCTCACCGACCCCACCCAGAAGACGCTGACCTACGTCTACGACGCGGAGATGGGCAACCGTCTGATCGCCGCGATCGACACCAACGGCAAGCGCACCACGTACGGCTACGACACGGCGGGCTTCCTGCACACCGTGACGGACGCCAACGGCAACCGCTCGGTCACCGGCCACGACATCCGCGGCAACACGGTCTCGCAGACCATGTGCCAGGACACCGCCGCGGGCAAGTGCGCCACCGACTACTACACCTACTACCCGGACTCCACGACGGCGTTCCCGCCGATGGACCCGCGCAACGACCTGGTGCTCACCGAGCGCGACGGCCGTTCCTCGGGCCCGACGGACAACACCTATCTGACCAGCTACGCGTACGACGCGGGCGGCAACCTCACCTCGGTGACGACGCCCCCGGTGCCGGGCCACCCCGCGGGGCGGACCGCCACCACGACGTACACGACCGCCACCACCCCGGCGGCGGAGGGCGGCACCGCGAAGGCGCCGGCCGGACTGGTCGCGGAGGTCGTCACCCCGGGCGGCCGGAAGACGACGTACTCCTACTTCGCCAACGGTGACGTCGCCGAGATCACCGACGCCAACGGGGCGAAGGAGAAGTCCACCTACGACAACCTCGGACGCCAGGTCACCCGGACCGAGGTGAGCGACGCCCGGCCGGGCGGTCTCACCACGGCCCTGACCTACGACAAGGACGACCAGGTCCTCACCGAGACCGACCCGCCGGTCACCAACCGGGTCACGGGCGCCGTCCACACCGCGCGTACGTCCACGGTCTACGACGCCGACGGCAACGTCTCCTCGCAGACGGTCACCGACCTCACCGGCGGTGACGCCCCGCGCGCCACCTCGATGACGTACGACGCGTACAACCGCATGGCGTCCCGCACCGATCCGGGCGGCGACACCACCTCGTTCGAGTACGACGTCTACGGCAACAAGGTCAAGGAGACCGACCCGGCCGGCAACGTCAACACGTACACCTACGACGGCGAGGGCCGGCCGCTCACGACCAACCTGCTGAACTACACGGGCGACCCGGCGAACCCCTCGCCGGCCACCACCCTGGTGCAGGAGTCGCGGGCCTACGACCCGGGCGGCAGGCTGGCGTCGATCACCGACGCGATGGGTCACGTCACGGCGTACACGTACACCGACGACGGACTCGCCGCCACCGTGGTCCGCAAGGACCCGGCCAACGGGCTGTCCTTCACCGAGGAGGCCAACACCTACGACGCGGCCGGCAACCTGGTCAAGCAGGTCACCAACGACGGCCAGACGGTCTCCACGTTCACGGTGGACGCCTCCGACCGCACCACGTCGTCGGTCCTGGACCCGGGCGGCCTCGCCCGGACCACCAAGGTGAGCTACGACCCCGACGACAACGTCGTCTCGGAGACCGACCTCGACCCGCTCAACCACACCACGAGCACCGAGGACACCCTCTACGACAACCTGGGCAACATCACCGGGTCCACCGTCCACGACGGCACCACCGCCCCGGTGGGCCGCTGGAAGCTGTCGGAGACCAGCGGCACGAAGGCCGCCGACTCCTCCGGCGGCAACCGGACCGTCACCCTCGGCAGCGGCGTCACCCGCTCCACCGAGCGCGGCGGCTCCGCCGTCTTCGACGGCACGGCGAACGCCTACGGCCAGGCGGAGGGCGCGGCCGTCAACACCGGCGGCTCCTTCACCGTCTCCACCTGGGTCAAGCTGAACTCCACCGCCGCCAACAGCACCTTCCTCGCGCAGGACGGAGCCTTCAACAGCGGGTTCCAGCTGTACTACTCCACGGCGTACGGCTGGACGTTCAACCGCCACACCACGGACGCGGCCGGGAACGGCATCGTCCGGGCGTCCTCCGGGACGGCCGCGGTGACCACCGGCACCTGGACGCATCTGACGGGCGTCTACGACCAGGAGGCCGCGCAGATCCGGCTCTACGTCAACGGCGTGCAGTCCGGCACCTCCGCCGCGTTCACCACCCCCTGGGACGCCACCGGGCCGCTCCAGATCGGCCGCAGGCTGGCCACGGGGAAGTACGCGGAGAACACCAACGGCTCGCTGAACGACATCCAGGTCTACGGCGAGGCGCTGACCGCGACGCAGGTGGCGGCGCTCAAGGGCGGCACGCTGCCGGCCGCGGGCAGTTCCGTGCACGTCAACACCTGGAAGCTGGACCAGCGGGGACTGCCGCTGGCCATGACCGACGAGAACGGAGCCACCACCGACTACGGCTACGACGAGGCCGGTCAGCAGACCAGCGTCACCGAGCCGGCGGTCGCGAGCGAGACCGGCGGCGGCACCCCGGTGACGGTCCGCCCGGTGTCGATGACGGGGTACAACACCTTCGGCGAGGAGACCGAGTCCTCCGACCCGCTGGGCAACGTCGTCACGACCGCGTACGACGCCGAGGGCCAGGAGTCCTCGACGACGACGCCGAACTACACCCCGCCGGGGGCCACCGCCCCGATCACGGCCACCGCCTGGAACGAGTACAACAAGCTCGGCCAGGTCACCGCCGAGGTCGACCCGCTGGGCAACCGCACCGAGTACGGCTACACGCAGCTCGGGGACCTGGCCTCGGTCAAGGAGCCCGGCGGCGCCACCACGCGGTACACCTACACCCCCAACGGCGACCAGCTGTCGGCCACCCGGCCCGGCGGCGCCCGCCAGGAGACCACCTGGGACTACCTCGGCCGTCCGGTCACGGACACCGACATCGTGCGCCAGCCCACCGAGCGGGCGTACACCTCCATCAACGAGTACAAGGCACCCGGAGGTGAACTCTCCCGCACGGTCAGCCCGACCGGCGTGAGCGAGTCCTACAAATACAACGTCCTCGGCGAGACGACGGAGGTGACCGACGCCGCGGGCGCCACCAGCCGCTTCACGTACGACATGGACGGCCGGCCGCTCACCTCCGTGGACGCGGACGGCACCAGCACCGTCAACACCTACGACGGCTACGGCCAGCTGACCGCGACCAAGGACCTGGACGCCGCGGGCACGGTGCTGCGCACCAGCAGCTCCACCTACGACCGGGCGGGCAACCCCACCTCGGTCACCGACTTCCGGGGCCACACCACCACGCTCACCACCGACGCGACCGGCCTGATCACCAAGACCGTCGAGCCGGTCTCGGCGACCGAGTCGATCACCACGACCTTCGGCTACGACGTCGCGGGCAACCG
This sequence comes from Streptomyces sp. NPDC057682, assembly GCF_042799575.1. Classification (NCBI taxonomy): domain Bacteria; kingdom Bacillati; phylum Actinomycetota; class Actinomycetes; order Kitasatosporales; family Streptomycetaceae; genus Streptomyces; species Streptomyces sp. NPDC057682. Next base: position 119,457 of record NZ_JBHVIN010000022.1, on the reverse strand, counting down.
CACGCGCTTCACCGACGGCCGCGGCAACGCCTTCCTCACCACGTACAACACGTGGGGCCTGGCGGAGAAGTCGATCGAACCGGCCACCCCGGCCCATCCCGACCTCGCGGACCGCACGTTCACGATGGTCTACGACAAGGCCGGACGCCCCGCCGAGCAGCGTTCCCCGGGCGGGGTCACCGTCACCAACGAGTACGACGACCGGGGCCGGCTGGTACGCCAGCACGGCACGGGCGCGGAGGCGGAGACCACCGACCACACCTACACCTACGACAACGACGACCAGCTCATCGCGGTGGCCGGGGCCGGCGAGGAGAAGGACACCTTCTCCTACGACGACCGCGGACTGCTCCTGAGCACCAGCGGCCCGTCCGGGTCCTCGTCCTTCGCCTACGACGGCAACGGCGCGCTGACCTCCCGCAAGGACGCCTCGGGCACCTCGACCTTCGGGTACGACACGGCCGGGCGCCTCAAGACGGCCGTGGACGGGGCGTCGGGTACGTCGATGACGTACGGGTACGACACCGAGTCCAACGTCACCTCGATCGAGTACGGCCAGGGCAAGGGGAGGCGCGACTTCTCCTACGACTCCCTGGGCCAGCTCACCACGGACCGGCTGACCTCGCCGACCGGAAAGTCGCTGGCGTCGGTCACCTACGGCTACGACCTCAACGGCAACGAGACGTCGAAGACGACGACCGGGGTCGCCGGGGCGAGCACGAACACGTACACCTACGACTGGGCGAACCGCCTGTCGTCCTGGAACAACGGGAGCACCACCGAGAACTACGGCTACGACGCCTCCGGCAACCGGACCCGCGTCGGCGGTGACACCTACACGTACGACGCCCGCAACCGGCTCACCTCGGACGGGCACAGCACGTACACGTACACCGCGCGCGGCACGATGAGCTCCCTCACCGACGAGGGCGGCGTGCAGACCGCGGTGAAGGCCGACGCCTTCAACCGCGTCATCAACGAGGGCGACCGCACCTACAGTTACGACGGCCTGGACCGCACGCTGAAGGCGACGGACTCCGACGGCTCCTCGGTGTACGACTTCGCCTACAGCGGGGCCGGCAACGACGTGGCCTCCGACGGCGGCAGCTCCTACAGCCGCAACGTCGACGGTTCGCTGATGGGCATCAAGACCGCCGTCGGCTCCGTCCTCGCGCTGACCGACATCCACGACGACGTGATCGGCCAGTTCACCGCGGACGGCGAGGCGCTCACCGGCTCGTCCACGTACTCCCCGTTCGGGAAGGTCGAGCAGTCCACCGGCATGGTGGGGCACCTCGGCTACCAGTCGGGGTGGACGGACCCGGAGACCGCCAAGGTCAACATGGCGGCGCGCTGGTACTCGCCGGAGACCGGCCAGTTCAGCAGCCGCGACACCGTGGGCATGAACCCGATCCCGGCCTCCGTCGCCGGCAACCGGTACGCCTACGCCGACCAGAACCCGATGACGGCCACCGACCCGACCGGCCACTGGCCGAGCTTCGTCGACAAGGCCATCAAGAAGGTCAAGAAGAAGGTCAAGAAGACCGTCAAGTCGGCCTGGAAGAAGACCAAGAAGGCCGTCAAGAAGGTCGCCAAGAAGGTCAAGAAGGCCGCCAAGAAAATCAAGAAGGCGGTCAAGAAGGTCGTCAAGAAGGCCAAGCGCGTGGTGCGCAAGGCCGTCCACTATGTCGCCGACAGCGTCAAGAGGGTCAAGAGATACGTCAAACGCACCTATAAGCGCGTCAAGAAGTACGTCCACAAGGTCGTCAAAACCGTCAAGAAGACGGTGAGAAAGGCCGCCAAGGCCGTCAAGAGCGTGGCGAAGAAGGTGACGAAGGCCGCCAAGAAGGTCGGCAAGGCCGTCGGGAAGGCGGCCAAGGCCACCGCCAACTTCGTCAAGCAGCACGCCTCCACCATCGCCTCGGTCGCCACCGGCGTCGTCGTCTTCGCCGGCTGCACCGCCGCGACCGGCGGCGTCGGCGTCGTCGCCTGCGGCGCCCTCGCCGGAGCCGCCGCCAACGCGGTCGGCTACGCGATGAGCGACGGACCCAAGTCCCTCGGCGGCTTCGTCACCGCCGTCGGCATCGGAGCCGTCACCGGCGCCCTCGGCGGCGCGGCCGGCGGAGCGGCCTCCGGCGCGGTCGGCCGCCTCCTCTCCGGCGTCGGCGGCAAGGCCCTCAACGGCGCCGCCATGGGCGCCGCCGGCGGAGCCGCCGAAGGCGCCGTCGGCTACGGCATCTCCTGCGTCGCCAGCGAAGAGGGATGCAGCGTCTCCGGCGCGGCCAAGGCCACGGCCGTGGGCGCGGTCACCGGCGGGGTGTTCGGGGCGGCGGCCGGCAAGTTCGGCCGCAAGTCGACGAACAAGCAGGAACCGGACGACCAGCCGTCGTCCCCCGGCTGCCGGACCGGTGTCCCCCACAGCTTCACCGGCCTGACCGGAGTGCTGATGGCGAACGGCACCACCAAGCCGATCTCCCAGGTGAAGGCGGGGGACTACGTCCTCACCGCCGAACCCGGCAAGAAGAAGAAGGAGAAGCACAAGGTCAAGCAGGTCATCGTCACCAAGACGGACCGCGACTACGTCGATGTCGTCATCGACACCAAGTCCGGCCCCAAGACGATCCAGACCACCAAGCACCACCAGTTCTACGAGTCCACCAAGAACGCCTGGACCCAGGCCGCCGACCTCAAGGCCGGCCAGAAGCTCCAGAACGGCAACGGCGGACCCGCGGTCATCATCGACACGAAGGCGTACACCGCCGAGCGCGTCACATACGACCTCAGTATCGACGGCCTGCACACGTACTATGTGCTGGCGGGAACCACTCCGGTCCTTGTCCACAACATCGATCTGAATGCGCTCAACGCCTGTCCGACCTCGGCCACGACGCACACCGCTTCCGTGACCGTGCACGACAGCGGCGGGAAGGTCCTGCACGACTACGACATCCGGAGCGGCGCGCAGACGCCCGCGGAGCGGGCCATGGGCCGCGGCGGCGAGACGCTCAGCCACACCGAGAACCGGGCGGCCCGTATGTCGGGCGGAGTCTCGACGTACGGCACGAAGCTGGTCAAGGGCGACGAGTTCTTCCTGGAGAAGCCCGTGCCCCTGGACGGATACGTGGTCATCAACGGGACGCGGCCACCGTGTTCCAGTTGCATGGGCGCGATGAGACGGGGCGCGATCGATACCGGGTCCACCTTCGTCTACATCTGGGAACACGCCGGGAAGCCCGCCTGGTGGAGCGCCTCGGGATGATGAAGCACTGAAGAACCGAAACGGATTCCAAGGAGAGAGATGTCGCAAGATGAGCGTGTGGATCCCGTGCAGATCCTCGCTCGGGTCGGAGGAGTCGCCTACCGCGCCATGGATGCCGACCGGGCATTCGAGGTGTGGGTCCATCTGGCGAGGTCGGCAGGGTGGGAGGTCGGCGAACGTTCCGACGACCGCCGGACCGGTGATCCGACGGACCTGGGCTCGGTGATGGTGGAAGGCATCAAGTACCGCATTCGCTACAGTCCCCGCGTGCGCCGGCTCCTGGCCGACGACTCGACCGGGCACCTGGTCTACCAGGACGCTCTCGGGTACGCGGCCTGGGCCGAGCCGGAGGACGCCGCCCGCTGACGGAACGGCCGATCCCCGAAGACCGGGCAGTCCCGCCGGAACCACGGTTCCGGCGGGGCTGGCTGGACAGGGTTGCGGAGAGCGTTACCGAGGAGGTCGATGGCGTCGCGCTGGGGGCGGAGCCGGAAGTGGGCGTACACGGTGGCGACGGGCTGATCGTGGGCTGTTTCGAAAAGGGATGTCATGCCTGATCCATCATTCGGTGGTGCGATGGACGCCATGTCTTCCCGGGCGCTGAGTTGCGTGACGGCTCTGAGGCTCGGCGGAGCGGTGTACATCCTCGCGGAAGCCGCTGGGCAGGAGGACCTCTATCACCAGGCGGACGCCGGTGTGCGTGCCGGACTGAGGTCGTGCGAGGGCAGGCGCCCGAACGGCGATGTGCTCCGTATCGCCAAGAAGGCCTGCCGTCGTCTGAGCACCGAGTTCTCCGGTGCCGAGGACACGCGGCCATTCGCCCTGGGCGGCTTCACGCTCATGGAAGAAGTGCTGGCGTCAATCGAAGACGGTGACAGCCGGGTCGCGGAGCCGCATATCGCGGTGTTCGACAAGGCGTTGGAGGTTGCCGCGCTGTGGCCGGGGCCCGTGGACGTCGACGGGTGTGCCGGACTGCGGGAATTCGAGCAGCGGTGTCAGCGGGAATCCGTCGACCGGCTGAACGCCGAGGGGATTCCCGGCCTTCGCAGCGCACTGGGACCCCGGCAGCTCACGTACCGCGACCTCGCCAGGAGCGCGTCGGGCCGTTGATTCCCCAGCATCGCCACTACTAGGAGCGCGGGTCCCGGAGCGTTCCGGGACCCGCGTCCGTGTGCCGGGGGTCAGGACGGCTGCACGAGCCCCGACTTCCCGTAGACCGTCGCCACCCGCGCGCCCGGGTCTCCCGACGCGAAGCCCATCCCGATGCGGAAGACCCCGGGCCGGGCCGGGTCCGGGATGTGGACGCCGAGGCCTTCGGGCTCGCGGTAGTCCAGGGAGTACGCGGCGGCGGTGTGGGCGGGGTTGACGGTCTCCTTGAAGGGGGTGGGCGGCGCGGGGTCCAGGGCGCCCGTGGCGAGGTTCACCGAGGTGATGAACGTGTTGCCGACGCCCGGCGGGGAGATCACGACGTCCTGGCCGTCGATCTTCTGCGTGGAGCCGTAGCTGTTGCCGTGCAGCAGATAGAGGTACCGGCCCACGACCGCGTACCCCTGGAGGAACGGGTTGCCGTAGGTGGTGAGCGGCCAGCCGGGGACCGCCGTCAGGGACGGTTCGCGGAGGCTGGCGAGCGGCTGGGTCCAGACGCCGAGGCGGGCCAGGTCGAGATCGTGCACCTGGAAGACGAACACCCCGTCCGTGTCGCGGAACCGGATCGCCAGCCGGCCGTAGACCGGGTCGACGGAGGCGGTGTACGTCGAGGTTCCGGGGACCGGCTGGTACGTCGCGAGGCCGGCGGAGCCGTAGTCGAGGACCTGCCCGTTGACGAACGGGAACCGGGCCAGCCGCCTGCCGCGGCTGGTCGTCTTCGTCGGGTCGTCCGGGTGGACCGGGTCCGGCACCTCCTGGCCGTCGGTCTCCGTCCACAGATACGCGGTGCCGCCCGCGGGCTCGACCCCGATGCTCATGCCGTGCCCGAAACCGCGCAGGTACATGGAGCCGAGCGTGTTCCCGGACATGTCCCACTTGGTGATGGTCAGATCGCCGTGTCGGTTGCGGTCGGTGGCGCTCACGGCCGCGGACTCGCCCGCGAGCTTCAGGCCGCCCTGCGTCACCTGGGCCAGATAGATGTGCCCGTTGGCGTTGTCGTAGCCGAACGACTGGAGAATCGTCGCGTCGCGCAGCGGCTTCTCGCGTATCCAGTTCTCCGAAGCGCTGTTCAGATCGAGCCGGGGCGAGGGCACCAGCAGCGAGGAAGCCGGTGTGGCGTGGTCGGCGGCTGCCGCGGTACCGGCACTCATGGACACACCGGCCGCGGTGAGCGCACCGGCACCGCCCAGCGCGAGCAGGGAACGGCGGCTGGGGCGGGAGATGCTGTCATCGGTCATGGTCCGTCATTCAAGCGTCGTCGACATGGCCCGCTCAACCCCGCCCACGCCCTTACCGGCGGCCCCGTTCACCCAACCGTCGCCCCCGCGCCACGCGCACCATCCGCCCGCGACACATGGACCGGGTGGTGTGTCCGGTGTGCTGATCTCTCTGGTGGTGCCCTGCTTCAACGAGGAAGAGATCCTCGAACGCTTCCACGCCCGTGTGACGGACGAGATGACCCGCCTGGGCCACGCCTTCCAGCTCGTGTACGTGGACGACGGCAGCGCGGACCGCACGCTGCCGATCCTCCAGGAGCTGGCGGCGGCCGACCCCCGGGCGCGGTACGTGTCCTTCAGCCGGAACTTCGGCAAGGAGGCGGCGATGCTGGCGGGGCTGCGGCACGCCGAGGGGGACGCGGTGGTGATCATGGACGCCGATCTCCAGCATCCACCGGAGCTGATCGGGAAGATGGTCCAGGAGCACGCCCAGGGGTACGACCAGGTCATCGCCCGCCGCACCCGCACGGGCGACCGCGTGACGCGGACGCTCAGCGCCCGTGCGTACTACTGGCTCATCAACCGCCTCGTGGACGTGGAACTCGTGGACGGGGTCGGCGACTTCCGGCTGCTGTCGCGCAGGGCGGCGGACGCGGTGCTGGAGCTGACCGAGTACAACCGCTTCTCGAAGGGACTGTTCGCCTGGGTCGGTTTCCCGACGACGACGTTCAGCTACGAGAACGCCGTACGGGAACAGGGCCGCTCGGCCTGGACCTTCGGCAAACTGCTGAACTACGGACTCGACGGGCTGCTCTCCTTCAACAACAAGCCGCTGCGCGCCGCGCTCTATCTCGGCCTGCTGCTGGTGTCGCTGGCCTTCGCCTACGCCGCCTGGATCGTGGGCGTCGCCCTCGTGAAGGGCATCGACACCCCGGGGTACGTCACCCTCCTCGTCGTCGTCACCGCCCTCGCCGGCGTCCAGATGGTGATGGTCGGCGTGGTCGGCGAGTACGTCGGGCGCATCTACTACGAGGTGAAGCGCCGCCCGCACTTCCTCGTGAAGGCCACCAACGCCCCCGAGCACCGGCCCGACCGGGAGCCGGAACCCCGGGAGTTCGCCCGCCGATGAGCGTCACGGCACAGATCGCCCGGTTCGCCCTCGTGGGGGTCGTGAACACCGGCACGTACTACGGCTGCTACCTGCTCCTGCTGCGCGGGCTGCCGTACATCGCCGCACATGTGCTCGCCTTCGCGCTCAGCATGGTCGGCTCGTTCTTCCTGAACTCGTACTTCACCTACCGAACCCGGCCCACCTGGCGGAAGTTCCTCCTCTTCCCCCTCACCAACGCGGCCAACTTCGTCATCACCACCGGCGGCGTCTACCTCCTGGTCGACCTGGCCGGATTCAGCGACCGCTACGCCCCGCTGGTGGCCGCCGCCGCGGCCATCCCCCTCACGTTCGTCGTCTCGCGCACGATCATGCTGCGACCGGACACCCCGCCCCGGAAACGGCCGGAACCGGTGGGCTGAGACGGGCGGCTCCGGGCCACATCCCCAACTCCTCCCGAATCGTTGGTCGAATCAGTGGCCCGGACCAGTTCCACTGCCTAACATCGATCACCGCAAGGCTTTGTGCACCGCCGCACAATCTCCTCGGGAGGCTCCTTTGCACCGCCGTCGTCGCACCGCGCTCTCCGTCTCCGCCGCCCTGCTCGCCGCAGCGCCGGTCCTCACCGCCTGCGGCAGTCAGGCCCACCCAGGTGCCGCGGCCGTCGTCGGCGGGGACCGCATCACGGTGGCCACCGTGCAGGGTCAGGTGGCCGACGTGCGCAAGGCGCAGGGGGAGTCGAAGCAGGCGGAGCAGATCACCGACCAGTCGGGACAGCTCGCCCGCGCCAAACTGCACGGGCTGATCCTGGACCGGATCCTGGACAAGGCCTCCGCCGACGCGGGGGTGACGGTGACGCGGGCCGAGGTCCAGCAGATGCGCGCCTCGGCCGCCGCCCAGTACCAGGGCGAGGACGGGCTGCGGGCCGCGGTGCTCCAGGAGCGCTGGATCGCGCCCGACCAGATCGACGCCTTCCTGCGGGAGCAGATCCAGCTGACCAAGCTCGGCCAGTCGCTCGGCGCCGACCCGACGACGCCCGAGGGGACCAAGATCCTCGGCGAGGCGCTGAGCGAGGCGTCGAAGGCGCTGAAGGTCGACATCAACCCGCGCTTCGGCACCTGGAACAACCAGCAGATCCAGCTCGCCGACTACAAGGCCCCGTGGATCAAGCAGGTCACCGAGGCGGAGAAGCCGGCCGCGCAGGCCGGGGCCTGAGGCCCGTTCGGCGGCCGAGGTAGATTCCGCCCTGTGAACGCTGAAGACCCCGGCCGCATCGTCCTGCTCACCGCCAGCCACCGCGTGGCCCCCGGACTGTTGTCCTGGCCCGCCTGGCAGGCCCTGCACGCGGCCGGCCGGGTGCACTGCGCGGAGGACGCCCGCGAGCAGCTGCCGTATCTGCGCGAGGCCGGGGTCGCCGTCACCCCCGGCGTTCCCGGCGCCCAGGAGCTGGTGGACGCGTGTGCGGGCGGGCACACCGTCGTCGTCCTCACCGGCGGACAGGGCGACGGGCCGCTGACCGACGGACTGGCCCGGCTGGCCGGCTCGGGGCGGGTGCGGATGCCGGAGCTGGAGCTGCTGCCCGGTTCGTACGACCTGCCGGGCGCCCGGCTCCTCGATCTCGTCCGGGTCATGGACCGGATCCGCCGTGAGTGCCCCTGGACCTCGCAGAAGACCCACCGGGGCCTCGCCAAGTACGCCATCGAGGAGGCGTACGAACTCGTCGAGGCGATCGAGGACGGCACCCGCGAGGAACTGCGCGAGGAACTGGGCGACGTCCTCCTCCAGGTCGTCTTCCACGCCCGCATCGCGGAGGAGGACGCGCAGGAGCCGTTCTCCGTGGACGACGTCGCCGGCACGCTCATCGAGAAGCTGATCCACCGCCACCCGCACGTCTTCGGCGACGCCACCGCCGAGACCCCCGAGGACGTCCACGCCCACTGGCTGCGCACCAAGGCCGTCGAGAAGCAGCGCGCGTCCGTCACCGACGGGGTGCCGCTCGGCCAGCCCGGCCTGGCGCTCGCCGCGAAGCTCGCGAGCCGGGCCCGTACCGCCGGACTCGATGTCCCGCTGCCCGGAGCGGCCGGGGGGAGCGGCGCCGACGCCCTCGGCCACCGGCTGCTCGCCCTCGCCGTCCGGGCCCAGGAGGAGGGTGTCGACCCGGAGGCCGCCCTGCGCGCCGCGGGCCGCGCCTACCGGGACGCCATCCGCGCCGCGGAGGGCGTGGACGGCGCGGACGGTGAGGAGAGCGCGGACGGCGCGGAGTAGGGGCCGCGGAGGGCCCGGAGGCCTCGTCCCGGGCAGCGGATAACGTCGGGGGGTGAACGACCACCCCGCCGACGCCCCGCCCGGATGCCCCGCCCACGGCGGGTCCGACACCACCGTCCCGCCCGCGCCCGAACTCTTCACCTGGGAGTTCGCGACCGATCCGTACCCCGCGTACGCCTGGCTGCGTACGCACAGCCCCGTGCACCGCACCACGCTGCCCAGCGGCGTCGAGGCCTGGCTGGTGACGCGGTACGCGGACGCCCGGCAGGCGCTCGCCGACGCCCGGCTCTCCAAGAACCCGGCCCACCACGCCGGGTCCGCCCAGGCCAAGGGGAAGACGGGCATCCCGGGGGAGCGCAAGGCGGAGCTGATGACGCATCTGCTGAACATCGACCCGCCCGACCACACCCGGCTGCGCCGGCTCGTCTCCAAGGCGTTCACCCCGCGCCGGGTCGCCGCGTTCGCGCCCCGCGTCCAGGAGCTGACGGACCGGCTGATCGACGGCTTCGCCGCGAAGGGGGAGGCGGACCTGATCCACGAGTTCGCCTTCCCGCTCCCCATCTACGCGATCTGCGACCTGCTGGGCGTGCCGCCCGAGGACCAGGACGACTTCCGGGACTGGGCGGGCATGATGATCCGCCACGGCGGTGGGCCGCGCGGCGGGGTGGCGCGTTCCGTGAAGAAGATGCGGAACTACCTCCTGGAACTGATCCACCGCAAGCGCGAGGACCCGGGCGACGACCTGATCTCGGGGCTCATCCGGGCGAGCGACCACGGCGAGCACCTGACGGAGAACGAGGCCGCCGCGATGGCCTTCATCCTGTTGTTCGCGGGGTTCGAGACGACCGTGAACCTGATCGGGAACGGGGTCCACACCCTGCTCGGCCATCCGGAGCAGCGCGCCCGGCTCCAGCGTTCGCTGGCCGCGGGGGAGACGGAGCTGCTGGCGACCGGGATCGAGGAACTGCTGCGGTACGACGGGCCGGTGGAGCTGGCGACCTGGCGGTACGCCACCGAGGCGCTGACCATCGGCGGGCAGCGGGTGGCCGAGGGCGATCCGGTGCTCGTGGTGCTGGCCGCCGCCGACCGGGACCCGGCGCGCTTCGAGGGGCCGGACACGCTGGACCTCGCGCGGCGTGACAACCCGCACCTGGGGTACGGGCACGGCATCCACTACTGCCTCGGGGCCCCGCTCGCCCGGCTGGAGGGCCAGACGGCCCTCGCCACGCTGCTGAAACGCCTGCCGGACCTCCGGCTTGCCGGGGAATCAGCCGATTTGCGCTGGCGTGGCGGGCTGATCATGCGCGGACTGCGCACACTTCCGGTCGAGTTCGGTCCGGAAGCGGGCACGGGCGGAAGGTGACTTTCTGTCAACTCTGTGATGTCGGCGTGATCTGCGCTGCATCGACTTGTGACATCCGTTCGAGTCCCGCTAGGTTCACCGTTCGACCCACCCGTCACACGGAAGGCATCCCCATGGGCTCCGCGAACGGCAGGCACCGTCGTCCCCGACAGGCTCCCGCCATCGTCGTCGCCGCAGGCGTGACCGGCTCGGCCATCGCCATCCCGCTGCTCGGCGCCGCGGGCGCCCACGCGGCGGACGCCTCGACCTGGGACCGGGTGGCCGAGTGCGAGAGCGGCGGGATGTGGAGCGCCGACCTCGGCAACGGCTCCTACGGCGGCCTCCAGTTCTCCCCGGAGCTCTGGAAGGCGTACGGCGGCGAGTCCTACGCCGAGCGCGCCGACCTCGCCAGCCGCTCGCAGCAGATCGCCGTCGCCGAGAAGGTGCTGGCGGACCGGGGCCCGAAGGCGTGGCCCAGTTGCGCGGTCGTCTCCGGGCTCGCCACGGACACCGGCCTGCCGGGGGTGGACCCGGGCGGCCTCCCGTCCGACCAGCCCTCCGCCGACCCGTCCGGCAGCGCGAGCGCCGACCCCTCGGCGGAGGCCGGGGCCACGGGCGACGCCTCCGCGGACGGCAAGGGCGACCAGGGCGGCAACGGCGGCAAGGGCGAGGGCGCGGACGCCTCGCGCGGCAAGCACGCCAAGCCGGACGCCTCCGCCTCCCCGTCGGCGACGCCGTCGGCCGGGGCCGGGGACGCGCGGGACGCCTCGGGGGCGGACGCCTCCGGCGCGGCGCGGGGCGACGGGGAGCAGGCCGGGAACAGCGGGCAGGGCGGCAAGCACCGCGGCGCGCCCGCACCCGAGGAGACCCGGCGGACCGGCACCGACGGGGACCGCGACACGGGGCGGCACACCTCGCGCGGCACGACCGGTGCCCGCGACGCCGGGGTCGCGACGGCCGACGGCACGTACACCGTCCGGACCGGCGACAACCTCTGGGCGATCGCGCAGGAGCACGAGCTGCCCGGCGGCTGGACGGCGCTCTACGAGACCAACAAGGACGAGATCGGCTCCGACCCCGACCTGATCCTGCCTGGCCAGAGCCTCGACCTCGGTGCACCGGCCGAGTGAGTCCGGCCCGGTCCACCGGCTGAAAAAGCCCCGGATTCCGGGGTAGTTCAGAGGCCTATGTCCCACTTTCGACCAAGTGAGACATAGGTCTCTTTGCGTGAACTGGCGTGTTGTGTCCGGGAGGTCCCGTCGCATCCGTTCCGACCTGCGCAAATGTAGGTTTGTCAGATGCAAGTAAGGGATGTTTTTCCGGTATGTCCGTCTTTGAATGTCGGGGTTGGGTGTGTTTACGGTCTGAACCGCTCGCACCGCGGGCCCCGTCGACCGTCACGCCGAATCCTGCCGTCGGTCGGAGGGAACAGACGCGAAAGCGCCGTAGGCAGGAGCGGGGGACCCAGGTAGGCGCCGGAGCCGGACGTCGCAGGACGCCGGGACCGGCTTGGGGTGAAGTCGCACGCTAGGACGTGCGACCGGGCAACTCACTAGGCCCGAACCCGACAGCTCACCTCGCAGGCGTCGGTGAGGAGAAGACTCGATGCTGCTCAACCGCAAGGCCAACAAGCACCGCCGCCCCTCCAAGGCCGTCCGGATCGCCACGCTCGCCGGTGTCGCCGGTGCCGCCGTCGCCGTCCCGCTGATGGGCGCGACCGGTGCCTCCGCCGCCTCGGTGGCCACCTGGGACGCCGTCGCCCAGTGCGAGTCCGGTGGCAACTGGTCCATCAACACCGGCAACGGCTACTACGGCGGCCTGCAGTTCTCCCAGTCCAGCTGGGCCGCCGCCGGCGGTACCCAGTACGCGCCCCGTGCCGACCTGGCCACCAAGGCCCAGCAGATCGCCACCGCCGAGAAGCTCCTCGCCCTCCAGGGTCCGGGCGCCTGGGCCTGCGCCGGTGCCGGCAACCTGACCAACGACGGTGTCGACCCGGGCGTCGACACCGGCTCCTCCGCCGCCAAGACCGAGCAGGCCCCCAAGCAGGAGGCCGCGCCCCAGAAGCAGGCCGAGCGCACCGAGGCCCCGGCCACCAACCGCTCGGACCGCACCCCCGCCCCGGCGAAGAGCGAGCCGAAGAAGGCCGCGAAGACCGTCACCACCCCGACCGGCCAGAAGGTCGCCAAGGGTGACGGCGAGTACAAGGTCGTCACCGGCGACTCGCTGAGCGAGATCGCCGCCGCCCATGACGTCGAGGGCGGCTGGCAGGCCCTGTTCGAGCTGAACAAGGACATCGTCAAGGACGCCGACCTGATCTACCCGGGCCAGCAGCTCCACCTGACCAAGTAGTCGCGATCCCTCCTCGTCGCTGACTCCGGACGCCCCGGCCCGGCGCGCACCCTCCCCCCGTGCGTGCCGGGCCGGGGTCCGCTCGTTCGGGCCGGGGACCGTTCAACTGTTGTAGTTACCAGTCAGTAAATTTCTGCCCTTTCGTCCCGTTGTGCATGCCCTTGGGTCCTTTTTCGTCCCAGGGGTCGGGCGGTCGGCCGACGCAGGCCGCCGGGCCGGTTAGGCTCTTGTCGCAAGGCCCACGTGGCCCCGCACCCCAAGCGTCATATCCCAGAAGGAGATGCCTCGTGCCGTCCATCGACGTCGTCGTAGCCCGGGAAATCCTCGACTCCCGCGGAAACCCCACGGTCGAGGTCGAGGTCGGCCTCGACGACGGCAGCACCGGCCGTGCTGCCGTTCCGTCCGGCGCCTCCACCGGTGCCTTCGAGGCCATCGAGCTTCGCGACGGAGACCCCAACCGCTACCAGGGCAAGGGCGTCGAGAAGGCCGTCCTCGCCGTCATCGAGCAGATCGGCCCGGAGCTGGTCGGCTACGACGCCACCGAGCAGCGCCTGATCGACCAGGCGATGTTTGACCTGGACGCCACCGAGAACAAGGGCTCGCTGGGCGCCAACGCCATCCTCGGCGTCTCGCTCGCCGTGGCCCACGCCGCCTCCGAGGCCTCGGACCTGCCGCTTTTCCGCTACCTCGGCGGCCCGAACGCGCACCTGCTGCCCGTTCCGATGATGAACATCCTCAACGGCGGTTCGCACGCGGACTCCAACGTGGACATCCAGGAGTTCATGATCGCCCCGATCGGCGCGGAGTCCTTCTCCGAGGCCCTGCGCTGGGGTGCCGAGGTCTACCACACCCTGAAGAAGGTCCTGAAGACCAAGGGCCTCTCCACCGGTCTCGGCGACGAGGGCGGCTTCGCGCCGAACCTGGAGTCGAACCGCGCCGCCCTGGACCTCATCGTCGAGGCCATCAAGGAGGCCGGCTACGCCCCGGGCAAGGACATCGCTCTCGCGCTCGACGTCGCCGCCTCGGAGTTCTACAAGGACGGAAAGTACGAGTTCGAGGGCAAGTCCCGCTCGGCCGCCGAGATGACCGAGTACTACGAGGAGCTCGTCTCCGCGTACCCGCTGGTCTCCATCGAGGACCCGCTGTACGAGGACGACTGGGCCGGCTGGAAGGTCATCACCGACAAGCTCGGCGCCAAGGTCCAGATCGTCGGCGACGACCTCTTCGTCACCAACCCGGAGCGCCTGGCCCGCGGCATCGAGGAGGGCTCCGCCAACGCCCTGCTCGTCAAGGTCAACCAGATCGGTTCGCTGACCGAGACCCTGGACGCCGTCGAGCTGGCCCAGCGCAACGGCTTCAAGTGCATGATGTCGCACCGCTCCGGCGAGACCGAGGACGTCACCATCGCCGACCTCGCGGTCGCCGTGAACTGCGGCCAGATCAAGACCGGCGCCCCGGCCCGCTCGGACCGCGTCGCCAAGTACAACCAGCTGCTGCGCATCGAGGAGATCCTCGACGACGCCGCGGTGTACGCCGGCCGCTCGGCGTTCCCGCGCTTCAAGGGCTGATCCGGCCCGGGGCAACCGACCCGGCCTCCGTCCGTCCCCGCACTCGGTCCCGTACCGTGTGCGGGGACGGACGTGCGTAATGGGGAGGCGGAGACATGGCCGCGAAGGACCGGGACCGGTTCTCCACCGCGACCCGGCTGCGGTTGCTCGGCGAGCAGACCGCGGCCCGCGTCTACCGCTCCCAGAACCGCCGTCAGGCCCGCCGCTCCCGGCTCACCGGCCGGGCCGCCTTCCTGGCCCTGGTGGTCTGCTCGCTGATCGTCGCCCTCGCCTATCCGATGCGGCAGTACGTGTCGCAGCGCGACGAGATCGCCGAACAGGAGCGGCTGGCGCAGGAGGCCGAGACGCGGACCGAGCAGCTGCGCGACGAGAAGGCCCGGCTCCAGGACGACGCCTACATCAGGCGGCTGGCCCGCGAGCACCTGCACTACCTTCTTCCCGGGGAGACCGGCTACACCGTGGTCGACCCGGACGCGGCCAGGGAGCGCGACGGTGCGCCGGAGGACTCCGGCCGGCCGTGGCACTCCAACCTGTGGGACGGCGTGGACAGCGCCGACCGCGGTTGAGCCGCCCCCCTTGTACCGCTGCGGAACCCCGCAGTTCGAGCAGTCCGATCAGAACCCTAGGCAGGCATGGAAACCCCCCCTCCGCAGACCGAGTCCACCCCGCCCACCGAGGCGGACATCGCCGCCTTCCAGCAGCAGCTGGGGCGCCCGCCGCGCGGGCTGCGCGCCATCGCGCACCGGTGCCCGTGCGGCAACCCGGACGTGGTGGAGACCCAGCCCCGGCTGGAGGACGGTACGCCGTTCCCGACGACGTACTACCTCACCTGCCCGCGCGCGGCCTCCGCGATCGGCACGCTGGAGGCGAACGGGGTCATGAAGGAGATGACCGAGCGTCTCGCCACCGACCCCGAGCTGGCCGCCGCCTACCGCGCCGCGCACGAGGACTACCTCGCCCGCCGCGACGCCATCGAGGTCCTGGAGGGCTTCCCGAGCGCCGGCGGCATGCCGGACCGCGTGAAGTGCCTGCACGTGCTCGTGGGGCACTCGCTCGCGGCCGGGCCCGGGGTGAACCCGCTCGGCGACGAGGCGATCGCCATGCTGCCGGAGTGGTGGCGCAAGGGGCCGTGCGTGACGCCCTGCGGGACGCCGGACGAGGCGTCGGACGAGGCCTGAGAACACCACACGATGCGCCGGAGAGGCTTGAGTTCATGACGCGTGTAGCCGCCATCGACTGCGGGACCAACTCGATCCGCCTGCTGGTCGCCGACGCCGACCCCGCCACCGGCGGGCTCGTCGAGCTGGACCGCCGGATGGAGATCGTCCGGCTCGGCCAAGGGGTCGACCGGACCGGCCGGCTGGCGCCGGAGGCCCTGGAGCGCACCTTCGCGGCCTGCCGCCGGTACGCGGACGTGATCAAGGAGCACGGCGTGGAGCGGATCCGCTTCGTCGCGACCTCCGCCTCCCGGGACGCGGAGAACCGGGACGAGTTCGTCCGGGGGATCCACGCGATCCTCGGCGTCGAGCCCGAGGTGATCAGCGGCGACCAGGAGGCCGCGTTCTCCTTCGACGGGGCCACCAGGGAGCTGACCGGGCGCGACGACCTGGCGAAGCCGTATCTGGTCGTGGACATCGGCGGCGGCTCCACCGAGTTCGTCGTCGGCGACGACCGGGTGCGCGCGGCCCGGTCCGTGGACATCGGCTGCGTCCGGATGACCGAGCGCCATCTGGTCCGCGACGGCGTGGTCACCGACCCGCCGACGGCCGCGCAGGCCGACGCGATCCGGGCGGACGTCGCGGCGGCGCTGGACCTGGCGGCCGAGACGGTGCCGATCGCCTCGGCCGGCACGCTCGTGGGCCTGGCCGGCACGGTCACCACCGTCGCGGCGATCGCGCTGGGCCTGGAGGAGTACGACTCCGAGGCCATCCACCACTCCCGCGTCCCCGTGGAGCGGGTCCGCGAGATCGCCGCGCGGCTGCTCGCCTCCACCCACGCCGAGCGGGCGGCGATCGGTGCCATGCACCCGGGCCGGGTCGACGTGATCATCTCCGGCGCGCTGATCCTGCTCGCCGTCATGGAGCGGACGGGCGCCCGGGAGGTCGTCGTCAGCGAGCACGACATCCTGGACGGCATCGCCTTCTACGCGGCCCGCTGAGCCCCTCCGGGGCCCTTCCCGGGCCCGGTCGGGCGGCACCCCTCGGAACGGCCCGCGCAGCGGCCTTCCGAGGGGCCCGGCGGCCCCTGCTCATACGCACTTTGGCCTGCACCTTTGAGACTTCCGAGGCATGCGCGGGGGTTCTTCGGAGGCAGCGCGCGACGAACTTCGTGAAGTTCTTCACAAGGAATGCGGGTGCTCGGGGCGCACTTGGGCTCCGAACGGGGTCCGAGGGGAGTGGGCCGGGTCACTCCGGCCGTGCGCGGCGGGATTCCGGCGGGTCCGGGGGCGGGCCGCCGGGGGGTGTGGTCCAGCCGGGGCGGCGAATCAAGGGCCAGCTCACAGGCGGTGAACAACGTTCACCGGGATGCGGTGGTTCCCCCGTACGGTCATGACCTGGGTCACGTGGGCCGCGGAGTGTAGCAGACAGGGGCCACATCCTTGTGAAGGGGCTCACGAGCATGCCCCCCGAGGGGGGTGGATACTCGATGGCATGAGCACCACGGAGCGTCCCAGGATCCTCGTAGTAGGCGGTGGGTACGTAGGCCTGTACGCAGCTCGGCGCATCCTCAAGAAGATGCGCTACGGAGAGGCGACCGTCACGGTCGTCGACCCCCGGTCGTACATGACCTACCAGCCCTTCCTCCCCGAAGCTGCCGCCGGCAGCATCTCGCCCCGGCATGTCGTCGTCCCGCTGCGACGCGTCCTGCCCAAGGCCGAGGTACTCACCGGCCGCGTCACGACCATTGACCAGGACCGCAAGGTCGCCACGGTCGCGCCGCTCGTCGGCGAGTCCTACGAGCTGCCCTTCGACTACCTGGTCATCGCGCTCGGCGCCGTCTCCCGCACCTTCCCGATCCCCGGCCTCGCCGAGCAGGGCATCGGCATGAAGGGCATCGAGGAGGCCATCGGCCTGCGCAACCACGTCCTCGAACAGCTGGACAAGGCCGACTCGACGACGGACGAGGACGTCCGCCGCAGGGCGCTGACCTTCGTCTTCGTCGGTGGCGGCTTCGCGGGCGCGGAGACCATCGGCGAGGTCGAGGACATGGCCCGCGACGCGGCGAAGTACTACACGAACGTGAAGCGCGAGGACATGCGCTTCATCCTCGTCGACGCCGCCGACAAGATCCTTCCCGAGGTCGGCCCGAAGCTGGGCACCTGGGGCCGGGAGCACCTGGAGTCCCGTGGCGTCGAGGTCTTCCTCTCGACCTCCATGGACTCCTGCGTCGACGGTCACGTGGTGCTGAAGAACGGCCTGGAGGTCGACTCCAACACCATCGTGTGGACCGCCGGTGTGAAGCCGAACCCGGCGCTCGCCCGCTTCGGTCTGCCGCTCGGCCCCCGCGGCCACGTGGACACCAGCGAGAAGCTCCAGGTGCAGGGCACCGACTACATCTGGGCCGCGGGCGACAACGCCCAGGTTCCGGACATGATCGGCCGCAAGGCCGGCAACCCCAACGCCTGGTGCCCGCCCAACGCCCAGCACGCGCTGCGTCAGGCCAAGGTCCTCGGCGACAACGTGATCTCCGGGATGCGCGGCTTCCCGCAGGCCCCCTACAGCCACGCCAACAAGGGTGCGGTGGCCGGTCTGGGGCTGCACAAGGGCGTCGCGATGATCGTCATGGGCAAGATGAAGATCAAGCTCAAGGGCCGTCTCGCCTGGTACATGCACCGCGGCTACCACGGTCTGGCCATGCCGACCTGGAACCGCAAGATCCGGATCTTCGCCGACTGGACGCTGGCGATGTTCCTCAAGCGCGAGGTCGTCTCGCTCGGCGCCATGGAGACTCCCCGCGAGGAGTTCTACGAGGCCGCCAAGCCCGCCCCGGCCCCCGCCGCCGCGCAGCCGGCCGGCGAGAAGGCCAAGGCCTCCTGACGCCCTGACCGGCGGATCCCCGGATCCCCGGCCGCACGTCGCACGACGCCCGAAGGGGCCGTCCGCCATCCGTGGTGCGGACGGCCCCTTCGGCGTATCCGGACCCGGGGCACCGCGGGACCGCGGAGCCCCGCCGCCCCGGGATGTGTGCCCCGTACAAGGATTTTGCCGTTCCCTTGCGCGGTAGCGGGATGGCCCGGCCGCCGGAGACTGTTGAGGGGGGTGTACCTCGTCGTGGCGCAGCGGGTGCCGGGGCGGGGTGCGGGCATGCGCGGGCGTGCCCGCACGTAGGGAAACACCATCACGGAGGTGTGCGCCATGGCCGACGCCGCGTTGCGGCTGACCTCTCTCGCCCAGGAACTGCTGGGCGCCCCCCTGCCGGTCCGCGTCCGGGCCTGGGACGGCAGCGAATCGGGACCGCCCGGAGCCCCCGTCCTCGTCGTCAAGCACCGCCGCGCGCTGCGCCGGCTGCTCTGGAAGCCGGGGGAGCTGGGCCTGGCCCGCGCCTGGGTGGCCGGTGAACTCGACATCGAGGGCGATCTGTACGAGGCCCTGGACCTGATGGCCGGTCTGATCTGGGAACGCGGCGACGGCACGGGGGAGCGCGTCCACCCCGTACGCGATCCGAAGCTGCGCGCCGCCGCTCGGGGGCTGCTGCGGCTGGCCGGGCCCTGGCCGCCGCCCCCGCCGCCGCCCGAGGAGGTCCGCGGACGCGCCGGCACCCGGCACAGCAAGCGCCGCGACAAGGCCGCCATCAGCCACCACTACGACGTGGGCAACGACTTCTACGCCCTGGTCCTCGGCCCGTCCATGGTCTACTCCTGCGCCTACTGGGAGGACAGCGGAACGCTGGAGGACGCCCAGCGCGACAAGCTGGACCTGGTCTGCCGCAAGCTCGCCCTCAAGGAGGGCGACCGGCTCCTGGACGTCGGCTGCGGCTGGGGCTCCATGGCGATCCACGCCGCCCGGGAGTACGGCGCCCGGGTCACCGGGGTCACCCTCTCCGTCGAGCAGGCCGCCTTCGCCCGCAAGCGCATCGCGGAGGAGGGCCTGACCGACCGCATCGAGATCCGCGTCCAGGACTACCGGGACGTGCGCGACGGCCCGTACGACGCGATCTCCTCGATCGGCATGGCCGAACACGTCGGAGCGGTCCGCTACCGCGAGTACGCCGACGATCTGTACGCCCTCCTCAGGCCCGGCGGACGGCTGCTCAACCACCAGATCGCCCGTCGCCCCGAGAAGGACGAATCCGCCTACCACGTGGACGAGTTCATCGACGCCTACGTCTTCCCCGACGGGGAACTCGCCCCGCTCGGCCGGACCCTCGCCACCCTGGAGGAGGCCGGTTTCGAGGCGCGGGACGTCGAAGCGCTGCGCGAGCACTACGCCCTGACCCTCCGCCGGTGGGTGGCGAACCTGGAGGCGGACTGGCCGGGCGCGGTGCGGATGACCTCGCCCGGCCGGGCCCGGGTCTGGCGGCTCTACATGGCCGCCTCCGCGCTCTCCTTCGAGCACAACAAGATCGGGGTGAACCAGATCCTGGCGGTCCGCCCGGAGGAGGACGGCGCCTCCCGGATGCCGCCGCGCGCCCGGGAGTGGACGGCCGACGCGGGCGCCTGAGCGCACCGTACGGCGAAGGGGCCGGTGTCCACCGCGGACACCGGCCCCTTCGCGTACGGGCACGGCTACTCGGTCTTGATGGCCGTCAGCATGTTCAGCTTCGCGGCGCTGCGGGCCGGCCAGAGCGCGGCCAGCACCCCGACCAGACCGGCCAGGAGCAGGAAGACCGCGATCCGGCCCCACGGCACGACCAGGACGTACTCGGGGATCTCCTTGGCGACGGTCTGCCCGATCGCCCAGCCGAGGAAGAGCCCCAGCCCGATGCCGACCACCGCGCCGAACAGCGAGATGACCACCGCCTCCAGCCGGATCATCCGCTTCACCCGGCGCCGGTCCAGGCCGATCGCCCGCAGCATGCCGATCTCCTGCTGCCGTTCGAACACCGACATGGCCAGGGTGTTGACGACCCCGAGCACCGCGATGATCAGGGCCATCGCCAGCAGGCCGTACATGATGTTCATCGCGAGGTTGATGCCGCCGCCGAACATGTCGCGGATGTCCTGGCGGTCCATGACGCTCATGCCCGGGTTGTCGCCCAGCGCGTCCACCAGCGCCTGCTCGTGGGCCGCGCTCGCGCCGCCCTCCGTCTTCACCCAGATCTCGCGGATGTCCGGCCGGCCCTCGTGCGGGGCCACGACGTCGCGGGGGACCAGGACCGGCGACAGGAACTCGTTGTCCGTGAAGAGCGCGCCGACCTTCAGACGGCCCTTCCTGTCGTCCTGGTAGGTGACCGTGACGGTGTCCCCGGTCTTCCAGCCGTGCGAGGCGGCGGTCTTGTCGGAGACGGCGATCTCGCCCCGGCCGAGGGCGTCCAGGGAGCCCGCCACGGTGTCCACGGTGAGGACCTTCTCCACCGCGCCCGGGGTGACGCCGGAGGCGGAGACGCCCCGGTCGCCGTCGACCGTCAGCCACAGGGCCTGCTGCGGGGAGACCGCGGTGACGCCGTCGGCCTTCTCCAGGGCGGTGAGCGCCGACTCGTCGAGCGCGTCGCCGCTCGCCATCGAGATCATGTAGTCGGCGCGGATGTTGTCCGTGGTCACGTTGTCGACCGCCCGGCCGAGGGTGACGCCGAGCACCGAGATGCCGGTGACGAGGGTGAGGCCGATCGCCAGGGCGGAGGCGGTGGCGCCGGTGCGCCGGGGGTTGCGGACCGCGTTCTGCGCGGCCAGCTTGCCGGAGACGCCGAACAGCCGGCGCAGGGCGGGGCGCACCAGGGCGATCACCGGGCGGGAGAGCAGCGGGATCAGGACGATGACGCCGATCAGGGCGAGGAAGGCGCCGCCCGCGATGAGGAGCTGCCCGTTCGAACCGGACTGCGCCGCGCCGCCGACGACCGCCGCGCCGCCGGCCAGGGTGAGGAGGGCGCCGATGGAGTTCCGCAGGACGAGGGACTTGACCGTGGCCACCGCGTGCAGGCTGTTCATCGCCGCGACCGGGGGGATCTTCGCGGCCCGGCGGGCGGGCAGCCAGGCGGCGAGCACGGTGATCACGACGCCGACGGCGAAGGCGGCGAGGACGGTGACCGGGGCGACCACGAGCGGTCCGGCCGGGATTTTCCCGCCGATCAGGCTCATCGCCGAGCGCAGCGCGGTGGCGAGGCCCAGGCCCAGGGCGAAGCCGACGACGGAGGCGATCAGGCCGACCACGGCGGCCTCCAGGAGCACCGAGCGCTTGACCTGGCGGCGCGAGGCGCCGACGGCGCGCATCAGGGCGAGTTCCTTGGTGCGCTGGGCGACCAGCATGGTGAAGGTGTTGGCGATCAGGAAGACGCCGACGAAGAGCGCGATACCGGCGAAGGCCAGCAGCAGCTTGTTGAGGTTGCTCAGCCCGGACTCGATCTGCTCGGCCTGCTCGTCGGCGAGGGCCTTGCCGGTCCTCGCCTCGGCGTCCTTCGGCAGCAGCGGCTTCACGGCGGCCAGGAGGCGCTGGTCGGAGGTGCCGGGCGTGGCGGAGACGGCGACGTCCTGGAACTCGCCGGGGCGCAGGAACAGCTTCTGGGCGGTCGCGGTGTCGAAGAGGACCAGGCTGCCGCCGGCGTTGACCGCGCCGTCCTCGGTGGTGAAGACCCCGGACAGGGTGTACTCCTTCACCGGCCCGTTGGTGGCGACCCGGACGGTGTCCCCGACCTCGTACTCGCCCTTCTTCGCGGTGTCCTCGTCGAGCGCGATCCGGCCGGCGGCGGTGGGGCCGGTGCCGTCGGTGAAGGTGTACTGGGTGTCCTTGCCGTCCGTGCCGGGGGCGAAGTTGGCCCCGGTGTTGGACCAGCCGTTGCCGATCAGCTTGCCCTGGGGGTCGGCGACCCCGGCGAAGCCGTCGACCCGGCCGGCGGCGTTCTTCACGCCGTCCAGGTCCTGGATCCGCTTCAGGGTGGCGGCGTCGATGCCGGTGGACTTGGGGTCGCGCCGGTCGGCGTGCGTGGTGACGGCCACGGCGACGTCGTCGTAGCTCTTGGCCGACTGGTTGCGGAAGGCGTGGCCGAGGGTGTCGGTGAAGACCAGGGTGCCGGACACGAAGGCGACGCCGAGCATCACGGCGAGGATCGTCATCAGCAGCCTGGCCTTGTGCGCGAGCACATTGCGCAGGGCGGTACGGAGCATCTCTGTCAGTCCCGGGAGGAGTGGGCCGGTGGGGGTGGGCGGTCGGCGGGGGCCGGGGTCCGGTCGTGGCGTCCGGACCCGGTGGGCCCCGGGGCTCAGCTGGTGCGGCCCTTGGTGTCGAACGCCTTCATCCGGTCCAGCACCTTGTCGGCGGTGGGGTGCAGCATCTGGTCGACGATCGCCCCGTCGGCGAGGAAGACGACCCGGTCCGCGTAGGAGGCGGCGGCCGGGTCGTGGGTCACCATCACCACGGTCTGGCCCAGTTCGCGCACCGAGTTGCGCAGGAAGCCGAGGACCTCGGCGCCGGAGCGGGAGTCCAGGTTCCCGGTCGGCTCGTCGCCGAAGATGATCTCGGGCCGGGAGGCCAGGGCGCGGGCGACCGCGACGCGCTGCTGCTGTCCGCCGGACAGCTCGGTCGGCCGGTGCTTCAGCCGGTCGGCGAGGCCCACCATGTCGATGACCCCGCGCAGCCACTCCTGGTCGGGCTTGCGGCCCGCGATGTCCATCGGCAGCGTGATGTTCTCCAGCGCCGAGAGCGTCGGCAGCAGGTTGAACGCCTGGAAGATGAAGCCGATCTTGTCCCGGCGCAACTGCGTGAGCTGCTTGTCCTTGAGGGAGCCCAGTTCCGTGTCACCGATGCGCACCGAACCGCTGCTGAAGGTGTCGAGACCCGCCACGCAGTGCATCAGCGTGGACTTGCCGGAGCCGGAGGGGCCCATGATGGCGGTGAACTCGCCCTGGGGGAAGTCGACGGTGACCCGGTCCAGGGCGGTGACCTTGGTCTCGCCCTCTCCGTAGACCTTCGACAGTTCCGTGGCGCGGGCGGCCACCGCGGTGGCGCGGTGAGCGGTGGACAGGGTGGTCACGGGAGACTCCAGGGTCGGGTGGGGTGTACGGGACGGGGCCCGCCCGCCGGACCCGCCGGGCGGCGGGGGCCCGGGGCAGGGGCACCTCACCATCGTCTCCGCCGTCCGGCCGCCGGTCGTCACTCCCGATGCCCGTTCCCGGGACAGCCCTGAGTCGCACCGCCGGGGCCCGGCGTACGTCTGCGGTATGACACCGGCCGTCCCCGTACGGGCGGACGGCTCCGCGCTCCGGGGGTCCGCCGGGGCCTGTCCGGCGACGGGGGCGGCCCGGCAGGCCCTACCGCGGCGGCGCCGTCGACCCGCGCGGCACGAGTCGGGCCGCCGCGTCCTCGTAGCCCGCCGCCGCGCCCTCGTCGATCAGCGTCAGCAGGGTGCGCGCGGCGTGGCCGCCGTACGCCGGGATGTCGCGGCCGAGCGCGGTCAGCGGCGGCCTGACGACCCGGGAGAGCTGGGAGTCGTCCCAGGCGACGAGGGAGAGGTCGCGGGGGACGTCGAGGCCCATCTCCTGGGCGACGGACAGCCCGGCCACGGCCATGATGTCGTTGTCGTAGACGACGGCGGTCGGCCGCCGCGCCGAGGTGATCAGCCGCCGGGTGGCGTGCGCGCCCTCCTCGCCGGAGTAGTCCGTGTGGACGATCACCGGTTCGCCGAGGCCGAGTTCGGCGCAGATCTCGCGCTGGGCCCGGTCGCGCAGCTCCGTGTGGTTGAGCCCCGGAAGACCCGCGACCCGGGCGACCGAGCGGTGGCCCATCGCGGCCAGGTACGTGACGGTGTCCCGGACCGCCGTGTGGTCGTCGGACCAGACGGCGGGCAGCGGGCCGGCCGCCGAGGGGTGCCCGATCACCACGGCCGGCAGGCCCAGCCCGGCCACGCCCGCGACGCGGGGGTCCGCCGCGCGCAGATCGGCGAGGAACACCCCGTCCACCCGGCCCTCGCCCCACCAGCGGCGGTAGACCTCCAGCTCCTGTTCCGGACCGTCGACGACCTGGAGGAGCAGCGCGCGCCCGCGCGGGGCCAGTTCGCTCTCGATCCCGCTGATCAGCTCCATGAAGAACGGCTCCACGCCGAGCAGCCGGGCGGGCCGGCAGAGCGCGAGGCCTACCGCGTCGGCACGTGCGCCGGTCAGGGCGCGGGCCGCACTGTTGGGCTGCCAGCCGATCTCCTGGGCGATGGCCTTGATCGCGGCGCGGGTCGCGGGGGAGACCCCCGGCCGGTCGTTGAGGGCGTAGGACACCGCGACCTTGGAGACCCCGGCGCGGCGCGCTATGTCGGCGATCGTGGGGCGGTGTCTGGGCATGCGACCTCGCTTAACCGGTTCGTGATCCATGCGCATCCTAGCCAGCGGTCCTCCGGGCCAGGAGGGGGAGTCGGCGAAGAGTGATCGTCCAACTTCCCCTGGAACCAAAGAAATGGGAGCGCTCCCGCCATCTTGACAGCCCTTCCCCACGGCCTTAGCTTCACGGCACTTACCCGGTTCAGCAGCTCCGCTCGGCAGGGACGGCGGGGAGAAGGAGGGACCATGGGCACGGGCTTCCGCGGACGGATCGCCGTCGCGTTCGCCGTGATCGGACTCGCCGCCACCGCGTGCACGGGAGGCGGCTCCTCCGGGGGCGGCTCCGGCGGCACGGGGGGCGGCGGGGGCGGTGCGCTCCCGCGCAACGAGACGCTCTACACCACCGGTACGCAGTGGGGACCGCCGGCCAACTACAACCCGCTGCACAACTGGGACCACGCCACCGGCACCAAGGGCCTGGTCTACGAGACGCTGTTCCACTTCGACCCCAACGCGGGCAAGCTCACGCCCTGGCTCGCCGAGTCGGGCTCCTGGACCGGGGACAAGACGTACGAGGTGAAGCTGCGCCCCGGCATCACCTGGTCCGACGGCAAGCCGCTGACCGCCCAGGACGTGGCGTACTCCTACGGCATCGGCAAGATCGAGGCGTCGTCCTTCCACACCCTGTGGAGCTGGCTCTCGGGCGCCGAGGCGGTGGACGCCACGACCGTCCGCTTCACCTTCAAGGAGGCCCGCTACCAGGAGTGGGACTTCACCCTCTACGGGCAGCCGATCGTCCCCGAGCACATCTGGGGCAAGCGCGCGGAGAAGGAGGTCCTCGACGGGGTCAACGACAAGCCCGTCGGCACCGGCGCGTACACGCTCAAGAGCCACACCCAGGACCGGGTCGTGTGGCAGCGGCGCGACGACTGGTGGGGCGTCAAGGCGCTCTCCATGAAGCCCGCGCCCCGCTACATCGTCGACGTCTCCAACCCGAGCAACGAGGTCGTCATCGGCCAGCTCGGCCAGAACCAGCTCGACCTCAGCAACAACTTCCTGCCCGGCGCCTCCTCGCTGATCAAGAGCAAGAAGGTCGTCTCGTACTACGACAAGCCGCCCTACATGCTCTCCGCCAACACCGCCTGGCTGGTGCCCAACACCACCAGGAAGCCGATGAACGACGCGGTCTTCCGCAAGGCGCTCGCCGCCTCCGTCGACACCGGCAAGATCGTCAAGGGCGTCTACGGGGAACTGGTCAAGGCCGCGAACCCGACCGGTCTGCTCCCGCAGTGGGACGCCTTCGTCGACCGGGACCTGGTGGCCCGCGAGGGCTTCTCCTTCGACACCGACGAGGCCAAGCGGATCCTCTTCGACGGCGGCTACAAGGACACCGACGGCGACGGCTTCGTGGAGAACACGGACGGCTCGAAGATCAGCCTGAAGCTCGCCGTGCCCACCGGCTGGACCGACTGGATGGAGGCCGCCAAGGTCATCGCCTCCTCCGCCAAGGCCGCCGGAATCAAGATCACCACGGAGTTCCCGGACGCCAACGCCCTCAACGAGCAGCGCGGCAAGGGCGACTTCGACCTGGTCGTGAACAACGAACGCCAGCTCTCCAGCACTCCGTGGACGTACTACGAGTACATGTTCCAGCTGCCCGTGCAGAAGCAGCAGAACACCGTCAACTTCGGCCGCTACGAGAACCCCGAGGCCTGGAAGCTCGTCCAGGAGCTCGGCGGGGTGAAGACCGACGACACCGAGGGCATGAAGAAGGTCATCTCCCGGCTCCAGGCCATCCAGCTGAAGGAGATGCCGGTCATCCCCCTCTGGTACAACGGCCTCTGGGCCCAGTCCACCACCGGGACCTGGACGAACTGGCCCTCGGACGCCCCGGGCGCGCCCAAGTACGCGCCCGCCCTGTGGCGCAACTGGCTGGAGATGGGCGGCTTTGAAGCGCTGACCCAGCTCAAGCCCGCCAAGTGATCCGGCCGTTCTGAGACCCGGGCGGCGCACGGGCCACCGCGCGCCGCCCGGAACCGGACCGCGAGGCGTACGCGCATGCCGTACGCCGCCCGTTCCGGGAGCGGCCGGTCCGTGCCGCCCGCTCCGCGTCCACGCCCGCCCCGCCGGGCGGCCGGCGGCCACGCCCCGCCGACCGCCCGGCGGGGCTCTCCCCGGGGAGCCCCCTTGCGCCGCTACTTCGCCCGCAAACTTCTGATCTACGCGCTGACCTTCGTCGTCGCCGTCACCGTCAACTGGATGATCCCGCGCTTCATGCCCGGCGACCCGGTCGCCGCGATGGTGGCCCGTGCCCGGGTCTCGCAGCCCGAGGCCGTCGAGGCCATGCGCTCCTACTACAACAACCTCTTCGGCTTCGACGAGCCCGTCTGGCAGCAGTACCTGCACTTCTGGGGCTCCCTGCTCCAGGGCGACTTCGGGCTGTCCATCTGGGTGTTCCCCAAGCCCGTCTCCGAGGTGCTGCTCGACGCCCTGCCCTACACGCTGGGGCTGATGGTCCCGGCCGTGCTGCTGAGCTGGTTCGTCGGCAACTGGGCCGGGGCGCTGGCCGCCCGCCGCAAGGTGCTCGACAACACCGTGCTCCCGGCCGGCTATCTGCTCACCGCCATGCCCTACATGTGGATCGCGGTCATCCTCGCCTGGGCGCTCGGCTCCAAGGCGGGCTGGTTCCCGCTCTCCGGCGGCTACAGCCTCGACATCCAGCCCAGCTGGTCCTTCGCCTTCGCCACCGACCTCTTCCAGCACTGGGTGCTGCCGTTCCTCTCGCTCTTCCTGGTCGCGCTCGGCGGCTGGGCCATCGGCATGCGCAACATGATCATCTACGAGCTGGAGTCCGACTACTCCTCCTACCTCTCGGCCCTCGGCGCCCCCCAGCGGCTCATCCGCCGCTACGCCTTCCGCAACGCCGTCCTGCCCCAGATCACCGGACTCGCCCTCCAGCTGGGCGTCCTGGTGGCCGGAGCGCTGGTCACCGAGATCGTCTTCGCCTATCCGGGGCTCGGCTCGCTGATCCTGGCCGCCATCCAGAACCAGGACTTCTTCCTGCTCCAGGGCGCCTTCCTGTTCATCGTCATCGGCGTCCTGATCGCCAACTTCCTCATCGACATCGTGTACGTCGTCGTCGACCCCCGTACGCGTACGGGCATGGCAGGAGGCCAGTCATGAGCACCGCGCCCGAACCGGCCACCGAGCCGTCCGCCGGGGCGGGCTCAGCCGCCCGCCCCGGCCGGGAGACACTGCACTACGCGGTCCGCAACCCCAAGCTGCTCATCGGGTTCACCGTCGTCGTGCTGCTCCTGCTCATCGGCATCATCGGCCCGCCGCTGCTCGACAACGCCGACCCGAACGAATACGTGGGCCCGCAGGCCGCACCGCCCGACGGCACGTACTGGATGGGCACCACCACCTTCGGCCAGGACGTCTACGCCCAGTTCGTGCACGGACTGCGCGCCACGTTCCTCGTCGGCGTCGTCGGCGGGGCCATCGCCGCCGTCATCGCCATGCTCGTCGGCTTCCTGGCCGGCTACCGGGGCGGAGCCGTCGACGAGATCCTGAACATGCTCACCAACGTGGTGCTCGTCCTGCCCGCCCTCGCCGTCCTGCTGATCATCAACGCCTATCTGGGCGTCCGCTCGGTCGCCGTGCAGGGCCTGTTCATCGGGCTCACCTCCTGGCCCTGGGCGGCGCGCGCGATCCGCGCCCAGACCTTCTCGCTGCGCACCCGGGAGTTCGTGGACCTGGCCCGGCTCAGCGGCAGCGGCACCTGGCGCATCGTCTTCCGCGAGATCGCGCCGAACATGAGCTCCTACCTCTTCATGATGTTCATCCTGCTCTTCGGCGGCTCGGTGCTGATCGCCTCCTCGCTCGACTTCATCGGGCTCGGCCCCACCGAGGGCGTCTCGCTGGGGATGATGCTCCAGAGCGCCCAGCAGTGGAGCGCGCTCCAGCTCGGCATGTGGTGGTGGTTCGTCCCGCCCGGCGCAGGGATCACCGCGATCGTCGGCGCGCTGTACATCGCCAACGTCGGCCTCGACGAGGTCTTCAACCCGAAACTGCGGGAGGCCTGAGCCCCCATGAACCCGACTGTTCCCCCGGAGGCCCGAGCCATGGCCCCTGCGCACCACCGCGTCCCGGAAGGCCGGACCCCATGACCCTGAACGTGACCGACCTCCGGGTCCACTACCGCACCCTGCGCGGCGAGGTCCGGGCCCTGGACGGCGTCTCCTTCGACCTGGCCGACGGCGAGATCCTGGGCCTGGCCGGCGAGTCCGGCTGCGGCAAGAGCACGCTGGGCAAGTCGCTGATCCGGCTCGACGGCCGGATGCGGCACGCGGGCGGCACCGTCACCCTGGACGGCGACGACGTGCCCGTGTCCGACGACCGCGCCATGAACGCCTTCCGCTTCCACCGGATATCGCTCGTCCCGCAGTACTCCATGAGCGCGCTCAACCCGACCCGCCGCATCGGCCGGATGATCCGCGAACTGCTCGCCTCGCGCGGCGCCTCCGTCGACACCGCCGAACTGCACCGCAGGCTCGACCTGGTGGGCCTGGACCACGACGTCCTGGACCGCTACCCGATCGAGCTGTCCGGCGGCATGAAGCAGCGCACCGTCATGGTGATCTCCACGCTCCTCGACCCGTCCGTCCTCGTCGCGGACGAGGTGACCTCCGCGCTCGACGTCTCCACCCAGCGGGCCGTCGTCGGCGCCCTCACCGGACTGCGCGACAAGGGCCTGGTCACCAGCATGATCTTCGTGACCCACGACCTCGGGCTGACCTCGCACATCGCGGACTCCATCATGGTCATGTACGCGGGCAGGCTGGCCGAGAAGGCGCCCACGAAGACCCTGACGACCGCGCCCCGCCACCCGTACACCAAGCTGCTGCTCGGCTCGCTGCCCGAGGTCGGCGCCCGGTACGCCGACAAGCCCCTCAAGGGCATCGCCGGCGCCCCGCCCTCCCTGCTGGACCCGCCGCCCGGCTGCCGCTTCCGCGACCGCTGCCCGCTCGCCGACGAGCGGTGCGCCGAGGAGCCCCCGGTCGTGGAGATCGCCCCCCGCCACTCCGTCGCATGCTGGAAGGCCTGATGCTGAGCCTCGACCACGTCACCAAGACCTACCGCGCCGGGGCGTTCGGCGGCGGCTCCGTCACCGCCGTGGACCGGGTGTCCTTCACCGCCGCCCCCGGCGAGGTCGTCTCCCTCATCGGCGAGAGCGGCAGCGGGAAGTCCACCATCGGCCGGATGATCCTCGGACTGACCGGGGTCACCTCCGGCACCCTCACCCTGGACGGCCGGCCGGTCCGCCCCGGCAAGGACTTCTACCGCCGCGTCCAGGGCGTCTTCCAGGACCCCTTCTCCTGCTACAACCCGGTCTTCCGCGCCGACCGGGTCTTCGACCTGATCCGCCGCGCCTACCATCCGGGCGTCCCCGACAAGGAGTGGGCCGACCGGGTCGAGAAGGCCGTCCGGGACGTACGGCTGGACCCCGGCCAGGTCCTCGGCCGCTACCCGCACCAGCTCAGCGGCGGCCAGCTGCAACGGCTCCTCATCGCCCGCGCCCTGCTGCTCGACCTGAGCTTCCTCGTCGCGGACGAGATCACCAGCATGCTCGACGCCTCCACGCGCATCGACGTGCTCAACCTGCTCGCCGTCCTCAAGGAACGCGGCCTCGGCGTCCTCTACATCACCCACGACCTCGCGCTCGGCACCTACCTCGCCGAGAAGACCGTCGTGCTGCGGCGCGGCCGGGTCGTCGAACGCGGCGACACCCGGAAGGTGTTCGGCAACCCCGTCCACCCCTACACCCGCTCCCTGCTCGCCGCCGTCCCGCGCCTCAACACCCCGTGGGACCCGCCCGAGCCGGTGACCGCGTGCGCCTTCCACGAGGGCGGCGCCCCCGGGGACGGGCTCCACGAGACCGAGCCGGACCACTTCGTCGCCTGCGCCCAGCTCCCCGACTGCGGAAGGACCGCCGCGTGACCCCTCGCCACCTCCCCCTGCACGACGGCTGGACGCTGACCGCCGACGGCCCCGTGCCCGTGGACCTGCCCGCCGGGGGGCTCCCCGCCACCGTGCCCGGCTGCGTCCACACCGATCTGCTCGCGGCCGGGCTCATCGACGATCCGTACCTGGACGACAACGAGACCCGGCTCGGCTGGACCGGCCGCACCGACTGGACATACCGCACCACCTTCGACTGGACCCCGGACGGGCACGACCACGCCGCCCTGTGCTTCGACGGCCTCGACACCGTCGCCACCGTCCTGCTCAACGGCACCGAGGTGGGCCGCACCGCCAACCAGCACCGCTCCTACCGCTTCCCCGTCCGCCCGCTGCTGCGCGAGGGCGCCAACACCCTCGTCGTCCGCTTCACCGCCCCGTACAGCTACGCCGAGGAACTGCGCGAACGGCTCGGCGACCGCCCCGGGGCGTACGCGGAGCCGTACGCCTTCATCCGCAAGATGGCGTGCAACTTCGGCTGGGACTGGGGCCCGACCCTGGTCACCTCGGGCATCTGGCGCCCGGTCGCGCTGGAGACCTGGAGCGGCCCGAGGATCGCGTCCGTGAAGCTGCTGCCCGATCTCGACGGGGCCGGGGTGCCGAGGCTGACCGCCGAGCTGGAGCTCGACCACGACGGCCTCGCACCGCTGTCGGGCGAGGTCGCGGTGGCAGGTGAGGCGGCCGCCTTCACCACCACCGGCGACGAGCACCGCGTCACGGTCACCCTCTCCGTCCCCCGGGCCGAGGTCTGGTGGCCGCACAGCCACGGGGCCCAGCCGCTGTACGAGGTGACGGTCCGAGTCGGCGACGACGTCCGGACGCTCCGTACGGGCTTCCGCTCCGTCGCCCTGGAGGAGGATGCGTTCCGCATCGCGGTGAACGGCGAGGACGTCTTCGTACGCGGGGTGAACTGGATCCCCGAGGACTGCTTCCCCACCCGGGTCACCCGCGAACGGCTCTCCGCCCGCCTCGACCAGGCGGTCGCCGCCGGAGTCAACCTGGTCCGGGTCTGGGGCGGCGGCCTCTACGAGAGCGACGACTTCTACGCCCTCTGCGACGAGAAGGGCCTCCTGGTCTGGCAGGACTTCCCGTTCGCCTGCGCGGCCTACCCCGAGGAGCAGCCGCTGTGGGACGAGGTGGCGGCCGAGGCCCGGGAGAACGTCGTCCGCCTCGCCCCGCACCCCTCCCTGGTGCTGTGGTGCGGCAACAACGAGAACCTGGAGGGGCACGCCGACTGGGGCTGGCGCGAGGAGCTGGGCGAGCGCACCTGGGGCCACGGCTACTACCACGAGCTGCTGCCCTCCATCGTCTCCGAGGCCGACCCCACCCGCCCGTACTGGCCCGGCTCGCCCTACTCCGGCACGGAGGACCTCCACCCCCAGGACCCGGCCCACGGCACGATCCACGTCTGGGACGTGTGGAACCGCGCCGACTACCGGGCGTACGCGGACCGGGTGCCGCGCTTCGTCGCCGAGTTCGGCTTCCAGGGCCCGCCCGCGTACGCCACGCTGCGCCGCGCCGTCAGTGGCCCGCTCACCCCCGACGCCCCGCTGCTCGCCCACCACCAGAAGGCCGAGGACGGCAACGCCAAACTGCTGCGCGGAGTGGGCGACCACCTGCCGCTGCCGGGCGACGACTTCGACGACTGGCACTGGCTCACCCAGCTCAACCAGGCCCGCGCCGTCGCCTTCGGCATCCGCCACTTCCGCTCCCACACCCCGTACTGCATGGGCACGATCGTCTGGCAGCTCAACGACTGCTGGCCCGTCGTCTCCTGGGCCGCCGTGGACGGTGACGGCCGCCGCAAACCGCTCTGGTACGCCCTGCGGGAGGCGTACGCGGACCGCCTGATCGTGATCCGCGACGACGCCGCGCACCTGGTGAACGACGCCCCGGAGCCCTGGACCGGCCCCCTGCGGCTGACCCGCCACGCCCTGGACGGCACGGCCCTGGCCACGCACACCGAGACCGTCACCGTCGCCCCCAGGGGCGTCACCCGCGTCCCCCTCCCGCCGTCCGTGGCCGCCCCGGCGGACCCCGCCGCCGAACTCCTGACCGCCCGCCTCGGCACCACCCGCACCACGGGCTTCTTCGACGAGGACACCCGCCTCGCCCTCGAACCGCCCCGCTACGACGTCACCGTCACCGAGCACCCCGACGGCGCCGGACCGCCCGCCTACCGCGTCGAGGTGACCGCCCGCACCCTCCTGAAGGACGTGTCCCTCTTCCCCGACCGCCTCGACCCGGCGGCCGTCGCCGACCGCATGCTCGTCACCCTGCTCCCCGGCGAGACCACCGTGTTCATGATCACAGGAGCCCGCCTCCCGGACCCCGACGCCCTCGGCGCGCGCCCCGTCCTGCGCTGCGTCAACGACACCGTCGCGAAGGAGTAGCCGGCCCGGGGGTGGCGCGCCCCTGGCGATCGGTGGCGCGCCCCTGGCGAAACCGCTGTGCGGGTGCGGCGACTTTCCGTCAATTCGGAGACGGGCCTCCCGCACCCGCCACCCCGCCCAGGCGTGTGACTATGCCTTCCGCGTGTGCTGACGGACCCTCAAGCGATCAATAAAATAAGACAACATCGCGCCAGTGTTCGCCTGCCGGAGGAGTGCCCCCGGATAGGGTCATGTGCCAACGCGGAGCCGCGCGCCAGGCCCGGATGGTGGAACGCAGACACGGCGAGCTTAAACCTCGCTGCCCCTCGGGGGCGTGCCGGTTCAAGTCCGGCTCCGGGCACCACCGCGCTCGCCCCCGCCGACGCGCCCCCTCCCACGGCACCACTCCCGAACCACCCGTACGGCGGCACTTCCCCGGGCGCGGCGTCCCGGGCCCGCGATCCGGCCGGAGCCGTTCAGAGCGACGAGGGGGCCCCGGCCGTGACGAGGAGGGCGGCGGCCCGGACCTGCCGTCCGGGGGTCGCAGTCGGCGGTGTCGTCCTGGAGCGGGCGGGCCACCTCCCGGCCGGTGCGGGCGATGACGTGCGCCGCCTCGTATCGGAACCGGCAGGAGCGCTCGCGCCCCGACGTCCTACAAGGGCTTGTGGATCCCGCGACGGAGGCAGTCGGTCTCCCACGGTTCGAACACCCGCGAACCCGCCGGAAGATTTTCCATGGAGTGGTCGGGGCTCTCCCACCAGTCGCCGGTGTGCTGCGCGTCGTCGGCGCCGTTGACGAGATCGGTCCTGAGCGTGGCATCGCTGGTCAGGTCCGCTGCCTGCCTCAACCTCAGCGCGTAGGTGCGGTACGCGCGCGCCATGGCCTCGGTCTGGCCACTGGCACCTGTCGGAGGGGCTGCCCGGCTGTCGTTCTCCTGGCTGTGTTCGGCCTCGTACGCGGCATGGCACGCGTCGGAGAAGCCCGAGTCGCCGGCCGGCCCGTGTCCGACGGCCTCGCGCAGGTCGTCGAAGTTGCGGATTCCGAAGAAGGTGAGCAGCGCGACAATCGACGCACCGATGCTCAGATAGACGCGAAGCTGACTCGCTGTCAGCCCGTCGCTGGTCCCGCCCACCGGCCACCCCCGTATCGCAACGACTTTCGCGGCCTGAACGGGCCGGGGACAAGCTACACGCGCGGCCGATCGCCCGGGAAGGCGCTGATCCCGCTCCCGGCCGTGCCCTGTTCTGCCGTCGGGATGTCGCCAACTCGGTCTCGCGGCAGCGGTCTTGGGGGATGCGCGACCGGTGGCCGGCGGGCGGCTCCGGCGGGACCGCGCATCGTCGCCGTGAACGTCCGGGAAAGGGGGGATAGGGTTCCGGGCGAGAGGGGTCCGGTCCGTGGGCACGCGCTGCGCCGGGGCCGGGCACGGGTCCGTTGCCCGGGGGGAGCCGCATGCTGCAGGCGCTGGGGCTGAGCCCGTCCGAGGAAGCCGTCTACACGGCACTGCTGGCCCGCCCGACCGCCTCCGCCCGGGAGCTCGCCGGGCAGGCCGGGCTCGGGGAGGGCGAGAGCGAGCGGATCCTGCTCGCGCTCGCCGCACGCGGCCTGGTCGCCGCCGTCCGGGAGGCCGCGAACGCCGCCCCGGACCCCGCCGCCGTGCGGGTGCCGCGGCCCGTCCGCTACCGGCTCACGCCGCCCTCGGTGGCCCTGGCGCCCCTCCTCGCCGAGCAGCGCAACGCCCTGCACCTCGCCGAGACCGCTTTCTCCAGGCTGGACGAGCAGTACCGCACGACCGCCGCGCGCACGGCCGGCGGTGTCGTGGAGGTGGTCGTGGGCGTGGAGCAGGTGGCCCACCGGTTCCTCCAGCTCCAGCTCGGGGCCCAGCGGGAGTTGCTGGTGTTCCTCGTCGGTGAGCCCACGGCCGTACCCCGTGAGGACACCGACTCGTCGGAGAACTCCGCGCTGGGCCGGGGCGTCGACTTCCGGGTGGTGGCCGCCAAGGACTACCTCTCCGGCCACGAGGTGGTGCGGGACGTACGGGAGGCCGTGGCGGCGGGCCTGGAGCTCCGAACGGCCGACTCCCTCCCGCTGAAGATGGTCGTATCCGACCGTGAACGTGCCATGGTGCCCCTGGACATGACGGACTCCGGGGGCGAGCCGAGCGCGATCGTCGTTCATCCCAGCGGTCTGCTGACGGCCCTGGTCCACCTCTTCGAGAGGGAGTGGGACCAGGGGCGGCCCCTGTTCACCACCGGCGCGGGCGCGCACGGGGAGCCGGCGGGCGACCAGCGGCCGACCGAGGAGGAGCTGGAGGTCCTGGCCCTCCTGCTGGCGGGGATGTCCGACCGGCGGGCCGCGTCCGAACTGGGTCTGTCCATCCGCACGGTGGAGCGCAGGGTGCGCCGTCTGATGGATCTCTCGGGAGTGGAGTCGCGCCTTCAGCTGGGCTGGCACGCGGCGCGCGTCGGCTGGGTCTGAACCATCCGGTCCACCCGTCCGGGAGCCCCTGGTCCCCGACGGGCCCGGGGCGACGGCCGGGACGTGACGCAACTCCCGAGGGCGGCCGACGCCTCCCCGGCGTACGGAATGTGAACGTCCGCCACTCCGACGGTGCCCGCATGTCGGACTTCCGTCACGTGGGGAACCCGCCAGGCTCGGCCCCCCTGAACGCTCCGCATCCCTGCCAGGATGCAGCCGCAGCACGGCATGTTCATGGCTTCGAGCAGGGAGAATCATGCATTCAATAGGGCGAATAGCCTTGGGCGCGGCGACCGCCGCCGTCCTGGCCATGACCTCGGTCACGCCTTCCGGGGCGGCGGGTACACCCACCGACGGCGCCTCGGCGAACCGGCCCCTCACCGGCAGCGGAAGCACGGCTTCCGGCGGCAAGCAGGTGACGGTCACCCTCGTCACAGGCGACCGGGTGCTGGTGACCACGGACCCGTCGGGCCGCAGTTCGGCGGCCGTTCTGCCGCGCGGGGACGGATCGCAGCCGCTGGTGCAGACCTACCAGCGGGGCAAGGACCTCTACGTCTACCCGGAGAGCGCCGCGCAGGCGCTCGCCGAGGGCAGGGTCGACGAGCAGCTGTTCAACGTCAGCGGGCTCGTCCGCCAGGGCTACGACGACACCCACGCCGACGAGCTGCCCCTCATCGCCACGTACGAGAACCGGGTCGACGTCGCCGCGGCGGCACCCGCGACCCCCCGCGGCGCCGAGCGGGGCCCGAGCCTCCCGGCGGTCAACGGCGTCGCGCTCAAGGCCGGCAAGGACCGTGCCGCCGACTTCTGGCAGGACATCAGCGGCTCCCGCTCGCGGGCCGCCGCCCCGCTGAAGAAGCTGTGGCTGGACAGCAAGGTCACGGGCACGCTGGACCGTTCCACCAGGCAGGTGCACGCGCCGGAGGCCTGGGCCGAGGGGTACGACGGCAAGGGCACCGAGGTCGCCGTGCTGGACACCGGCGTGGACGCCGAACACCCCGACCTGGTCGACCGGGTGAAGGCGGCCGAGAACTTCACGGACTCGGCGGACACCGCCGACCGCCAGGGCCACGGCACCCACACCGCCTCCACCGTCGGCGGTTCCGGAGCGGCCGACGACGGCCGCAGGAAGGGCGTCGCGCCCGGAACCGACCTCCTCATCGGCAAGGTCCTCGACGACAGCGGCTCCGGTCTGACCTCCTGGATCATCGCCGGCATGCAGTGGGCCGTCGACCAGCGGGCCGACGTCGTCTCCATGAGCCTGGGCAACTCCGTGATCGGCGACTGCGCCGATCCGCTCGCCCAGGCCGCGGAGGAGCTCTCGAAGAACACGCACAGCCTGTTCGTCGTCGCCGCGGGCAACAGCGGCCCGCACACCGAGACGGTCTCCTCACCCGGCTGCGCGCCCGGTGTGCTCACCGTGGGCGCCGTCGACCGCGACGACACCACCGCGCCGTTCTCCAGCCGCGGTCCGGTGGCCGTCACCCACACCCTCAAGCCCGAGATCGCCGCACCCGGCGTCGACATCTCGGCGGCTGCCGCGGGCGGCCGCGGCGTCTACGCCTACCGGTCCATGTCGGGTACCTCCATGGCGACCCCGCATGTCGCCGGCGCGGCCGCCGTCGTCCGCCAGGCCCACCCCGACTGGACCGCACAGCAGGTCAAGGCGGCCCTGGTCTCCTCCGCCCGCACCGGCGGCAAGGTCGCGGGTGCCGATCAGACCGGCGCCGGCGTCCTCGACGTGCACGCGGCCGTGCACCAGCAGGTGCTCTCCGCGCCCGCCGTCCAGGGCGGCAGCTACAACTGGCCGCAGGACGCCTCGGACCGCACCACCGTGCAGGTGCCCTTCACCAACACCGGAGGCCGCGACCTGACGCTGCGGCTGAAGGCCGGCGGAGTGCACGGCAACGACGGCAGCGAGGTCACTTCCGCCGTCATCAGGCCGGCGCACGACAAGGTGACCGTTCCCGCGGGCGTCACGGTCCGGGTGCCGGTGCGCATCGACCCCCTCGCCCGCCTCACGGCCGCCCAGTACGGTGCCGTCACGGGCCGGATCACGGCGTCCGGCGGCGGCGCCCACGTCTCCGTGCCGGTCACGCTCTACGTCCAGCCGGAGACCGTCACCCTGCGCGTCAAGGTCATCGACCGCAACGGAAAGCCCGCGGCCGGTGCCTCGTCGCTGGACCTGGCCGGCCTCGACACGGACGACGGCGAGCGCCGCAGCAACGCGGGCGCGCCCGAGCAGACCTACCGCCTGCGTCCCGGCGACTACGCCATCAGCAGCTTCGTGGCGACGTCCGACGCGAGCGGCGCGGCCGAATCGGTCAGCTACCTCGCCCGCCCGCAGACGCGGATCACCAAGGACACCACCGTCGTCCTCGACGCCCGCAGGGCCCACCGGCTGAGCGTGCGCACCGACCGCCCCTCGAAGCTGCGGGGCACCACGTTGAACTACACCCGCGGGTGGGACGACACCTGGCGGCTCAGCGGAACACTCACGGCCGACGGCGCCGTGCAGCGGTTCTACGCGGAGATCGACGGGCGCGCCCGGAAGGGCACCTTCGAGTTCAGGCCCACCTGGCGCGCGACCGGTTCCGAGGACGGCTCCTCCTACGTCTACAACCTGTCGTTCCCGACCGGGGGCCCGCTGCGCTCCGACCGGACCTACCGGCCGAACGACTCCCGGCTGGCCCGGGTCACCGAGACGTGGCACGCCATGGGCAAGGAGGCCGACTACACCGACGCGCTGTTCCTCATGCCCTCCGGGAGCGGCGACACCCAGATTCCGGTGAGCCTGTTCCAGACGGTCCACGTGCCCGTCACCCGCACCGCCTACTACACGACCGGCGACGAGGCCTGGTACCACGGCGCGATGACCAGCTTCCCGTTCGCCGCGTTCATGGGCGACCGGGACCGCACCTACAAGGCCGGGCAGCGGAGCACCGAGGAGTGGTACGCAGGCCCCCTGCGGCCGGGCCCGGCACGCGACGCCGACGGCGGGCTGATGCTCGCCGCCGAGCGGCAGGGCGATCTGATGGGCTTCCAGAACGCGCTCTGGGTCGACGGCTCCGGCGACCACTGGAGCTACGGCGGTTCCTTCGGCGACCTCGGCAAGCTGTCGCTGAAGCGCGACGGCGAGGAGATCGGCAGGCGCGTCGATCCGTACGGCGTGTTCACGGTGCCGGACGAGGACTCCGCGTACGAGCTCACCCAGACCCTGGGGAAGATCTCCAGCGGCGACCCCAACTGGCAGCGCTCCACCGCCGCCGTCACCACCTGGAGCTTCCGCTCCCACCGGGAGCCGGACGTCTACTCCCGCGGCCTGCCGATCCTCCACCCGGCGTACGACCTCCCGGTGGACGGCATGAACACCCTGCCCGCGCGCGGCGGCATCAGGATCGGCCTGTCGGCCGAGGGGCACGCCGGGTACACCGCGGGCACGATCACCGAGGCCTCGCTGTCCTACTCCTACGACGGCGGCACCACCTGGACCGAGGCGCCGACCGAGCGGCGGGACGGCAGGTGGACGGCCGTCGTCGACCACACCGGTGCCACCGGTGAGCAGGTCATGCTGAAGGTCGCCCTCACCGACTCCCACCACAACGCGGTCACCCAGACCGTCACCCGCGCCTACGACGTGCGGTAGCCGCACCCCGCCCGGGCCGGGCGGCCCCTGCCGGACGGTCCCCCGGCAGGGGCCGTCCCGCGCCACCCGGACGGCGGCATTTCCGCGGGGAGGCGGCCAGCCTCCCCGCAGCTTCCCGGGGGGCGAGGATGATCGACGCCTCCCGGTCCGCCGCCACGTCCGGCACACGCACGCGACCAGATCGCCGCTGGAGGATGCCCGCATGTTCCGTCCGCTGCGTGCAGCGATGTCCCGGCCGCGCGGTTCGACGGACAACGACGACCTCAACGCCATCCGCACCCCCGCCACCCGCACCGTGGTCCTGGCGACCCTGGCGGCGACGGCCGTGGTGGTCGTCCTCGGACTGCTGACCGGCACGGCGGTGCTGCTGCTGGGGCTGCTGGTGTTCCTGCCGGCGTTCGCGGCGGCGCTGTGCAGTCCGGGGCAGACGGCGATGGTGTCGGCGTGGGTGAGTCTCGTCGTCATCGCGCCGGTGGTCCTCCAGCCCGAGGAACCGGTGCTGGACCGGGTGATCCTGACGCTGTTCGCGGTCGGTTTCGGTGTGCTGGCGGTCTACGGGGCCCGGGTGCGCATCGCGCGGGAGAGCGCCCTGGTGCGGTTGCGGTCGACCGCGGCGGCGATGCAGCGGCAGATTCTGCGGCCGCTGCCGGTGCTGACGGACGAGGTGCTGGTGGACGGGGTGTACGAGCCCCTCCAGGAGGACAAGCTCGTCGGGGGCGACATCTACGACGTGGTGGCCACCCCGTGGGGCAGCCGGGTCCTCATCGGGGACGTCCAGGGCAAGGGGCTGGCCGCCATCGGCATGGCGATCGACGTGGTGGGGGCCTTCCGGGAGGCCGCGCACCGCGAGGCGACCGTGACCGCGCTCGTCGACGCGCTGGAGGCGGCGGTCGTGCGGCACAACGCGTACGCCGGACAGCGGGGAGAGCCCGAACGGTTCGTCACCGCGCTGGTCCTGGGGGTGGGGGAGGAGATCGGGACGCAGGTCGTCGGCTGCGGGCACATCGCGCCCTACCTGCTGCACGAGGGCACCGTCACGGCCGTCGGCGAGGGCGAGGAGCACGTACCGCTGGGCCTGGCGTCCCTGGTCGACGAACCGCGTACGGTCGCGTGGTTCGACTTCCCCGCCGGGGCCACGCTGCTGCTGTGCACCGACGGGCTGACCGAGGCCCGCTCGCCCGCCGGGGACTTCTACCCGCTGGAGGAGCGGCTCGGCGGACGGGACGACATCACCGCCGGCCGACTGGTCGGCTCGCTCGTCGACGACATGCGCGCGTTCACCCGGGGCGAGCAGCAGGACGACCTCGCGGTCCTCGCGGTACGCCGGGCCCCGTAGGCCATGTCGCGGCCCCGTCGTGACCGCACCGGGACCCCTGGACCCACTGGGCCCACCGCTTCCCGGTGGTACGTCCGGAATGAGGTCCCGCATTTGGGCCCACGGGCCCGTGTCCGCACGGCTGTTCCTCTCGTAACCTCCGAGCCCTAAGGCCATCGGGGAGGACGGACAACATGCCACGGACGAGGTGTCGGGGGCTCATGTCCTCGCGCGGAGCATGGGACGACAGGGGCGGCACGGCCCTGGAGTACGTGGGCATGGTCCTGGTGGCCGTGGCCATCGTGGGCGCCCTCCTGGTGACCGATCTCGGCGGGCGGATCAGCTCGAAGTTCTCCTGCGCGATCTCGTCCGTGTGGGGCGGCGGCGGAGGCTGCTCCAGCGGCACCGGGGACGACGCCGGCGGCGATCCCAACGCCGCGTTCGAGCCGCTGACCTGCGCCACGGTGACCAAGGCGGGGACCCAGGGCGGCAAGTTCGGGGTGTCCTTCGAGACGCTCGGCATCGAGTTCGGCGGCGAGTTCGGCTTCGAGGAGACGACCCTCAAGGCGAAGACCGACGTCAACAAGGACGGCAAGGTCGACGACAACGACGAGCAGGTCTCGCTCACCTTCACGGACGCCGGCTCGGTCAAGGGCACCGAGAAGCCCAAGGGCGGCATCAAGATCGGCAACGTGGGCAAGGACAAGGTCGAGCTGGCCGCCGGCCTCACGGTCACCACGGGCGACACCTGGATCTTCGACTCCCAGGAGGAGGCGGACCAGTTCCGCAAGGACCTGGAGGAGTACAAGAAGCTCAGCCGGCTCAACAAGCTCTCCAACCTCAGCCCGATCATCGGCGGTTCCACCGAGGTCGCCAGCTGGTTCGGCAAGGGGCCCAAGGCCAAGGAGAGCCGCCTCAAGCAGAACATCGAGGACAAGCTGGGCAACAAGCACATCACCACCCAGAAGATCAGCCTCGAAGCCGCCGGTCAGGCCGGTCTCCAGTTCGGCAAGGGCATGAACACCCCGGACACGGTCAACCCCGACGGCACGACCACCCCGGCCCCCAAGCCCGGCGCCACCGCCGAGGTCGGCGTCAAGTTCTCCCAGTCCTCCGAAGTCACGCTGACGCAGAACCACATCAACAACACCGACGCGTACACCTACCAGGCCAAGGTCAGCGGCGGTGCCTACGCGAAGGGCGAGGCCGGCCCCGTCAAGGCGGGCGCCGAGGCCGCGGGTTCGGCGGCCGGTGCCATCACCGTCACGGTCGACAGCAAGACCGGCAAGGTCAAAAGCATCACGATGACCCGCACCCTGGAGGGCAAGGCCGAGGCCAACGCCGGTCTCAAGGGCGACATCAACGGCAACGAGAAGGGCGGCGGCACGACCACCCAGGTCGTCACCACCACCGTCCCGCTGGACGACAAGAACATGAGCCAGGCCGAGTCCGACGCCATCAAGCAGCAGCTCTTCTCCGGCCAGGGCATGAACAGCGCCTTCAACTACCTGTTCACCGGCACCCCCGTCCCCACCAAGGACCCCGGTCCGGGCGACCCCTTCGGCCACTACGCGTTCAACCACGGCCAGGTCAGCAAGCAGGAGTACGACGGTTCCTCCTCCTCCGAGGAGATCGGGCTCGACATCAACCTGGAGATAGCGGGCATCAACGGCGCCTACACCAGCTCCGAGTCCCAGAAGAGCCTGACGAAGGCCGAGTTCCTGGGAGCCCCCTCCAACGGTCAGCGCTCCTTCTTCCCGTACAGCTACTGTGCCAAGTGATCCACCGGTACAAGGAGACGTGATCATGACCAAGCTTTCCGTCCGGCGGGCGGTACGGGCCGTCGCCGTCACGACCGCCGTCCTCGGCGCCGGGCTCGTGCTGGCCGGCTGCGGTGGCGAGAAGTCCTCGGACGCGGCCGCCCCGGCCGTGCCCGACGACTGGAAGAAGCTCACCGGCCCGACGGTGTCCCTGGCCTATCCGGCCGACCTCACCGAGCAGTCCGCGGCCGAGCGCGGCAAGCTCAACGACGCCGCGGCCCTGCGCACCGAGGACGGCCGCGCGACGGTGAAGGTGACCATCCAGAGCGGCTTCGCCGACGCCACCACCGGCGACGACGCGGCCTCGGTCGGCCGGGCGCTGCTGATGGCGTCCACCGAGGTGAAGGCGACGAAGGACGCCGGCATCGAGGGGGCCGACGGCGCCAAGCGCATCGACTTCACCTACACCGGTACGGGGCTGCCGCAGCTCCCCCCGAAGGGCGCCGAGGTCGACGGTGTGGTCATCACGGGCGTCGACTCCCAAGGAAAGATCTACTCCGTCCGCATCGACGCCCAGCAGGGCAAGCTCACCGAGGCGGACCGGACGAAGATCGTCGACAGCATCCAGGTCAAGTAGCTCCCGCGCACCGGGCGACGACGAAGAGGCGGCCCCATGTCCCGATACGACGTACACCACCGCGGATACGGCCCCGCGTCCGCCACCGGCGACGACCGGCCGCGGTTCCTCAACCTCATGCTGCCGTGGGCCGGCGGCATCGTGGTGACGCTGGTGACCGAGGTCGCCCTCGCGGTGCTCGTCTGGGACGTCATCACGGGCGACGACGTCTCCACGATGGACTCCCCGGTCCGTACCGTCCTGCTCCTCCACCTGCCGACCGCGGCCTGTGTGGCGCTGGGCGTCTGGGCCGCCGCCGCCCTCCACCAGGGGGCCTCCCGGGAGTCGCGGGTGCGGCACTGGTTCGCGGCCTTCACCCCGGCCGTCGCGCTCCAGCTGCTGGTCTTCCTCTCCCAGGGCGCGGACCTCACCGTCCTCACCTTCCTGGTGCAGATGGTCGTCCTGGTGGTTGGGTGTGCGGTGGGATTCCTCGTCGACAGGCTGCGCAACGGTTAGAAGGTGCTCCATGGACTCCTCGCTCGTCATCGCCGGGGTCGTCGCCGCGGTGGCGGTCCGGTCCCTGGGCCGGACCGTCCGGCAGGTCCGCGG
The DNA here is from genome assembly GCF_042799575.1 of Streptomyces sp. NPDC057682. Classification (NCBI taxonomy): domain Bacteria; kingdom Bacillati; phylum Actinomycetota; class Actinomycetes; order Kitasatosporales; family Streptomycetaceae; genus Streptomyces; species Streptomyces sp. NPDC057682. The sequence continues at coordinate 75,990 of NZ_JBHVIN010000022.1, read as the reverse complement.
CGCACGCTCCGGCGTGACCGCGCCGGCCCGCTGCGTGCGGGTGCAGGAGCGGACGACCGCCACGGGCTCCTCGGGCGACCGGCGGGCCTGGCACGTCTTCGCGTTCACCGCGCGGGACGGCCAGTGGGTCGAGTTCCAGGACGGCGGGAACAAGCGGTACGTCGAGGGCGCCCGGGTCACCGTCCGCTACGACCCCGCCGACCCCCACCGCACGGCCACCCTCGCGGGCAGCCCCCGCGCCGCCCTGCTGGAGGGGGCGGTCTCGGTGCTGCTCATGGGCGTGGTGCTGCTCGTCTTCCTCACGGACTTCCCGCAGAACCTGTTCCACTGAGCCCGGCGGCCGTCCGGACCCGCCGTTGTCAGTGCCGCCTGCTGTGATGGGCGGGACGACGGCACACGGACACGGAGGCGGACAGTGGGCACCTGGGGCGCGGGCAACTTCGACAGCGACACGGCGGCCGACCGTCTCGGGGAACTCGTCTCCCGGCTGGTGGCCGGGGTCACCGAGGCGATGAACGGCGACCCGGTCGAGCTGGAACCGGACGAGTACGGCGGGGTGGGCGTCCCCTGCGACCTGGAGCTGCTCCTCCTCCTGCACCGGCAGGGCTGGGCCGGGGTCACCCTCCCGCCGCCCGCCCTGATCAGGTCCTGGCAGAAGACCTTCCTGGACGTCTGGGAGCGCACCATCGACGACCTGGACCCGGACCCCGCGTACAAGGAGGAGCGCCGCGCGGTGCTCACCGAGACCTTCGAGCGGCTGGCCGAGGCGTCCGAGGGTTCGTGAAAGATCCTCCTCTGGCACTAGGGAGAATGCTTTGCCTACCCATTACTCTTGTGGGAAGGCCACGCTGGGTGGCCATGGAGGAGTGAGATGAGGAGCAGCAACCCGGTCTTCTCGCGACGGGGCTTCAGCCGCGACAACAGTTACGCGGGCTTCAACACGGCGCCGCAGGCCGGGGCCCCCGCAGCGGGTGCCAACCCGTACGCGCAGGGCACCGCCCCGAACCCGTACGCCACCAACCCGTACGCGCAGACGGGCGCCCCCGCACCGGCCCGTACCGGCGCGATGACGATCGACGACGTGGTGACGCGCACGGCGATCACGCTGGGCACGGTCGTGCTCGGTGCCGCCCTGGCGTGGGCGCTGCTGCCCGTCGACGAGGCGAACCTCGGCAAGTCGTACGGCATCGCCATCGGCGCCGCGCTGATCGCCTTCGTGCTGTCGCTCGTCCAGTCCTTCAAGCGGACCCCGGTCCCGGCGCTGATCGTGGCGTACGCGGCGTTCGAGGGCGTCTTCCTCGGCGTCATCTCCAGCGCGGTCAGCACGTACATCGGACCGGGCGTCGTGATGCAGGCGGTGATGGGCACCATGTGTGTCTTCGCCGGTGTCCTGCTCGCGTACAAGATGCGCTGGATCCGCGTCACCCGCCGGTTCTACGGCTTCGTGATGGCCGCCGCCATGGGCTTCATGCTCCTCATGGTGGTCAACCTGCTGTTCGCCGTGTTCGGCGGCGGTGACGGCCTGGGCTTCCGCAGCGGCGGTCTCGGCATCCTCTTCGGTGTCATCGGCATCATCCTCGGCGCCTGCTTCCTGGCGATGGACTTCAAGCAGGTCGAGGACGGCATCGCGTACGGCGCTCCGCGCGAGGAGTCCTGGCTGGCGGCCTTCGGCCTCACCATGACCCTGGTGTGGATCTACCTGGAGATGCTGCGCCTGCTCTCCATCCTCAGCGGCGACGACTGAGGCCGCGCGCCGCACGGGCGCGTGACATGACGCATACGGCCCGTGGGCTCCGTCAGGAGCCCGCGGGCCGTCGTCGTGCGCGGAGGAGGTGCGGGCGGGGGCGGCGGGCGTTGGCCCGGGGCGCGTGCGGGCGCGTAGGGTCGCGGGGTGCTCGATACGACGCCCCTGATCATCGCCGTGGACCGATTCGCCGACCGGCTGCGCGCCGCCCCGCAGAGCAGGCTCCAGCGGGGAGCGGCCGCCGAGGGGCTGGCCGCGGCCCGGGAGCTGGCGGCGCGGGCCCAGCGGGCCGAGGAGCCCGGCCGGGAGCCCCGGATCATGCCGGACGCCGGGATCTTCGCCGTCGGCGACCAGCTCGCCGTCGCCGGACGCGATCTGGCCGTGGCACTGGAAACGGCCCCGTCCGAGGAACTGGACGAGGCCGTGCGCTACGTGGAGGAGGCGGCCGGGCGGGCGTTCGCCTGAGCCGGGGCGGGTGCCGGGGCCGGTGCCGGTGCTGGTGTGGGGGTCCGGGTGCGGTCGTGGTGCCGGTCCGCAGGTGCGCCGCGCGGTGTCCCGGCGGCGGCCGGCGAGGGCCGCTGTGCCCCGGAGGGGCCGGAGACCGGTCGTCGCGGGCTAGAAGCTCGCTATGACGCGGTCGGCCAGTATGTAGACGTTCTCCTTGCCGCAGGAGAAGGTCAGCGCGTAGGCGCCGGAGACGCCGGAGCCGCCCAGCAGCACCGGGTGCTCGCCGGCGCGCAGCGACGCGGCCAACTGCTCGGCCGTCTCGCGGTGGCCGGGGGTCATACAGAGCGTGGTGCCGTCGGCGAACACGTACACGTCGAGCGTGCCCAGCGGGCCGGGGCGGACGTCGGACAGCTCGGTCCGGCTGTCGGCCAGCTCCTCCAGACGGTTCACGGTGCGCTCGTGGTCGGTGACGACGGGCGTCTGCACCGGGACGAAGTCGGGGTGCGAGGGGTGGCGGCGGCGGGCGGCGGCCAGCTCGGGGGAGTCCTCGGCGAACTCGGCGGTCTCCGGGAGATCGGCCATGTCGGGCAGGTCCGTCAGCCCGGCCAGCTCCGTCAGCTCCTCCAGCGCCTCGGTGGCGTCCAGGTCCAGGGAGTCCAGCCCGGCCAGATCGCTCTGGCGCGGCATGAAGAACGGGGCGTCCTCGCCGAGACCGGCCAGCCCGCCCAGCAGGGACGGGGCGTCGGCCGCGTCGCGCGCCTCCTGCGTCGCCCAGAACGCGCGGGCCTCGGCCAGCTCGCGCTCCCGCTCCTCGGCCAGCGCCTCGGCGACGGCCGCGCGGATCTCGGCGGCGGAGGCCGCGGTGGTGTCATGACGGTTCTGGGCGGGTACGGCAGCGGTACGGGCGCGGCCGTCGGCCAGCTCCCGGCGGAGGGCGGTCACCTGGCGGCGCAGCCCGTGAGCGGCGTGCAGCGCGGCAGCGCCCACGGCCGTGGCAGCGGCGGTGGTCAGCAACAGGGCAAGAGGCATGGCGCTCACTGACATACTCCCGGTTTCAATCGATCCCCCGACTTCCTACATCAGCTTGTCCCCTACCGGCACCATGTGTCAGTGCATTACGTCACGAATTGGACAGGTCTTTGTGCCTGGGGTTTACCCCTGTTCCTGGTGTGACCTGCGGAAATGGCTCTCCCCCAGGAGATAGGTCACATCCTGGGGGAGATTCGGTCACGGACGGGGCTCGGAACCGGCCACGCCGGCCGGGTGCGCGGCCCCGGCCCGTTCCGTGCGGCGTTCGCTCAGCTCAGGCGCTCGATGACCATCGCCATGCCCTGGCCGCCGCCGACGCACATGGTCTCCAGGCCGAACTGCTTGTCGTGGAACTGGAGGCTGTTGATCAGCGTGCCGGTGATCCGGGCGCCCGTCATGCCGAAGGGGTGGCCGACGGCGATCGCGCCGCCGTTGACGTTGACCTTCTCCAGCGGCAGACCGAGGTCACGGTAGGAGGGGATGACCTGGGCGGCGAACGCCTCGTTGATCTCGGCCAGGTCGATGTCGCCGATCGTCAGCCCGGCCCGCTTCAGAGCCTGCTTGCTCGCCTCGACCGGTCCGTACCCCATGATCTCGGGGGAGAGGCCCGAGACGCCGGTGGAGACGATCCGGGCCAGCGGGGTCAGGCCCAGCTCGCGCGCCTTGGTGTCGGACATGATCACGAGGGCCGCGGCGCCGTCGTTGAGCGGGCAGCAGTTGCCCGCGGTGACCAGGCCGTCCGGGCGGAAGACCGGCTTCAGGCCCTGCACGCCCTCCAGCGTCACGCCCGCGCGCGGGCCGTCGTCCTTGGAGACGACCGTGCCGTCGGGGGTCGTGACGGGGGTGATCTCCCGCTCCCAGAAGCCGTTCTTCAGGGCCTCCTCGGCGAGGTTCTGCGACCGTACGCCGAACTCGTCCATGTCCTGGCGGGTCACGCCCTTGAGCCGCGCCAGGTTCTCCGCGGTCTGGCCCATCGCGATGTACGCGTCCGGGACCAGCCCGTCCTCGCGCGGGTCGTGCCAGCTCGCGCCGGACTCCTCGGCGCGGGCGGCGGTACGGGCCTCGGCCTCGGCGAAGAGCGGGTTGTGCGTGTCCGGCAGGCTGTCGGAGTTGCCCTTCACGAAGCGGGACACCATCTCGACACCGGCCGAGATGAAGACGTCGCCCTCGCCCGCCTTGATCGCGTGCAGCGCCATGCGGCTCGTCTGGAGGGACGAGGAGCAGTAGCGGGTGACCGTGCAGCCGGGCAGGTGGTCCATCCCCATCTGCACGGCGATGATGCGGCCCAGGTTGTTGCCCTGCTCGCCGCCGGGCAGACCGCAGCCGAGCATCAGGTCGTCGATGTCCGTGGGGTCCAGCTCCGGGACCTTGTCCAGGGCGGTCCGGATGATCGTGGCGGTCAGGTCGTCCGCCCGCAGGTCCTTCAGCGAACCCTTGAAGGCCCGGCCGATGGGCGAACGGGCAGCAGAGACGATCACGGCTTCGGGCATCACGCGGCTCCATGAGGGCTGGAAGGCTGTCAGGCAGGACTGCTCTGGAAGTTACCCGGACGTACTGCCGAGGTCACCCGACGCGGCATGTGATGCCCGACTCTTTTCTAAGCAACCGCTCAGTTCGGTGCCGGACGCCCCGGGCCCCGGCCGTCCGCCTCGCCCCGGGGGCCCGGTCGGCCGCCGGGCCCCGGCCCCTCACGCGTGCCGGGGCGAGGCGTCCTTGCCGGGACCCGGGCGCGGCTCCACCCGCGTCGAACCGCCCTCCGCCTCCCGCGGCTCCTCGTGCGGGTGCGGGTGCGGCTCCGTGGCGGTGGGCAGCCGCCGCCGTCTGCGGTGCTTGAGCAGCGCCCACGGCGCCCGCGCCCCGGTGACCTCCGTACCGGCCTCCACGGCCGCCTGCGAGGCCGCCTTGGCCACCGGGAGCATGTCCTCGCGCCGTGCCCCGTCCAGATGATCGGACTCCGGCCACAGCCCGAGCGCCGCGCACAGCGTCGGCAGCACCGCCATCGACGCGGTCGCGTACCCCTCCGCCGACGGGTGGTAGTTGTCCGGGCCGAACAGCTCCCGGGGGTTCGCCTCGAACTCCGGGCCCAGCAGATCGCCCAGCGACACCGTCCGGCCGCCCTGCTCCACCGAACCGATCGTCTGCGCCGCCGCCAGCTGCCGGCTCGCCCGGCGGGCCAGCCAGCGCAGCGGCTGGTAGACCGGCTCGATCGTGCCCAGGTCCGGGCAGGTGCCCACGACGACCTCGGCGCCCGCCGTGCGCAGCCGCCGCACCGCCGTCGTCAGACAGCGCACCGACTGGGTCGCGGGCATCCGGTGCGTCACATCGTTCGCCCCGATCATGATCACGCAGACGTCCGGGGTGCGGGCCGGGTCCGCCAGCAGCAGCGAGACCTGCCGCTCCAGATCGTCCGAGCGGGCCCCCGGCTGCGCCACGTTGCGCAGGTCCACCGGGCGCTCGGACACCGCCGCCAGCCCCGAGGCGAGCAGCGCCCCCGGGGTCTGCCCGGCCCGCCGCACCCCCTGCCCGGCCGCCGTGGAGTCCCCGAGGAGTCCGAAGCGCAGCGGCTCCGCGGGTCCGGCGAACGCCACCCCGTACCGCCCGTCCGCGCTCGGCGGGACCGGGGCGATACCGCCGCCCACCTGCCGCTTCGCCAGCTGGACCTCCGCCAGCAGGACGCCTGCCGCCGCGGCGCCCAGCAGCCCGATGCTGCCACCGCCGTAGGCCGCGCCCGCCGCGATCCGCCGTGCCACACGTGCTCTCGACACAGTCCGGTCCACCTCCTCGTCGCCGTACCGCCGTACACAGTGCTACCTGCCCCCAACCGACCGTCGTTCAATCGCGTCGCCCAATCCGGTGCCGGTGCGCATACGCTGGCCGGACCATCTCGGAGACCCCGGAGTGACACGGTGCGATACCACGATTCGATGATCAGTCTCGTAGGCAATACCCCGCTGGTGAGGCTGCGCAGCGTCACGGCCGGCATCCAGGCGACGGTCCTGGCCAAGGTCGAGTACTTCAACCCCGGCGGATCGGTCAAGGACCGCATCGCCCTGCGCATGATCGAGGCCGCCGAGCAGAGCGGCGAGCTGAAGCCCGGCGGCACGATCGTCGAGCCCACCAGCGGCAACACGGGCGTCGGCCTGGCGATCGTCGCGCAGCAGAAGGGCTACAAGTGCATCTTCGTCTGCCCGGACAAGGTGTCCACGGACAAGATCAACGTGCTGCGCGCCTACGGCGCCGAGGTCGTCGTCTGCCCCACGGCGGTCGACCCGGAGCACCCGGACTCGTACTACAACGTCTCCGACCGGCTGGTCCGTGAGACGCCCGGCGCCTGGAAGCCCGACCAGTACTCGAACCCGAACAACCCCCGCTCCCACTACGAGACCACCGGTCCGGAGCTGTGGGAGCAGACGGAGGGGCGGATCACCCACTTCGTCGCGGGCGTCGGCACCGGCGGCACCATCAGCGGCACCGGCCGCTATCTGAAGGACGTCAGCGACGGCGCGGTCCAGGTGATCGGCGCCGACCCGGAGGGCTCCGTCTACTCCGGCGGCTCCGGCCGCCCGTATCTGGTCGAGGGCGTCGGCGAGGACTTCTGGCCGACGGCGTACGACCGCACGGTCACCGACGAGATCGTCGCCGTGTCCGACAAGGACTCCTTCCAGATGACCCGGCGCCTCGCCAAGGAGGAGGGCCTGCTCGTCGGCGGCTCCTGCGGCATGGCGGTCGTGGGCGCCCTGGAGGTCGCCAAGAGGCTCGGGCCCGACGACGTGGTCGTCGTCCTCCTCCCGGACAGCGGGCGCGGCTACCTCTCGAAGATCTTCAACGACGAGTGGATGGCCGACTACGGCTTCCTGGAGGACACCGGCCCCTCGGCCCGGGTCGCGGACGTGCTGAACCACAAGGAGGGGCCCATCCCCACCCTGGTCCACATGCACCCGGAGGAGACCGTCGGCGAGGCCATCGACGTGCTGCGCGAGTACGGCGTCTCCCAGATGCCGATCGTGAAGCCCGGCGCGGGCCACCCGGACGTGATGGCCGCCGAGGTCATCGGCTCCGTCGTCGAACGCGAACTGCTCAACGCGCTCTTCGCCCAGCGCGCCTCGCTCTCCGACCCCCTGGAGAAGCACATGTCCCCGCCGCTGCCGCAGGTCGGCTCCGGCGAACCGGTCGAGGACCTGATGGCGGTCCTCGGCGGCACGGGCGCGGCCGACGCGGCGATCGTCCTGGTCGAGGGCAGGCCCAAGGGCGTCGTCAGCCGCCAGGACCTGCTGGCCTTCCTCGCCAAGGACACGGCCAAGGAGGGCGCGTAGGAGCCGTCCGGCGTCACGGGGGCGGGGCCGTCCCGTCCCCGTGACGGCGGTCTTTCCGGAAACGGTACGAGCGCGACACGTCCGCGCAGCACCCGCTTAACACGGCTCGGGCACTGTGGTGGATGTCGGCGGGGGAGAAACCGCCGGCACCGATACGGCGACACCGGACTACGGAGCGGCTCCCGGACCTCCACCGTCGCCCGGACGCGCGACCGGCCCTGACCCGGACCGCGTCCCTCGCGGGGACCGCCGTCGTCCCGCCCCCTGGGAAACCGGGGGTGCGGCGGTCCCCGCGCCACCTCTACGCGCGCGAACCCCCGGCGCTGCCCTCGCCGCCCTCCCGGCCGGAGCCCCCGTCCGGGTACCACCGGCCGGGCCCGCCCCATCAACCCGCGCCAACTGGCCGTCCTGCCGACCCGGCAGGCCCTAGGCCGTGCCGCCTCCCGGGCCTTTGGGGCTCAGTCCTCCCAGTCGGACGTCGGCCGCCGCCGCTCCCGGTTCCGGAACAGCCCGCCGTGGCCGGCCGCCTGGAAGGCGTTCACGCCGACGATGCCGAACCAGACGACGAGCAGCCCGCCGATCCCCGCGTTCACCACGGCGATGGCGGTCAGCGGGATGGCCAGGACCAGCGAGATGATCGCCAGCCCGTAGCGCTCGCCGAAGTGGCCCAGCGGCGGTTCCGGGGCGCGCGCCCCACGGGCCACGGCGACCCGCTGCTCCGCGAGATGGCGCCGGACCCGGCGGTCGAGCGTGGTGTCGAGCCGCTGCTCGACCTTCTCCAGGAAGGAGTCGACGAGCGCGGACTCGTACTCGTCCCCCAGCTCCCCGCGGGCCCGGAGGGTGGCGTTGAGCTCCTTCTTGAGCTCGGTGTCGGGTGCGTCCATACCGACCACGGTACGAAGCGGGGGAGGCCGCGTCAGTGGGGCTAACCCCCCGGTTTCCGGGGGGCCTGGAGGCGTACGCGGGGCCCGGGTCCGCCCGGCTGCATATGGACATGCAGACGGCCGGCTGGCTGAATGGATCCGGCGGTGCCGGTCCTCGGCCCCGGGATCCAGCGAGGGGACAGGATGAGCGCGAGCAGCGCGGGAGCGCGGTTGCAGCAGCTGTTCGAGGGGCGCCGGCTCACGCCCACCCAGCGGCGCATCGCCCACTCCATGGTGCGCCGGGCCGGGGACGCCCCCTTCCTGTCCAGCGTCGAGCTGGCCGAGCTGGCCGGGGTCAGCCAGCCCTCCGTCACCCGCTTCGCCGTCGCCCTCGGCTTCGACGGCTACCCGGCGCTCCGCCGACACCTGCGCGAGTACGCCCCGGCCGGTCCGGCCGAGGACCCGGGCCAGGACGGCGCCGACGCCGTCAACGAGTACCAGCAGGCCGTGCTCGGCGAGATCGAGAACCTGCGTCATCTCGCCGATCTGCTCGCCGACCCCGGACCCGTCGAACGGGCCGGCCGGCTGCTCGCCGCCTCCCGCCCGCTCCTCGTCCTCGGACTGCGCGCCGCCTCCTCGCAGGCCCGCGGCTTCGGCTACTTCGCGGCCAAGGTGCACCCCGACGTCCGGGTGCTCGACGAGGGCGGCAGCATGCTGCACGACCGGATCGACGCGGCCCGGCGGGCCGGGGCCACCGCCCTGATCTGCTTCGCCCTGCCCCGCCACCCGCGCGAGGTCGTCGACGCCCTCGCCCACGCACGCGGACAGGGGCTCACCACGGTCTCCGTGGCCGATTCGGCGTTCGCCCCCGTGGCCGCCCACAGCGATCTGCTGATCCCGGCCGCCGTCGGCACGGGCCTCGCCTTCGACACCGCCTGCGCGCCGATGCTGCTCGGGCGGGTGCTCCTGGAGGCCATGTGCGACGACCTGCCGGACGCGCAGGCGCGGCTGGAGGAGTTCGACGCGACGGCGGCGGCGCGGGGGCTGTTCGTCGAGTGACCCGCCCGGCGGCCCCTCCCGTCCGGCGGATTCTCAGACGCCGCTCATGTACGGCCCCTACCCTGCGCGCACGGATCGAGCGGACATCCCGGCGGGAGAGGGGTACGGACGTGGGGCGCGGAGCGCAGTCGTTGGCGAGAGTGGCCGTGGTCGTGAGGGCCGGGGCGGCGCCCCTGTGGTGGCCGGGCCTGGTCGCCGCGGGCATCGGGGCCCTGGTGCCCGGGGTCACCGGACGGCGCATCGGACTGCTGTCCGGGGCGGCGCTGTTCCTGATCGCGCTCGCCGTCGTCGCCTTCGCGCGCGGCGGGCGGTACGCCGGACTCGTCCGGGGCGCGACCCGGGCCGGCCGCAACGACGTCCTCCAGGACCGGGCCGTGACCGTACGGTTCTGGCGCCGGGGCCACCGCTGGTGGCTGCTCGGGGCCTTCCTCGCGGCGGTGGCCAGTTCCTTCGCGGTACCGGCGGCGGCCGGGATGCTGCTCGCCGGGGCCGGTGCCGGCCTCTGGGTCAAGGCCGTGCGGATCGGCCGCCTGGAGCACCGCGAGGACGTCCTGTACTGGGTCCGCACGGACTGGGTGCGGCGCGGCCGCCCCGCCGGGAAGCAGGTCGGCGGCTACCGGACGACCGGGCCGGTGGCGGGGGACGCCGCGCCGGGCGGGGCGCGGCGTTCCCGCTGACCGGGGCTCAGACCTCCAGATCCGCCTCGATCTTCTTCAGCTGGTGGCGGGCCATGGCCAGGTTGGCCCGGCTGCCGTCCAGCACCAGGTAGAGGAACAGGCCGTTGTTGCCGCGGGACTTGAGGAGCCGGATCAGGTGGTACTGGGTGCCCAGGGTGATCAGGATGTCCTCGATTTCGTCCTTGATGCCCAGATGCTCCATGGTGCGCAGCTTGGCCCGGACGACATCGGTGTTGCCGGCGGCGGCGACCTCCAGGTTGAAGTCCTTGCCGCCGCCGAGGGTGCCCAGCGCCATGCCGCTCGTGTAGTCGACGAGGGCGACACCGGTGGTGCCCTCGATGGACGACATCGCTTCCTTCAATGACGCTTCGGTGTTCGCCATGCTTGCTCGTTTCCTTTCCCTGACCGGTCGGGAGGACCGGTTCCGTTTCTGGGGCGTGCCGGAGGGCTGCGGGGGGTGTGCGGGGGTCATGTCGGCCGGTGCGGCAGGACGCCGGGCTGCTGGGGGGCGGTACGGGGCGGCAGCGGGGCGCGCGGCCCGGCGGCGGGCCGCGGGGGGCCGTCCAGCGCGGCGTCGACGAGGGCGCCGATCCGGACACCCGATCTGCGGCCCTCCAGATGGAGCCGGCCGACGTTGATGCGGTCCTCGGCGAGCAGGGTCAGGACGGCCTGGGAACCCGCCGCGTACGTCGCGATGTAGCCGGACTCGCCGCGGACGAGCAGTTCGCGGAAGCCGCCGCGGCCGGTCGCGTCCGTCATCCGGACCGCGACGCCGAGCGCGGCCGCGGTGAGCGCGGCGACGCCCTCCGCCTCCACGCCCGGGGTGTCGTGCGCCAGCACGAGACCGTCGGCACTGGCCGCCAGGGCGCCGGAGAGGAGCGGGACGCGGGCCCGTAACCGCTGGAGTTCGGCCAGTACGTCCTGCACTTCGGCCTCGGGCACCATCAGCTGTCTCCTCCCGGCACGCTGTCTGAGCGCGCGTATCACAGGGCCTCCAATGCGTCTCGGAGCCGGCGCAGCAGAGCGATGTCGGGGTCGGCCGTGACCTCGGGGAGCGCGACCCGGCCGGAGGCGTACGGGCCGGCGGGCTCCGGTACGGCGGCGACGAGCCCGGCCGCCGCGAGCCGGCGCAGGTCCACCAGGATGTGGAACGCGGACCTGCCCAGCTCCTGGGCGATGTCCGTCGCCGTGCGCACGCCGTCCACGCGCTCCAGGACCCGGCGCTGACGGGGCGGCACGGGGGCGTCGGCCGGCAGCCCCGTCCGGGTCAGCGGGGCGCTGTCGGTGACCGCCTCCGGCCAGATGCGCTCCAGCAGCTCCCGCCGCCGGAGCGTCTCGCGCTGCACGGCCTCCACGGGGACGGGGCGCACCGGCCCGATCCAGTGGGCGACCCCGTAGCGGAAGCGGGCCGGGGTCCTGGTCGGGGCGAGGGCGAAGAACGCCGCGTCGTACAGCGCGCCCAGATGGCACAGTTCCAGCGCGCCGCCCGGCACCCGGCCGCTGTCCACGAGATGGCGGCCGACCCGCTGTCCGGCACCGGCCTCGGCGACCGCGTCCCACCAGCCCTCGCGGCGCAGCGCGCCGCCGCGGGTGAGCAGGACGTCGATGCCGGGGGTGGCCGGGGACTCGGCGTGCACGACCTGGCCCTCGGCCAGATAGAGGGTGCCGCGGTCGCGCATCAGGGCGCCGGTGGCGCGTTCGGCGGCGAGGCGCTGGAGCATCGGCGAGAGGACACCGGCCGGGGCGGGGGAGGTCGCTCTCACGCCAGGACCAGCCGCTCGGCCATCTCGCCGAGCCGGATGCGGGCGAGGGCCAGATTGCCTTCCGCGCGGTCCAGCCAGAGGTGGAGGAAGACGCTGCTGTCGAAGTCCGTCTCGACGAAACGGAGGATGTGGTAGCCGGACCGGGCGGTGACGATGACGTCCTCGACGGGAGGGGCCGCGTGCGGGGCCGCCGTGTCCTGCGGGGCGTCCGCCGTGCCGGATGAACCGCGGTCCGCCGTGTCGGACGAGCCGAGGGCGAAGGCGGGCTGCTCGGCCGCCATCCGCGCCACCTCCGCGGTCTCCGCGGCGGTGGCCTCGTGATCGCCGTTGGGCGCCTCACCGATGGTGCCGAGGGCGAGACCGCTCGTCCAGTCGACCACGGCGGCGCCACGGGCACCGGGCAGTCTCATGACATCGAGCAGGCACTCGTCGATTCCGGGCACGCCGACTCCCCTCCGACGCTGCGTGCGGCTGTGAGCCCGAGGTTACGCAACGTGCTCACTCCTGGTGGGGCTTCTGGCATTTTCCATCGGTACATGCGCGAGCTCGGGGAGAATGCCCCACCCTGTGCCGCCGGCAGCGCGCGCGAGACCGTCCGCCCCGCCCTGTTGACTGGATCTATTCATCCACTCAAGATGTGAATACGGAATTCACAGTCGCGAGGAGGCACCGCCATGTCAGGACCCCGCCCCGTACGGGCACCGCGCGGTACGGAACTGAGCGCCCTGGGATGGCAGCAGGAAGCCGCGCTGCGGATGCTGCAGAACAACCTCGACCCCGAGGTCGCCGAACACCCCGACAAGCTCGTCGTCTACGGCGGCACGGGCAAGGCCGCCCGCGACTGGCGCTCCTTCGACGCCATGGTCCGCACGCTGCGCACGCTCAAGCAGGACGAGACGATGCTCGTGCAGTCCGGCCGGCCCGTCGGCGTCATGCAGACCCACGAGTGGGCGCCCCGGGTGCTCATCGCCAACTCCAACCTGGTCGGCGACTGGGCGAACTGGGAGGAGTTCCGCCGCCTGGAGGCGCTCGGCCTCACCATGTACGGCCAGATGACCGCCGGTTCCTGGATCTACATCGGGACCCAGGGCATCCTCCAGGGCACCTACGAGACCTTCGCCGCCGTCGCCGCGAAGAAGTTCGGCGGCACCCTGGCCGGCACCATCACGCTCACCGCCGGGCTCGGCGGCATGGGCGGCGCCCAGCCGCTCGCCGTGACGATGAACGACGGCGTCGCCCTCTGCATCGACTGCGACCCGCGCGCCATCGACCGCCGCATCGAGCACCGCTACCTGGACGTGAAGGCCGACAGCCTCGAACACGCCCTCCAGCTCGCCGTCGAGGCCCGCGACGCCCGCCGCCCCCTCTCCATCGGCCTGCTCGGCAACGCGGCCGATCTGCTGCCCCGGATGCTCGCCGAGGGCGCCCCGGTCGACATCGTCACCGACCAGACCAGCGCCCACGACCCGCTGGCCTACCTCCCCGTCGGCGTCGACTTCGACGACATGGCCTCCTACGCGGCCGAGAAGCCCGCCGACTTCACCCAGCGCGCCCGCGAGTCCATGGCCCGGCACGTCGAGGCGATGGTCGGCTTCATGGACGCCGGCGCCGAGGTCTTCGACTACGGCAACTCCATCCGCGGCGAGGCGCGGCTCGCCGGCTACGCGCGCGCCTTCGACTTCCCCGGCTTCGTGCCCGCCTACATCCGGCCCCTGTTCTGCGAGGGCAAGGGCCCCTTCCGCTGGGCCGCCCTGTCCGGCGAGGCCTCGGACATCCACAGGACGGACAAGGCGATCCTCGACCTCTTCCCGGAGAACGAGTCCCTGCACCGCTGGATCCGGATGGCCGGCGAGCGCGTCCACTTCCAGGGCCTGCCCGCCCGCATCTGCTGGCTCGGCTACGGCGAACGCGACCGGGCCGGCGAGCGCTTCAACGACATGGTGGCGAGCGGCGAACTGGCCGCCCCGCTGGCGATCGGCCGCGACCACCTGGACTGCGGCTCCGTCGCCTCCCCGTACCGCGAGACCGAGGCCATGCTCGACGGCTCCGACGCGATCGCCGACTGGCCGCTGCTCAACGCCATGGTCAACGTCGCCTCCGGCGCCTCCTGGGTCTCCCTCCACCACGGCGGCGGCGTCGGCATGGGCCGCTCGATCCACGCCGGACAGGTGACGGTCGCCGACGGCACCGAGCTCGCCGGCGAGAAGATCCGCCGGGTCCTGACCAACGACCCCGGCATGGGCGTCATCCGGCACGTCGACGCCGGCTACGACATCGCGGAGTCCGTCGCCGCCGACCGGGGCGTCCGCGTCCCCATGACGGAGGACGGGGACCGGACGGCGGAGGGCACGGCGTGACGCGCACCGAACGGGCGGACGGCGGGGCGCCGCCCGCCCCGTACGCCCCCGCCTCCTTCCAGGAGATGTGGCGGGAGCTGGCCCCCCTCGGCCGGAACGAGGACAGCGGCGGCTACCGGCGCTACGCCTGGACCGCCGCCGACACCGACTGCCGGGCGTGGTTCCGGGCGCAGGCCGAGGCCCGCGGACTCGCCGTGGAGACCGACCGCAACGGCAACCAGTGGGCCTGGCTCGGCGACCCGCTGGCCGCCGGCGCCGTCGTCACCGGCTCGCATCTGGACTCCGTGCCCGACGGCGGTGCCTTCGACGGACCGCTCGGCGTGGTGTCCTCCTTCGCCGCGCTGGACGAACTCCGCCGCAGGGGAGCGGAGTTCGTCCGGCCGCTGGCCATCACCAACTTCGGCGACGAGGAGGGGGCCCGCTTCGGTCTCGCCTGCGTCGGGTCCCGGCTGGCCGCCGGGCAGCTGACTGTCGAGGCCGCCCACCGGCTGCGCGACGCCGACGGCATCACCCTGCCGCAGGCCATGGAGGCCGCCGGACACGACCCCGGCGCCCTCGGCCCGGACCCCGAACGGCTCGCCCGCATCGGCGCGTTCGTCGAACTCCACGTCGAGCAGGGGCGCGCCCTCGACCTCACCGGCGACCCGGTCGGCATCGCCTCGGCGATCTGGCCCCACGGACGCTGGCGGTTCGACTTCCGGGGCGAGGCCAACCACGCGGGCACCACCCGTCTGGCCGACCGCCGCGACCCCATGCTCACGTACGCCGAGACCGTGCTCGCCGCCCGCCGGGAGGCCGAGCTGGCCGGGGCCGTCGCCACCTTCGGCAAGGTCGCCGTCGAACCCAACGGCGTCAACGCCATCCCCTCCCTCGTGCGCGGCTGGCTCGACTCCCGCGCCGCCGACCGGGACACCTTGGACACCGTCGTCGCCGGGATCGAGCAGGCCGCCCGGGAGCACGCCGCGCGGACCGGCGTCGACCTCGACGTCGTACGCGAGTCCTTCACGCCCGAGATCGCCTTCGGGCACGCGCTGCGGGACGAGATCGGCGCCCTCCTCAAGGGCTCCGCCGACCGGGACACCGGGCACGACATCCCCGTCCTCGGCACCGGCGCCGGACACGACGCGGGTATTTTGTCCGCCTCGGTCCCCACCGCCATGCTGTTCGTACGGAACCCCACCGGAATCTCGCACTCGCCGGCCGAGCACGCCGACGAGGACGACTGCGCCGCCGGGGTCACCGCACTCGCCGACGTACTGGAAGGTCTCGCGTGCCGCTGACGACCCACCCGACGGCAGGACCCGTCACCGAGACGTACTGGCTCTCCCAGGCCTGGCTCGGCACCCACGCCGAACCGGACGTCCTCCTGGAGGTGGCCGGCGGACGGATCGCCGGCGTGCGCACCGGGGTCACCACACCGCCGCCCGGCGCCACCGCGCTGCGCGGCCTCACCCTGCCGGGCCTCGCCAACACCCACTCGCACGCCTTCCACCGCGCCCTGCGCTCCACCGTCCAGGTCGGCTCCGGAACCTTCTGGACCTGGCGCGAGACCATGTACCGGATCGCGTCCCGGCTCACCCCCGACACGTACTACGACCTGGCCCGCGCGGTGTACGCGGAGATGGCGCTGGCGGGCATCACCGCCGTCGGCGAATTCCACTATCTGCACCACGCGCCGGGCGGCACCCCCTACGACAACCCGAACGCCATGGGCGAGGCGCTGATCGCCGCCGCCCGCGCGGCCGGCATCCGCATCACCCTGCTCGACACCGCCTATCTCTCCGCCGGCTTCGGCCCCCGGCCCTCCGCCCCGCTCGAACCCGACCCGCACCAGCGGCGCTTCTCCGACGGAACCGCCGAGGCCTGGGCGGAGCGCGCCTCGCTGCTCAAGGGCGACGACCACACGCTGATCGGCGCCGCCGTGCACTCCGTGCGGGCCGTCCCCGCCGACCAGCTCGCCACCGTCGCCGCCTGGGCGGAGGAACGGCAGGCCCCGCTCCACGTCCACCTCTCCGAGCAGACCGCGGAGAACGAGGCCTGCCTCGCCGTCCACGGCCGCACCCCCGCCCGGCTCCTCGCCGACCACGGGGTTCTCGGACCGCGCACCACCGGCGTCCACAACACGCATCTCACCCCCGAGGACATCGCGCTCGTCGGCTCCCACGGCACCGGCACCTGCATGTGCCCCACGACCGAACGGGACCTCGCCGACGGCATCGGCCCCGCCGCCGCCCTCCAGGACGCGGGCTCCCCGCTCTCGCTGGGCAGCGACAGCCACGCCGTGATCGACCTCTTCGAGGAGGCCCGCGCGATGGAGCTGAACGAGCGCCTGCGCACCCGGGCCCGCGGCCACTGGACCGCCGCCGCCCTGCTGCGCGCCGCCACCGCCGACGGCCACGCCGCCCTCGGCCGGCCCGACGCGGGCGTCCTCGAACCGGGCGCCCCCGCCGATCTGGTCACCGTGGCCATGGACTCCGTCAGAACGGCGGGACCGGTGCCCCGGCTGGCAGCCGAAGCGGCCGTATTCGCCGCCTCCGCGGCCGATGTGCGCCACACCGTGGTCGCAGGGCGCCACCTCGTGCGCGACGGACGGCACACGCTGGTCCCGGACGTCCCCCGCGCACTCGCGGAGGCCGTCGCGGCCCTGCACCGCTGAGCAGCCGCCCGGCCCCGCCGACCGTCAGCAAGGAGAGCAGCACCCCGATGACGACGACCGCCTTCACCCACATCTCCGAACTCATCACCAACGACCCCTCCCTCGGCGGTGATTCCCCCCTGGCACCGATCCGGGACGCGGCCGTCGTCATCGAGGGCGACCGCGTCGTCTGGACCGGTGAGTCAAGCAAAGCACCCGCCACCGACAACGCCGTCGACGCGGGCGGCCGGGCCGTGATCCCCGGCTTCGTCGACTCCCACTCCCACCTGGTCTTCGCGGGCGACCGGACCCAGGAGTTCCACGCCCGGATGTCCGGCCGCCCCTACAGCGCGGGCGGGATCAGGACCACCGTCGCCGCCACCCGCGCCGCCACCGACGAGGCGCTCGACGCCAACGTCACCCGCTATCTCGCCGAGGCGCTGCGCCAGGGCACCACCACGTTCGAGACCAAGTCCGGCTACGGGCTCACCGTCGAGGACGAGGCCCGCGCGCTGCGCATCGCGGCCCGCCACACCGACGAGGTCACCTTCCTCGGCGCGCACATCGTGCCCCCGGACCACGCGGACGACCCGGCCGGGTACGTCGCCCTGGTCACCGGCCCGATGCTCGACGCCTGCGCCCCGTACGCCCGGTGGATCGACGTCTTCTGCGAGAGGGGCGCGTTCGACGGCGACCAGGCCCGGGAGATCCTGACCGCGGGCCGGGCCCGGGGGCTCCACCCCCGGGTGCACGCCAACCAGCTCGGCCACGGGCCCGGCGTGCAGCTCGCCGTGGAGCTCGACGCCGCATCCGCCGACCACTGCACGCACCTCACGGACGCCGACGTGGACGCCCTCGCCCAGTCGTCGACCGTCGCCACGCTGCTGCCGGGGGCCGAGTTCTCCACCCGGGCCGCCTGGCCCGACGCCCGCCGGCTGCTGGACGCCGGGGCCACCGTCGCGCTCTCCACCGACTGCAACCCCGGCTCCTCGTTCACCTCCTCGCTGCCCTTCTGCATCGCCCTCGCCGTCCGCGACATGGGCATGACCCCCGACGAGGCGCTCTGGTCCGCCACCGCGGGCGGCGCGGCGGCGCTGCGCCGCGAGGACATCGGGCGGATCGCCCCC
Source organism: Streptomyces sp. NPDC057682 (assembly GCF_042799575.1). Taxonomy (NCBI): domain Bacteria; kingdom Bacillati; phylum Actinomycetota; class Actinomycetes; order Kitasatosporales; family Streptomycetaceae; genus Streptomyces; species Streptomyces sp. NPDC057682. The sequence goes on along the minus strand of NZ_JBHVIN010000022.1, from coordinate 57,976 downwards.
GGCGCCCGCGCCGACCTGGTGGTGCTCGACGCGCCGAGCCCCGTCCACCTCGCCTACCGGCCGGGGGTGCCGCTCGTCCACGAGGTCTGGCGCGGCGGGAAGCGCGTGGTCGCGCCGTACGGGGGCTGAGGAGCCGGAAACGCGGCGAGGACCCGCCCGGCGGGGCAGGTCCTCGGTCCGTCGGGGGAGCGCGCTCACTCCTCCAGGGTCAGCCCCTTGCGGAGCCTGACCAGCGTGCGGGAGAGCAGCCGTGACACATGCATCTGCGAGATGCCGAGCTCCTCGCCGATCTCCGACTGCGTCATGTTGGCGACGAAGCGGAGCGAGAGGATCCGGCGGTCGCGGCCGGGCAGCGAGGCGATCAGCGGCTTCAGGGACTCGACGTACTCGATGCCTTCGAGTCCGTGGTCCTCGTAGCCGAGCCGGTCGGCCAGCGCGCCCTCGGTCTCGTCCTCCTCGGGCTTGGCGTCCAGCGAACTCGCGGTGTACGCGTTGCTCGCGGCCATGCCCTCGACGACCTCGTCGTGGGTGAGGCCGAGGCGGTCGGCGAGCTCGCCCACGGTGGGCGAGCGGTCCAGCTGCTGGGCGAGCTCGTCGCCCGCCTTGGCCAGGTCCAGCCGCAGCTCCTGCAGGCGGCGCGGGACGCGCACGGACCAGCTGGTGTCGCGGAAGAAGCGCTTGATCTCGCCGATGATGGTCGGCATCGCGAAGGTCGGGAACTCGACGCCCCGGCTCAGCTCGAAGCGGTCGATCGCCTTGATCAGGCCGATCGTGCCGACCTGGATGATGTCCTCCATCGGCTCGCTGCGCGAGCGGAACCGGGAGGCGGCGAACTTGACCAGCGCGAGGTTCAGTTCGACGAGCGTGTTGCGTACGTACGAGTACTCGTGCGTGCCCTCTTCGAGGGATTCGAGCCGGGCGAAGAGCGTCTTCGACAACGCCCTGGCGTCCAGCGGCCCCACCTCGGTGTAGGGCGGTATCTCGGGAAGTCCTTCGAGACCGTCGGTCGCGGTGCCGGCGTCGTGGGGGGTGCCGGCGTGGTCGGCGTCACGGTCGTGACGGGTGGTGCGGGTGCGCGCGGCGTCCTGGACGGTCGCGGCAGGGGAGTCTGATGCGGTCAGTCCCTGAGGACATGCCGACGTCGCGTCGTGGGTACGCGGTCCGTCGAGCCGGGGTGACATGGTCTCCTCCATCGTTCTCGGCATATGGCTGCCGATGCCCATACGTGTTCCTGCGGTGAAGCGGCGCCTCCGAAGCCGGCCGTGTTGTGGGTGTCCCTCTACCCTTACCCGGTCCTTGCGGCCCCTCACAACCACCAATTGACGCTAAATGTCCGGTTTGTTGAGGTCTTCCGCTACCGCGTGGCGCAGGGAACGCGTAGGGTTTCAGCAACGTCAGCGACAGCTGCAACGCATCTGCATGCGCAGTGATGCAGACAGTGACGAGGCGAAGAGGGACGGGCATGGACCGCGGGACGGTCGGCAGCGCGAACCGGGGGCGGCTTCAGGTCGAGGCCCGGACCGAGGGCCGCAGCGAGGTGGTGACGCCGGTCGGTGAGCTCGATCACCACACGGCCGATCTGCTGCGCGAGCCCTTGGAGCACGCGATCGACGAGGGGCGCGTGCGCCTCGTGGTCGACTGCTCGCGCCTCGAATTCTGTGATTCCACCGGGCTGAACGTGCTGCTCGGTGCCCGCCTGAAGGCGGAGGCGGCCGGGGGAGGGGTCCATTTGGCCGGAATGCTGCCGGTGGTGGCGCGGGTCTTCGAGATCACCGGGGCCGAGGCGGTCTTCACCGTCCATGACTCCCTGGAAGAGGCCCTGGACACCTGAGGTGTCCCGTGCCGGCACCCCGGGCGCCCCTCCTGTCGCCCTCGTCACGTGATCCGCGAGGACGAAGTGGGTGTTGTCACGATTCCGTCGGGCAGGAGACACCCCGGCGGGCCGGGCGGCGGGACACGTGTCCGCGCGGTGCCGGTGTCCGTGTCCCAGAGGTATCCGTAGGGCCAGCAGTATGCGTAGTTCCCAGCAGTACTCGTATTCGTATCTCCAATGGCGACATGGTGAATCGGTGAGGTGAAGCGCTGATGAGCACCACCCGGCAGCATCCGCCGGGCGACCTCGGCCGCGAGCCGGACGGCGCGGGCGTGGGTGCGCGCGCCGACGCGGGCCCGCGTGCGGACGTGGACGCCGGCGCGGCCTCCGCCGACTCCGCCGAGCGGCAGTGGCGGACGCTGTCGCTGCGGCTGACCGGCGGCATCGTGCCGACGGCCCGTGATTTCGCCCGTCAGGCCCTCCACGACTGGGGCTGGCTGCCCGCGTCGACCGCCGACCGCCGGGCCGCCGCCGAGGACGTCCTGCTGGTCGTCTCGGAGCTGGTCACCAATGCCTGTCTGCACGCGGACGGTCCCGACGAGCTGCGGATCGCCCGGCTGCCGAAGGCCCTGCGGGTCGAGGTGACCGACGGCGGCGCCGGACAGCCCGCGCCCCGGACCCCGCACCGGGCCGGCCGGCCCGGCGGCCACGGCATGTTCATCGTGCAGCGGCTCTGCCTGGACTGGGGCGTCGTCCGCGTCCCGGGCGAGCCCGGCAAGACCGTCTGGGCGGAGCTGGCCGCCCCCGCCTAGGGCCTGGGCGGCGCCCCGTCCGCCGCGGCCTCCACGACACCCCCGCGAAGAGCGCGCCGGATCGGCGCGCTCTTTGTCTTCCCTCCACAAGGCCCCGGGCGTACCTTGAGCGCCCAATCTGATGTGTCGTCAGTTTATGGTGCCGCCAGGAGCGGCGCGGGCGACTCCCGGCCTGAGGGGAATTCGAGGTGTCGTACCAGAAGCGAACAGCTCTCGCGCTGGCGTCCGGACTGGCGGGTGCGTCGGTGCTGCTGGCCGCGCCCACCGCCCACGCGACGGTCGTCGACGTCAACTACCAGTGCAAGACACCGATCGGGGACAAGGCCGCCGTGTCGCCGATCGACATCAAGAGCGTCAGGAGCGACGGCGGCTACAAGCTGACCATGTCCTTCCAGAAGGGCGTCTCCTCCAGCCCGGTCGAACTGGGCAAGGGCGCGATGAACCCCAGCGCGGTGATCAAGGTCGGCGGCGCCGACCCGGGGGAGGTCCGGGTCTCCGGCCCCGCCAACTCCGCCGCGATCCCCGCCAACAGCCCCATCAAGATCAACGACCTCTCGGGGACGTACACCCCGAAGAAGAGCGGCAAGGTCGACTTCACCGCCGGAGTGCTCACCATCAAGGCGCTCGGTACGACGACGACCTGCACCCCGTCCAACAACCCGGGCCCCTCGCTCAGCCTGGACGTCACCGCGGCGGGCGGCGCCGCCGCCGACACCGGCGGCGACGCGCTGCCCAAGACCGGGCCGATGGACTCGGCGGTGGCGCTCGGCACCCTCGGCGGCACGGTGCTGCTGACCGGTGCGGCCGGTGTCCTCTGGCTGACCCGGCGCGGACAGCGGGCCACCGGCTGATCCCCGCGCGAACCGCCGCCGTCACGCCCGAGGGAGCCGCCCATGCCGCCGCCGTCCGGTCACGTCATCCGCCTGGTCCTGCCGCTGCTCGTCGCGCTGGGGTGCGTCCTCGCTCCGGCCGGCCCGGCGGGCGCCTCGCCGCGCCCGGCCGGTCCGGCCTGGACGGCGGTGCCCGCCTCGGACGGCACGGCGCCGGACGACGCCCGGCCCTCCTTCTATCTGGAGGGCCTGCCCGGCAGCGTCCTCCAGGACCGGCTGTCGATCCTCAACCCGGGGACGGAGCCGGTGACCGTACGGCTGCGCGGGGCCGACGCGTACAACACGGAGGACGGCGGCTTCGCCGTACGCGGCGCGCACGGTTCCACCGGCACCGGGGCGTGGCTGCGGACGGCGCGCACCGAGGTGACCGTGCCCGCCCGCACCCGGGCCGACGTCCCGGTCTCCTTCACCGTGCCCGAGGACGCGCTGCCCGGTGACCATCCGGGCGCCGTCGTCGCCGAGAGCGGCGGACGCGCGGTGGGCGTACGGGTGCAGCTGCGCGTCGGCGGCCCGACGCTCGCCGCGCTCACCGCGGAGGACGTGACGGTCTCCCGGGGGGCCGTCCACTACACGCTGGTCAACCGGGGCAACGCCGTCCTGGTGCCCCGGCTGGCCGTCGAGGCGGACGGGGTGTTCGGGCCGCTGCTGCGGCGCGGCGCCCGCACGCTGCCGGTGGAACTGCTGCCCGGTCAGCGGGTGAGGCTCAGCGAACCGTGGCGGGACGCCCCGGCCCTGGACTCGGTCACCGTGCGGCTGCGGGTCACGGCGGCGGGCGGCGCGCACGCCGAGGCGGCGGCCTCCGCGCTCTTCGTCCCGTGGCCGGCCGCGGGCGCGGCGGCGCTCCTGGCCGCCGTCGCCGGGGGTGGGTACGTCCTGCGGCGCCGCGTCCGGCGACGGAAGGACCCCGACCCCGACGGTCCGGGGCGGGACCCCGGTCCGGACCCCCGACAGCATTCCGACGAGAGGCACCTGGTGAAGGCGGGAGCGGAATCGTGACTCGACGGACCGAAAGCGCGCGGCGGCACGGCGGGCCGGCGACGCCCCGGACCGCACGGCCCCGGGCGGCGGCCCTGGCCGCCGCCCTGCTGGCCGTACTCCTGCCGGCCCTGCTGGCCGCCGCGCCGCACGCCGCGGCGGCCGACCCGAAACCGGCGCTCACGCTCTCCCAGAAGCAGGCGGGCAAGGGCGGCGAGGTCACCGTCAGGGGCACGGGCTGGCGGCCCGACACCCTGCTGATGATGCTGATCTGCGGGCAGTCCACCCCGGCGCGCGGGGTGATCGGCGGGACGAACTCCTGCGCCAACGGCGACGGCCGGGCCGTCACCACCGACAAGAAGGGCGGCTTCACCAAGAAGCTGCCGGTCGCCGAGCCGCCCGCGCCCTGCCCGTGCGTCGTCCATGTCGCCACGGTCACCGGGGAACAGGCCCTGGCCGACGCCCCGTTCGTGGTCGCGGGCCATCCCGTCGCCGCGCTGCCGAAGGAGTCGGGGGAGGGCAGGCTCGCCGTCCTCGCCGCCACCCGGCTGGAGGGGGACAGCGGACTGCTCACCTGGTTCGGCGCCCCGCCCGCGCGCCGGCTCGTCTTCACCGTCGGCAATCTGGGCTCCGCCCCGGTCAAGGACCCGGTCTTCCGGCTCGGCGTCTCGCACGGCGTCTACGCCCCCCAGTGGGAGGACCGGCAGTGGCGCGGCACCGTCGAGCCCGGCCGCAAGGCGCTGGTCGAGCTGCCCGTCGAACTGTCGGCGGGGGCCCACGGCGACTACCAGATCTCCGTGAAGTACGGCACGAAGGTGCTGGCCGAACAGCCCTGGGGGGTCGGCCGCCCGTGGGGCGTGACGCTCTTCTGGATCCTGCTCTGCCTGGTGGTGCCCGCGGCCGTCTTCCGGATCGGCATGGCGGTCGTCGACAAGGTCCGGCCCCGCTCCGGACAGGGAGCGGGCCGCCGCGGACGGCGCACCTCCACGCGCGCCGGAGTGCGCGCCCGGCTGTCGAAACCGCGCGGCGCCCGGACCCCCGGGCCCGCACCGGACGCCCCGCCGGACGGCACCACCACGGCGGCCCTGCCGTGGTTCACCCCTGAATCCGCACCGTCAGAGCACAGACCGACGACGAAGGGACATTCGTGAGTACGCAACGCAGGACGGTCGCGGCGGGAGTCGCGATGATGATCGGCGGGGCGGGCATGCTGCTGGCCGCGAGCCCGGCCCAGGCCGCCGACATCTCGTTCAAGACGGAGTGCGTGCCGCCGGCCGTCTCCCAGCTGCCGCCCATCCAGGGCACCACGAAAGTGCAGCTGACCGCGCCCGCCGAGGCCAAGGTCGGCGACACCGTCGAGGTCGTGTGGAAGACGCTCCAGCCCGCCTCCAACAATCCCGACGTCATCGACCTCAACAAGGACACGGTCAAGCCGTCCGGGATCATCAAGCTGGGCGGCGCCGCCACCGGGGACCTGAAGATGGAGGGGCCCCGGCAGAATCCGGCCATCCCCAAGAACAGCCCGATGGTCATGTCGGACATGAAGGGGTCGCTGAAGCTGGAGAAGGCGGGCGAGCTGACGCTGACTCCGGACGCCTACACGCTCAACGTCTCCTGGCCCGTCTCCACGGACACCAAGTGCACGCCCAAGGAGACCGTCCAGCCCGGTGCGACGATCAAGGTCACCGACGGCGGCGGGGGCACCACCGGCGGCACCACGGCGGGCGGCACGACCGCCGGCGGCACCACGGACGGCGGGACGACCGCCGGAGGGACGACGGCCGGCGGCACCACGGCCGGCGGGACCACCGCGGGCGGCACCACCTCCGGGGGCACGACCACCGGCGGCACCACGAGCGGCGGCACGACGGCGGGCGGCACCACCTCCGGCGGGACGACCGGCGGGTCCGGCGGGGCCACCGACTTCCCGGGCAAGGAGGTCTCCGTCCACTTCGCCTGCGAGTCGCCCGGACCGGCCGACATCGCCTCCAAGGTGACGATCAACGCCAAGAAGAGCGGCGGCAGCTACGCGCTCACGGTCAAGACCGCCAAGGGCGTCATGGACAGCCCGGCCGATCTGCCGGCGGGCGCGCTGAAGCCGTCGATGAAGATCGTCGTCGGCGGTGCCGACAAGGGCTTCGTCAACGCCGCGGGTCCGGGCAACCCGGAGCCGCTGACCAAGGGCAAGCCGGTCAACCTGCCCGACATGACCGGTACGTACAAGCCGGGTGCCTCCGGGAAGTCGACGCTCACGCCCGGCACCCTGCAGATCGACGTCACCCTGGGCAGCGCGAAGATTCCGATCACCTGCAAGGTCAAGGGCGCGGTCCAGGCCTCGCTGGAGCTCGACACCACCGCCCAGGAAGGCGGCGCGGCGGGCGGCGGCGACGCGGCCTCCGGCGGTGCGGCGGGCGGCGGCACGGCCTCCGGCGGCGGTCTGGCCGCCACCGGCGCCGAGGACAACGGGGCGCTGCGCGCGCTCGGCCTGGTCGCCGGCACGGCGATCCTGCTGGGCGGTGCGGTGTTCACCTTCACCCCGTGGCGCCGGCTGCGCTCGGGCCGGTGACCCGGACCGGGTAACCCGTACGGCGAAGGGCCGCCGCACCGCGGAAACGGTGCGACGGCCCTTCGTGCGCGGAGAAACGGGCTTCTCAGCTCACGTCGCCCATCCGCCGGGCGATGCTCCTGCGCGACATCCAGATGCCGACACCGGCGATCACGGCGAGGATCACCTCGAAGGCGACGGCCCCCGTCGTGTCCAGGTCGACACCGACCGGCGGAGCGGTGAGCAGCCCGGTCAGCGAGTCGCCCGCGGTGACCGCGAGGAACCAGACGCCCATCATCTGGGAGCCGTACTTCGCCGGGGCCATCTTCGTGGTGACCGAAAGGCCGACGGGGGAGAGGCACAGCTCGGCGACGGTCTGGACGAAGTAGATCGCCACCAGCCACATCGGGCTGACCTTGCCGCCGTTGGCCGCCGTGTCGATCAGCGGGATCAGGAACACGGCGAAGGAGACGCCGATCAGCACCAGGCTGGAGGCGAACTTGACCGCGGTGCTCGGCTCCTTGCCCCGCTTGTTCAGCCACAGCCACCCCGAGGCGAGCACGGGGGCCATCGCCATCACGAAGATCGGGTTCAGCGACTGGTACCAGGAGGTCGGGAAGTCGAACCCGAACAGGGTGTTCGTCGTCGAGTTCTCACCGAAGATCGACAGGGTCGAACCGTTCTGGTCGTAGATCATCCAGAAGACGGCGGCGACGACGAAGAACCAGATGTAGCCCGAGAGCTTGGACTGCTCGGTGGCCGTCAGCTCCTTGTCCCGCTTCATCCGGGCCAGGACGGTGATCGGGATGACCAGTCCGGCGATGCTCAGCGGCACGGTGGCCCAGTCGGAGAAGTTCCCGGTGATGCCGAGCAGGCCGTACAGGACGACGGCGACGATCAGCCAGATCATGCCCTTGCGCAGGGCCGAGCGCTTCTGCTCCTCCGTCGCCGGGGTGGTGACGACGCTGCTCTGCGGGCTCAGGTGGCGGGTGCCCAGCATGAACTGGGCGAGGCCCAGCGCCATGCCGATCGCGGCGAGCGCGAACCCGAAGTGCCAGTTGACCTTCTCGCCGACCGTGCCGATGGAGAGCGGGGCGAGGAACGCGCCGATGTTGATGCCGATGTAGAAGAGCGTGAACCCGCCGTCGCGGCGCGGGTCCTCCGGCCCCTTGTAGAGGTGGCCGACCATCGTGGAGATGTTGGCCTTCAGCAGCCCGGAGCCGAGCGCGACCAACGCCAGGCCCGCGAAGAAGCTCCCCGAGTTCGGCACCGCGAGGGTGATGTGGCCGAGGATGACGACGGCGCCGCCGATGGCGACCGTTTTGCGCGGCCCCCAGAAGCGGTCGGCCACCCAGCCGCCCGGCATGGTCAGCAGATAGACCATCGACATGTACGCGGAGTAGATGGCCGTCGCGGTGGTGGCGTTCATGTGCAGGCCGCCGGGCGCGATCAGATAGAGCGGGAGCAGCGCCTTCATCCCGTAGAAGCTGTACCGCTCCCACATCTCGGTCATGAAGAGCGTGGCCAGGCCGCGGGGGTGGCCGAAGAAGGTCTTCTCGCCGCCCGCGGTGCTCGCCGGGTCCTTCGTCAGGCTGGACGCCATGATCGATCCTTGTGTGCTCGGGACGCGTCGCTCGTGAGCGGTACGCGCCCGGTGGGGGGAGGCCGGCACCGGCGCGGGTACGCCCACCGCGCCGGGATCCACGCCCGGACACACCCTCGTCGGTGTCCCGGGCCCGGCCCACAGGTCATTCACTGGTTGTTTCCGGGCCGGCGGGTACCGGCCCCCGCACGCACAAGGACCCCGGGCGTCAACAGCTGCCCAAGGGTCCTTGAGTCGTGCAACAGGCGTCCGAACACCATACGGCACGACAGAAGGCGAAATAACAGGACTTGAGAGATGGATCACAGGCCAGAGGGTGTCCACACTCCCCTGTTCGAAGGTCTGAGCGCCAGTCGAGCGCGGACCCGCAGGCCTTCCCGATCACCTCACTCCTTCTCGCGTCCGCGGACTACCATCAGTCCATGACCCGTGTACTGCTCGCCGAGGACGACGCATCCATCTCGGAACCGCTGGCCCGCGCCCTGCGGCGGGAGGGATACGAGGTCGAGGTCCGCGAAGACGGCCCGACCGCGCTCGACGCCGGACTCCAGGGCGGCATCGATCTGGTCGTGCTCGACCTGGGGCTGCCGGGGATGGACGGCCTGGAGGTCGCCCGCAGGCTCCGTGCCGAGGGCCACACCGTCCCGGTGCTGGTGCTGACCGCCCGCGCCGACGAGGTGGACACGGTCGTCGGCCTCGACGCCGGCGCGGACGACTACGTCACCAAGCCCTTCCGGCTGGCCGAACTGCTCGCCCGGGTCCGGGCCCTGCTGCGCCGCGGCTCCGCCGAGCCCGCCCCGCAGCCCGCCACCCACGGCGTCCGGATCGACGTCGAGTCCCACCGTGCCTGGATGGGCGAGGAGGAACTGCAGCTCACCGCCAAGGAATTCGACCTGCTGCGGGTCCTCGTCCGGGACGCCGGCCGGGTCGTCACCCGTGACCAGCTGATGCGCGAGGTCTGGGACACCACCTGGTGGTCGTCGACCAAGACCCTCGACATGCACATCTCCTGGCTGCGCAAGAAGCTCGGCGACGACGCCGCCAACCCCCGCTACATCGCCACGGTCCGCGGCGTCGGCTTCCGCTTCGAGAAGAGCTGACGCGCACCGGTTCCGCACGAGCTGACGTACAGAGGCCGCCATGCGCCGACGCCTGATCAACTCCACCCTCGCCGTGGTCCTCGTGGTGATCGCCGTCTTCGGCGTCTCCCTCGTCATCGTCGAGACCCGCACCATCAGTACCAGCGCCCAGGAGAGCGTGGACTCCGAGGCCCTGCGGCTGATCAGCGTGATCGAGAGCCGGCTGCTCGGTGCCGAGCGCATCAACCCCGGGGTGCTCGCCGAGCAGATCGACGACACCCGCTACGCCCTGGTCAAGATGCCCGGCCGCGCCCCGATCGAGGTCGGCGACCGCCCCACCGGCAGTGTGATCAGCGCCACCGAGGAGGGCGAGCACGGCGAACGGGTCACGGTCGAGGAGTCCCGCTCCGCCGTCACCCGCGAGGTCGGCCGCACCCTGCTGATCATCGGCGCGGTGGCGCTGCTGGCCATCGTCTCCGCCGTGCTCCTCGCCGTACGCCAGGCCAACAAGCTGGCCTCCCCGCTCACCGACCTCGCCGAGACGGCGGAACGGCTGGGCTCGGGCGACCCCCGCCCGCGCCACAAGCGCTACGGGGTGCCGGAGCTGGACCGGGTCGCCGACGTCCTGGACGCCTCCGCCGAACGGATCGCGCGGATGCTCACCGCCGAGCGCCGGCTCGCCGCCGACGCCTCCCACCAGCTCCGCACCCCCCTCACCGCGCTCTCCATGCGGATCGAGGAGATCTCCGTCACCGACGACCCGGACACCGTCAAGGAGGAGGCGAACATCGCCCTCACCCAGGTCGAGCGGCTCACCGACGTCGTCCAGCGGCTCCTCACCAACGCCCGGGACCCGCGCACCGGCTCCGCCGTCGTCTTCGACCTGGACGAGATCGTCAAGCAGCAGATCGAGGAGTGGCGCCCGGCCTACCGCAGCGAGGGCCGGGCCATCGTCTGCTCCGGCAAGCACGGACTGAGCGCCGTCGGCACCCCCGGCGCGGTCGCCCAGGTGCTGGCCGCGCTGATCGAGAACTCGCTCATGCACGGCGGGGGCACGGTCGCGCTGCGCACCCGGGTCACCGGGAACCAGGCGGTCATCGAGGTGACGGACGAGGGGCCGGGCGTCCCGGCGGACCTCGGCGCGCGGATCTTCGAGCGGACCATCAGCGGCCGCAACTCCACGGGCATCGGCCTCGCCGTGGCCCGCGACCTCGCGGAGGCGGACGGCGGACGGCTGGAACTGCTCCAGCAGCAGCCGCCGGTCTTCGCGCTCTTCCTCAGCCAGGTGGCCCTGCCCCGGAAGGAACCGGAACGCCCGGTGAGGTGACCCGGGCGGTCCGGGACGGCTGGGGCGGAGGCCTACCGCCGGGCGGTGTCCGCCTCGACGCGGACGACCGCGGCCGGTGCGGGACCCGGGACCTGCACGGGCCCGGCGGCGCGCGCGGGCTCCTCGGCGGCGGGGCTCAGCGCGGACTCTTTGGCGGGCAGCGCCCGGAAGACCCAGGTCCGGTAGGACCAGAAGCGGAACAGCGTCGCGATCCCGATGCCGAGGACCTTGAAGACATTGCTCTGGACCGGGGTGTCCCAGCCGAACCAGTACGTCGCCGCGTACAGCACACCGGTCTCGATCACCGCACCCACCGCGCTGAACAGCAGGAACAGCGTCAGCTCACGGGTGCGGCCGGACTTGTCGCGGTCCCGGTACGTCCAGTAGCGGAAACCGACGTAGTTGCAGAGGATCGCGACGAACGTCGCCAGCAGGCCCGCGCGCACCGTCGGGATGTCCGTGTAGCGCCACAGCAGATTGGACACGGCGATGTTCACGACCAGGCCGACCGCGCCGACCACGCCGAACTTGGCGACCTCCCGGGCCAGCAGCTCCAGCCGCGCCCGCAGTGCGCCCCGTTCGCTCATGGTCTCGTTCAGCCCGTCTGTCGGTTCCGCTCGGTGTTCCGTCAACCCAGCCATGCTAACCAGGGGATCCGTCGGCCGCCCGTGAGTCCCGGTACAGGTGTGGCGAGGCTGTGACAGCCGCCACCCGGACTGCCCGCCTCCGTATCCCGAGGGCTTCGTCGGGCGCCTCCGCGGCGTGCGGATACCCTGGACGGGTGACGTTCCCGGTAGTCGGCATGGTCGGTGGCGGACAGCTCGCCCGTATGACCCACGAGGCGGGCATCCCCCTCGGCATCAAGTTCAAGCTCCTCAGTGACACCGCTCAGGACTCGGCGGCCCAGGTGGTGGGCGAAGTCGTCGTCGGCGACTATCGCGACCTGGACACGCTGCGCGCCTTCGCGCGCGGCTGCGACGTGATCACCTTCGATCACGAGCACGTGCCCACCGAGCACCTGCGGGCCCTGGAGGCGGACGGCATCCCCGTGCGCCCCGGCCCCGACGCGCTGGTGCACGCCCAGGACAAGGGGGTGATGCGCGCGAAGCTCACCGAGATCGGCGCGCCCTGCCCCCGCCACCGCATCGTGGAGGACCCGGCCGACGCCGCGGCCTTCGCCGAGGAGACCGGGGGCTTCCCCGTCATCCTCAAGACCGTGCGCGGCGGCTACGACGGCAAGGGTGTCTGGGTGGTCCGCTCCGAGGCGGACGCGGCCGAGCCCTTCCGGGCCGGCGTCCCGGTCCTCGCCGAGGAGAAGGTCGACTTCGTACGGGAGCTGGCGGCCAACATCGTCCGCTCGCCGCACGGCCAGGCCGTGGCCTACCCGGTCGTCGAGTCCGTCCAGGTCGACGGCGTCTGCGACACGGTCATCGCCCCGGCCCCCGAGCTCGACGAGACCCTGGCGGGCGAGGCCCAGCAGCTCGCGCTGCGCATCGCGGCCGAGCTGGGCGTCGTCGGCCACCTCGCCGTCGAACTCTTCGAGACCCGCGGACCCGACGGGAAGCCCGGCATTCTGGTCAACGAACTGGCCATGCGGCCGCACAACTCCGGGCACTGGACCCAGGACGGCGCGATCACCTCGCAGTTCGCCAACCACGTCCGGGCCGTCCTCGACCTCCCGCTCGGCGACCCGCGCCCGCGCGCCCCCTGGACGGTCATGTGCAACGTCCTGGGCGGCGACTACCCGGACATGTACCAGGGCTATCTGCACTGCATGGCCCGGGACCCGCAGCTCAAGATCCACATGTACGGCAAGGACGTGAAGCCCGGCCGCAAGGTCGGCCACGTCAACACCTACGGCGACGATCTGGCGGACGTGCGCGAGCGCGCCCGGCACGCGGCCGACTACCTGCGAGGAACGATCACCGAATGACCTCCCCCGCCTCCACCGCCCCGGTCGTCGGCATCGTCATGGGCTCGGACTCCGACTGGCCCGTCATGGAAGCCGCGGCCGAGGCCCTGGACGAGTTCGAGATCCCGTACGAGGTCGACGTCGTCTCCGCCCACCGCATGCCGCGCGAGATGATCGCGTACGGCGAGGAGGCGGCCGGCCGCGGACTCCGGGCGATCATCGCGGGCGCCGGCGGCGCCGCGCACCTGCCCGGCATGCTCGCCTCCGTCACCCCGCTGCCCGTCATCGGCGTCCCCGTCCCGCTGAAGTACCTGGACGGCATGGACAGCCTGATGTCCATCGTCCAGATGCCCGCCGGCATCCCGGTCGCCACCGTCTCCATCGCGGGCGCGCGCAACGCCGGACTGCTGGCGGTCCGGATGCTCGCCGCGCACGACGAGGAGCTGCGGGCGAGGATGACGGAGTTCCTCTCGGACCTGAACGGCCAGGCCACCGAGAAGGGCAAGCGCCTGCGGAGCAAGGTCCGGGGCGCCGACTCCTTCGGCTTCGGAAAGTAGGACGGCGATGGACCGGTCGGCAGAGGCGCGCGCACTCCTCGCGGAGTACCCCGTGGTGGACGGTCACAACGACCTCCCGTGGGCGCTGCGCGAACAGGTCGGCTACGACCTGGACGCCCGCGACATCGCCACCGACCAGTCGGCCCATCTGCACACCGACCTCCCCCGGCTGCGGGCCGGGGGCGTCGGTGCCCAGTTCTGGTCCGTGTACGTACGCTCCGACCTGGCCGGCGACGACGCCGTGGCCGCCACGCTGGAGCAGATCGACGTCGTCGCCGAACTGCTCGGCCGCTATCCGGCCGACCTGCGGCGCGCCCTGACGGCCGACGACATGGAGACGGCCCGCGCCGAGGGCCGGATCGCCTCCCTGATGGGGGCCGAGGGCGGTCACTCCATCCACAACTCGCTGGGCACCCTGCGGGGTCTGTACGCGCTGGGCGTCCGCTACATGACGCTCACCCACAACGACAACATCGCCTGGGCGGACTCCGCGACGGACGAGCCGGGCGTCGGCGGGCTCTCCCCGTTCGGCCACGAGGTCGTCCGCGAGATGAACCGCACCGGCATGCTGGTCGACCTCTCGCACGTCGCCGCGACCACGATGCGCGACGCGCTCGCCACCACCGTCGCACCGGTGATGTTCTCGCACTCGTCCTCGCGGGCCGTCTGCGACCACCCGCGCAACATCCCCGACGACGTCCTCGCCCTGCTGCCGGCCAACGGCGGGATCGCCATGGCCACCTTCGTGCCGAAGTTCGTCCTGCCGGAGGCCGTCGCCTGGACGAAGGCCGCCGACGAGAACCTGCGCGCCCACGGGCTGCACCAGCTGGACACCACCGAGCGCGCGATGAAGCTGCACGCCGCGTTCGAGGCGGCCCACCCGCGTCCGGTCGCCACCGCGGCCACCATCGCCGACCATCTGGACCACATGCGCGAGGTCGCGGGCATCGACCACATCGGCATCGGCGGCGACTACGACGGCACCGCGTTCCTCCCGCAGGGCCTGGAGAGCGTCGCCGGCTACCCGAACCTGATCGCCGAACTCCTCGGCCGCGGCTGGTCCGCCGCCGACCTGTCCAAGCTGACCTGGCGCAACGCCGTACGGGTGCTGCGCGCCGCCGAGGACGTGGCCCGCGAGCAGCAGGCGCTGCGCGGCCCCTCGCACGCCACGATCGAGCAGCTGGACGCCCCGGCGGCCTGAGCCACCGGGGCGTCGCCCCCAGGCCTCCTCAGCAGGCGCAGAGACAGAACGGGTGCCCCGCCGGGTCGGCGTACACCCGGAAGCTCCGCTCCCGGTCGTCCGCCTCCAGGACCGTCGCGCCCAGCGCCAGCACCTCGCGCTCGGCCGCGTCCAGATCCTCCACCGTCAGATCCAGGTGGAACTGCTGCGAGGCGTCCGGGCTCGGCCACTTCGGCGGGACGAACCCGGGTGCGGTCTGGAAGGCGAGCGGCGCTCCGGCGCCGCCCCTGAGATCCACCCAGCCCTCCTGCTGCTCGACCTCGCCGCCGATCAGCGCGGCGTAGAAGGTCGCGAGGGCGACGGGGTCGGGGCAGTCCAGGACGACGGAACCCACTGTTGCCAGAGCCATGGTGCTTCCTCCTCGGGCGGAACGACGGAGAGGTGGTTACCGCTTAAGTCGCTCAACCGGTAACCGTTACTGCATGCTGCCGTACGAGAGGTAACGTCGCAACCATGAATGAGAGGGATTCCGCGCCGGGCGGACTCGCGCTGGTCGAAGCGCTGGTCAACACCCTGGACGTCGAGACCGGCGCGGACGCCCTGGACACGGCGGAGGGACGGGCCGCCTTCGCCCTCGCGGAGCCGGAGGTGCCGGCGGCGCGCGCCCTGCGCGAGGCCCTGCGCGCGGCCTGTCTGGCCCACGCGGGCCACTGCTCCGACGACAGCCCGCTGTGCGTGCTGGACCGGCTGCTCGCCGAGGCGCCGCTGAGGGTCGCCGTGGACGGGGCGGGCGGGATCGCGCTGCGGCCGGTGGAGGAGCCGCCGGGGCTCACGGCCCGGGTCGCGGCCGCCGTCGCCGCCGCCGCGGCCGACGGCACCTGGGCCCGGCTCAAGGCCTGCGAGGCGGCGGACTGCCGGTGGGCCTACTACGACCGCAGCCCGGCCGGGCGCCGCCGCTGGTGCTCGATGTCGGTGTGCGGGGCGCGCGCCAAGATGCGGACCTACCGCGCGCGGCGCGGCTGAGCGAGCGCCCGGGTCAGGCCTTCGGGTGAGGGAGCGCCCGGGTCAGGCCTTCGGGCGGCCCATCGCGCGGAACGTCCAGCCGGCCGCGCGCCAGACCTCCGGGTCCAGGGCGTTGCGGCCGTCCAGGAGGACGCGCCGGCCGGCCACGGAGCCCAGGGCCTCCGGGTCGAGGGCGCGGAACTCGCTCCACTCCGTCAGGTGCAGCACGACGTCGGCGCCGCGCACCGCGTCCAGGGCGCTCTCCGCGTAGCCGAGGGTGGGGAAGAGGCGGCGGGCGTTGTCCATGCCCTTGGGATCGAAGACGGTGACCTGGCCGCCCTGGAGGTGGATCTGGCCGGCGACGTTCAGCGCGGGGGAGTCGCGCACGTCGTCGGAGTCCGGCTTGAAGGTGGCGCCGAGCACCGCGACGCGGCAGCCGAGGAAGCTCCCGCCGACGGCCTCGCGGGCCAGCTCCACCATGTGGCCGCGGCGGCGCATGTTGATGGAGTCGACCTCGCGCAGGAAGGTGAGGGCCTGGTCGGCGCCCAGCTCGCCGGCGCGGGCCATGA
This sequence comes from Streptomyces sp. NPDC057682, assembly GCF_042799575.1. Classification (NCBI taxonomy): domain Bacteria; kingdom Bacillati; phylum Actinomycetota; class Actinomycetes; order Kitasatosporales; family Streptomycetaceae; genus Streptomyces; species Streptomyces sp. NPDC057682. The sequence continues at coordinate 41,712 of NZ_JBHVIN010000022.1, read as the reverse complement.
AGGCGCGGATGTCCTTGGGGAGGCAGCCGCCGCCGAAGCCGATGCCGGCCCGGAGGAACTTGTTCCCGATGCGCTCGTCGTGGCCGATGGCCTCGGCCAGCTTCACCACGTCGCCGTCGGCGGCCTCGCAGACCTCCGCCATGGCGTTGATGAAGGAGATCTTGGTGGCGAGGAAGGAGTTGGCGGACGTCTTCACCAGTTCGGCGGTGGGGAAGTCCGTCACCACGAAGGGGGAGCCCTCCGCGATCGGCCCCGCGTACACCTCGCGCAGCAGCTTCTCGGCGCGCTCGCTCTCCACGCCCACGACGATCCGGTCCGGGTGCAGGGTGTCCCGGACGGCGAAGCCCTCGCGCAGGAACTCCGGATTCCAGGCCAGCTCCGCCCCCTCGCCCGCCGGGGCCAGCTCCGCCAGCCGCGCCGCGAGCCGGGCGGCCGAGCCCACCGGCACGGTGGACTTGCCGACGACCAGGGCCGGCCGCGTGAGCAGGGGGGCCAGGGAGTCGAAGGCGCTGTCGACGTAGCTCATGTCGCAGGCGTACTCGCCCTGCTTCTGCGGGGTGTTCGTGCAGACGAAGTGCACATCGCCGAATTCCGCGACCTCGGCCCACGAGGTGGTGAACCGCAGCCGTCCGGTGGAGCCCTCGATGCCGGCGACGTGCCGCTGGAGGATCTCCTCCAGACCGGGTTCGTACATCGGCACCCGGCCCGCCGACAGCAGCTCGATCTTCTCGGGCACGATGTCGAGGCCCAGGACGTCGAAGCCCAGCTCTGCCATGGCCGCGGCGTGGGTGGCGCCGAGGTAGCCGGTGCCGATCACAGTGATCCTGAGGGCCATGAACGTGCTCCTGTGAGATGCGGGCAGACGTGCGGTGCACGAGCATAGTCCTGGCCCCTGGACCGGCCCGTTCCGGCTGTCGTGAAGCTCACGGCCCGCGTCCGTATGCCGGGGCCGGGGCGGGCGCCTAAAATTGGGTTACTTAACGGTAGTTAGCAGCTTGGGGAGTGAGCGTCTTGGCGGGTTCGACCGATTTCGACCTGTACCGTCCGGCCGAGGAGCACGACATGCTCCGTGAGACGGTGCGTGCGCTCGTCGAGGCGAAGATCGCCCCGTTCGCGGCCGCGGTCGACGAGGAGGCCCGCTTCCCGCAGGAGGCGCTGGACGCCCTCACCGCCGCCGACCTGCACGCGGTCCACGTACCGGAGGAGTACGGCGGCGCCGGCGCCGACGCGCTCGCCACCGTCATCGTGATCGAGGAGGTGGCCCGCGCCTGCGTCTCCTCCTCCCTGATCCCGGCCGTCAACAAGCTCGGTTCGCTCCCGGTGATCCTCTCCGGCTCCGAGGACCTGAAGAAGAAGTACCTGGGCCCGCTGGCCAAGGGCCAGGGCATGTTCTCGTACTGCCTCTCCGAGCCCGACGCCGGTTCCGACGCGGCCGGCATGAAGACCCGCGCGGTCCGCGACGGCGACTTCTGGGTGCTCAACGGCGTGAAGCGCTGGATCACCAACGCGGGCGTTTCCGAGTACTACACGGTCATGGCGGTCACCGACCCGACCAAGCGCTCCAAGGGCATCTCGGCCTTCGTCGTCGAGAAGTCGGACGAGGGCGTCTCCTTCGGCGCCCCGGAGAAGAAGCTCGGCATCAAGGGCTCCCCGACCCGCGAGGTCTACTTCGACAACGTCCGCATCCCCGCCGACCGCATGATCGGCGAGGAGGGCACCGGCTTCGCCACCGCGATGAAGACCCTGGACCACACCCGCATCACCATCGCGGCCCAGGCGCTCGGCGTCGCCCAGGGCGCCCTGGACTACGCCAAGGGCTACGTCCAGGAGCGCAAGCAGTTCGGCAAGCCGATCGGCGACTTCCAGGGCGTGCAGTTCATGCTCGCCGACATGGCGATGAAGCTGGAGGCGGCCCGCCAGCTGACCTACTCCGCCGCCGCCAAGTCCGAGCGCGTCGACGGCGACCTCACCTTCTTCGGCGCCGCGGCCAAGTGCTTCGCCTCCGACGTCGCCATGGAGATCACCACCGACGCCGTCCAGCTCCTCGGCGGCTACGGCTACACCCGGGACTACCCCGTGGAGCGGATGATGCGCGACGCCAAGATCACCCAGATCTACGAGGGCACCAACCAGGTCCAGCGCATCGTCATGGCGCGCAACCTGCCGTAGCACCGGCCCACCGGCCCCCGAAGCCCCGCCCCGGAACGCCCCGGCGGCGGGGCTTCGCGCGTCCGCTGGTGCCGTGAGGCGCACTACGCCCCTTCGTTCCGGCGCACCATCTCGTCGATCCAGGCCGGGGCGTAGGGAGAGGTGCAGCCCCGGGGCGTCGGGTAGTCCTTGAGGACCTCCAGACGCTCCCCGATGGCACGGGCCCGCGCCCGGTACGCGGGGTCGGAGATGCCGATCTGGGCCAGGCAGTGGTTCATCGCCCACTGCAACCGGTCCGGGGCGTCCTTCAGCTCCGCCTCGATCACATCGAGCAGCGCGGCGAGGTCCAGTCCGTCCGGCCGCTTCGCCACCCGCTCGGTCGTCAGCGCCCAGCCCGCGGCGGCGACCACCGGATCGGGGTCGGCGGACCAGGCGAGGCGCAGCTCCTCCGCGTGCGGGCTCTTCTTCACCACGTAGTTCACGAGCCAGTCCAGCACCTTGGGAGCCCGCGCCTCGCGGACCATGGCGTCCAGCCGGTCCCGCTCGAAGGCCTTCGGGCGGCAGACCAGCAGGGCCAGCAGCCGGGCGGCGGTGTCGCCCGTGTCCCACAGCTCCTCCGCCAGCTCCTGCTGGGTCTTCAGCCGTTTGGCCAGGGCGCGCAGCTTCCCGAGGTTCACCCCGTGGTCGTCGCCGTGCCGCTCGTTGACCGCCCGCGCCCGAGGGTCCTCCAGCGCGGCGAGTTCGGCCCTCACCTCGGCCACCGTCGTCGTCCCGCTCATCGGAACCTCCCGTTCCCAGCCCACGGAACGCAGCCTACGGCCGGGCACCGACACCCGCCGCACGGCCCGCTCGGGCATGATCGACGGCATGGGACATCCGCATCTGCCGAGCACCGAGGCCGCCGTCACGGCGGTCCGCGAGGTCGCGCGCGCGTACGGCCTGGAGATGACGGTCACCGACGACATCGGCGCCGACCGGACCTCCCGCCGCACCTCGGCGGGTGCCTTCACGGTCCTCGACACCGACGGCTCGCTGCCCCACGAGGCGTTCGTCGAGCTGGGCGGGGCGCCCGCCGTCACCGTCCAGCTCTTCCCCGAGGACGACGCGCGGATCACCGTCGACGGCGTCGAGTTCCACGACGTGCCCCGCGACTCCGTGCCCGCCTTCCTGCGCTCCGTGTACGGCGGCACCGCCTTCGTGAAGGGGAAGCTCTTCCCGCCCGGCCAGTGGCTCGTCGTCCCCCTGCCCGGGGACGAGACGTACCGGGAACTCGTCCCGCGCACGATGCTCAGCCCCTGGCTGGCACGTAACTTCCGGGGCTGAGGGCCGCACCGGAGCCCGTGGACGCGGTGCGAGCGGTGGCGTAGCTTCGCGGTCCATGACGACGGACATCCAACGGCTGACCGCCCTGTTCGAGGCGCTGGGGGCCGACGACGCCGCGGGCTGGGCCGAGTCGGAGGCGGAGGAGGACCTTCCGCAGCTGGCCCGCTACCGGTTCCTCCGCATGGTGTGGCAGGACATCGACGCCTGGAGCGCGGCGGCACCCGCCTGGGTCGAGGCCTACCGGAAGGACGGCCCGGCGAGCGCATGCGTCCGGCGGGCGCTGCGGCTCGGACTGACGCCCGGCGAACTGGGCGAGCTGGCCCGCGAGATCGCCCGGGAGACCGTGTCCGGCGTGCTGTACGGACTGGACGGCCCGTCGGACGGCGACCTCCCGCCCGAGACCGAGGCGGAGCTGCCCCGCTGGCGGCTGGCCGAACTCTCGCCCGGGGGCGGGCCGACGGGACGGGTGCTGGGCGCGTTGTACGAGGATCTGGACGAGACGGAGCCGCAGGGCCCGGCAGGAGGTACCGCATGACGGCGTTCGACACGAGTGAGCGGCGGATCCGGCCGGCTGGTCACCAGCCGGGGCCCGGCCGGGGTGGCGGCCGCGAAGCGCGCGTACGACGAGCTGTGCCGGGAGTTCCTCGGGGCGGACGGGATGCCGGCGCTGCCGCATGTGGCGGTGCCGGCCCACGGGAGGGCGTAGGGGCACGGCGAAGGGCCCGGACGGCGCGTCCGGGCCCTTCGGCTGTGGTCAGTTGTCGGTGACCGTGACCTTGTCGTCGTTCTTCAGCTGCTCGACTAGCTGCTTGACCTTGGCCTTGTCCCAGACCAGGTTGCCGCCGGTGGAACCGGAGATCGGCATGTTCAGCGAGGTGCCGTCACCGCCCGTGACGTCCTTCAGGGCGAAGAACATCTGGCCCAGGGACCACAGCGACATGTCCTTGTCGACGATCAGCGTGTCCAGGCCGGCACCCATCGTCGGGTACAGCTTGAACGGGTTGAGGATCGTCGACGGGGTCGCCGTCTGACTGGCCAGGGCCGCGAGGAACTTCTGCTGGTTCTTCGTACGGTCCAGGTCCGAGGTGAAGGCGTGCCGGGTCCGGACGAAGGCGAGGGCCTGCTGGCCGTCCAGGGTCTGCTTGCCGGCCTGGAAGTCGGCGCCCGACCACTTGTCCTTGAAGGCCTTGGGGATGTCCAGCTCCACCCCGCCGATCGCGTCCACGATCTTGGCGAAGCCGCCGAAGCCGATCTCGACGTAGTGGTCGATGCGCAGGCCGGTGTTGAACTCCACCGTGCGGACGAGCAGCTCCGGGCCGTCCTCGGCGTACGCGGCGTTCAGCTTGGTCGTCCGGCCCTTGCCCGGGTACCGCTTGCCGGACTCGGAGCCGACGAACGAGGGGATCTCGACGTTCGAGTCACGGGGCAGCGAGACCAGCGTCGGGCCGTTCGAGCCGTCGTGCAGGATCATCATCGAGTCGGTCCGCTTGCCCTCGGCCGAGCCCGTGTGCAGCCGCTTCTTGTCGTCGGACGTCATGCCCTCGCGGCTGTCGGAGCCGACGATCAGGTAGTTCGTCCCGTCGCCGCCCTCGGGCCGCTCGATGACCTTGGAGAGGTCGACCTCGCGCTTCAGCTTGGAGTCGGCCCAGAAGTACGTGCCGATGGAGACCGCCAGCACCACGACCACCAGGGCCAGCGCGCCGATCTTGATCCGGCGGCGCCAGTCGGGCGTGGACGCCGGACGGCCCTGCGGGTATCCGCCGCCCCCCGGTCCGTCGCCCTGGCCCCCGCCCCGGCCGCCGCCGTAGACCTGGCCGGAGCTGTAGCCGCTGTCGTACCCGCTGTCGTACTGCGGGCCCTCGTCGTAGCCGGCGGGCTGCTGAGGCACCGGCCGCTGCCTCGGCGGCGCGGGGCGCTGCCGGGGCGGGGCGGGACGGCGCTGGACATGCGGCATCGAGCGGGCGCCCTCGGGCCGGTCGCTCATGCTCCCCTGCCCGTAGCGGTTGCCGCTGCGGTTGTCGTCGCTCCAGCCCTCGGGCCACTCGTTCATACGGACCAGTGTGCAGGCCGGGGCCGCCGCTCCTACAGGGGGTGAGGGAAATCGGACCGCGGCTGTTGCGAAGCTGATGCATTGCGACGGGCTTCCGGGCCGCGCATAAGGTGGAGGGCATGACAGATCAGGCCCCGCGCCCGGAGGATGACATTCCGGGCAAGCCCACCGCAGCCTCGCGGACCACGCTCAGCCACATCATGACCGGCAGTGACACCAATCTCCTGGGTACGGTGCACGGCGGCGTGATCATGAAACTGGTCGACGACGCGGCGGGCGCGGTGGCCGGGCGGCACTCGGGCGGCCCCGCGGTGACGGCTTCGATGGACGAGATGGTCTTCCTGGAGCCGGTCCGCGTCGGCGACCTCGTGCACGTCCGCGCCCAGGTCAACTGGACCGGCCGCTCCTCCATGGAGGTCGGCGTCCGCGTCATGGCCGAGCGCTGGAACGAGTCCACCCCCGCCACCCAGGTCGGCACCGCCTATCTGGTGTTCGCGGCGGTCGACGCGGACGGCCGGCCGCGCCGCGTCCCGCCCGTCGTCCCGGAGACCGAGCGCGACAAGCGGCGCTACCAGGAGGCCCAGATCCGCCGCACCCACCGGCTGGCCCGGCGCCGCGCCATCAAGGAACTGCGCGAGAAGCGCGCCGCCGACGGCATCGAGGACGAGTAGCCGGCCCCGCGGCCCCCGCTTCCCCGCCGCCCGGGTCCTACGGGCAGACCACCTCGTCGCCCTTCACCGCGCCGAACCGCCCCGGATCCGGCTCCTCGGCGCGCACCCGCTCCACCGCCCGGTAGTCCTCGCCCGCCGTCACCCTCAGCGTGCCGCCCTGCCCCGTGACCGCCTTGAGCTGCGCCCCCGGCAGCGCCGCCGCCAGAGTCTTCGCGGACCGGTCCCAGCGCGGGTCGTACGTCACCAGGGTGTGCTTGAGGTCGCGCTCCGGGGCGGTGAGCGGGGCGCGGGTGGTGTCGAACCCGGTGGCGTGCAGCGCGGCGTCGACGGTGGCGCCGAGCCCGTCCTTCGGCGTCCCGTTGTAGACCTGCACCCGGATCCGCCGGGGATCCACGTCGACCTTCTTCGCGGGATCCCGGTGCGGACGGGCCACCGCCAGCGGTTTGTCCTCCCGCAGGGCCTCGAACAGCGCCCGGGACTTCTTCGGGTCCCATTTCACCGTCGAACCGATGCCCTTGACCGGGTAGGCGACGTTGCCCAGCGGAACCGAGGTGAACTCCGACGAGGCGGCGGAGAAGCCCCGCATGGCCTGGCCGAGCTCCAGCATCTGCTCGGTGCCGAAGCTGGTGTCGGCCCGGACCGACTTCAGCATCGTCGAGGCCACCTCACGGAACCGCACCGGGTTCAGCAGCACCCCGCTGCTCGTCGCCTGCTTGATCAGCGAGGCCATGAACTTCTGCTGGCGCTGCATCCGGCCCAGGTCCGCGGCGCCGTCGATATGCCGGGAGCGCACGTACTGGAGGGCCTGGCCGCCGTTGAGCTCATGGGTGCCGGCCGCCAGGTCGAGGCCGGTGTAGGAGTCCTTCATCGGGCGGCTGGTGCAGATCTTCACCCCGCCGAGGGTGTCGACGGTCGTCATGAAGCTGGTGAAGTCGACCTCCAGATAGTGGTCGACCTTGACACCGGTCATCTGCTCGACCGTCCGCACGGTCAGGTTCGGCCCGCCCTCGGCGTAGGCGGCGTTCAGCTTCACCGGATGGGCGGCGTGCTCCTTGCCGCTGGTCCCGTCCCGGTGCGCGGGCAGCTCCGCGTAGCTGTCGCGCGGCAGGCTGACGACGCTCGCGCGCTTCCGGTCCTCGGACAGGTGCACCAGCATCAGCGTGTCCGTGCAGTGACAGGGCGCACCGCCCAGCCGGTACTTCCGCTTCTCCTCCGCGGTGATCCGGTCGCGGCCGTCCGTGCCGACCAGCAGCAGATTCATGCCGTGGCCGCCCGTGGGCCGGTTCTTCATGTCCTTGAAGGGGTCGATCCGGTCGATCCCGTTCTCCAGGTTGGTCACCACGGCATGGCCGATCCCGCCCGCGCCGAGCACCAGCACGGAGAGCCCGGTCGCCACACGCATGCCCCAGCGCGGACGCTCGTTCCGCTTCGGCGGGCGCCGGGGGCGCGGCGGGACCTGGCGCGGCAGGGGCGGACGGGGGGAGCGCCGGGGTGCGGGCATGGGAGGGACCTCCGCTGAAAGAGGGACAATTCGTACGGTAGGTCCATACGATCTCCATCCCGGCAGCCCGGCCGGCGGCGCGCGCCGCTGTCCCCCATTCGCGGTAACGTGGCGGCCGAATCATGCCGCTTGGTGGGGTGAGAGACCCCCGGCGCCCCCGAGGACCATCCGAGGACCACATGTCTGCCGCGCAGCACCCCGCCGTCTCCGTGATCATGCCGGTGCTCAATGAGGAACGTCATCTCAGGAACTCCGTCCGGCACATCCTGGAGCAGGAGTACGCCGGTGAGATGGAGGTGGTGATCGCGCTCGGCCCGTCCACGGACCGCACCGACGCGATCGCCGCCGAACTGGTCGCGGAGGACCCCCGGGTCCACACCGTGCCCAACCCCACCGGTCGCACTCCCGCCGCGCTCAACGCCGCGATCCAGGCGTCCAGCCACCCGATCGTGGTCCGCGTCGACGGCCACGGCATGCTCTCGCCCGACTACATCGCGACCGCCGTCCGGCTCCTGGAGGAGACCGGCGCGCAGAACGTCGGCGGCATCATGCACGCCGAGGGCGAGAACGCCTGGGAGGACGCCGTCGCCGCCGCGATGACCTCGAAGATCGGCGTCGGCAACGCGGCCTTCCACACCGGCGGCGAGGCCGGCCCCGCCGAGACCGTGTACCTGGGCGTCTTCCGCCGCGAGGCCCTGGAGAAGGCCGGCGGCTACAACGTCGAGTTCATCCGCGCCCAGGACTGGGAGCTGAACTTCCGGATCCGCGAGGCGGGCGGCCTGATCTGGTTCTCGCCCGAACTGCGCGTGCAGTACCGCCCGCGCCCCTCGGTCCGGGCGCTCGCCAAGCAGTACAAGGACTACGGCCGCTGGCGCCATGTCGTCGCCCGCTACCACTCCGGCTCGATCAACCTGCGCTATCTGGCCCCGCCGACCGCCGTCGTCGCCCTCGCGGCCGGTCTCGTGGTGGGCGCCGCCGTCACGCCCTGGGCGCTGGTCGTTCCGGGCGGGTACGTCGCCGCGATCGTCGCCGGATCCCTTCCGGCGGGCAAGGGGCTGTCGCTGAAGGCGCGGGCGCGGATCCCCGTCGCGCTGGCCACCATGCACATGTCCTGGGGCTTCGGCTTCCTGACCAGCCCCCGCTCGCTGGCGAAGAGGGTCATCGCGAGCCGTCGGCCCTCGCTGGGCGAAGCGGGCACCACGGTCGCCTGACCCGCGCGGACACAGGAGAGGGGGCGCCCGGCCGGACCGGGCGCCCCCTCTCGTACGTGCTCCGCTACATCTGGCGGTACGGCCAGTACACGTCCATGCAGTCGTCCGTCTTGGAGCTGTTGCTGGCCTCGGTGCCCTCCAGCGGATCGCTGTCCTCCGCGTCGGCGGCGGGGGCCTTCGGGAAGGTGGACCCGGTCCGCCAGTCCGAGCCGACGGTGAGCGTCAGCCCGGCCCCGTCCGGCGTCTCCGCCACGGCGCTGGTCGGCAGCCCCAGGGCCTTGGCGACCGAGAGGGCGTCGGCCTTGCCCTGGGCGCCGGCGCTGTGCGGGTAGGTCACCTCGGTCGTGAGCGTCGAGCCGGGGTCGGTCGAGGTGTCCGCCTCGGTGAAGCCCTTGGCCTTCAGCAGGTCCCGGACCTGACCGGCCCGGCCCTCGGTGGCGGACTGGCCGTCCGCGGAGGTGCCGTTGACCACGGTCACGCCCAGCGAGGCGGGCGCACCGGCCTTCGGCCCGGCCGCCGCCTTCTTCTTCGCCTTGGCCCGGTCCTTCGGGTCCAGCGACTCGTCGTCGCGCAGCATCGACCAGAGCTTGTCGGCGGCCCCGGGCTTCGGCAGGACGTGGGCGTCCGGGTCCTGGGGGTCGGCGATGCGGGGCATCGTCAGCATGGTCATCTTGTCCAGCGGCACGTTCTTCAGCTGCATGCCGAGGTCGAAGAGCTTCTTGACGGTGCCGATCTCCTCGGAGACCTGGAGCGACTCGACCGCGGTCTCGGCGAGGTTCATCAGCCGGCCCGTGTCGGTGAAGGCGTTCTGGCTCTTCAGCTCGCGCATGACCGAGTTCAGATACATGTGCTGGGCCTTGGAGCGGCCGATGTCGCTCTCGAAGGCGTGCCGGGTGCGCAGCCACTTCAGGGCGGTCTCGCCCTTGATCTTGTGGCGGCCCGCGGTCAGCCGCAGATGGGAACCGCCGGGGACCCCGGGCTTGGACACGTCGTTGACGTTCTGCTTCACACAGACCCAGGCGCCGCCCACGGCGTCCGCCATGTCCACCACACCGGCGAAGTCGACCATGATCCAGTGGTCGATGTAGACCTTGGTGAGCTGCTCCCAGGTGTCCAGGGTGCACCCCGGGCCGCCGCGCAGCGTCTCGTTGATGATGCCGTTGCTGGCCGGGTACTTCTTGTGGGTGTCCGGGTTCTCGCAGGCCGGGATGTTCACCCGGGTGTCGCGCGGGATGCTGATGACGGAGGCGTTCTTCCGGTCGGCCGACACATGGAGCAGCATCTGCACATCCGCCAGCGGGGTGCCCCCGACGCTGCTCTTCGAACCGCCGAGCTTCAGGTTCTCCGCGCTGTTGCGGCTGTCGGAGCCGATCAGCAGGATGTTCAGCGGGGTCTGGCCGTCCGCGTTGGGGGCGGCCTTCTTCGCGCCGCTGTTGCCGGCGCTGCGCTCGCCCTTGCGGAGCTTGCTGTTGAGGTGCTCGTAGTACAGGTAACCGGCCGCGCCGGTGCCGAGTATGAGGAAGGCGACCGAGAAGGCGATCCACCGCAGGACGCGGTGCTTCTTCTTGCCGGGCGCGCGGCGGGACCGGCCGCGGCGTCCGCCGTGGCTCCCGGCGCGGTGGCCGCGGCCACCGCCGCCCTCCGCGGAGTCCGACGGTGCGGACCGCTCACCGTCGTTCCCGTCCTCCGCGCCGTACAGCCCGTCGTCCCAGCCGAGTTGGCCGGCGGGACCGACACGTGGTCGGGTCCCCTCCCCAGGCATACCGCTCCGTCCCACCGGGACCCCCCTGCTGCTCAGACTCGTATCGCGCGGTGACACGGTGTCACTTCGCGCACTCCGACTTGTCGGCACTGGCCTTGGGAATGTCGATCTTCGCGGGGGCCTTGATGGGCGTACCCGCCTCCTTGAAGTCCTTCCCCAGCGTCAGCACCATCGGCTGCTTCCCCACGGCGTCCTCGGTGCCCGGCTTCATCGCGGAGCCGGGCAGCCCCATCATCTCGGCGAGCGCACGGGCCTGATCGGCCTGGTTCGGCGCGTACACGAGCGTCGTCTTGTCGATCTTCTGCGGGGCGTTGGCCTTGTTCGTGGACTTCAGCACGCCCTTGTCGTTCTGGAGCCAGACGACGGTCTGCTGCGCACCGCCGGGCACCTCGCCACCGTTGTAGACGTCGACTCGGACGTCGGCGGCGGGTGCCTTGGTTCCCTTGAGGAGCGCGTCCTGCTTGCTCTTGGCCTTCTTCTTCTGCGCGGCCACCTCGGTGAGCGAGGTGTCGTCGCGCATCATCGAGAAGAGCTGCTCCGCCTGGGTCGGATGGGCGACCACGGTGACGGGCTTGGGCTCCTCCGGGTTGTCTATCACCGGCATGGTGACGAACGTGATGTTCTTGGTGTCGATCTTGGTGAGTTCCTTGGCCAGCGTCGTCAGCTTCGGCACCGAGTTGATGGCCGAGTCGACCGTGAGGGCCTTGGTCGCCGCGTCCGCCAGCTTGTAGAGCTTCGTCGGGCTGGTCAGCGTGTCGCTCGACTTCATCTCGCGGATCATCGAGGCGAGGAACTGCTGCTGGCCCTTGATCCGGTCGAGGTCGCTGCCGTTGGTGTAGGCGTGCCGGGTCCGGACGAAGGCGAGCGCCTCCTCGCCCTGCACGGTGCTCTCGCCCGCCGGCAGGTCGAGCTTGGAGTCCTTGTCCTTGACCGGGTGGGCCAGGCAGATCTTGACGCCGCCGACCGCCGTGGAGAGGGTCTTGACCGCGTTGAAGTCGACCATCATGAAGTGGTCGACCTGGAGGCCGGTCAGCGCCTTGACGGTGTCCATCGTGCAGCCCGGGTCGCGGCCGGCCTCACCGAGACTCCGGTTGAACCGGACGTGGTTCAGGCCCGGGATGGTCTTCTCCGAGCCGTCCTCCTGCTTGGACTTGCACTCGGGGATGTCGGTGATGAGGTCGCGCGGGATGCTCATCGCCGTGGCGTTGGTGCGGTCCTCGGAGACGTGGAAGAGGATGTTGGTGTCGGCGTGGCCGACGCTGCCCTTGTCGCCGTAGCCCTCGTTGCCCTTGCCGGTGCGCTTGTCCGTACCGATGACCAATATGTTGAGCGGGGCGTTGGCGGTGATGACGTCCTTGTTGCCGCGGTCGCCGATGTCGACCGTGCTGATGTTGCCGTTGAAGTGCTGGTACAGCCAGTAGCCGCCGGCCGAGGCGCCCACCAGCAGGAAGGCCATCACACCGCCGGTCCAGACCAGGACCTTCTTGCGGCGGGACCGGGGCGCCTTGCGCTTGCGACGGCCCGGACCCTCACCGGCGGACCCGCCGGGTTCCTGACCGCGCGGTCCGGCCGCGCGGCGGCCGCCCTGGCGCGGCACCGTGCCCTCGGCGGGCGCGCCGCGCCGCCGGCCGGTCTCGGGACCACCGCTCGCGGACGCCGAACGGCGCGGGGCCGGAACCCCGGGCGCCCGGGTCGAATCCCCTCCGGAGTGATTCAGTCGCAATTCGTAGTCGCCGGTGTCCGGGTTGAGAACCCATTGGTCTGCGGGATCGAATTCTTCCGCCCGCCCACGGCCTTGTGCATCCACGGTCGCTTGAGTCCTCCGTCGGTGCCACGCGACGCGCCCTCCCCCCGAAAAGGGCGCTCAGTTCTGGTTCCTGAAGTGCGCGGCCAGCTGGCCGGAAGCACCGGATCGCGTCACACTATCCGTCCTGTTCGGTGCGCAGCGACGGGCGTGACACATTCCACGGCCTTTACAACCGGGCATTCTTCCCATTGCGCGCCGAACGTCCATGACTGTTTGGCTATTGCTTTACTGCTTGCACAGGTCGGCCGCCGCATTGTTTCCCGAGTACGTGGGTGTGGGCGACGGTCCCGATGCCTCGTCGGCGTCAGCGTTCTTTCCTCCGTCCTCTTTCAGCTGGTCCGCGGGCACCACGGCGACGGGTTCGTCGTCGCGCAGCTGCTTGAAGAGTCTGTCCGCATCGGGCTGTACCAATTCGTCCCGGTTGGCGTCGAGTCGGTACGACTGCCGGGGCACGGTCAGGAACTGGACCCGGTCGGTCGGCACGCTGCGCATCCCGCGCACCAGGTCGTACAGGTCCTTGAGGCTGTCCAGCCCGGGGTCGGTGGTCAGCGCCTTGGTGGCCGCGTCCAGCACCGGGTAGAGCCGGGTGGGGTTGAGCAGGACGCCGTTGCTCTGCACCTTGTTGACCAGGGCGCCCAGGAACTGCTGCTGGCGGTCCATGCGCTCGGTGTCGCTGCCGTTGCCGATGGACTTGCGGGCCCGTACGTAGCCGAGGGCCTGCTCCCCGTTGAGCTTCTGGCGGCCCGCCGGGAGCTTGAGGTGCGCGGACTTGTCGTCGATCGGCTCCTTGAGGCAGACCTCGACGCCGTCCACGGCGTTCACCATGTTCTTGAAGCCGCTGAAGTCGACGACCATGTAGTGGTCGATCCGGATGCCGGTCATCTTCTCGACGGTCCGGATGGTGCAGGCCGTCCCGCCGATCTCGAAGGCCCAGTTGAACTGGGCGAATTGCGGTTTGCTGACGCTCTTGTCCGTCTTATGGCATTCCGGGATGTTCACCATCAGATCGCGCGGCAGCGACATCGCGGTCGCGCTCTTCCGGTCCGCCGCCAGGTGCAGCAGGATCGTGGTGTCCGAACGCTGGCTGCCGCCGTCGTCGCGCCCGTACTTCCGGTTGTCCCCGGCCCTGCTGTCCGAACCGATCAGCAGGATGTTCTGCGCGTCGTGCACGACCTGGGCCGGACGCTCCTTCTCGTACGCCTTCAACTCGGCGGCCGCGGAGGTGTCCGTCCGGATGTTGCCGTCCAGCTTCTTGTACAGCCACCAGCCGGTGCCCGCGGCGGCCAGGACGACGAACGAGGCGCCGAGCGCCGTCCACCGCAGCCAGTGCCGCTTCCGCCGCACCGTGAGGGCGACGGCCGGCGGGACGCCGTCCGGGGGCGGGGCGCCGTGCCCCGGGCCACTGCCCGAGCCGCTGCGCGTCTCGCCGCCCGGGGCGTCCGCCGGGGCGGACCGCCCACCGGAGTCCGGGGCGGACCGCCCACCGGAGTCCGGGGCGGACCGCCCACCGGAGTCCGGGCCGGGCGCGCCGCCCGCCGCCGGTTCCGCCGCGTCGGGCGTCCGGTCCCCCTTCCCGTCCGGGTCCTCGGGCCCGTCCGGTGTGCCGGCGCTTTCGGTCACGTCTGCGTCCATCCTTCACGTTCGGCAGCGCGTACGGCCGCCGGTCGCACAAGTAGACGGCTGAACCTCACGCTTGGTTGTGCCTTGAGTGGTCCGTACCGCAGATCATGTACCGGAGCTGACGGATCGACGGGAGGGCTCGGCCCACGCTGGTCCGGACGAGTGGTCCTCAGGCCGCTTGTCGTACCGGTGTGTTGACGAACCCGGTCCCGCCGGCGCCGACCGGGGGCCTCACACGCTCAGCGTGACCCGCTCGCTCTCCACCCGCCGGGCCAGCGCCTCCGCGTCCAGCCGGTCCGCGTTCCGGCACAGCACCACGGACCCGCCGGTCGCGAGCGGGGCGAAGAGCCCGGCGCTCAGCCCGTCCCAGCTGTCGTACGTCCGCCGCGACAGCAGCCGGGAACCGGCGTCCAGCCCCAGCGCCGCGCCGTCCCGCCGCGCCCGCTCCACCAGCTCCGCCCCGGTCAGCTCGATCCCGCCCACCGCCAGGGCCGGCGCCCCCGGGTCCACCGGTGTGAACGGGGCGAAGCGGTCGCCCTGTGCCGGCACCTCGACCGCGTAGTCCATGAAGCCCTCCGGGACCTGCGGGAACCGGCCGCCCAGCGGGCGCAGCGCCAGGGCGACCCGCTCCCCGCCGCAGGCCCGCGCCGCCTCCAGGTCCTCCGGCCCGGTCACCACGAGATCGGCGGCGGCCGGGTCACCCTGCACATCGGCGACCACGCCGACCGAGGCGCAGGCCAGCAGCCAGACCGCGGACTGCCAGTGCGCCGGGAGCAGCAGCGCGAGCCGGTCGCCCGGCTCCGCGGCGAGGTCGCCCTGGAGGAGGTTCGCCGTCTTGGCCACCCAATTGGCGAAGGTGGCCACCGAGAGTTCGACGCGTTCTCCGGTGGCGTCGTCGTAGAAGGTGACCAAGGGGCGGGCCGGGTCCGCGGCGAGCGCGGAACGCAGCAGGTCGGCAGGGGTGCGGTCGCTGGCGTTCATGGGCGGAAGCGTACGCGGCGGCGGTGGAGGGCCACCGGTGCGGCGGACACCGGGTACACCGGTTCGGCAGACGGGCCGTCAACTGACCCGGAACATCCCGGTCGCCGGACTCGTCCCCTTGTGTCAAGGATCGTTTGTATGCGTGCCTTCCTTGCATCCGCCATAGGTGTCACCTGCGCGTCGGCCCTCGTGCTGCCGCTCGCCGCGCCCGCGGGCGCCGCCCCCGACACCACCGCCCGTCCGGCCACCGCGTCCGAGCCCGCCGACCCGCCCGGCTCGACCCGCTCCCTGGCCCTGACCCCCCTGACCGCGCCCTCCTCCCGGTCCGCTGGCGCCGCCGACCCGGGACAGGGGCTGTCGAGACCCCGCGTCCAGCCGTTCTCCCTGGTCGGCGTCGTCTGGAACGACGTGAACACCGAACTCCACGGCACCGCCCAGGTCCGCACCCGCGCCACCGCCACCGGCCGCTGGTCCGGCTGGCAGGACCTGGAGACCCACAACGCCGAGCACTCGGCCGACGCCGGAACCGCCGAGCGCGACTCCGGCGCCGCCCGGGGGTCCACCGCCCCGCTCTGGACCGGCGCCTCCGACGGCGTCGAGGTCCGGGTGGTGCCCGAGACCCCCGCCACCCGCGGCACGTCCCCCCTGCCGCTCCCCGCCGGACTCCGTCTCGAACTCGTCGACCCCGGCGCCGCGCCCGAGCAGAACACGGCGGCCGGGGCGGACCGCACCACCGCGCTCGGCGCCGCCGCCCTGCCCGCCCTGAGCCGCACGGCCACGCAGGCGGCCGCCGGATTCGCCCCCGGCGCCAAGCCGTACATCGGCCCCCGCCCCCGCATCATCACCCGCAAGGGCTGGGGCGCCGACGAGAAGCTCCGCGAGAAGAGCTTCGCGTACACCAAGAGCGTCAAGGCCGCCTTCATCCACCACAGCGCCACCGGCAACAACTACACCTGCTCCCAGGCACCGTCGGTGCTGCGCGGCATCTACCGCTACCACGTCAAGAGCAGCGGCTGGCGCGACATCGGCTACAACTTCGCCGTCGACAAGTGCGGAAACATCTACGAGGGCCGCGCCGGAGGCGTGACGAAGGCCGTCATGGGCGCGCACACCCTCGGCTTCAACACCAACACCATGGGCATCGCCGTACTCGGGACCTTCACCAAGTCCAACCCGCCCGCCGCGGCCGTCACCGCCGTCGAGAAGCTCACCGCCTGGAAGCTCGGCCTGTTCGGCGGCAACCCCAAGGGCAAGGTGACGCTCGTCTCCGCCGGGAGCAACAAGTACAAGAAGGGCAGGAAGGTCAAACTGAACGTCATCTCCGGACACCGCGACGGTTTCGCAACCGAATGCCCCGGAGCGCGTCTCTACAAGAAGCTCGGCACCGCACGGACCGGATCGGCCCGGCTGCAGGGCCGCTGACGCGAAAGGAGCCACCCGGCGCCGGACGCGCCGGAGACCTGCTGCGGGCTGCTGACCGAGGACGTCCTTTCCGGTCTGCATACACTGGCCAGCCGAAACCCCGGCCCGGCCCCAGCAGGAAGCAGAGACAGTGCTGTGACAGAGGCAAAAGAAGCGATCCTCCTGGTCGGCGGCAAGGGAACCCGGCTGCGCCCGCTCACGGTGCACACGCCCAAACCCATGGTCCCGGCCGCGGGCGTCCCCTTCCTCACGCACCAGCTGGCGCGTGCCAGGGCCGCCGGGGTCGAGCACATCGTCCTCGCGACGTCGTACCTGGCGGAGGTCTTCGAGCCGTACTTCGGCGACGGCTCGTCGCTGGGCCTCCACATCGAGTACGTCACCGAACGCGACCCGCTCGGCACCGGCGGCGCCCTGCGCAACGTCGCGGAGCGCCTCGTCTCCGGCCCGGACGAACCGGTCCTGATCTTCAACGGCGACATCCTCACCGGCCTCGACATCCGGGCCCTGGCCGCCTGCCACACCGAGTCCGGGGCGGACGTCTCGCTCCATCTGACCCGGGTCGAGGACCCGCGCGCCTTCGGCCTCGTCCCCACCGACGACACCGGCCGCGTGACCGCCTTCCTGGAGAAGCCCCAGACGCCCGAGGAGATCGTCACCGACCAGATCAACGCGGGCGCCTACATCTTCCGCCGCTCGGTCATCGACACCATCCCGGCCGGGCGGCCCGTCTCCGTGGAACGCGAGACCTTCCCCGGACTCCTCGCCGACGGCGCCCACCTCCAGGGCATGGTCGACTCCACGTACTGGCTGGACCTCGGCACCCCGCAGGCGTTCATACGCGGCTCCGCCGACCTGGTCCTCGGCCGCGCCCCCTCCCCGGCCGTCCCCGGCCGCTGCGGCGACCGGCTCGTCCTGCCCACCGCCACCGTCGCCCCCGACGCCAAGCTCTCCGGCGGCACGGTCGTCGGCGACGACGCCGTGATCGGCGCGGGCGCCAGGATCGACGGCTCCACCGTCCTCGCGGGCGCCGTCGTCGAACCGGGCGCCGTGATCACCGACTCGCTCGTCGGCGCCGGGGCCAGGATCGGCAGCCGTACGGTGCTGGCGGGCGCGGTCGTCGGTGACGGTGCTCACGTCGGCGCCGACAACGAACTGCGCGAGGGCGTCCGCGTCTGGTGCGGAGCCCACCTGCCGGCCGCCTCCCTCCGGTTCTCCTCGGACGAATGACCGGAGCGGTCCACCCGTACGAGGAGAGCCCGGCCGGCCGGATTCGGCCGTACCCTCGACTGGCAGCCCCGACTACCGAGGACCTTCACCCGTGGCAGGACGATTCGCCCCCCGCAGCGCCCCGCGCGCGGCCGTCCCGCGCCAGACGGCGACGCCCGTACCGGCGGCGCTGACCCGCGACTGGACCCCGCCCGGCCCGCTCGACCTGCGGCTCGTCCTCGGCCCGCTGCGCCGCGGCCCCGCCGACCCCACGTTCCGGATGTCCGCCGACGGCTCGGTCCGCCGGGCCAGCCGCACCCCGGCGGGCCCCGGCACGCTCCATGTCGTCGCGCGCGAGGGTCGGATCGAGGCGGCGGCCTGGGGGCCCGGCGCGTCCTGGCTGCTGGACCAGCTGCCCACGCTGCTGGGCGCGGGCGACACCCCGGAGGACTTCACCCCGCGACACCGGCTGATCGCCGCCGTCCACCACCGCCGCCCGGGACTGCGCCTGCTGCGCACCGGTCTGGTGCTGGAGTCCCTGATCCCCTCGGTCCTGGAGCAGAAGGTCACCACGGACGAGGCCTATCGCGCCTGGCGTCTGCTGGTCCGCACCTACGGGGAGCCGGCCCCCGGCCCCCAGGAGTACGGCCTCTACGTGATGCCCGACGCCCGCACCTGGTCCCTGATCCCCTCCTGGGAGTGGCACCGCGCCGGCGTCGACAGCAAGCGCTCGGCGACCATCCTGCGCGCGGTCCGAGTGGCCCGCCGCATGGAGGAGGCGGCGGCCATGGAACTGCCCGACGCCCTCACCCGCCTCCAGGCCGTCCCCGGCATCGGCCCCTGGACCGCCGCCGAAACCCTGCAGCGCACCAACGGCGCCGCCGACGCCGTCACCGTCGGCGACCTCCACCTCCCCGGCATCGTCGGCCACGCCCTGGCCGGCGACCGCGATGCCGACGACGAGGCCATGCTGGCCCTCCTCGCCCCCTACGAGGGCCAGCGTCACCGCGCGACCCGCCTCATCCTGCTCTCCGGCCACACCCCGCCCCGCCACGCGCCCCGGATGACTCCGCGCAACATCGCGCCGTTGTAGCGGGGCGGGCTGACGCGGCGGGTTGTGGCTCAGGGCGCTTCGGCGACCGGCTCCAGGCCGTGGATCGCGAAGTGCAGCTGCACGTCGTCCACCTGATCCGCCCAGAGGCCTTCCGCGTCGAGCACCGAGGCCGCGACCATCCGGGCCTCGGCCACGAGCCCGGGTTCGTGGGCGAAGCCCGGCCACGGGAGCACCGGATACCCGTGCGCCTTCCCGAATCGCCGCACCTGCTCGATATCTCCCAGGACCGCGGGCGGCAGCGAGTCGTTGGCCCAAGCCCACAGCCAGCTCCGCTGGGCGAGGCTCACGCTGCCGATCATCGTGAGTCGTCCGGTGAGGAACGTCCTCCCGTCGCGGGACCACGTGATCCGCGCGTCGTCGAGCGACCAGTCGTACTGGACGTCGCCCGACAGTCCGTGGCGCTCGACCATGAGGGCCTGCCGTGAGCGGGCCCGTTCACCGGCCGCGCGCACCACCTCGTCCCAGTCGGAATGGTCGTGCGACGAGCCGTTCTCCACCGTGCCTCCTTGCGCGCAAGCGTCGGCAGGATCCTCCCATCGCCGCCCGGCCGGTCGGGCAGCGGGCCCGACGCCCTCACCGCACCGTGACGAAGTCCTCCGGGTCCCGTCCCGTGCGTGGGGCCGGGGCCTCGGACGGGTGGCCGATCGCGACGGCGCCGAGGGGGTCCCAGGAGGCGGGGAGGCCGAGGGCGTCGCGGACGACGTCGCGGCAGAACATGGTGGAGGAGACCCAGGCGGAGCCGAGCCGTTCGCCGGCGAGGGCGACCAGGAAGTTCTGGATGCCGGCGCCGGCGGCGACCACGAACATCTCGCGCTCGGCGGTGTCCCGGCGGGGATCGCCGTAGGTGTGGGAGCCGTCCATCACCATGCAGGGGACCGCGAGATAGGGGGCCCGGCGCAGTACCTCGCCGCGGCGGACGCGCTTGGTGACGGAGTCCTCGCTCTTGCCGTCCCGCCTCAGATCGGCGATCCAGGCGTCCCGCATCGCGTCCAGGAGCCGGGTCCGCGAGGCGGCCGACTCCAGCAGGACGAAGCGCCAGGGCGTCGTGTGGTGCGGCGCGGGGGCCGTCACCGCGGCGGCCACGGCCCGGCGCACCGCCCCGGGGTCCACGGGGTCGCCGGTGAAGGAGCGCACCGTGCGCCGCTGGGTCACGGCCTCGCGGACCGCCTCGGAGGTGCCGAGCCGGAACATGTCGTCGGCCGCGACCCGCACCATGGCCCGCGCGCCCTCCGCGTCGTCGGGGTCCAGCACCTGGCCGAGCCCGCGCACGACCGCGACGGGCAGCCCCTCGGCCTTGCCCTTGACCAGATCACCGGCGGCGGCCAGTTCGTCGGCGGTGGCGACGACCGTGGCGGCGAGCGGATTGCCGTACGCGTCGGTGCCGCCGCGCAGATCGTCGAGGACCCGCACCCCGGCGGCCCCGATCGCCACGTCGGTGAGTCCGTTGCGCCACGGCCGCCCGAAGGTGTCCGTGACGACGACGCCCACCTCGACGCCGAGGACGTCCCGCAGCCCCCGGCGGATCGCCCGCGCGGAGGCGTCGGGGTCCTCGGGCAGCAGCAGCACCGTCCCGGCGGGGGTGTTCGACGCGTCGACCCCGGCGGCGGCCATCACCAGGCCCTGCCGGTTCTCCACGATCCGCAGCGGCCCCCGCCGGGCCACCACCCGTACCGTCTCCGCGTCTATGGCGGCCTCCCGGTCGGCGGCCTCCATGATCCGGCCCTCCGCCTTGGAGACGATCTTGGAGGTGACGAGCAGCACGTCTCCGTCGGCCAGCCCCGGTTCGGTGGCGGCGATCAGCTTCGCCAGATCGTCCCCCGCCCGCACCTCCGGCAGGCCCGGCAGCGCCCACACCCGGTAGGAGGGCGCGCCCTCCCCGGCGGCGCTCACGAGCGCACCTCCTCGGCGAGGGCCAGCGCCTGCCGGGCCATCTCGGCGGTGGTGGGCACATCGGTCATCATCAGCGGGACGGCGCGGCAGCGGATGCCCGCCGTCTCCACCTCGTCCACCGCGCCCGCGTCGACCGTGTCGACGAGCCAGCCGTCGAGCAGCCCGGAGCCGTAGTGCACGGCGACCGCGGCCGCCGTCGACTCGACGCCGACCGCGGCGAGGACCTTGTCGGCCATGCCGCGCACCGGGGCGTCGCCGACGATGGGGGAAAGCCCGACGACCGGCACCCCGGCCTCGGCGACGGCCTCGCGGATCCCGGGCACGGCCAGGATCGTCCCGATGGAGACGACGGGGTTGGACGGCGGGAAGAGGATGACGTCGGCCCCCGCGAGCGCCTCCAGCACCCCGGGCGCCGGCTTGGCCTGTTCGGCGCCGACGGGCACGATCGCCCGCGCGGGGACCGAGGCGCGCATCTTCACCCAGTACTCCTGGAAGTGCACGGCCCGGCTCTCGCCGTCGACGTCCACGGCGACGTGTGTCTCGACCCGGTCGTCGGACATCGGCAGCAGCCGCACACCCGGCTGCCAGCGGGCGCAGAGCGCCTCGGTGACGGCGCTGAGCGGATAGCCCGCGCCGAGCATCTGCGTACGGACGATGTGGGTGGCGAAGTCGCGGTCGCCGAGCCCGAACCACTCGGGGCCGACGCCGTAGGCCGCGAGCTCCTCCTTGACGTGGAAGCTCTCGTCGGTGCGGCCCCAGCCCTGCTCCTCGTTGATGCCACCGCCGAGGGTGTACATCACGGTGTCGAGGTCGGGGCAGACCTTGAGGCCGAACAGATGGATGTCGTCACCGGTGTTGCCGATCACCGTGATGTCCGCGTCCGGCGCGGCCTCCTTGAGGCCGCGAAGAAAACGAGCACCACCGATACCGCCGGCCAGAACCACAATGCGCATGGCGACAGTTTGTCAGGCGCGGCCCGATCGTTGGGGAGGGGTCTCAGGCCCGGGGCCTCAGGCCGGGGTCGGTGCGGGGGCCGCGGCGCACTGGGTGGCGTGCATCGGCATGTCGGTGAGGCCCGGGTAGTAGATGTGCAGGCTGACGGCCGGTTCGAGGGAGTCGTTGACCACCTCGTGGACGTAGCCGGGGGCGAAGACGCGCTGGGCGCCGACGGCCAGGGTCCGCTTGCCGCGGTCCGTACGCTCGGTCAGTTCGCCGTCCAGCACGGTCAGTACGCCGGAGGAGGGGCCGTGGTCGTGGAGTCCGCTGCCCTGGCCGGGGACCCAGCTGAGCAGCCAGACCTCGTAGCCGGGTCCGGTGCGCAGCCGGTGGTACCAGCGGGTGGTGGTGTCGTAGCGGACGAGCGGCGCCCAGGCGGCGCGGTCGGCGGCGACGGTGCGGGCGAGTCCGACGAATTCCGCGACGGTGGCGGGGTGTTCGCGGGCGGGGCGCAGGAGGTGGGGGACCTCGAGGAGGTCGCCGGCGATCTGGAGGTCGCTGTCGCTGTTCATGGGTGCGGTGGTTCCTCGGCAGGTGGCGCGGGTGCGGTGCAGGGGTGTCGCGAGGACCGCGGGACCGGGTGACCGCAGGGGCCGTCAGGCCACGGGGGAAGGGGTCCGGGGGTCCGGGAGGAGCTGGATACGGCTGGAGCGCGCGGGCTTCAACAGCCGAGACAGCTGGAACAGCAACAGCGGGCCTGGACAGCGCTGCGGAACCCACGGACGTGGGTGGTGCGCATCGCTGAGGTCACTGGCATGCCATCAAGGAGAGCGGGGACGGGCGGCACCTGTCAACCCAATGCCCGATTTGGCGGTAATGTTTCACCTCATCCGGTTACTCCATCCGGAGAAAGGTTTATGCAGACGCGGGGCCGGAGATGTGGCGCAACAGCCGTGCCTCCAAACACCGCCGCCCGTGATCGGACTGTGATCTTGATCGCTTCGGTGACCGAATCGCAACGTGTCCGCCCCCGGGGGAGTTCCTTCCAGTGGCAGGTTCGGGGGTGAAGGAGGCTATGGCATATGTCAGGTTTTTGGTGATTTGCACACTTTCTGCGTACGCTTGGTTCCGCAGAGTGAATACGGGGCCCAATAGCAGATGCGGGCTTGACTCGCCCAGAGCTACATACCTGTAATTTCACCCGTGTCGTTCGGCCGATTCGATCACGGCCGCATCACGGGGACGCAAGAGACAGACGAGGGGCGCACATGACCGAGCTGTTCCAGCAACTGCTGGTCGAGGACGCGGACGAGGAACTCGGCTGGCAGGAGCGCGCACTGTGCGCCCAGACCGACCCCGAGTCCTTCTTTCCCGAGAAGGGCGGGTCGACCCGCGAGGCGAAGAAGGTCTGCCTCGCCTGCGAGGTCCGCTCCGAATGCCTGGAGTACGCCCTCTCCAACGACGAGCGTTTCGGCATCTGGGGCGGTCTCTCCGAGCGCGAGAGGCGCCGCCTGAAGAAGGCCGCCGTCTGACGCGGCCCCGCCGCTCCCGGCCGGGAGCCGACCACTCCCCGGCCCCATGGTTTCCGGCCACGGCCCGCCGCCTGCACCCAGCCCGCAGGCGGCGGGCCGTCGTCGTGTCCGGGTGCGCCGCACTCCGTACCACCGCCCTCGTTCCCCGCTCCCGCGCCACCCCGGTTATCCGTACCGTTAGTGTGGGGCCCCGTCCGAGACGCGCCAACGACCCGACAGAGCGCGCGTGTACACCGAAGCAGCCCCCGGGGGGACGCCCCCCGGACCCGGCCGGAGGGCCCGTACCTCGATGTCCGTGCACAGCCAATCGGCGGCGCCGTACGCGGCCGCCACCGCCCCCGAGTTCCCCCGGCATGTCGTCACCGCCGTGCTCGTCTCCCACGACGGCGCACGCTGGCTGCCCGACGCGCTCGCCGGACTCCTCGGGCAGGAACGCCCCGTACAGAACGTCGTCGCCGCCGACACCGGCAGCGCCGACGACTCCGCGCGCCTGGTCACCGAGGCGCTCGGCGCCGACCGCGTCCTGCACCTCGCGCGGCGTACGAGCTTCGGCACCGCCGTCGACGAGGCGAGCCGCACCGCCGGCGTCCTCACCCCGGACGACCTGCCCTATCTGAAGCGGCCCAGCGGCTGGGACCCGGTCACCCGGACCTGGCGCGACGACGCCTACGACCTGCCCGAACTGCCGCACGGCGAACCGGTGCAGTGGCTCTGGCTGCTCCACGACGACTGCGCGCCCGAGCCGGACGCCCTCGCCGAGATGCTGCGCGTCGTCGACGAGGACCCGCACGCCGCGATCGTCGGCCCCAAGCTCCGCGGCTGGTACGACCGCCGCCAACTGCTGGAGGTCGGCGTCTCGATCGCCAACAGCGGCCGCCGCTGGACCGGACTGGACCGGCGCGAACAGGACCAGGGCCAGCACGACCAGGTCCGCACCGTCCTCTCCGTCTCCACCGCCGGCATGCTGATCCGCCGGGACGTCTGGGAGGAACTCGGCGGCTTCGACCGCAGACTTCCCCTGATGCGCGACGACGTCGACCTGTGCTGGCGCGCCCACCGGGCCGGACACCGGGTGCTCGTCGCCCCCGACGCCGTCCTGCGGCACGCCGAGGCCTCCGCCCGCGAACGCCGCCCCATCGACTGCGCCGGCCGCTCCGTGGCCAACCCGCACCGCGTCGACAAGGCCGGCGCCGTCTACACCATGCTCGTGAACACCCCCGGCAAGCGGCTGCCCTGGGTCCTGCTCAGGCTCGTCCTCGGCACCCTGCTGCGCACCCTGGCCTACCTCGTCGGCAAGGTGCCCGGCCAGGCGCTCGACGAGGTCACCGGCCTCCTCGGCACCCTGCTGCGCCCCGGCCGCATCCTCGGAGCCCGCCGCAGCCGCGGCAAGGGCGCCGTCGACCAGTCCGACCTGCGCGGACTCTTCCCCGCCCCCGGTGCCACCGTCCGCGCGACCGTCGAACAGGTCGCCGGGAACCTCGGCGGCGGCTCCGACGCCGACACCGGCGGCTCCCGGCACGGCGCCGTCGAGTCCGGACCGGGCGGCGACGACGCCGACTACCTGGAGATCGACCAGTTCGCCCGGCTGAAGAAGATCGGCCGCAAGCCCGGCCCGGTCCTCTTCGCCGTGCTCCTCCTCGTCTCGCTCGTCGCCTGCCGCGGTCTGCTCGGAGGCGGCGCCCTCGCCGGCGGCGCCCTGCTGCCCGCCCCCGCCGACGTCTCCGACCTCTGGGGCCGCTACGCCGACGGCTGGCACACCATCGGCACCGGCGGCACCCAGACCGCACCGCCCTATCTGGCCGTGCTCTCGGCGCTCTCCGCGCTCTTCCTCGGCTCCACCGGCTTCGCGCTCACCCTGCTGCTCGTCTGCTCGGTCCCGCTCGCCGGACTCACCGCCTACTTCGTCTCCCGCCCGCTGCTGCCCTCACGGCTCCTGCGGGCCTGGGCGAGCATCGCGTACGCCTTCCTGCCCGCCGCCACCGGCGCCCTGGCGACCGGCAGGCTGGGCACCGCCGTCCTAGCGGTCCTGCTCCCGCTGATCGCCCGCACCGCCGTCTCGGCGCACGGCATGCGCGCCACCGGCGACGCCCGCGGCAGCTGGCGCGCCACCTGGGCGTACACCCTGCTGCTCACCCTCGCGACGGCGTTCACGCCGATCGTCTGGCCGCTCGCCGTGGTGCTCGGCATCGGAGTCCTGGCGCTGCGCCGGGGCGACCTCACCGCCTACGCGCTGCGCTTCGTCGCCGCCGTCGGCACCCCGCTGCTCGTCCTCGCCCCCTGGTCGCTCTCGCTGCTCGGCAGCCCCTCGTCCTTCCTGAAGGAAGCGGGCCTGGAGACCGGTTCGGGCGAGGCCTCCGCCCTGGACCTGCTGGGCATCAGCCCCGGCGGCCCGAAGGCGGCCGGCGGTGTCCTCCTCCTCGGCATCGTGCTGGCCGCACTGGCCGCGCTGCTGCGCTCCGAGCGCCGCTTCGCCGTACGGACCGCCTGGGCCGCCGCCCTGGTGGGCCTCGTCTTCGCCGCCCTGGCCAACGGCTCCGGCTGGGCCGGGCCGGCCACCCTCGTCTACGGCGCCGCGCTCATCGCCGCCGCGCTGGTCGGCGCGGACGGCGCCCGGGTCCGCGTCGCCGAGCAGAGCTTCGGCTGGCGCCAGCCGGTCGCGGCCCTGATCGCCCTGGCCGCGGCGGCCGCCCCGGTGCTCGCCGCCGCCGGCTGGATGATCGGCGGCGCGGCCGGACCGCTGGAGCGCCGCGACCCGGTCCAGGTGCCCGCCTTCGTCGCCGAGGAGTCCGGCACCCGCGACCAGCCGCGCACCCTGGTGCTCGGCGGAACCTCGTCGGACCTGGTCGAGTACACCCTGGTCCGCGGCTCCGGCGCCCGCCTCGGCGACGCCGAACTGGCCGAGTCCGGCGGCGGCAACAGCCACCTCGACAAGGTCGTCGCCAATCTGGTGGCCGGCTCCGGCGCAGACCAGGGCAGCCAGCTCAGCGGCTTCGCGATCCGGTACGTCCTCGTGCGCGACGGCGCCCCGAAGCAGATGAGCCGGGTGCTCGACGCCACCCCCGGCCTCAGCCGGCTGAGCCAGCTGGACGGCAGCGCCCTGTGGCGGGTGGACCGCCGCCAGGTCGCCCGCGTCATGATCGTTCCGTCCGCCGCGGCCGACGAGCCGCTGCCGGTCGAATCGGGACCCGTCGAGGTGCACACCAAGATCCCCGCGGGCGCCGAGGGCCGGACCCTGCGCATCGCCGAGGCCGCCGACCCCGGCTGGCGGGCCGTGCTCGACGGCCGGGCGCTCGACCGCAAGACCGTCGACGGCTGGGCCCAGGGCTTCGCCCTGCCGGCCGGGGGCGGCACCCTGTCCCTCACGTACGAGACGCCGCTGACCCACCGGGCGTGGATCTGGGCCCAGATCTCGCTCGCCGTCGTCCTCGTGGTCATGGCCCTGCCGGGCCGGCGCCGGGAGATCGACGACGACCTGCCCGACGCGGACCTCGCGGTCCCGGCCGAGCCGGTCGCCGGAGAGGGCCGCCGGGCCCGCAGGCTCCGCGCCGCCGCCCTGGCGGAGGGCGAGCCGGACGGCGGGTCCCCGGACGGCCCCGACGGCCGTCCGGGCCCGGTGGGCGCCGACGGCATGCCCCTGGGCGCCCCGGCACCCGACGAGGACGACGACCCGGGCGTCTTCGTCCCCCGGCAGCAGGACGCCCCCGACGCCTTCGCCCCGCGACAGGCCGGGGGCGACACGGGTCAGTACGCGACGCTGCCTCCGCAGGGCGACGGCGACATCGGTTCGTACGCGACGCTGCCTCCGCAGGGTGAGGCCGACAGCGGTCAGTACGCGACGTTGCCCCCGCAGGGCGACGGCGACACCGGTTCGTACCCGGCGGTGCCGCAGCAGCAGTACGGCGAGTGGGACGGCACGCAGTACCAGGACCCCGCCTACGCGCAGTACCAGGACGGCCAGTACCAGGACGGTCAGTACCAGGACCCCGCGTACGGCAACGTCCCGCAGCAGCAGCCCGACGGTTCCGGCGGCTACGACGCCTACGGCTATCCGCAGCAGCAGGGCGGATACGCCCCGTACGACCAGGGCCAGTACGGCAATGCGCCGTCGTACGACCAGGGGCAGTACGACGCCGGTGCGTACGACGGCACCCAGTACGGCGCACAAGGGGCGTACGACGGCCAGGGCGCACCCGGCGGCCCGGCCCCGTACGACCCGCAGAACCCCGACGAGAACCCCGCCCCGGGCCAGCACCCGTGGCAGACCGGCAACGCATCGCGAGGCGAGTCCGAGTGAAGTCCACCAGCAGCCTGTCCCTGATCGCGGGCGTCGTCGCCCTCGCCGCCGTCACCGGTTTCGCCGCCGTCACCGCCCCCGGCGACACCACGACCACCACGGCGAGGACGGCCGAGCGGCTGCCCGTGGAGCGCACGAGCCTGCTCTGTCCGGCGCCCGGCCTCTCCGACCTGGCCGAGACGGCGTACACCTCCTTCACCCCGCTCTCCGGCGGCGGCGACGCCTCCGGCCCGGCCGGCACCGCCGAACTTCTGGCGCCCGCCACGGCCAAGGCCGACGCGAAGGACGACAAGAAGGACAAGGACGCGAAGGACGACAAGGACAAGAAGTCCAAGACGGCCGGTGCGGACAAGCCCGTCGTCGCCCTCAAGGAGCCCGGCAAGCCCGGCACGGGGGAGGCCTCCGGCTCGGACGCCCCCGCCCTCGTCGGCACCGCCACCGGCCGGCTGGCCCCCGGCTGGACCACCCAGCAGACCACCACCATCGAGGCGGGCGACGGCCGCGGCCTGCTCGGCGTCAGCTGCACCGCGCCCGACACGGACTTCTGGTTCCCGGCCGCGAGCACCGCGAAGACCCGCGAGGACTACGTCCACCTCACCAACCCGGACGACACCGCCGCCGTCGCCGACATCGAGCTGTACGGTCCCGAGGGCACGCTGAAGTCCGACGTCGGCGAGGGCATCACGGTCCCCGCCGGATCCGGCGTCCGCGTCCTCATCTCGACGCTGACCAGCCAGGCCGTGGACGATGTGACCGTCCACGTCACCACGCGCACCGGACGCGTCGGAGCGGTCGTCCGCACCGCCGACGACAAGGCCGGCTCCGACTGGCTCCCCGCCTCCGCCGACCCCTCGGGCACCGTCGTCCTGCCGGGCATCCCGGCGGACGCGACCTCGGTCCGGCTGGTCGCCTTCGCCCCGAGCGACGACGACGCCGACCTCACGGTCAAACTCCTCGGCAAGACCGGCGCGATCTCCCCGGTCGGCCACGAGGACCTGCACGTCAAGTCACGGATGACCGCGGGCGTCGACCTGAAGGACCTGACCCGGGGCGAGGCCGGCTCCCTGCTCCTGACCCCCAGCGAGAAGGGCCGGGCCACCCCCGTCGTGGCCGCGCTGCGGATCGTGCGGGGCAAGGGCGACAAGCAGGAGACCGGCTACATTCCGGCCACCGGACCCGTCGGCGCGCAGGCGACCGCCGCCGACAACCGGGCCAAGGGGTCCGTCCTCTCGCTCACCGCCCCCGGCGCCGCCGGCACCGTCAAGGTCACGGCCTCCGCGGGCAGCGGCGGCGGCACCCCGGTCAGCAAGACCTACCAGGTCCCGGCCGGTACGACCCTCGCCGTCACCCCGCCCGTCCCGGCCGGCCTCAAGGGCACGTACGCCCTCACCGTCCGCACCGAGTCGGGCGGCCCGGTGCACGCCGCCCGGACGCTGACCGTGCCGCAGGACGGCATCCCGATGTTCACCGTGCAGACCCTGCCGGACGACGGCGGCACGGTCGAGGTCCCGGCCGCCGAGCAGAACCTGTCGGTCCTGGACGACTGACGCGACGCGGTACGCGGTACGCGTACAGCGGGGCGCCCCGGGAAGGCGACCGCCCCGCCACCCGGACGGCGGGCCGGCCCATCCCGGACCGCCCGACACTTGCACGGCGGGACCGCCCTTCCCGGGGCGCCCGGCACCTGCACGGCGGGTCGGCTCTTCCCGGGGCGCCCGGCACCTGGACGGCGGGGCAGCCTCTCCTGTCCCGCCCGACACCTGCGCGGCGGGGCGGCCCTTCGGACCGTCCCGCCGTTCGCGTACGACCGGTTACTCCTGCCCGTACCGCGGGTCCACCGACTCCGGCGCCAGCCCGAGCAGCTCCGCGACCTGCTCCACCACGACCTCGTGCACCAGCAGCGCCCGCTCGTCGCGGTTCTTGGTGCGGATCTCGACGGGCCGGCGGTAGACGGCGATCTGCGCGGGCCGCTCCTTGCGCGCCGACACCGCGCTGCCCAGCGGCACCGTCTCCTCCGACGTCTCCGGCACGTCGAGGACCACGAAGTCGACCTCGGCCAGTTGCGGCCACCGCCGCTCCAGCCGCTCCACCGAGTCCTGCACCAGATCGCGGAAACTGTCCGCCCTGCTGGCCGAGAGCGGCACCTGCGGCGGGGCTACGGGTCCGCGCATCCCCCGCCCGTGCCGGTCGCGGCGGCGGGGACGGGGTTCGGGCGGGTGGGGAGGTACGGGACTGTCCATCACTGACGCAGCGTAACCCCGCACCACCGGCACGGACCGCCGCTGCGCCGGACCCGGTCCGGGCACCTTCCGGCAGGACCTGATCCGGCCAGGAGGCCTCACGTTTTCGGCCCAGCTCCCCTTCGTCGCGACCCGGTCGCACGACGGGATTCACCCCGCGCGACGTCCGCGGCGACCGCCGCGCGACGGCGCGGACATCTCCTCCCGCCCAGGTCAGGGGAGTTGCCCGGAGGTCCGATGTGTCCGGTCTCACAGGCCGACACGGTGGGGTGAGCTGAGGGAGAGTCGTCGCAGCCCGTTCAAGAGTGCGGTACCGTCCAACATCGTGAGCCCTGTACGTCGCTGTTCGCGCACCGCGTGCGGCCGCCCTGCCGTCGCGACACTGACGTACGTCTATGCCGACTCGACTGCGGTCCTCGGCCCGCTCGCCACCTACGCCGAGCCCCACTGCTACGACCTCTGTGCCGAGCACAGCGAGCGCCTGACCGCGCCCCGGGGCTGGGAGGTCGTCCGGCTCTCCGATCCCTCCGCCCCCACCCGCCCCAGCGGTGACGACCTCGAAGCGCTGGCCAACGCCGTCCGCGAGGCGGCCCGCCCGCAGGACCGCGGCGACGGCACCCGGGGCGGCCCGCGCACGGCGGACCCGATGGAGGTCGCCCGCAGGGGCCACCTCCGCGTGCTGCGTTCGCCCGACTCCTGACCGCCGGCCGGGGCGTCCTCGGCCGCCGGGTAGTTTGGCGGTCCGAAGAAACCTCAGGAGGACCGGCCCGTGACCGCAGATCTGTCGCAGCTCGTGAAGGCGTACGACGTGCGGGGGGTCGTGCCCGACCAGTGGGACGAGGACCTGGCCGAGCTGTTCGGCGCGGCGTTCGTCGAGGTGACCGGCGCGGAGGCCGTCGTCGTCGGCCACGACATGCGCCCCACGTCCCCCGCCCTGTCCGGCGCCTTCGCCCGGGGCGCGGCGGCCCGCGGCGCCGACGTCACCCTGATCGGCCTCTGCTCGACCGACCAGCTGTACTACGCCTCCGGGGCGCTGGACCTGCCGGGCGCGATGTTCACCGCCTCCCACAACCCGGCGCGGTACAACGGGATCAAGATGTGCCGGGCCGGAGCCGCCCCCGTCGGCCAGGACACCGGTCTCGCCGAGATCCGCACCCTCGTCGAGGGGTGGTCGTCGACCGGCGCCCCCGCCCCGGCCGTGCGCCCCGGCACCGTCACCCGCCGCGACACGCTCTCCGACTACGCAGCCCACCTGCTGTCCCTGGTCGACCTGACCCGGATCCGTCCCCTGAAGGTCGTCGTCGACGCGGGCAACGGCATGGGCGGCCACACCGTCCCGACGGTCTTCGACGGCCTCCCGCTGGACCTCGTCCCGATGTACTTCGAGCTGGACGGCACCTTCCCCAACCACGAGGCCAACCCGCTCGACCCCGCGAACATCGTCGATCTCCAGGCCCGGGTGCTCGCCGAGGGCGCCGACCTCGGTCTCGCCTTCGACGGCGACGCCGACCGCTGCTTCGTCGTCGACGAGAAGGGCGCGGGCGTCTCCCCGTCCGCGATCACCGCCCTGGTCGCGGCCCGCGAGCTGGCCCGCAACGGCGGTACGGGCACGGTGATCCACAACCTGATCACCTCCCTGACCGTCCCGGAGGTCGTACGCGAGAACGGCGGCACCCCGGTCCGCACCCGCGTCGGCCACTCCTTCATCAAGGCCGAGATGGCCGCCCACGGCGCGATCTTCGGCGGTGAGCACTCCGCCCACTACTACTTCCGCGACTTCTGGAACGCCGACACCGGCATGCTCGCCGCCCTGCACGTCCTGGCGGCCCTCGGCGGCACCGACGAGCCCCTGTCGGCCCTCGTCGCCCAGTACGACCGCTACACCGGCTCCGGCGAGATCAACTCCACCGTCGACGACCAGCCGGGCCGTACCGCCGATGTGCGCGCCGCCTTCGCCTCCCGCGAAGGCGTCACCACCGACGACCTCGACGGCCTCACCGTCACCGGCCCCACCTGGTGGTTCAACCTCCGCCCCTCCAACACCGAGCCTCTCCTCCGCCTCAACGTCGAGGCCCGGGACGAGGCCACGATGACGGCGGTCCGCGACGAGGTCCTGACCCTGATCCGCACATCCGGGACCTGAACACGGCGGCTGCGCGCGGCGCCCGTCGGCCCCGCAGGCCGGTCTTCGCGGCGTGGGGGCTGCAGGAGGCCGGAGGCGGGTGGTCTCGGTGGGACGTCCGCCGTGTTCTTCCAGCCCCGCCGGCGTTTGAGGCGCGGGGTCCGGGGCAGCGCCCCGGTTACGGGAAGGGGCGGGGAGGGGACAAGGCCTGCCGCAGGCACCCACCCACCCGCACCCAACCCACCCCGCTGCCCCGGCACCGCCAACCCACCCCGCTGCCCCCGGCACCGCCAAGGCACCCCCGCTGCCCCGGCACCGCCAACCCACCCCGCTGCCCCCGGCACCGCCAAGGCACCCCCGCTGCCCCGGCACCGCAAGGCGCCCCCGCATCCGCGGAACCACCCGCCGGGCCGGGCCGCGCCTCCGCCACCCCGGCGGTAGGCTGACCTCGCCCGTTCCCCAGGGAACGAACACGACCCGCACCACGCGGCACCGAACACCGCACGGCGATCGCCCGCACCACAGGCACCGCCCGCACCCGGCGCCGCCGGTGCCCCGCCACACCCACGCCGCCCGACCGCCCGAAGGGACCCGCCCCATGCCGCTCGAAGCCGGCCTCCTGGAGATCCTGGCCTGCCCGGCCTGCCACTCGCCCCTCGACGACCGGTCGACGGCCGACAGCCCGGAACTGATCTGCACCGGCACCGACTGCGGCCTGGCCTACCCCGTACGGGACGGCATCCCCGTCCTGCTCGTCGACGAGGCCCGCCGCCCCGCCTAGGACGTGTTCCGTGAAGCCCCGCCTGCTCGGCGACGCTTTCAGCACACGCCCCAGTCCGGGCCCCGCCCGCACGGTGATCGGCACGTGATCGGAGGACCGTCCCCATGCTCGACGAGTCGTTGCTCGACGCCCCGGAAGCCCTGGCCCGAGCCGACCGCCGCGGTCTGCTCCGCGGCGCCGCCGAGGCAGGGGCCCGGGTCCGCACCGCCGCCCGGCACGCCGCCGAGGCCGGAATCACCGAGCTGAACCCGGAGGGCCGCCCGCGCGCCGTCCTGGTCGCCGGGCCCGGCACCGCCGCCACCGGCGTCGCCGACCTGATCGCGGCCCTGGCCGGCGCCTCCGCCCCGGTCACCCGCATCCACCCGACCGGCGTGGCGCCCGCCGCGGGCGCCCTGCGCTGGACGCTGCCCGGCTGGGCCGGCTCCGTGGACCTCCTCCTCGTCGCCACCGCCGACGGCTCCGAACCGGGCCTCGCCCTCCTGGCCGAACAGGCCTACCGGCGCGGCTGCACCGTCGTGGCCGTGGCCCCCCGCACCTCACCGCTGCGCGAGGCGGTCGACGGGGTGCACGGCCTCGTCGTACCGATGGCCTCCGCCCCGCACGGCGAGTACGACGCCGAGACCTCGGCCGCCGGCCCCGGCACCCTCTGGGCCCTGTTCACCCCGCTGCTCGCCCTCCTCGACCGCGTCGGCCTGGTCACCGCGCCCGCCGACGCGCTCCAGTCCGTGGCCGACCGGCTGGACCGCACGGCCGAACGGTGCGGCCCGGCGATCGCCACGTACAGCAACCCGGCCAAGACCCTGGCCGCCGAACTGGCCGACACCCTGCCCCTGATCTGGACCGAGGGCGACACCTCCGGACCGGTCGGCCGCCGCTTCGCCGCCGTCCTGTCCGAACTGTCCGGCCGCCCGGCCCTCGCCGCCGAGCTCCCCGAGGCGCTGCCCGCCCACGGCGGACTGCTCGCCGGGGCCTTCGCCGCCGGAGCCGACCCCGACGACTTCTTCCGCGACCGGGTCGAGGAGTCCGAACCGCTCCACGCCCGCGTCGTCCTGCTCCGCGACCGCGCCGTCGGCGGCCTCAGCGCCGCACCCGCCGCCCGCGAACTGGCCCTCGGCCACGACACGGCGATCAGCGAACTGGAACCGGAGGAGGGCACCCGGCTCGAAGCCCTCGCCGAACTCCTCGCGATCACCGACTTCGCCGCCGTCTACCTGTCGCTGGCCTCGGAAGCCCGCGCCTGACCCGCGCACCCCGCGACGGACCGCGCCCGCGGCACCGCCGCCCCACTACCTCGCCGCCACGAGATCCACGCAGCCCACCCGCACGAGGACGAATTTCATGGACCGGCTCTCCAACACCGTGCGCCCCTACGCATGGGGTTCCACCACCGCCATCCCGGCCCTGCTCGGCATCGCCCCCACCGGCGAACCGCAGGCGGAGATGTGGATGGGCGCCCACCCCGGTGCCCCCTCCCGGATCACCCGCCCCCGCCCCGCCGACGGCCCGGCGGGCGGCTCCACCGTCGGCCCCACCGACGGCTCCGCCCCGGCCGCCGAACAGCCCCTCAATGAGGTCGTCGACGCCGACCCGGTGCGCGAACTCGGCGCGGCCGCCGTAGCGAAGTTCGGCCCCCGGCTGCCCTTCCTCCTCAAGATCCTCGCCGCCGGCGCCCCGCTCTCCCTCCAGGTCCACCCCGACCTCGCCCAGGCGCGCCAGGGGTACGCCGACGAGGAACGCCGCGCCGTACCGCTCGACGCCCCCCACCGCCTGTACAAGGACGCCAACCACAAGCCCGAGCTGATCTGCGCCCTCACCCCCTTCGAGGGCCTGTGCGGCTTCCGCAGGCCCGTCGAGGCCGCCGAGGCGATGGAGGAGCTGGGGGTCGACAGTCTCAAGCCGTACGCCGACCTGCTGCGCGCCCATCCGGAGGACGCCGCCCTGCGCGAGGCCCTCGGTGCGATCCTCGGCGCCGACCCGGCCCGGACGGCCGAGACCGTCGCCGCGGTCGCCGAGGCGGCCGAGCGCACCGGCGGCGCCCACGCCCACCTCGCCGGGCTCGCCCATCACTTCCCCGGCGACGCCGGAGTGGTCGCGGCGATGCTGCTCAACCACGTGCGCCTCCAGCCCGGCGAGGCCCTGTACCTCGGCGCCGGCGTCCCGCACGCCTACATCGAGGGCCTCGGCGTCGAGATCATGGCCAACTCGGACAACGTGCTGCGCTGCGGCCTGACGCCCAAACACGTCGACGTGCCCGAACTCCTGCGCATCGTCCGCTTCGAGGCGGCCGAACCCGGAATCATGCGTCCCGAGGCCTCCCCGCTGGGCGAGGAGGTCTACGAGACCCCGATCGACGAGTTCCGCCTCTCTCGCTTCGCCCTCCCGCCGGGCGGCACCCCCGTGGACCTCACCTCGGCCGGCCCGCAGATCCTGCTCTGCACGGGAGGCGCCCTGAAGGCCGGCGAACTCGCCCTCGGACCGGGCGAATCCGTCTTCGTACCGGCGGACGAGAAGACCGAAGTGTCCGGTACGGGAACCTTGTTCCGCGCCACTGTGGTGGCCTGACGCACCGTCCGTCCCGGCGGCTGCAACAATGTCCGGCCGTACCGCGGCCGCCGGGGCCGCAGCACCGACGAAGGGACACCAGGCACCCATGAGTGCGTCAGGCGGAACCAAGGCGATCGTGGCGGCCCTCGGCGCCAACCTCGCGATCGCAGTGGCCAAATTCGTGGCGTTCCTGTTCAGTGGCTCGTCGTCGATGCTCGCGGAGAGCGTCCACTCGCTCGCCGACTCCGGCAACCAGGGGCTCCTCCTCCTCGGCGGCAAGAAGGCCCAGCGCGAAGCCACCCCCCAGCACCCCTTCGGTTACGGGCGCGAGCGCTACATCTACGCCTTCCTCGTCTCCATCGTGCTCTTCTCGGTCGGTGGCATGTTCGCCGTCTACGAGGGCTACGAGAAGATCAAGCACCCCCACGAGCTGGAGTCCTGGTACTGGCCGGTCGGCGTCCTCGTCTTCGCGATCATCGCGGAGGGCTTCTCCTTCCGTACGGCGATCAAGGAGTCCAACGAGTCGCGCGGCTCCCTCAGCTGGACGGACTTCATCCGCCGCGCCAAGGCCCCCGAGCTCCCCGTCGTCCTCCTGGAGGACTTCGGCGCCCTCATCGGCCTGGTCCTCGCCCTCGGCGGCGTCGGCCTCGCCCTCGGGACGGGAGACGGCGTCTGGGACGGCATCGGCACCCTCTGCATCGGCATCCTGCTGATCGCCATCGCGATCGTCCTCGCGGCCGAGACCAAGTCCCTGCTGCTCGGCGAGGCCGCCGGCACCGACCAGGTCGACAAGATCAAGGCCGCCGTCGTCGACGGCGACACCGTCACCGGCATCATCCACATGCGCACGCTCCACCTCGGCCCGGAGGAACTGCTCGTCGCCGCGAAGATCGCCGTCCAGCACGACGACACCGCCACCGAGGTCGCCAACGCCATCAACGCCGCCGAGTCCCGCATCCGCGAGGCCGTCCCGATCGCCCGGGTCATCTACCTGGAGCCGGACATCTACAACGCGGCCGCCGCCGCGGCCGGCGTGAACCCCGCCAAGAACCCGGGCGGCACGCCGAACGGATCCGGCCACTGACGGTCCCGGATCCGCCCCGAAGCCGCTCCCGGCCCCGCTGGACTGGGAGCGGCTGGGCCGTTCGGTGTAGATTCGACGGCAGTGTCAGACGTCGCTGCTGATGGCGGTCGATCGGTCCGTACGCCGGACCGGCCGAGGGAGAGAGGGCCTCCGACGGACTGCGCTGCGAGCGGTCCGGGCATTGGTGTGCCCACCGCCGCAGAGCCGCCCTGCCCACCCTCGACCCCAATACGAGGAGCAGCCCGTTATGACGACGGTCGCCAACCGACAGGACTTCAAGGTCGCGGATCTCTCCCTCGCGGCGTTCGGCCGCAAGGAGATCACGCTCGCCGAGCACGAGATGCCCGGCCTGATGTCCATCCGCAAGGAGTACGCCGAGGCGCAGCCGCTGGCCGGCGCCCGCATCACCGGCTCGCTGCACATGACCGTGCAGACCGCCGTGCTCATCGAGACCCTCGTCGCCCTCGGCGCCGAGGTCCGCTGGGCCTCCTGCAACATCTTCTCCACCCAGGACCACGCCGCCGCCGCGATCGCCGTGGGTCCGAACGGCACCCCCGACGCCCCCGCCGGCGTCCCCGTCTTCGCCTGGAAGGGCGAGACGCTCGAAGAGTACTGGTGGTGCACGGAGCAGGCCCTGACCTGGCCGAACACCCCCACCGGCGGCCCCAACATGATCCTCGACGACGGTGGTGACGCCACCCTCCTCGTCCACAAGGGCGTCGAGTTCGAGAAGGCCGGCGAGGCCCCGGACCCGTCGACGGCGGACAGCGAGGAGTACGCGCACATCCTCACGCTCCTCAACCGCACCCTGGGCGAGTCCCCGCAGAAGTGGACCCAGCTCGCCTCGGAGATCCGCGGGGTGACGGAGGAGACGACGACGGGTGTGCACCGTCTGTACGAGATGCACCGTGACGGCACGCTGCTGTTCCCGGCGATCAATGTGAACGACGCGGTGACGAAGTCGAAGTTCGACAACAAGTACGGCTGCCGTCATTCGCTGATCGACGGGATCAACCGGGCCACCGATGTCCTGATCGGTGGCAAGACCGCGGTCGTCTGTGGTTACGGCGATGTGGGCAAGGGCTGTGCGGAGTCGTTGCGGGGTCAGGGTGCCCGGGTGATCGTGACGGAGATCGACCCGATCTGTGCGCTGCAGGCGGCGATGGACGGGTATCAGGTCGCGACGCTGGACGACGTGGTCGAGCAGGCGGACATCTTCGTCACGACGACGGGCAACAAGGACATCATCATGGCCTCGGACATGGCCCGGATGAAGCACCAGGCCATCGTGGGGAACATCGGTCACTTCGACAACGAGATCGACATGGCCGGTCTCGCGCGGATCGACGGGATCGTGAAGGACGAGGTGAAGCCGCAGGTCCACACGTGGACGTTCCCGGACGGCAAGGTTCTGATCGTGCTGTCGGAGGGCCGTCTGCTGAACCTGGGCAACGCGACGGGACACCCCTCCTTCGTGATGTCGAACTCGTTCGCGGACCAGACGCTGGCCCAGATCGAGCTGTTCACCAAGCCCGGTGACTACCCGACGGACGTGTATGTGCTGCCCAAGCACCTGGACGAGAAGGTCGCCCGGCTCCACCTGGCCTCGCTCGGTGTCCGGCTCACCACGCTCCGCCCGGAGCAGGCCGCCTACATCGGTGTCGAGGTCGAGGGCCCGTACAAGCCCGACCACTACCGCTACTGAGCCTTCCACCCCGCGCGGATCCGCCGGTGCCCCGTCACACCACCACCGGCCGGTGACCACCGGCCCGTGACGACCGGCCACCGGCGGCCCCTGCGGTGTCCGTGGACGCGCGCGCGTCCACGGACCGGGTGACGCTCAGCAGCAGCTACGTACGCAGGCCCCCGCACCCCCGTGTCGGGGGCCTGCGCCGTACCGCACCCGCACAGCCCGAGGAACCCGAAGGACCCCATGCCCCGCGGCCGATATTCGCTCCACGATCTTCACGACCACACCCCTCTCGGCGAAGAACACTTCACCTGCGCACCCGGCCCCTCCGGCTGGCGCTACCTCTCCCGCACGACCGCCCCGTCCGGCGATCACCTGGGATCGGTGGACCTCACCCTCGACGAACTCGGCCGCCCCATCCGTCTCGAACTCCACACCGCGAGCTGGCAGGTCCGCGGCGCCGCCCTCGAAGGCGTCACCTGGGTGCGCACCGATCCGACCGGCACCCACGCCACCGAAGGCAATGTCCGCGCCCATGCCTTCAGCGGCACGTCCCCCGCGTTCCTCGTCTCGACCGCACGTCTGCTCCGCCTCACCCCCGCTTCCCCGCCCACCCGCATCCGCGTCGTCACCTTCACGGATCCCGTGCTCGCACCCCGGACGGCCGACCAGTCCTGGGCCCTGGTGAACAGTGAAGCGCACGCCACTGACAACGGCCCCCTGACCGTGGACGAATACCAGGTCAGCGCCCTGGACACCGGTGAGCAGTACGCCGTCCACATCGCCGGAGACGTCGTCCTCTCCGCCCCCGGCATCGAACTCGAAGACCTCGACTCCCCGCCCTCCGACCGCTGAGCCGGCACCAGCCCAGGGCATGTCCGGCGGACCTTCGTAAGCCCGCCGACGCCTGGCACGCACGGTCGCCGCACGCCCGAATCACCCATGCACGCCCGGTACAAGGGCGGTCCGGGCGTACGCACCCGACGCCGCAGGCTGATCCACGCAGAGCCGCCGGACCGCCCTAGGCAGGAGGCGCGAACCCCGTGGCAGCGGGCCCGGAGCGCTCGCCCTTCCCGGATCCGGGAGGAGAAGCGGGGGAGGACGTAGGAGCAGCCGAAGCCGCGGACACCCCGGGAGCGGCAGGACCGTCGGGTGCCGCAGACACAGCAGCGGAGGCACCGGAAACCCCAGAAACCCCTGGAGCCTCAGGCACCGAAGAGCCATCAGGCACGCCGGGAGCCCCGTACGTCACAGCGGTCCCAGGCAGGACAGGGGCACCATGCGCACCACCCGCACCGGAGAATCCGGGCACGCCGGGCGCCGCAGGCGCCGAGTAACCCTCGTGAGACCCGTCGCCGGCCGCCTGGGCCACCCCTGCCGGGTACCCCGCAGCGGCCGGACGACCGGCCGGAAAGCCGCCGGCCGGCGCACCCGTCCCGGCCGCCCGGCCCCCGGGGGCGCCCCCTGCGTTCCCCGCCGTCGCGGCGAACGCCCGACGTGCGTCCCGCGCCTGCCGCTCGTTCACCACCGCGGCCAGAAACGCGGCCGCCGGAACCCCCGCCGGGGCCGGAACCCCGGTCCGGGCGGCGACCTCGCCCGCCAGCCGCTGCGCCATACCCCGGCCCACGGCCGCGTCCAACTGGTGCATCCGCGTCAGGTACTGCCGTACCGCCAGCCACAGATCGTCCGGGACCCCCGACAGATCGAGTTCGGCGAACCGGCCGACCAGCCACGGAGGAGGCGGCGGAACGGCAACGCTCCGGCCGCCCGGAACCCGTTCCCGTACGACCAGCGTCCCCGCGAACACGTCCCCGATCCGCCGCCCGCGCGCCGACACCAGCGAAGCGATCGCGGCGACCGTGCCGAGCGTCGCCAGAATCTCCACCACACCCATCGCCCCGCGCACCAGCGCATGCCGGAACCGGATGGGCCCGCCGTCGTCGCGCACCACCCGCAGCCCACACGCGAGCTTCCCCAGCGACCGGCCGTGGCTGAGTGTTTCCACCGCGATCGGCACGCCCACGAGCACGAGCAGATACGTCGCGACGGCCACCGCCGCCAGGGCTGCGTCGTCCAGCGGCGCCGCCGCGAGGGCCAGCCCGATCGACACCAGGACGAAGGCGGTGCCCACCACGGCCAGGTCGATGAGCAGCGCCAGCGAACGGCTCGGCAGTTTCGCCGGCCGCAGCCCCAGCACGACCGCGTCCCCGGTCACCAGTTCGTTCATCGCCGCCACCCCTCGCCGACCGTCCCTGCCCCTCGGGCCCACAGTCTGCCAAGCTGGCCCGCAGAGCGCCGCAGTCGTACGGACCCGTACGCAAGCACCCATGCCCTGGAGCAGCAGCAGCCCATGGACCTCGACGTCTTCGTCAACGCCCACCGCAGTGAGTGGGACCGCCTGGACCACCTCGTACACCGCGGGCGCAAGCGCACGGGCGAGGAGGCTGACGAACTCGTCGATCTCTACCAGCGCACGGCGACCCATCTCTCCCTGATCCAGTCGGGCGCCGCGGACCCCCTGCTCACGGCCCGGCTGACCCAGCTGGTGGCGCGGGCCCGTGCCACGGTGACCGGAACCCGCCGCGCCTCGTGGCGGGACGCCGCGCACTTTCTCACCGCGGGTTTTCCCGCGGCCGTCTACCGTTCCCGGCGCTGGTGGATACCGACCGCCGTCCTCTCCGTCCTGCTGGCGGCCGTCATGGGCTGGTGGATCGGAACCCACCCCGAGGTCCAGGCGGGCATCGGCGCCCCGGAGGACCTGCGCCGGATGACCGATCCCGGCGGCGAGTACGAGACGTACTACTCCAGCCATCCGGCGGCCTCGTTCGCCGCACAGGTCTGGACGAACAACGCGCAGGCCGCCGCGATGTGCCTGGTCCTGGGCGCGTTCCTGTGCGTTCCGGTGATCTGGATCCTGTTCGTCAACGTGCTCAACCTGGCCGTGGGCATCGGCCTGATGTCGTCCGCCGGCCGCCTCGACACCTTTCTCGGCCTGATCCTTCCCCACGGCCTGCTCGAACTGACCGCGGTGTTCGTCGCCGCCGGCACCGGGCTCCAACTGGGCTGGACCGTCATCGACCCGGGCCCTCGAACCCGCCGCTCCGCCCTGGCCCAGCAGGGCCGGGCAGCCGTCGGCATGGCCATCGGTCTCGCGCTCGTCCTGTTCGTCTCGGGCGTCATTGAAGGCTTCGTCACCCCTTCCGGCCTCCCCACCTGGGCGCGCATCACCCTCGGCATCACCGCCGAGCTGGCCTTCCTCGCGTACGTGTACGTCCTGGGCGGCCGGGCCGTCCGCGCGGGAGAAGCGGGCGACATCACCGAGGTCGAACGAAGTGCCGAGCGCCCTGTGGCCGCCTGATGTGCATGTGACCGCACGGAGCTGCTAGTCTCCTCCTCGCCCCAAAAACCGTTGACACGGTGGACCGGGGGAGGTAGATTCAAACGGTTGCCTCGAACTGGACAAGTTCGGGCCCAGCAGGTTAGATATACCTCGCTCCCGACAGAGATACCGATTTTCGAATTTCTCGTGGAGCCATGTGATTCCCACTCTCTGAAGTACCTGGCCGATTAGCTCGGCCAAAACACTTCTGATAAAGTCGAATCAGCCGAAAGGCAAGGCCACTTCAACGGCCACCGGAATTCATATACGGACCGGAAACGGAACGAAATGAGTCTGGTAAGGTTGAGACCGCCGGAAAGGGAAACGCGAAAGCGAAGAACTGGAAAGCGAAAAACGCTTGACCCGCTTCGACCGGGAATCGGACACGAAAGAGTCTGATAGAG
>NZ_JBHVIN010000021.1:0-180173 GCF_042799575.1 Streptomyces sp. NPDC057682 | reverse complement strand
TCGCTTTCCAGTTCTTCGCTTTCGCGTTTCCCTTTCCGGCGAGTCCGACTCTATCAGATCCTTTCGGGCCTGATTCCCAGTCAGCGGGGTTTGTCATCCGGGCCGTTGGGCCCTTCCGACGAGTGAGACATTAGCGAATCACCGGCCCCGACGCTAATCGGGGTCGCGTTCCTTCGAACGCGGATTCCTCATTCCGCGGGCGCGCACAGAAAAGCCTGCGACAGCTGTCGCGTGCTCGTGTGGTTACTGCGGAATGGCTGTCCGGGGACCGACCGGAGTCGGCGCTCACGTCGGACAACTCGGAGCACACTACGGATGCGCGGGGGCCGTGTCAACCCCCGGCCTGGGCGCACTGCGGTGAAAGGCGAGGCGGTAGTCGCGCGGGCTGGTCGCCAGGTGGGTGGCGAAGTGCTGGCGCATGGTGATCTCGCTGCCGAAGCCGGTGCGCCGGGCGATCTCGGGCAGGGGGAGGTCGGTGCGCTCAAGGAGCTTCTGAGCTGCGGCGACGCGCTGGGTGATGAGCCAGCGCAGGGGTGTGGT
Source organism: Streptomyces sp. NPDC057682 (assembly GCF_042799575.1). Lineage (NCBI taxonomy): Bacteria > Bacillati > Actinomycetota > Actinomycetes > Kitasatosporales > Streptomycetaceae > Streptomyces > Streptomyces sp. NPDC057682. The sequence continues at coordinate 179,633 of NZ_JBHVIN010000021.1, read as the reverse complement.
GCCGGTGGTGGCCTGGAAGTGGCGGGCGAAGGAGCGCGGGGACATCCCGGCGAGGGCGGCCAGCTCGGCGACGGTGTGCGGTTGGTCCAGACGGGTCAGGGCGTGGGCCCGTACGGCGGCGAGGGTGTCGGCGTCGCGATCGGTCTGCGGGGTGGGGTACTCGATGAACTGGGCCTGGGTGCCGGTGCGGAACGGGGCGGTCACCATCGAGCGGGCGATCGTCGCCGCGGTCTCCGCGCCCTGGTGCGTGCGTACGAGGTGCAGGCACAGGTCGATGCCGGCCGCGGTGCCCGCCGAGGTCCAGAGGTTGTCGTCGTGGACGAAGAGGGCGTCCGGGACCACGGTCACCCCGGGGTGGTGGGTACGCAGGAGCCGGGTGAGGTTCCAGTGGGTGACCGCGCGGCGGCCGTCGAGGAGTCCGGCCTGGGCGAGGGTGAAGGCGCCCCCGCAGAGGGCGGCGATCGGGGTGCCCCGGTCATGGGCCCGGCGCAGCGCTTCGAGGACCGGGGCGGGGGCGGGGGTCACATGGTCGTCGAGGCCGGGGACGACGATCAGGTCGGCGCGGGCCAGCCAGGTCAGGGTGCGGTCGGGGGTGAGCGCGAGGCCTCCGCGCAACGGGATCGGGACGTCGGTGGCGGCCGTGCGGCGCAGGACGAAGGGGGGCACCCCCCGGTCCGTACGGTCCACGCCCCAGACCTCCGTGATGACCGAGACGTCGAAGGCACGAATGCCGGGGAAGGCGACGAGGGCGATGCGGAAGGGGGCGGGGCGGGGCTGTCCGGGCGCGTCCATGCCCGCAGTAAAGCACCGGGCTGGCAGTAAAGCATCGATCGATGGCTTTTCGACCTCTGGGACGGCGGGGGCGCGGGCGGCAGGATCGTGGTCATGGAGATCGCAGGGAACGCAGCGCTGGTCGTGGTGGACGTGCAGGTGGGCTTCGAGGAGGAGGCGTTCTGGGGGCCGCGGAACAACCCCGGTGCCGATGACAACATCGCCGGGCTGATCGACGCCTGGCAGGAGAGCGGGCGGCCGGTCGTCTTCGTACGGCATGACTCGCCCAAGCCCGGGTCGCCGTTGCGGGCGGGATACGGGGGCAATGACTTCAAGCCGTACGTGGAGGAGCGACGCGGTCGGGGCGCCGGGGCCGAGCTGCTGGTGACGAAGAGCGTGAACTCGGCGTTCTACGGCTCGCCGGATCTGCGGGCGTGGCTGGACGCGGCGGGGGTGCGGCAGATCGTGGTGGCCGGAATCCAGACGAACATGTGCGTCGAGACGACGGCGCGGATGGCGGGGAACCTCGGGTACGAGGTGTTCGTGCCGCTGGACGCCACGTACACCTTCGATCTGACCGGCCCGTGGGGCTGGACGCTGGCGGCGGACGAGGTGGCGCGGGCCACCGCCGTGTCGCTGCACGGCGGTGGGTTCGCGACGGTGGTGCGCAGCGCCGAGCTGGTCGGGGCCGTGCGGTAGGGGTGGTCCGCGGCGAAGGGGTCAGCCGTTGCCGGAGGCCAGTTCGCGGCTGCGGTCGCGGGCGGCCTCCAGGGCGGCGATGAGGGCGGCGCGTACGCCGTGGTTCTCCAGTTCGCGGATGGCGCTGATGGTGGTGCCGGCCGGGCTGGTGACGGCCTCGCGGAGCTTGACCGGGTGTTCGCCGCTGTCGCGGAGCATCACGGCGGCGCCGATGGCGGCCTGGACGATGAGGTCGTGGGCCTGGGCGCGGGGCAGGCCGAGGAGGATGCCGGCGTCGGTCATGGCCTCGACGAGGAAGTAGAAGTAGGCCGGGCCGGAGCCGGAGAGGGCGGTGGCGGCGTCCTGCTGGGACTCGGGCACCCGCAGGGTCTTGCCGACCCCGCCGAAAATCGTCTCGGCCGAGCCCAGATGGCCGGGGGTGGCGTGGCTGCCTCCGGAAATGACGGACATGCCCTCGTCGACCAGGACGGGGGTGTTCGGCATGACCCGGACGACCGGGGTGCCGGTGGCGAGACGGTCCTCGATGAAAGCGGTCGTGATGCCGGCGGCGGCGCTGATGACGAGGCGGTCGGCGGTGAGGTGCGGGGCGAGTTCGTCGAGGAGCCGGCCCATGTCCTGGGGCTTGACCGCGAGGATGAGGATGTCCGCGCGCTTCGCGGCCTCGGCGTTGGTGACCGAGTCGACCCCGTAACGGTCCTTGAGTTCGGCGGCGCGTTCGGAGCGGCGGGTGGTCACCAGGAGGTCGGCCGGGCGCCAGCCCGCCCGGATCATGCCGCTGAGCAGGGCCTCGCCGATCTTGCCGGTGCCGAGGACTGCAACTGTCTGGGTCATGCCGTTCACCCTCCGGGCGGTGCTCGCTGTGCACGGGGCTCCGTACGCGTCCCGGTCATCCTCGCACCGGCCCGTCAGGTGGTGCGGCGGCGGAGGGTGGCGGCTCCGAGGGCGAGGACGACGAGGGCGCAGCCCGCCACGATGCCCACGTCGCGGACGAAGGCGCCGGTGATGTCGGCGTGGTGGAGGACCTCGTTCATGCCGTCGACGGCGTACGACATGGGCAGGACGTCGGAGACGGCTTCGAGGACGGGGGCCATCTGGTCGCGGGGGATGAACAGTCCGCAGAGCAGGAGCTGCGGGAAGATCACGGCCGGCATGAACTGGACGGCCTGGAACTCGGACGCGGCGAAGGCGGAGACGAAGAGGCCGAGCGCGGTGCCGAGGAGGGCGTCGAGGACGGCGACCAGGAGGAGCAGCCACGGCGATCCGGTGACGTCCAGGCCGAGGGCCCAGACGGAGAGGCCGGTGGCCAGCAGCGACTGGACGACGGCGACGGCGCCGAAGGCGAGTGCGTAGCCGGCGATGAGGTCGCCCTTGCCCAGGGGCATGGCGAGGAGCCGTTCCAGGGTGCCGGAGGTGCGTTCGCGCAGGGTGGCGATGGACGTCACCAGGAACATCGTGATCAGCGGGAAGATCCCGAGGAGCGAGGCCCCGATGGAGTCGAAGGTCTGCGGGGAGCCGTCGAAGACGTACCGCAGCAGGGTGATCAGCACGACCGGGATGAGCAGGAGCAGCGCGATGGTGCGCGGGTCGTGGGTGAGCTGGCGCAGAACGCGGCCGGCGGTGGCGAGGGTGCGGGCCGGGCCGATCGGCGGGGTGGCCGCGGGCGGGGTGGCGGTCGTGGTGCTCATCGGGCGTTCTCCTGACGGGTGGCGGCCGCGTCGACCAGGTGGAGGAAGGCTTCTTCGACGGTGGCGGTGCCGGCGTCGGTGCGCAGGGCCTCGGGGGTGTCGTCGGCGAGGATCTCGCCTTCGCGCATGAGGAGCAGCCGGTGGCAGCGCTCGGCCTCGTCCATGACGTGCGAGGAGATGAGCAGGGTGGTGCCCCGGTCGGCGGCGAGGGTGTGGAAGAGGTTCCAGAGGTCGCGCCTGAGGACGGGGTCGAGGCCGACGGTGGGCTCGTCGAGGACGAGCAGTTCGGGGGTGCCGAGCAGGGCGACGGCGAGGGAGACGCGGGTGCGCTGGCCGCCGGAGAGCGCCCCGGCCAGGGCGTCGGCGTGGCTGGTCAGGTCGACCTCGGTGATGGCGCGGGTGACGGCGTCCCGCCGTTCGTCGCGGTGGCGGCGGCCGGGCCGGAGGACCGCCGCGAAGTAGTCCAGGTTCTGGCGGACGGTGAGGTCGGTGTAGACGGAGGGGGCCTGCGTCACATAGCCGATGCGGGGGCGCAGGGAGGGGTGGCCGGCCGGGCTGCCCAGGACGTCCAGGGTGCCGGTGACCTTGGCCTGGGTGCCGACGACGGCACGCATCAGGGTGGATTTGCCGCAGCCGGAGGGGCCGAGGAGTCCGGTGATCCTGCCGGGTTCGACGGTGAAGTCGAGTCCCTTGAGGACGGTGCGGCTGCCTCGTACGACGGTGAGGCCACGGGCCTCGATGGCGACGCCCGAAGAATTCATCATGTGATGAATTTTGATCCCGCCACGGCCCCGCCGTCAAGGGAGCGCGCACCGGCGGGGCCGTGTCGGGACGTACGGGTCGGGCGCTCAGCGCAGGGCGACCTTCAGGTCGACGACGTACCGCTCCTCGACCGTGCCGTCCGGGAAGAGCGCGGCGAGACGGGCGCGCTCCTCGGCGAGGAAGCGTGCGGCCGGTTCCGCGTCGATGACCAGGAAGGCGGAGTGGCTGCCGAGGTTGGCGAGGTGGGTGTCCAGCGGGACCCGGCGGGTCCACGGGATGCGGCGGTGCGCGAAGCCGAAGGCGTCCGGCAGATCGCGCAGCTCCACGGCCGAACCCTGCGCGCTGGTGTCCCGGGCCCCCGCCTCCTCCAGGAAGAAGCGGCGCAGCCGGGCGTCCTGGTCCGCGAGCCACGGCGTCTCCCGGTCCGCGACGTTCCACCACAGGGCGAGCGCGCCGCCGGGGCGCAGGACGCGGCGGGCCTCGGCGGCGGCGAGCGCGGGGTCGGTCCAGTGCCAGGACTGGGCGTACGTGATGAGGTCGGCGGTCTCCGCGGCGAAGGGGAGGCGGTTGCCGTCGGCCCGGACGAGGGGGACGTGCGGCAGGTGCCGGTGCAGTTCGGCGGCCATGCCGGGGCCGGGCTCCACCGCGACCACGCGGGCGCCCCGGTCGTCGAGCAGCCGGGTGGAGATGCCGGTGCCCGCGCCGACGTCGAGGACGCGGGCGCCGCGCAGCGGGCGGCCGGACAGTTCCACGATCGCGGTGAACAGCGCGGGCGGATAGCCGGGGCGGGCCGCGGCGTACTGGGCGGCGGCCCGGTCGAACGAGCGGGCACGGGCGGCGACGAGGGCGGCGGGGTCCTGCGGACGGGATGCGGTCATGGGGCCATCGTGGACCCCGGGGTGTACGGGCCGGGAGCCCCGGCGTACCGGCGGGAGCCCGGCCTGCCGGCGCGAGCCCGGCGTACCGGCGGGAGGCCCGGCGTGCCGGTCCGACTCGGGGTCCAGGCCTGCGTCGGCCCCGGATCCGGCCCGGCCCCGGATCCGGCCCGGCTTCGGTCCCGCTCCGGCCCCGGACCGGTGCTACTTGCGGCGGGGCTTCTTCGGCTTGGTGTTCTTGCGGGCCGCCGGGTTGCCGGTGCGGGACGCGCGGCGCTTGGCGAAGCGGGCTCGGGCGGCCTCGTACTCCTCGCGGTGGAGCTTCTCGCCGGGCGCCTCGGAGAACGTACGGAAGAAGTAGGCGAGCAGCGAACCGACGAAGCCGATGGTCTTGAGTCCGCGCAGGCTGTCCTCGCGGGCGGGGTCGGCCGGGCGGCGGCTGAAGCCCTCCCAGGTCTTGCGGAAGGCGATGGCGCTGCAGACGGCGAACATCAGCACGACCAGCATGCCGACGAAACCGCCGATGTCGGCGACCTGCAGGCCCTCGTACGCGAAGCGGAGCACGAAGCAGGAGGCGACGGCGGCGGCCAGCGAACCGACGGCCGCTCCGACGCGGCGCAGTCCGTAGTTCCCGTCGTGGGCGACCCAGGTGGTGCCGAAGAAGCGGATCGGCTCCGGCTGCGGGCCCGGGGCGGTCGCGGGGGCACCGGCGGGGGCCTCGCGGTCGGGGGCGGTGCCGTCGGGGGTGTCGCTGTTCTCGCTCACGGGACCGATTATCCCAGGCGCCGGGGTGCCGGACGTGCGTCCGGCCCCTCCCGCGCGGGGCCGGAGGGGCCGGAGACGGAACCCGGGAGGGGTCAGCCGAGCTTGGAGACGTCGCGGACGGCGCCCCGGTCCGCGCTCGTCGCCATGGCGGCGTAGGCGCGCAGCGCGGCCGAGACCTTGCGCTCGCGGCCCTTCGGCGCGTACACCCCGTTCAGCGCGGCGCGGCGGCCGGCCAGCTCCTCGTCACCGACCAGGAGGTCGATCGAGCGGTTCGGGATGTCGATCCGGATGCGGTCGCCGTCCTCGACGAGCGCGATCGTGCCGCCGGACGCCGCCTCGGGCGAGGCATGGCCGATGGACAGGCCCGACGTGCCGCCGGAGAAGCGGCCGTCCGTGATCAGCGCGCAGCTCTTGCCGAGGCCCCGGCCCTTGAGGAACGAGGTCGGGTAGAGCATCTCCTGCATGCCGGGGCCGCCGCGCGGGCCCTCGTAGCGGATGACGACGACGTCGCCCTCCTTGATCTCCTTGCGGAGGATCTTGTCGACGGCCTCCTCCTGCGATTCGCAGACGACCGCCGGGCCCTCGAAGGTCCAGATCGACTCGTCGACGCCCGCCGTCTTCACGACGCAGCCGTCCTCGGCGATGTTGCCCTTGAGGACCGCGAGGCCGCCGTCCTTGGAGTACGCGTGGGCCACATCGCGGATGCAGCCGCCGGCCGCGTCCACGTCGAGGGTGTCCCAGCGCTCGGACTGCGAGAAGGCGGTCGCGGAGCGGACGCAGCCGGGGGCCGCGTGCCACAGCTCGACGGCCTCGGGCGACGGGGAGCCGCCGCGCACGTCCCAGTTCTTCAGCCACTCGGCGAGGGTGTCGGAGTGCACCGCGTGCACGTCCTCGTTGAGCAGACCGCCCCGGTGCAGCTCACCGAGGATGGCGGGGATGCCGCCGGCCCGGTGGACGTCCTCCATGTAGTACGTCCCGCCGGGCGCGACGTTGGGGGCCACCTTCGACAGGCACGGGACGCGGCGCGAGACGGCGTCGATGTCCGAGAGGTCGTAGTCCAGCTCCGCCTCCTGGGCGGCGGCCAGCAGGTGGAGGATCGTGTTGGTGGAGCCGCCCATCGCGATGTCCAGCGCCATCGCGTTCTCGAAGGCTGCGCGGGTGCCGATGGCGCGCGGCAGGACCGTGGCGTCGTCCTGCTCGTAGTAGCGCCGGGTGATGTCGACGACCGTGCGGCCGGCCTCCTCGTACAGCGCCTTGCGGGCGGTGTGCGTGGCGAGCACCGAGCCGTTGCCGGGGAGGGAGAGGCCGAGGGCCTCGGTCAGGCAGTTCATCGAGTTGGCGGTGAACATGCCGGAACAGCTGCCGCAGGTGGGGCAGGCGTTCTCCTCGATGCGGAGGATGTCCTCGTCGGAGACGTTCTCGTCCACGGCGTCGCTGATCGCGTTGATCAGGTCGAGCTTGCGGACCGTGCCGTCGACGAGGGTGGCCTTGCCGGCCTCCATCGGGCCGCCGGAGACGAAGACCGTCGGGATGTTGAGGCGCATCGCGGCCATCAGCATGCCGGGGGTGATCTTGTCGCAGTTCGAGATGCAGATCAGCGCGTCGGCGCAGTGCGCCTCGACCATGTACTCGACGCTGTCCGCGATCAGGTCGCGGGAGGGCAGGCTGTAGAGCATGCCGCCGTGGCCCATCGCGATGCCGTCGTCCACCGCGATGGTGTTGAACTCGCGGGGCACCGCGCCCGCCGCCTTGATCGCCTCGGAGACGATCCGGCCGACCGGCGCGAGGTGGGTGTGGCCGGGGACGAACTCGGTGAAGGAGTTGGCGACGGCGATGATCGGCTTGCCGATGTCCTCGCTCGCTACGCCCGAGGCCCGCATAAGGGCGCGGGCGCCCGCCATGTTGCGTCCGTGGGTGACCGTGCGGGACCTCAGCTCGGGCATCGTCGCTCGCTCCTTAGACAGAAAAGACTGTCTCCGAGCGTACGCCTCCGGTGCCAAGATCTGGACACGGTGTCCGAAATGCGGGACGGGCTGCTCGGTCCGTGAGTGCCGCGCGGGGGTACGGTCAGCGCTCGGTCAGATAGCGGCGGAGCGTGGGGGCCACCATCGCGATGATCCGTTCCGGGTCCGCCGACGCCAGCGGTTCGGCGCGCACCACGTACCGCAATATCACGATGCCCACCATGTGCGAGGCCGCCAGCTCCGCGCGGAAGGTCGGATCGGGGACGTCCAGCCGCTCCGCGATCCGCTCCAGCAGCCGCCTCAGCACGAAGGCCCGCAGCACGTCGGCGGCGGCCTCGTGGGTGAGCGCCGAGCGGATGACCGCGAGCAGCGGGACGCGGGTCACCGGGTTCTCCCAGATCCCGATGAAGTAGCGGGCCAGCCGCTCCCCCACGTCCGCGCCGCCCTCGCCGAAGAGTTCCGCGATGTCCAGGACCGGCTCGAAGGAGACCTCGATGGCCGCGGCGAAGACCTCGTCCTTGGTGCCGAAGTAGTGGTGGACCAGGGCCGGGTCCACCCCGGCCGCCTTGGCGATGCCGCGCACCGAGGTCCGGTCGTAGCCGCGCTCGGCGAACTCGGCGCGGGCCGCGTCGAGGATCCGGGTGCGCGCGTCCGGGCCCGGTCCGGCGTCGGCGCGGGCCGGGCGGCCCCGGCGCCGGGGGCCCGGGGTGCCGTCGTCCGGGGTCATGGGCGGGGCGCCCGCGCGGAGGAGGCGAGGTGGAGCCGGGTGAAGGCCAGCGCCTCGGCGAGATCGGCCTCGCGTTCGGCGGAGGACATCGCCCGCCGGGTGTTGACCTCGATGACCACATGGCCGTCGAAACCGGTCCGGGCCAGCCGCTCCAGCAGGGCGGCGCAGGGCTGGTCGCCCCGGCCGGGCACCAGGTGCTCGTCCTTGTTGGAGCCCTTGCCGTCGGCCAGGTGCACATGGGCGAGCCGGTCGCCCATCCGGTCGACCATGCCCATGCCGTCCGTCCGCGCGGTCGCGGTGTGCGAGAGGTCGACGGTGAAGTGGCGGTAGTCGTCGTTGGTGACGTCCCAGTCGGGGGCGTACGCGAGCATCTCGCGGTCCCGGTAGCGCCACGGGTACATGTTCTCGACGGCGAACCGCACATCGGTCTCGTCCGCCATCCGCCAGATGCCGCGGACGAAGTCGCGGGCGTAGTTGCGCTGCCACCGGAACGGGGGGTGGACGACGACGGTCGTGGCGCCGAGCTTCTCCGCCGCGGCGCGGGCCCGCTGGAGCTTGACCCAGGGGTCGGTGGACCAGACGCGCTGGGTGATGAGGAGGCACGGGGCGTGGACCGCCAGTATCGGCACCCCGTGGTAGTCCGAGAGGCGGCGCAGCGCCTCGATGTCCTGGCTGACCGGATCGGTCCACACCATGACCTCGACGCCGTCGTATCCCAGGCGCGCGGCGATCTCGAAGGCCGTCGCCGTCGACTCCGGATAGACCGAGGCCGTCGACAGGGCGACCTTCGCATCCGGGATGCGCACCACTGGTTCTGCCACGCAGACAGCGTACGGGCAGCGGTGCGCGCCGCCGAGGGAGCGGGACGGAAAGTGAGAAGGGCCATGGATCCGGGCGGCCGGACCCGGGTGGCCCGGAAGAGGCACACACCCTCCCCAGGAGCGGCGCGGGCGGCGGGCCGCCTCGGTGGGCGGGCCCGGCCCGGGAGAGGCCCGCGGCCGGCCCGGGAGGCCTGCGGCCGGCTCAGGTCAGGGCCCGTCCGTCCCAGGAGCGGCGCGGCCGGGTCTGGCTCAGGTCAGGGCCGCGTCCTCCCTGGACGTCAGATGGTCCAGACGGCGCAGGATGACGCCCTCGCGCAGCGCCCAGGGGCAGATCTCCAGTTCCTCGACGCCGAGCAGGTCCATCGCCCCCTCCGCGACCAGCGCTCCCGCGAGCACCTGGGCCGCGCGGCCCTCGGAGACGCCGGGCAGGGTGCCGCGCTCCTCGGCCGTCATCGCGGCGAGCTTCGGCACCCATTCCTCCAGCGCCCGGCGGCCGAGGGTGCGCTGCACGTACAGCCCCTCCGTGGAGCGGGCGGCGCCCGCGATCCTGGCGAGCTGCTTGAAGGTCTTGGAGGTGGCGACCACGTGGTCGGGGCGGCCGAAGCGGGTGAACTCGCCGACGCTGCGGGCGATCCTGGCCCGCACATGCCGGCGCAGCGCCCTGACCTCCGCCGGGTCCGGCGGATCGCCGGGCAGCCACCCGGCGGTGAGGCGGCCGGCGCCCAACGGCAGCGACACCGCGGCGTCCGGCTCCTCGTCGATGCCGTACGCGATCTCCAGCGAGCCGCCGCCGATGTCCAGGACCAGCAGCCGCCCCGCCGACCAGCCGAACCAGCGGCGGGCGGCGAGGAAGGTCAGCCTGGCCTCCTCGCTGCCGCTGAGCACGGCCAGGTCCACGCCCGTCTCCTCGCGGACCCGGGCCAGCACCCGGTCGGCGTTGCTCGCGTCGCGCACCGCCGAGGTGGCGAAGGCCAGCACGTCCTCGCAGCCCTTGTCCTCCGCCGCCTGGAGCGCGTCGGCGACCGTCGCCACCAGCCGGTCCACGCCGACCGGGCCGATCGCGCCGTCGTCGTCGAGCAGTTCGGCCAGGCGAAGTTCCGCCTTGTGCGAGTGCGCGGGCAGCGGCCGGGCGCCGGGGTGCGCGTCGACCACCAGCAGATGAACCGTGTTCGACCCCACGTCGAGGACTCCGAGTCTCATACGACGAACGCTACTGCGGCCCCCGGCCGGTCCGGACCGGCGCACGCATCCGCGCACATGCGCCGGTGCGCCTTACTCTGGGCGCGTGCCAAAGACGAAAAAGGCGAAGCCGGGCAAAGCCACGAAGAAGCAGACGAGCGGGCGGGCCACCCCGCCGGTGCGGACGGAGGAGCCCGACGAGAAGGGCATCGACTTCGCGCGGGCCTGGGTGGAGTTCCCCGACCCGGCCGACGACGAGCAGGTCTTCCGCTGCGATCTGACCTGGCTGACGTCCAGGTGGACGTGCATCTTCGGCAGCGGCTGCCAGGGCATCCAGGCGGGGCGCGCGGACGACGGCTGCTGCACCCTGGGCGCCCACTTCTCGGACGAGGACGACGAGAAGCGGGTCGCCGAGCACGTCGCGCGCCTCACCCCCGAGCTGTGGCAGTTCCACGACGTGGGCAGCGAGTCCGGGTGGGTCCAGACCGACGAGGACGGGGAGCGGCAGACGCGGCGCTGGCAGGGCTCCTGCATCTTCCAGAACCGTCCCGGCTTCGCCGCGGGCGCCGGCTGCTCCCTGCACATCCTGGCGCTGCGCGAGGGCCGCGAGCCGCTGGAGACCAAGCCGGACGTCTGCTGGCAGCTGCCGGTCCGGCGCACGTACGACTGGATCGACCGGCCCGACGACACCAGGGTGCTCCAGGTGTCCATCGGTGAGTACGACCGCCGGGGCTGGGGTCCGGGCGGGCACGATCTGCACTGGTGGTGCACCTCGGCGACATCGGCGCACGGCGCCGGCGAGCCGGTCTACGTCTCCTACCGGCCCGAGCTGACGGAGCTGATGGGCAAGGAGGCGTACGAGCGGCTGGCCGAACTCTGCGAGGAACGGCTCTCCGCCCTGCTGCCGATGGCCCCGCACCCGGCGGATCCGGCGTAGGTCCCTGGTCCGCTCTAGTCGGCCCGGGGCGGGGTGCCGGGCCCGCCCTTTCCCGGCTCCGAGGTCGACGGCGGGGCCGTCGGGTCCGGCGAGGGGCTGGGCGAGCCCGGGTCCGTGGGCGGCGGGGTGCTGCCCGTCGGGTCGGGGGTCGGCGTCGGAGTGGGCGTCGGATCCGGGTCCGGCGACGACGGCTCCTGCGGTACGGGCGGGTGCGGGCGGGACGGTCCGCTCGGGGACGGCGGGGGGACGGACGGGGCCGCGCCCCCGTAGCCGTGCAGGGCGACGACCGCTCCGGAGGGGGCGACGGCGATCCTGGCCGTCCAGTACCCCGCGGGTTCGCGGACGTGGTCCACCAGGACCCGGACCGTGGTGGACGCGCCCGGGGCGAGCCGGCCCGAGGTGGCGCTCAGCCTCAGCCAGGACTGGGCCGTGCCGGCGGTCCAGGCGACCGGACCGGACGCGGAGGCGGTGAGCGTGAGCGTGGTCGTGCCGCCGGAGGAGCGGGCCTCGACGGTGAGCCGGCCGGTGCGCCGCTCCCGGCCGTCCCCGTCCGGGTCCGATTCCGCGCCGATGACCTCCGCGGAGACCTCGGGGAGGCCGTCGCCGTCCGTGAAGGGGCGGCTCTTCTCGGGGCGTGCGTTGCCCGCGTTCTCGTAGTGGCCGTACGGGGCCTCGGTGCTGCGCTCGTCGTTGTCGGTGGCGGTGACCACGGGGCCCTCGTGGCCCTCGCCGGTGAGGGGCGCGCCCCGGTAGGCGGACCAGAGCGCGATCACGGGGGCGGCGACCACCGTGGCGACCACGGTCGTCGTCATCACCCGGGACCGCAGCCGGTCGCGGCGCGCCGCGTGGTCCTTGGGGTCCATGGGGAAGCCGGTGCGGTCGAACCGGGGTGTGGCGGACCGATTCTTCTGATGCTTCTGCGCCTGGAGCATCGCCACATACGCGGAGGGGCGCGGCGCCTCGACGACCGCCAGCGCCGCCGCCGGCGTGATCGCGGCACCGGGCCAGGGACCCCGCGCGTCGGCCCGCTCGGCGGCGCGCCGGCACCGCGGGCAGTCGTCCACGTGCCGGACCAGCTCACGGCGGAGCGGGGCGGAGAGGAGCAGCATCCGGTCGCCGGTGAGCCGGCCGACCGCGGGGCAGGTGCCCGTCTCGGCGACGGCGAGGGCGGCCCGGGTCCGCTCGACCTCGCAGGCGGCGGCCGCCAGGAGCTCCCGGGCGGTCGCCGGTTCCAGCCCGAGGACGGCGGCGACGGCGCGTGGGGCGAGGCGGTGGCGGACGGCGAGCTCCAGGGCCTCGCGCTGCTCGGGTGTGGTCCCGGCCGCCTCGGGCCAGGCCAGCCGGGCCAGCTCGCGCCGGTGCGCCTCCGCGGCGGCCGGGCTCTCGGACCACGGTGACGGGGCGGCGGGGGGCTCGGAGCGGGCCTGGGAGGCCCCGGCGGACTCGGACGGGGGTGGGGAAGCGGGGGAGGAGCGGGGTGCGGGGGTGGTGACCGGGGGCTTGGGGGCGCGTGCGGAGGCGGCCGTGCGCCGTCCCCGGCGGCCCGGGTGCGCGACGGGGCCCCGGTGGTCGTCGCCGGCCGGGGACGGCTGTCCGTGCGCGCGGGCGGGGTCGGGCCCGCGGTGCGCCCGCCGGCCCTGCTTACGCTCGGCGAGCCTGCGCAGGCACATCCAGCGGGCCAGCGCGTACAGCCAGGTCCTGCGCTCCTCCTCGCCCGTGGGACACCGCCCACCCTGCCGTTCGGCCAGGGCGAGGACGGCCCCCAGCGCCTCGGTGGCGGCGTCGTGGTCGCAGAGCACGGAGAGGCAGTAGGTGAACAGACCGTCGAGGTGCGGCTCGTAACGGGCGGGCGGCCGCTTCGGCGAGGCATGGGGCGCGCGGCGCGGCGCCCGGTGTGCGCCGGGGGTGTTCGCGGGGGTCTCCAGCCTGCTGCTCGTCACCTTGCGACCGTAGGCAGGGCGGACCACCCCCTCGTACCTCTTGCGGACATTTAACCCTTACGGGTGAACGTATCGGTGGACAAGGGACACCGGGCGGGCCGGCCGCCCCCGCTCCCCCGGCTCCTGGCGCCGCGGGGCACCGCGCGGGGCGGCACTGTCCGACCCCACCGATACGGTGGCGCCATGGCTGCCCGTACGAAATCCGCGAAGGACCGGCCGTCCTACCGCTGCACCGAATGCGGCTGGACCACCGCGAAGTGGCTCGGCCGCTGCCCCGAGTGCCAGGCGTGGGGCACGGTCGAGGAGTTCGGAGGTGCCCCGGCCGTGCGCACCACGGCGGCCGGCCGGGTCTCCACCGCCGCGCTCCCCATCGGCCAGATCGACAGCCGGCAGGCCACGGCCCGCTCGACGGGGGTCGGCGAGCTGGACCGGGTGCTGGGCGGCGGGCTGGTGCCCGGGGCCGTCGTGCTGCTCGCGGGCGAGCCCGGCGTCGGCAAGTCCACGCTGCTGCTCGACGTGGCCGCCAAGGCGGCGAGCGAGGACCACCGCACGCTGTACGTCACGGGTGAGGAGTCCGCCAGCCAGGTCCGGCTGCGGGCCGACCGGATCCGGGCGATCCACGACCATCTGTACCTGGCGGCGGAGACCGACCTCTCGGCGGTGCTGGCCCATCTGGACGAGGTCAAGCCCTCGCTGCTCGTCCTGGACTCGGTGCAGACCGTGGCGTCCCCGGAGATCGACGGGGCGCCCGGCGGGATGGCGCAGGTCCGCGAGGTGGCCGGGGCGCTGATCCGCGCCTCCAAGGAGCGCGGCATGTCCACGCTGCTGGTCGGCCACGTCACCAAGGACGGCGCCATCGCCGGTCCCCGGCTGCTGGAGCACCTGGTCGACGTGGTCCTCTCCTTCGAGGGCGACCGGCACGCCCGGCTGCGTCTGGTGCGCGGGGTGAAGAACCGCTACGGGGCGACCGACGAGGTCGGCTGCTTCGAGCTCCACGACGAGGGCATCACCGGCCTCGCCGACCCCTCGGGCCTCTTCCTCACCCGCCGCGACGAGCCCGTCCCGGGCACCTGTCTGACGGTCACCCTGGAGGGCAAGCGCCCCCTGGTCGCCGAGGTGCAGGCGCTCACGGTCGACTCGCAGATCCCCTCGCCCCGGCGCACCACCTCGGGCCTGGAGACGTCCCGGGTGTCGATGATGCTCGCGGTCCTGGAGCAGCGCGGCCGGATCAGCGCGCTGGGCAAGCGGGACATCTACAGCGCCACGGTCGGCGGGGTGAAGCTCACCGAGCCCGCGGCGGACCTCGCCGTCGCGCTCGCCCTGGCCAGCGCGGCCAGCGACACACCGCTGCCGAAGAACCTGGTGGCGATCGGCGAGGTGGGGCTCGCGGGCGAGGTCAGGCGGGTCACCGGGGTCCAGCGACGGCTGGCCGAGGCGCACCGGCTGGGCTTCACGCACGCGCTGGTCCCGGCCGATCCGGGGAAGGTCCCGGCCGGTATGAAGGTCACGGAAGTCGCCAACATGGGCGACGCGCTCAGGGTCCTCCCGCGCCGCTCTCGTGCACAGGCCCCACAGGAGGACAACGCGCGCCGGTAGACTTTGCCCTGGTCTCGCCCGTCCGTGCGAACGGCACGAGGGACCTGGGGTCTCGCGTTCGGATCCGGCAGGATCGGCGCAGCAGGCCCTGAGGGCACCGCAACCTGTGACCGGAGGAGTGCAGTGGCAGCCAGCGACCGGGCAGCATCGCCCGGAAAGTCCGGCCAAGGCACCGGGATCGAGCCGCTGATGCGCGCCTCGTTGTCCGCCGTCGCGCCCGGAATGGCCCTGCGGGACGGCCTGGAGCGCATTCTCCGCGGCAACACCGGCGGGCTGGTCGTCCTCGGTATGGACAAGGCCGTCGAGTCGATGTGCACCGGTGGTTTCGTGCTGGACGTGGAGTTCACGGCGACCCGGCTGCGGGAGCTCGCCAAGCTCGACGGGGCACTGATCCTCGACAAGGACATGACCAAGATCCTGCGCGCCGGCGTGCAGCTGGTCCCGGACGCCTCGATCCCCACCGAGGAGACCGGCACCCGGCACCGCACGGCGGACCGGGTCTCCAAGCAGTGCAACTTCCCGGTCGTCTCGGTCTCGCAGTCGATGCGCCTGATCGCGCTGTACGTGAACGGGGAGCGCCGGGTCCTGGAGGAGTCCGGCGCGATTCTCTCCCGGGCCAATCAGGCCCTCGCCACGCTGGAGCGGTACAAGCTCCGTCTGGACGAGGTCGCCGGGACGCTCTCCGCGCTGGAGATCGAGGACCTGGTGACCGTCCGGGACGTGACGGCCGTGGCCCAGCGCCTGGAGATGGTCCGCCGGATCGCCACCGAGATCGCGGAGTACGTGGTCGAGCTGGGCACCGACGGCCGTCTTCTCTCGCTCCAGCTCGACGAGTTGATCGCCGGAGTGGAGCCCGAGCGCGAGCTGGTCGTCCGGGACTACGTGCCGGAGCCGACCGCCAAGCGCTCGCGCACGGTGGCCGAGGCGCTGACCGAGCTGGACGCGCTGAGCCACACGGAGCTGCTCGAACTTCCGGTGGTGGCGCGGGCGCTGGGCTACAGCGGCTCCCCGGAGACGCTCGACTCGGCGGTCTCGCCGCGCGGTTTCCGGCTGCTGGCGAAGGTGCCGCGGCTGCCGGGCGCGATCATCGACCGGCTGGTGGAGCACTTCGGCGGACTGCAGAAGCTGCTCGCCGCGAGCGTGGACGACCTCCAGACGGTGGACGGCGTCGGCGAGGCACGGGCACGCAGCGTGCGCGAGGGCCTGTCGCGCCTGGCCGAGTCGTCGATCCTGGAGCGGTACGTCTGACCCGGTCGCGGTGACTCCCGGGGCGGCCCCGAGCCCTCCCGGCCCGCCGGGATTCCCTCCCGGCCCGCCCGGACTCTCCCGCGCCCCCGCTCAGTCCTTCGCGAGGACGAACGAGGCGCGCTGCACGGGGGCGCCGGGGGCCTTGGCCTCGACCAGATACGTACCGGGCCCGGCCTTCCCGGCCGGCGGCGTCGCGCACTTCGGGGCGCTCTTGTCGCGGTTCCAGTCCACGGCGTACTCGACGGTCTGCCCCGCCGGAACCTTCAGCAGGACCGCCGCGGTGTCGCGCGGGCAGTCCTTGGAGGACCACACCTGCTCGTCGTCACCGCCCGCCTCGGTCACGGTGAGGACGGCGGCCCTGGGGCCGAAGTCGGCCTTGCAGGTGGTCTTCGTGGTGTTCTCGGCGAGCAGGCGGAACCGGGGCTTGTCGCCCGGCGCGTAGCGCAGATCGGTCTTCAGCGTGAACCGCAGCGCGGTGGGGGCGCAGACGGGCAGCGGGGAGTCGGCGGGGACGCGCTGCCCGGCGACGCCCGCACCCGATCCCGCTCCCGAACCGGCCCCGGTTCCGGCGGCGTTGCCGTTGCCGTCGGTCGCCTCGCCGTCCGCCGGGGCGTCGGTCTCGTCGCCGCCGGCCGAACTCCCGCCGTCGGCCGCACCGCTGCCGCCGCCGTCGCCCGACTCGCCGCCCCCGCCCGGCCGTTCGGTGACGACGGGACCGGTGCCCGAGGGGCCCGGCGTGATGGAGTGCGCGGGCCCCGAGGACGGCGCCTTGGAATCGTCGTGATCCCCCTTGCCGCCACCGGAAGTGACGGCCCATACGATCAGCAACGCGAGCAGCGCGATCAGCGTCGCCGCTACCGCCCTCCGTCGCCAGTAGATGGAGGAGGGAAGCGGCCCGATCGGATTACGCAGAGATCCCACGGCCCAAACTGTACGAGAGATCGGCGTCGACTCCCGCCCCACCCGCCGCCCCGGGCCCCCGAGTTCTGCCGATCATCATCCCGGGAGGGGCCGTTCCCGCTCCGGAGCGGGGATCCGTCACTTTTGGCGACCGGGCGATCGCTCCACGTCACCACGGGGGCGAGGTTCGGCCGGTTGCCGCAACGGCTCGCGGGGCGTGCGGCCACTTGCCGGAACGCGGAGGCGGCCCAGCAGGGGCGGACGGCGGTCCCTATCACTCCAAGGGCTCGTATGAGGGGCGACACCCCCGTGCCCCCGACCCCGTTCCTGCCGTCCGTGCCAGGATCGAGGGTGCGATGACTGCCACGACTGCGACTCAGACGACCCCCGCCTCCCTCCACACCCCCGTCATCGGGTGGTTCGACCAGCACGCCCGCGATCTGCCCTGGCGCCGCCCCGAGGCGGGCGCCTGGGGTGTGATGGTGAGCGAGTTCATGCTGCAGCAGACCCCCGTCAACCGTGTGCTCCCCGTGTACGAGCAGTGGCTGGCCCGCTGGCCGCGCCCCGCCGATCTCGCGGCGGACCCGCCCGGTGAGGCCGTCCGCGCCTGGGGCCGGCTCGGCTATCCGCGCCGGGCACTGCGCCTGCACGGCGCCGCCCAGGCCATAACGGAACGCCACGGCGGCGACGTACCGAGCGAACACGCCCAGCTCCTCGCCCTGCCCGGGATCGGCGAGTACACGGCGGCGGCCGTGGCTTCCTTCGCCTACCGGCAGCGGCACGCCGTCCTCGACACGAACGTCCGCCGGGTGTTCGCGCGGGCCGCGACCGGCATCCAGTACCCGCCGAACGCGACCACCGCGGCCGAGCGCAAGCTCGCCCGCGCGCTGCTGCCCGAGGAGGACGAGCGGGCGGCGCAGTGGGCGGCCGCGACGATGGAGCTCGGCGCCCTGGTCTGCACCGCGAAGAACGAGGACTGCTCACGCTGCCCGATCGCCGCGCAGTGCGCCTGGCGGCTGGCCGGGAAGCCCGCGCACCAGGGGCCGCCGCGCCGCGGCCAGACGTACGCCGGAACCGACCGGCAGGTGCGCGGACGGCTCCTCGCGGTGCTGCGCGACGCGGTGACCCCGGTCCCGCAGGCGGCGCTCGACGCCGTGTGGGAGGAGCCCGTGCAGCGGGCCCGCGCCCTGGACGGGCTGGTCGCCGACGGGCTCGTCGAACCGCTCGCCGGCGGCCACTACCGGCTGCCGCTGACCTGATCGCCCTCCCGGCGGGCCGCCGTCCGCCGGGAGCAGACCCCGTGCCCGGCTGTTACACAACCGATGGACAGCCGTGCGCCGCCCTATGGCTGCCGCGCACAGCCTCGTGACAACTGCTCCGTAGCGTCTTCCCCATCAGCCGGTGACCAGCGGCTGGGAGTGGTTCTACGGGGTTACACGGGGACGGAGGCGGTTGTAATGGCGCAGGGCGAGGTGCTCGGCTTCGAGGAGTACGTGCGGACCCGGCAGGACGCGCTGCTGCGCAGCGCCCGCCGGCTGGTCCCCGACCCCGTGGACGCACAGGACCTGCTGCAGACCGCGCTGGCCCGCACCTACGGGCGCTGGGACGGCATCGCCGACAAGTCCCTCGCCGACGCCTACCTCCGCCGCGTCATGATCAACACCCGGACCGAGTGGTGGCGGGCGCGCCGGCTCGACGAGGTCCCCACCGAGCAGCTTCCCGACGCCAGCATCGAGGACGGCACCGAGCAGCGTGCCGACCGCGCGCTGCTGATGGACGTCCTGGGCGTGCTGGCTCCCAAACAGCGCAGTGTCGTCGTCCTGCGACACTGGGAGCAGATGAGCACGGAGGAGACGGCCGCCGCCCTGGGCATGTCGGCCGGTACGGTGAAGAGCACCCTGCACCGGGCGCTGGCGCGGCTGCGCCAGGAGCTGGAGAGCAGGGAGGCGGCGAGCCGCGAGGAGCGGGCCCGGGAGGACCTCGGGGTCCCGGTGGCGCATCGCGGTACGGCCGCCCGGACCCCGGCGCGGCCGCGGACACAGGCGGGGGCGCCCGCGAAGAGGCGTCATGACGAGCGGGGGCGGGAGCGGTGCGCGGCCTGAGAGGCAGCGGGGACGGCCGTGGGAGGGCCGGAACCATCGGACATCCCACGGGGGACGGCACGGGCGGCGCGCGGGGACGCGCGCTGACGGGCTGGGCGGCGAGCAGTGCGGCACTGGCCGGGCTCGCCGCCTTCGGGCTGTTCGCGGTCAGTTGTTCCACGGGCGGTACGGGCACGCGCGACGAGGGTCCGGCGGGCACCGATCCGGTCGCCCGGGTCACGCCGAGCACGACCGCGTCCGCCCCGGGCCGGCCGGTGCCGCGGGTCGCCCCGGTGGACCTGCTCAAGGCGGACCCCAAGGTCAGCGAGCGGGTCCGGTCGGTACTGCGGCCCTGCACCGGCGACGAGTACCCGGTGGACACCTCGTACGGCAGGCTGACCGGCGGCCCGACCGCCGATGTCGTGGTGAACGTGATGACCTGCGGGGACTCGGTGGGCGTGGGCACGTACGTCTACCGGCCCCGGCCGGACGGCACGTACGAGAACGTCTTCACGGTCGAGCAGCCCGCGGTCTACGGGACGATCGACCGGGGCGATCTGGTGGTGACCACGCAGCTGTACGGGAAGAAGGACGCGGTCGCCTATCCCTCGGCCGAGGAAGTGATCACGTACCACTGGGCGGGCAGCCGGTTCAGTGAGCAGGACCGGGTGCACAACGATTTCAACCGGGCGGTCGGCAGCGGGGACGGGGATCTGCCCGCGCCCACCGAGCCGCCGGAGAACTGAGAGCTGTCCGATGGCCGAGACCCATGTCCTGTTCGTCGAGGACGACGACGTCATCCGCGAGGCGACCCAGCTCGCGCTGGAGCGCGACGGCTTCGCCGTCACCGCGATGCCGGACGGGCTGCGCGGCCTGGAGGCGTTCCGCGCGAACCGGCCGGACATCGCGCTGCTGGACGTGATGGTGCCCGGCCTGGACGGGGTGAGCCTGTGCCGGCGCATCCGGGACGAGTCGACGGTTCCGGTGATCATGCTGTCGGCGCGGGCCGACTCCATCGACGTGGTGCTCGGCCTGGAGGCCGGTGCCGACGACTACGTCACCAAGCCGTTCGACGGGGCGGTCCTGGTCGCCCGGATCCGGGCGGTGCTGCGCCGCTTCGGCCACGCCACGGGCGGCCGGCCCGGCGGCGGCGAGCCGGAGCCGGCGGGCGGGGGCGGGGTGCTGGCCTTCGGTGAGCTGGAGGTGGACACCGAGGGCATGGAGGTCCGCAGGGGCGGTGAGCCGGTGGCGCTGACGCCGACCGAGATGCGGCTGCTGCTGGAGTTCTCCGCCGCGCCCGGCACCGTGCTCTCCCGCGACCGGCTGCTGGAGCGGGTCTGGGACTACGGCTGGGGCGGGGACACCCGGGTCGTGGACGTCCATGTGCAGCGGCTGCGCACCAAGATCGGCCAGGACCGGATCGAGACGGTCCGCGGCTTCGGCTACAAGCTCAGGGCATGAGGCGGCCGGCGCTGCGGACCGGGGTCCGCTGGAAGATCAGTGCGGCGATCGCGGCGGTCGGCGCGCTGATCGCGGTGGCGCTGAGCCTGGTCGTGCACAACGCGGCCCGGGTCTCCATGCTGGAGAACGCGCGCGAGGTCCAGCTGGAGCGGCTGAACTACGCCCAGCTGCTCTACGAGGCGAAGAAGACCAAGAAGGCCGATCCCCGCTTCGGGGCGAAGCTCAACGATCCGACGATGCCCCGGAGCCTGCGGCAGGAGACCCGGCGCAACCGGCGGGCCACGCACGTCGACGACTCGGGCGGAGTGCCCGACGTCTGGGCGGCGGTGCCGGTGGGCAACGGGGACGTGCTCTCGCTGCACACCCGCTTCGCCGACCGCTCCGCCACGATCATGGGGGATCTGGACCGGGCGCTGATCATCGGTTCGGTCTCCGTGGTCCTCGGCGGTTCCGCGCTGGGGGTGCTGATCGGCGGGCAGCTCTCGCGCCGGCTGCGCAAGGCGGCCGCGGCGGCCGGGAAGGTCGCCCAGGGCAACACCGAGGTCCGGGTCAGGGACGCCGTCGGCGGGGTCGTACGGGACGAGACCGATGAGCTGGCCGGTGCGGTGGACGCGCTCACCGACGCGCTGAACGAGCGGATCGAGGCCGAGCGCAGGGTGACCGCGGACATCGCGCACGAGCTGCGCACTCCGGTGACCGGGCTGCTGACCGCGGCCGAGCTGCTGCCCCCGGGCCGCCCCACGGAGCTGGTACGGGACCGGGCGCAGGCGATGCGGACGCTGGTCGAGGACGTGCTGGAGGTGGCCCGGCTGGACAGCGCGTCGGAGCGGGCCGAGCTCCAGGAGATCGCGCTGGGCGAGTTCGTCGGGCGTCGGGTGGCGCTGCTCGATCCCGGGGTGCGGGTGCGGGTGGTCCACGAGTCGTGGGTGAACACCGATCCGCGCCGGCTGGAGCGGATCCTGGGCAATCTGCTGGGCAACGCCGCCAAGTACGGCGCGACGCCGGTCGAGGTCACGGTCGAGGGCCGGGTGGTGCGGATCCGCGACCACGGTCCGGGGTTCCCGGCCGCGCTGCTGCGGGAGGGGCCGAGCCGGTTCCGTACCGGATCGAGCGACCGGGCGGGGAAGGGGCACGGGCTCGGGCTGACCATCGCGGCCGGGCAGGCCCGGGTCCTCGGGGCCCGGCTGACCTTCCGGAACGCGGCGCCCGAGGGGGCCGCCGAGGGCACCGGCGGGGCGGTCGCCGTGCTGTGGCTGCCGGAGCACGCGCCGACCGACACCGGGAGCTACCCGATGCTCCAGTTCGCCGAGCAGCGCGCACCCCGACCGCGCTCACCGGAACCGGACGGCACGGGGACCGCGGGTTCCGGTGAGCGCCGGGGCGACAGGCCGTAGGGCCCTTCTGCCCCTTCCCGTCGGCCGGGGCGACAGGCTCTAGAGCGCTTCGGCGGCCGGGGCCGGGGTCTTCTCGGGGCCGGCGCCGCGCAGCGGCACCTCCTTGACGAAGACCGCCGCGACGAGGGCGAGCAGTCCGACGGACGCGCCGACCAGGAAGGCGATGTGGGTGCCGGAGGCGACCGCGTACTCGTAGGCCTCGCGGACCGGGGCGGGGAGCTTGGCCAGGCTCGCGGCGTCCAGCTGGGCGGAGTGCGCGGTGGCCGCGCCGCCGCCGCGTGCCGTCATCTCGTCCTGGACGCGGCCGGTGAAGAGGGCGCCCATGATGGCGACGCCGAAGGAGCTGCCGAGCGTACGGAACAGGGTGGTGGCCGAGGAGGCGACGCCCATGTCCTTCAGCTCGACGCTGTTCTGCGCCACGAGCATGGTGATCTGCATGAGGAAGCCCATGCCGGCGCCGAGCACCGCCATGTAGAGGCCCGAGGTGACGCGGGTGGTGCCGGTGTCCATCTGCGCGAGCAGGAAGAGTCCGGTGACCATGAGGATCGAGCCGAGGATCGGGAAGATCTTGTACCGGCCGCTGTTGGTGGTGACCCGTCCGGCGATCAGCGAGACGATCATCATCGCGAGCAGCATCGGCAGGAGCAGCAGTCCGGAGTTGGTCGCGGAGGCGCCCTGGACGGACTGCTGGAACAGCGGCAGGAAGAGGACCGCGCCGAACATCACGAAGCCCGCCATGAAGCCGACCACGGACATCAGGGTGAAGTTGGCGTTGCGGAAGATGTGCAGCGGAATGATCGGTTCGGCGGCCTTCGTCTCGACGAAGAGGAAGCCCGCCAGCGCGGCGACGCCGATCGCGATCAGCTCCATGATCACGGCGGAGTTCCAGTCGTACTCCGTACCGCCCCAGGTGGTGACGAGCACGATCGCGGTGATGCCGACGGTCAGGAGCGCGGCGCCGAGGTAGTCGACCTTGGGGCGGACGCGCTCGCGGGCGGGCAGGTGGAGCACGACGGTGATCATGGCGAGGGCCACGGCGCCCAGCGGCAGGTTGATGTAGAAGCTCCAGCGCCAGCCGAGGTGGTCGGTGAGGGTGCCGCCGACCAGCGGACCGCCGATCATGGCGATCGCCATCACGCCGGCCATCATGCCCTGGTACTTGCCGCGCTCGCGGGGCGGCACCAGATCGCCGATGATCGCCATCACGCCGACCATCAGACCGCCGGCGCCCAGGCCCTGGATCGCGCGGAAGCCGATCAGCTGGCCCATGTCCTGGGCCATGCCGCTGAGCACCGAGCCGATCAGGAAGATCACGATGGACGTGAGGAACATGCCCTTGCGTCCGTACATGTCGCCGAGCTTGCCCCAGATCGGGGTGGAGGCCGCCGTCGCCAGGGTGTAGGCCGTGACCACCCAGGACAGATGTTCCAGTCCGCCGAGATCACCGACGATCGTCGGCATCGCGGTGCCGACGATCAGGTTGTCCAGCATGGCCAGCAGCATGGTGATCATCAGGGCGAGAATCACCACCCGGACGCTGCGCTGCTTCGGTTCGGGGCTCCCCGTCGCGGCGGGCGGGGAATCCGCCCTGCCGTCGGTCGCCTTCACCAGATCCGCCATGGTTCCCACTCCCCGGTTCCCCTGTTAGCCGGGCACTTACTTGCCGCCCGGCTAGTTGATTACACTAGGGGAAAGTAGACCCGTAACTAGCCGGGCGTCAAGTAAGTTTTTGGGAGAGCACCATGAGCAGCACGCCGCAGCGGCGCCGGGGCAATACGCGCCAGCGCATCCAGGACGTCGCGCTGGAGCTCTTCTCCGAGCAGGGGTACGAGAAGACCTCGCTCCGCGAGATCTCCGAGAAACTCGACGTCACGAAGGCGGCGCTCTACTACCACTTCAAGACGAAGGAAGACATCCTCGTCAGCATCTTCGACGATCTGAACCGGCCGATCGAGGAGCTGATCGCCTGGGGCAAGGAGCAGCCGCGCACGCTGGAGACCAAGAAGGAGATCCTGGTCCGCTACAGCGAGGCCATGGCCGGCGCCTCCGCGCTCTTCCGCTTCATGCAGGAGAACCAGGCGACGGTGCGCGATCTGAGCATCGGCGAGACGATCAAGCACCGCGTGATCGGGCTGGTCGACCTGATCAAGGACCCCGACGCCCCCCTCACCGACCAGGTGCGGTGCTTCACCGCGCTCTTCACGATGCACGCCGGGATGTTCGCGCTCCGGGACGCCGAAGGCGACCCCGAGGAGAAGCGCAAGGCCGTCCTCGAAGTCGCCGTCGATCTGGTCACCCGGGCCCACGACCCGGGCGCCGCCCACTGAGGGGCGGCGCGTCACGGTCCGGTCAGACCGAGATGCCGTGGCGGTGCAGGTAGTCGACCGGGTTCACCGCGGAACCGTAGTTCGGGGTGGTCCGGATCTCGAAGTGCAGGTGCGGGCCGCTGGAGTTCCCGGTGTTGCCGGACAGGGCGATCTTCTGGCCCTTCTTCACGTGCTGGCCGATGTGCACATCGATCTTCGACAGGTGCGCGTACTGCGAGTACGTGCCGTTGCCGTGCTTGATCACGACGGCGTTGCCGTACGCGGGGCCGTCGCCGCCGCCGTTCGGGCCGGCCTTCACGACGGTGCCGTTGTGCGCGGCGGCGACCTTGGTGCCGATCGGCACGGCGAAGTCCTGGCCGGAGTGCTTGTGCGCCCAGCGGCTGCCGTCGTTGCCGAAGCTCGCGCTCAGCTGGTAGTGGCTGACCGGGGTCTTCCACGCCAGCTTCGAGGCCTTCTTCGCGGCGGCCTTCTTGGCGGCCGCCTTCTTCTTGGCGTTCTCGGCCTTCTTCTCGGCCTTCTTCGCGGCGGCGTGCTGGGCGGCCTTGCCCTGCGCGGCGGCCTGCTGGGCGACCGAGTCGGCGGTCGTGGTGCTCACCAGGCTCGCGGAGCCGGCGGTTCCCGCCGGGGCGGCCGCGATCGCAGCACCCGCACCGAGAACCATCGACGTCCCGAGGCCGGCTGCCACCACGGCGCCGCGGACACGGGGGGCGGACAGGCGGCGGGACTGGAACGTGACGCGCTTCGACATAAGCGGAAAACCTCCGGGTATGACTGGACCCGGCGTTCTGCCGGGCTTGCCCCACCTTGGTAACCCGCCTCCGGGGGTCGGCTCAAACCCCCCTCCTACGAGGGGAGGCCGTAGTCGAAGCCCCGGGAATTCGGTTCGGCGCCTCCCGGAACGATCACGGAAGAGGCCGCCGAAAGTCTGTGCGTGAAGAGGTTTAACCCCTGTTCCGAACCGAACTAAACGGACAGAACCCAGCTATCGCGGCAGTTGCCGCTAAACACCCGAAGGCACCCTCCGGGAGGGGGTCGAAGGTCCCTTCCGACCTCCACCCCCCAGCTCCTAAGGTGCCTAGTAGGCCCTGAAAGGCCTGTGCGCCTTGTCACCGGCGGTGGGACCGACGCCCGTCCGTTTCGGGACCTTCGGCCCCGGGTACGGAACGCCGCCGGAGCGGCCCTACACCGCCGGCAGGCCCGTCACCTTCTTGGCGTGCAACGCCACGAGCTGCTTGCCGCCCGAGGCCAGGTACCAGCGGTCGAGGTCGCCGCTGCCGTCGTTGTACGTCCAGCGCAGCTTCCCGCTCCCCGCGTCGAAGGCGTGGATGCCGCCGTTCTTGTCGAACTCGGTCGCCCCGTAGAGGACGTCCCCGACCTTCGCGTACTGCCAGGGCGCGGCGACCTCCAGGCTTCCCTTGTCGTGCCAGTGCTGCTTGCCCGTCGCCGGGTCCGCCGCCCAGAGGCCGTGCCCGCTGTCGGATACGTAGAGCACGCCGTCGAGGACCGCCGGGTCGTTGAACCGGCTGTACTTCTCCGTCGCGAACGACCACTTCTCGGCGCCGTCGGCCAGGTCGAAGGCGCGGATCCGCTCGCCGTTGGACAGGATCGCCAGGCCCTCGTGGAGCACGAAGGCCCGGTTGTTGGAGCGGCCGATCTTCTTCGTCCACACCTGCTTGCCGGTCGCGGTGTCGCGCACCGTGAGGTTCTCGCGGAAGTCCGTGTAGACCAGGCGGTTGCCCGCCACCCGCGCGGTGATGCCGTTCGCCTCGGTGCCGTGGTCGCGCTGCTCGCGCCAGACGACCTTGCCCGAGCCGGTGTCGATCGCGGCGATCACGTTGTCCGGCGTCCGGAAGTCCTTGTCCAGGATTCCCGCGACGACGTAGACGTGCCGGCCGTCCGCGGCGATGACCTTGGGCTGCGCGTACTCCTTGTCGCCCAGCCGGCTGCGCCAGACGTCCTTGCCGGTCTTCGGGTCGAGCCCGATGATGTTGCCGTCGTAACGGGCGCTGGCCAGATAGAGCGTGCCGTCGCCCACGAGCATGGAGGCGCCGGGGGTGGTGACCTCCGCGCGCGACCAGAGCTCCTTGCCGGTGGCGAGGTCGCGGGCCACCAGCGGATCGCCCGAGACGAGCACCACGTCGTCCACCACGGTCACCGCGGAGATCCAGGCCAGCCCGTCGTAGGTGGTGGACTGCTGCCAGGTCGGCGAGGGCTTGGAGCCGGGCGCCGGGGTGGCCGCCCCCTTCCCCGGCTTCTCCGTACCGCCGCCGATGACCTCCTCCTCGGGCCCGCAGGCCGCCGCACCGCCTCCCAGAAGCACCAGACCGGCTCCCGCCAGCTTCATCATCTGCCTGCGTGACACATCGCGTCTGCGCATGATCTGCCTCATCCCCCTCGCTGTCCGTCCACGATCCGGACCGGGTGTCCGGATCCGGGAGCAGATTAACCAGCGATTTTCCGTCTCCGACGGCGGGGAACGCGACCGGGACATCTCTGTGACGCGGCCGTCACCTGATACGCGACAGCAAAGAGGCGGCCCCGTACCGGTATGCACCGGTACGGGGCCGCCTCGTGCGGCGTGTCAGCTCCGGGGAGCCGTCACGCCTCCTTCGTCATGTTCGGGCCGGCGCCGCCTGCCGCCTGCTCGATCGGCGGGACGTCGGGCAGGGCCGACTTCTCCTCGCCGCGGAAGGTGAACTTCTGGTCGTCGCCCTCGCCCTCGCTGCCGACGACCACGATGTGGCCGGGGCGCAGCTCGCCGAAGAGGATCTTCTCCGAGAGGACGTCCTCGATCTCGCGCTGGATCGTCCGGCGCAGCGGCCGGGCGCCCATCACGGGGTCGTAGCCCTTCTTCGCGAGCAGCTTCTTGGCGTCCGCGCTGAGCTCGATGCCCATGTCGCGGTCCTTCAGCCGCTCGTCCACCTTGGCGATCATCAGGTCGACGATCTCGATGATGTCTTCCTGGCTGAGCTGGTGGAAGACGACGGTGTCGTCGACACGGTTGAGGAACTCGGGCCGGAAGTGCTGCTTGAGCTCTTCGTTGACCTTGACCTTCATCCGCTCGTAGTTCGTCTTGACGTCGCCCTGGGCCGCGAAGCCCAGGTTGAAGCCCTTGGAGATGTCCCGGGTCCCGAGGTTGGTCGTCATGATGATGACCGTGTTCTTGAAGTCCACGACCCGGCCCTGGGAGTCGGTCAGGCGACCGTCCTCCAGGATCTGGAGCAGGGAGTTGAAGATGTCGGGGTGGGCCTTCTCGACCTCGTCGAAGAGGACGACGGAGAACGGCTTGCGGCGCACCTTCTCGGTGAGCTGGCCGCCCTCCTCGTAGCCCACGTAGCCGGGGGGCGAACCGAAGAGACGCGAGACCGTGTGCTTCTCGCTGAACTCCGACATGTCGAGGGAGATCAGCGCGTCCTCGTCACCGAAGAGGAACTCGGCGAGCGTCTTGGACAGCTCGGTCTTACCGACACCGGACGGGCCGGCGAAGATGAACGAGCCACCGGGGCGCTTCGGGTCCTTCAGACCGGCCCGCGTACGGCGGATCGCCTGCGAGAGGGCCTTGATGGCGTCCTTCTGACCGATGACGCGCTTGTGCAGCTCGTCCTCCATGCGCAGCAGACGGGAGGATTCCTCCTCCGTCAGCTTGAAGACCGGGATGCCGGTGGCGGTGGCGAGGACCTCGGCGATCAGCTCGCCGTCGACCTCGGCCACGACGTCCATGTCGCCGGCCTTCCACTCCTTCTCGCGCTTGGCCTTCGCCGCCAGCAGCTGCTTCTCCTTGTCGCGGAGGGAAGCCGCCTTCTCGAAGTCCTGGGAGTCGATGGCCGACTCCTTGTCGCGGCGCACGCCCGCGATCTTCTCGTCGAACTCGCGGAGGTCCGGCGGCGCGGTCATCCGGCGGATGCGCATCCGGGAACCGGCCTCGTCGATCAGGTCGATCGCCTTGTCCGGCAGGAAGCGGTCCGAGATGTAGCGGTCGGCCAGCGTCGCGGCCTGGACCAGTGCCTCGTCCGTGATGGAGACGCGGTGGTGGGCCTCGTAGCGGTCGCGCAGACCCTTGAGGATCTCGATGGTGTGCGGCAGCGACGGCTCCGCGACCTGGATGGGCTGGAAGCGGCGCTCCAGCGCGGCGTCCTTCTCCAGGTGCTTGCGGTACTCGTCGAGCGTGGTGGCGCCGATGGTCTGGAGCTCACCGCGGGCCAGCATCGGCTTGAGGATGCTGGCGGCGTCGATCGCGCCCTCGGCGGCACCCGCACCCACCAGGGTGTGGAGCTCGTCGATGAACAGGATGATGTCGCCGCGGGTGCGGATCTCCTTGAGGACCTTCTTCAGGCGCTCCTCGAAGTCACCGCGGTAGCGGGAGCCGGCGACCAGGGCACCGAGGTCGAGGGTGTAGAGGTGCTTGTCCTTGAGGGTCTCGGGCACCTCGCCCTTGACGATGGCCTGGGCCAGGCCCTCGACGACCGCCGTCTTGCCGACGCCGGGCTCGCCGATGAGGACCGGGTTGTTCTTGGTGCGGCGGGACAGCACCTGCATGACCCGCTCGATCTCCTTCTCGCGCCCGATGACCGGGTCGAGCTTGGACTCACGAGCGGCCTGGGTGAGGTTCCGGCCGAACTGGTCGAGCACCAGCGAGGTGGAGGGGGTGCCCTCCGCGGGGCCACCGGCGGTGGCCGCCTCCTTGCCGCCCGAGTACCCGGACAGCAGCTGGATGACCTGCTGGCGGACCCGGTTCAGGTCGGCGCCCAGCTTCACGAGGACCTGGGCGGCGACGCCCTCGCCCTCGCGGATCAGACCCAGCAGGATGTGCTCGGTGCCGATGTAGTTGTGGCCGAGCTGAAGGGCCTCGCGGAGCGACAGCTCCAGGACCTTCTTGGCTCGGGGGGTGAAGGGGATGTGCCCGGACGGGGCCTGCTGGCCCTGACCGATGATCTCCTCCACCTGCTGACGGACCGCCTCGAGCGAAATCCCGAGGCTCTCCAGTGCCTTAGCGGCGACACCCTCACCCTCGTGGATCAGGCCCAGGAGGATGTGCTCGGTGCCGATGTAGTTGTGGTTGAGCATCCGGGCTTCTTCCTGAGCCAGGACGACAACCCGCCGCGCGCGGTCGGTGAACCTCTCGAACATCGTTAATCGCTCCTCAGAGCGGTCAGGCAGTAAGGGGTCGGTCCCCTCCCTGTCCTTCCGCAGCTTAGTCCCGCAAGCGGGGACCGCTCATTCCAACTGCCGACACCCGGCCCTGCTTCCCGGGGGGATCGCCCGCCCCGAACGCCGACAACTCCTCCAACCCGATGGTGCGAGACGATGTTCCCGCAGGCCAGGCGGATACCCCTATCGCCAGTACGCCGATGGCGAACGTGAGACGTCCGGTGGCTTGCGTGTCGCCCCTCCCCACTGGGGATGTCCTACCCGCAATTACAGACAGTCCATGCGGCGTACGCGGGTTCCCTCCGCTACGGGCGAACATCTTCGTACTCCCGAATGCGCCCGTACGCCCCCAACCCGGACACCCTATGCGTTCGAGGGGGAACTCTGCGTAACCCCGGGCGCGCATCGGCCGTTCTTCCGGCATGGCCCTCACCGTCCCCCCGCCCCGTATCGCGCCCCCCGTACCGCGGGACGGCCGCACCGACGCGGTGTCACGGGATCCGTGGGCCCGGTGGTACGAGCGGGAGCTGGGCTGGGCGACGGCCGGCGGCACACCGGTGCGGCTGCTCACGGGGCTGCGGTTCGACGCGCTCGTCGTCCCCGCCGCGGTCGGCCGTGCGGCGCTGCGGCGGGTGGGCCGGACCGGTCCGGTGGCGGTCGCGGGCCGGCGGATGAGCGTGCTGGTCGCTCCGGGGAGCGCCGATGAGCTGCCTGGGCTGCTCGACTGGCTGGAGTGGGGCGGGGTCGCCCTGGCCCTGACCGCGCTGGGCGCGGGCGGGCGGATCACCGCACCCCGACCGCCGGGTCTGGAGGGTGCGCCGGGGGCCGCCGTGTGGCTGCGGCCCCCCAGTGCCTCGCGCGAGCGGGGAGACGAGCCGGTGTTTCCGGCCCTCTCCGGCTTCGGGAGCAGGGGTGGGGATGCTCCCGATCTCGTCCGGCTCGTGGACGCCATGGCGACGGAATGCCACCGGGCCCGGCTGACGCGCGCCCGGACGGGGTTGCACTCCGAGAAAACCGCCGCTCAGCCGTTGGCCTTCTCGTAGGCTTCCCGGATCTCGGCGGGAACGCGGCCCCGGTCATTCACGTTGTGGCCGTTCTCGCGCGCCCACTTGCGGATCTCGGCGGTGTCCTTGTTGCCGCCGGAGACCGCACGGCCCTTGCCGCGGCCGGACGCCGCACGGCCACCGGTGCGCCGGCCGTTCTTGGCGTAGGGCTCCAGAAGGGAGCGCAGCTTGTCCGCGTTGCTGGTGGTGAGGTCAATCTCGTACGTCTTGCCGTCGAGAGCGAACGTCACGGTCTCGTCCGCCTCGCCACCGTCGAGGTCGTCAACAAGAAGGACCTGAACCTTCTGTGCCACCGGATTTCCTTTCATCGAAAATGGAGTACGCGGAAAGGAAACCGCTTTTCCCCGGAAAACACAAACCCCCGGGAGAGGTTCAGGAGCGCAAGAGGACGGGAAACGTGCGCGATTCGGACATAGGGTCCGCGCCACTTCCGACGGTCACAGGTGCAGAAGCATCCGGCTGTTGCCCAAGGTGTTCGGCTTCACTCGTTCGAGCCCCAGGAACTCCGCGACACCCTCGTCATAGGAACGCAGCAGCTCGCTGTAGACATCTCCGTCGACCGGAGTCTCTCCGATCTCGACGAAGCCGTGCTTGGCGAAGAAGTCGACTTCGAAGGTGAGGCAGAAAACCCTCCGCACACCGAGCCAGCGGGCGGTCTGCAACAACTTGTCCAGCACCTGATGTCCCACTCCGGCACCTCGGATGCTGTGGTCGACCGCGAGAGTACGGACTTCGGCGAGGTCTTCCCACATGACGTGGAGTGCACCGCAGCCGACGACCCGGGCGTCCTCGTCGCGTTCGGCGATCCAGAACTCCTGGATGTCCTCGTAAAGGGTGACGGTCGCTTTGTCGAGCAGGATGCCTTCTCGCACGTAGCCGTCGAGGAGACGCCGGACCGCGCTGACATCGCTCGTCCGCGCGCGACGGACGGTGATGGCCACGTTTATAACCGACGGTTCGGTATGGGAATCGGTTTGCGGAAGCTCTGAGGACATACCCAGACGCTATCGCCCGGCGTCCGGCTCCGCGTCATCGGCCGCTTCGCCGCCTTCAGGGCTTGCGTCCGGACCGGCCCCGGCGGCATCCCCGGGAAGTGCGGGCAGAACGATCCGCATGGCGTCCCGCAGGGCCTCGCGCTGCTCGGCCGACATCATCCCGAAGAACGCGACCAGGGCGGCAGCGGGGTTGTCACTGCGCGACCAGGCTTCGTTCATCAGTGCGGCCGAGTAGGCGGCGCGGGTGGAGACGGCCGTATATCGATAAGCGCGGCCGTCCACTTCCCGGCGCACCCAGCCCTTCTGATGGAGATTGTCCATAACCGTCATGACGGTCGTGTATGCGATGGACCGCTCCTGCTGAAGGTCTTCGAGCACTTCTCGAACCGTGACCGGCCGGTTCCATTCCCAGACCCGTGTCATCACGGCGTCTTCCAGCTCTCCCAATTGACGGGGCACAGCGCCACCTTAGTGTCGGATGTCCGAAATGCACTGGTATTTACACAGCAAAAGGGCGTACGGCTCTCAGGAGCCGTACGCCCTTCGTACGTGCGGTGTGCCCGGAACCGGGTCCGGGAGGGTCAGGCCCCGTCGGTGCCCGGCGTCTGGCGGGCGGCCTCCGCGCGACCGATCGCGGCGTCCACGGCCGCGTCCTCCTTGGCCTTGTTCGGCCCGCCCTGGCTCTTGACGATCGTCACGACCAGGCCGATGAAGAAGGCGGCCATCACCACGGGCGGCACAAGCGCGGATACGTAGTCCATGCGTCCAGAGTAGCGAGCCGGGTCCGGGTCCCCCGCGCCTACCCCGCGGCGCGCTCCGAGGGCGGCGGCGAGGGGCGCCGACGGGGCGGGAAGACCTCGGAGGGCTTGGGCGCCGGGCGTCCGGAGGGGTTCGCGGGACGGGCGGGCGGTGTCGGGGCCGGCTCCGGTTTCGGGGAGTCCGCCGCCCGGCCGCCCGGCAGCGCGAGCAGCCGGCCGCGCGGCGCCGGAGCCGTCGCGGGGGCGGCCCGTCCGGCCAGCCGGGCCCGGACCGAGCGCTCCGCCAGGATCCGGCAGCGCTCCAGCAGCGCCGCGGCGACCGGGGCGCCGCGCAGCGCGCGCAGGGCCGCCAGATCCTCGGGGCGCGGGTCGTAACCGGCGGCCAGGGCGTCCTGGAGCAGCTCCAGATATCCGCTGAGCGAACCGGGCAACGCGTCGCGGTAGCGGGCGAGGTCCGCGAGGAGGAAGGCGCGGAGCCGTCCGGCCTCGGCGGCGGCCTCGTCGACGGAGCCCGCGAGGCGCAGGCAGTCCTGGACGTCCTCGTCGGGCAGGGGCGCGGGGTGCAGGGCGACGGCGAGGGCACGGCGGAGCACGCGCAGTTCGTCCGCGCTGAACGCCATACCGCCGCGTGATCCGTAGGGCGTGGGCATAACGCGACAATACGTGCTAAAGGGACAAAATCCGCTTAGCTGGCCGTCGATGGCGCGGCGGCTCCGAGGGGAGAAGGGAGCCGCCGCGCGAAGGAAGCGCTGATCCGGGCGCCGCCTACAGCCGCGCCACGTTCCGCTCGTACACCAGGCGCAGCCCGATGAGCGTCAGCCAGGGCTCGTGCTCGTCGATCACGGAGGACTCGCCCAACACCATCGGAGCAAGGCCGCCCGTCGCGATGACCGTGACGTCGTCCGGGTCCGCCGCCAGCTCCCGCTTCATCCGGCTCACGACCCCGTCGACCTGGCCGGCGAAACCGTAGATGATGCCCGACTGCATGGCCTCGACGGTGTTCTTGCCGATCACGCTGCGCGGCCGGGCCAGCTCGATCTTGCGCAGTTGCGCGCCCCGGACGCCCAGCGCCTCGACGGAGATCTCGATGCCGGGGGCGATGACGCCGCCGGTGTACTCGCCCCGGGCCGAGACCGCGTCGAAGGTGGTGGCCGTGCCGAAGTCGACGACGATCGCCGGACCGCCGTACAGCTCGGCGGCGGCGGCCGCGTTGATGATGCGGTCGGTGCCGACCTCCTTCGGGTTGTCCATCAGGATCGGCACCCCGGTCTTGATGCCCGGCTCGACGAGCACGGCGGGGACGTCGCCGTAGTAGCGGCGGGTCACCTCGCGCAGCTCGTGCAGGACGGCCGGGACCGTGGAGCAGATCGCGATGCCCTCGATGCCGTCGCCCAGCTCCATGCCGAGCAGCGGGTGCATGCCCATCAGCCCCTGGAGCAGCACGGCCAGCTCGTCGGCGGTGCGGCGGGAGTCGGTGGAGATGCGCCAGTGCTCGACGATCTCCTCGCCGTCGAAGAGGCCGAGGACGGTGTGGGTGTTGCCGACGTCGATGGTGAGCAGCATCAGACGCCGTCCCCGTCGGTGTCGCGGAAGTCCAGGCCGATGTCGAGGATCGGCGAGGAGTGGGTCAGCGCGCCCACGGCCAGGTAGTCGACCCCGGCCTCCGCGTAGGCGCGGGCGGTGTCCAGCGAGAGCCGGCCCGAGGACTCCAGGACCGCGCGGCCGCCGACGAGCGCGACGGCCTCGGCGGTGCGCTCCGGGGTGAAGTTGTCCAGCAGGATCAGGTCGGCGCCCGCCTCCAGCACCTCGGCGACCTGCTCCATCGTGTCGACCTCGACCTCGATGGGCACGTCCGGGAACTCCTCGCGGACCCGCTTGAACGCCTCGGCGACCCCGCCGGCCGCGATCACGTGGTTGTCCTTGACCAGCGCGGCGTCCGACAGCGACATCCGGTGGTTGACCCCGCCGCCGCACCGCACCGCGTACTTCTCCAGGGCGCGCAGCCCCGGCGTCGTCTTGCGGGTGTCCCGGACCTCGGCCTTCGTGCCCTCCAGCACATCGGCCCAGGCGCGGGTGGCGGTCGCGATGCCGGAGAGCCGGCACAGCAGGTTGAGCGCGCTGCGCTCGCCGGTCAGCAGGTCGCGGGTCCGGGTGGTCACGGTCAGCAGCTTCTGGCCGGGGACGACGCGGTCGCCGTCCTCGACGTGCCGCTCGACCTCGAACGCGTCGGTGCAGACGATCGACAGCACGGCCTCGGCGACCCGCAGTCCGGCCACCACGCCCGCCTCGCGGGCGGTGAAGTCCCCGGTGGCCACGGCGTCCTCCGCGACGGTGGCCACGGTCGTGACGTCCACCCCGCCGTCCAGGTCCTCCTCGATGGCGACGTGCGCGACGTCCTCGACGGTGACCGGGTCCAGGCCCGCCTCGGCCAGCAGTTGGGCCAGCGCGGGGTCGAGCCCGCACTCCAGGGCGTCCGGCCCGTATCCGTCCTCCCCGCCGCAGCCGCAGGCGTCCCCGCAGCCGCCCGCGTCGGGGGCGGGCGCGCCGACCCGGATCAGCGGGACGTCCACGGGAGTGGGGCGCGGATTCTCTTCGGGGGTGCTCACGGTCACGGCTCCTCGGGAGTGGGGTGGGTGGTGCTCGTTGCTGCGCAGTCTGCTGCCCCGGACGCGCGTACGGGTCCGAACGCCTCGGTATCCGTCCGACGGACGACGAGGCCGCGGTCCGGGGCGATCCGCACGACGAGGTGGCGGCGCCAGCCGGCGTCGTCGCGCTCGGGCCGGTCCTCGCGCCAGTGGCAGCCCCGGGTCTCCTCGCGGCGGCGGGCGGCGGCGACCAGGACCCGGGCGACCAGCAGGAGGTTGGTGGCCTCCCAGGCCTCGACGCCGGGCTCGGCCGTCTTCGCGCTCTCGGCGCCGGCCCGCTCCACGGCGCCCCGGTGCAGTTCCTCCAGCCCGGCCGCGGCGGCGGCCAGGCTCTCCGCGGACCGCAGGACGCCCGCGCCGCGGGTCATGGTGCGCTGGATCGCGAGCCGCGTCTCGGGGGACAGCAGCGGTACGGTCGCGGCGTCGCCGAGCACGGCCTCGCCCGCGCGGGGGCGCGTCGTCGCGATGTCCGCCGCGATGCGCTCGGCGAAGACGAGCCCTTCGAGGAGCGAGTTGGACGCCAGCCGGTTCGCCCCGTGCACTCCGGTGCAGGCCGCCTCGCCGCAGGCGTACAGACCGGGCACGGTGGTCCGTCCGGCCAGATCGGTGCGGATGCCGCCGGAGGCGTGGTGCGCGGCCGGGGCGATCGGGATCGGCTCGGTGACCGGGTCGATGCCGTGGGAGCGGCAGACCGCCAGGATGGTCGGGAAGCGCTGCTCCCACATCTCGGCGCCGAAGTGGCGGGCGTCGAGGTACATGTGGTCGGCGTCCTGCTCCTGCATCCGGCGGGTGATGGCCTTGGCGACGATGTCGCGCGGGGCCAGCTCCGCCAGCTCGTGCTGTCCCACCATGAAGCGGATGCCGGAGGCGTCCACGAGATGGGCGCCCTCGCCCCGTACCGCCTCCGAGACCAGCGGCTGCTGGCCCTCGGAACCGGCGCCGAGGAAGAGCACGGTGGGGTGGAACTGGACGAACTCCAGGTCCGAGACCTCCGCGCCGGCCCGCAGCGCGAGCGCCACGCCGTCGCCGGTGGAGACCGCCGGATTGGTGGTGGCGGAGAAGACCTGGCCCATGCCGCCGGTGGCGAGGACCACGGCGGGGGCGTTGACCGCGCCGACGCCGTCGTGCTGGCCCTCCCCCATGACGTGCAGGGTGACGCCCGCCGTCCGGCCCTCGGCGTCGGTGAGCAGATCGAGCACCAGCGCGTTCTCGACGATGCGCAGGGCGGCCCCGCGCACCGCCTCGACCAGGGCGCGGGAGATCTCCGCGCCGGTCGCGTCGCCGCCCGCGTGGGCGATGCGGCGGCGGTGGTGGCCGCCCTCGCGGGTCAGCGCGATGTCGCCCTCGTCCGTGGTGTCGAAGTGGGCGCCGGTGTCGATGAGCCGGCGGACCGCGTCCGGGCCCTCGGTGACGAGCATCCGGACCGCCGCCTCGTCGCAGAGGCCGGCGCCGGCGACGAGCGTGTCGTCCAGGTGCTGTTCGGGCGTGTCCCCCTCGCCCAGCGCGGCCGCGATACCGCCCTGGGCCCAGCGGGTGGAGCCGTCGTCGAGACGGGCCTTGGTGACGACGACGGTGGCGAGGCCGGCCGCGGCGCAGCGCAGCGCGGTGGTGAGACCGGCCACGCCGGATCCGACGACCACGACATCGGCGTCGATGGCCCAGCCGGGGGCGGGGGCGGTCAGCCGTATACCGGTCACGTGGGGGCTCCGAAGGTCAGCGGGATGTTGTCGATGAGGCGGGTGGCACCCACCCGGGCGGCGACGGCCAGGACGGCGTCGCCCGCCGTGCGGTCGTCGGGGATCTCGGTGAAGTCCGCCGGATCCACCAGCGCCACGTAGTCCAGGTCCAGCGGGGGCGAGGCTGCGGACGCCTCCTCCAGGACCGCGCGGGCCGCCGCGCGCACGGCGGCGGGGCCGTCGTCCGGCAGGGCGCGGGCGACGGCCTGGGCGTCGGCGGCCAGCCGGGCCTCGCCCAGCCGGTTCAGCCCGGCGGCCCGGTCCTGTGTCGCCCCGGTCGCGCGGGCGCGGGCGTGCAGCGCCTGCTGGGCGGCCAGCCGGTCGCGGGCCGCGAACAGGGCGCGGGAGAGCGCCAGCGCGGTGCGGCGCTCGTGCGGGTCGAGGAAGCGGTTGCGGCTGGAGAGGGCGAGGCCGTCGGCCTCCCGGGCGGTCTCCACGCCCACGATCTCCACCGGGAAGTTCAGATCCCGCACCATGCGGCGGATCAGCGCCAGCTGCTGGGCGTCCTTCTGCCCGAAGAGGGCCACGTCGGGGCGGGTGAGGTGGAGCAGCTTGGCGACGACGGTGAGCATCCCGTCGAAGTGACCGGGGCGGGACGCCCCTTCCAGGCGCTCGCCCATCGGGCCCGCGGAGATGCGGACCTGGGGCTCGCCGCCCGGATAGACCTCGTCGGCGGAGGGCGCGAAGACGGCGTCGGCGCCGGCTTCCCCGGCCACCGCCAGATCGGCGTCCAGGGTGCGCGGGTAGCGCTCCAGGTCGGCGGCCTCGCCGAACTGGAGCGGATTGACGAAGACGGTGACGACGACCTGGCCGGCGTCCTTCACCAGGGCGCGGGCGGTGCGGATCAGGGAGGCGTGGCCCTCGTGCAGGGCGCCCATCGTCATCACGACGGCACGGTCCGCGCGGGCGGCGCCCGTGCCCGCCGCGGACGGAGCCGGGCCGAACGCCTCCAGCTCGGCGGCGGTGCGCAGCAGGGCGGCGGGTGCGGTCATCGGAACTCCTCCGGCGGTCATCGGGACTCCTCCGGTCCGGTGCCCGAGCCGTCGGCCAGGACCCCGAGCAGGTCCTCGGCCAGCTCCGGCTTGAGCATGCCGTGGGCGAGCGCGCGGTCGGCGGTGGCGCGGGCCATCGCGAGATAGCCGGCCACGGTGCCGGGGGCGTGGTGGCGCAGCTCGCCGATGTGCGCGGCGACGGTGCCGGCGTCGCCGCGGGCGACCGGGCCGGTCAGCGCGGCGTCGCCGGAGCGCAGCGCGTTGTCGAGGGCGGCGCCGAGCAGGGGGCCGAGCATCCGGTCGGGGGCCGAGACCCCGGCCGTGCGCAGCAGCTCCATCGACTGGGCGACCAGGGTGACCAGGTGGTTCGCGCCGAGCGCGAGGGCCGCGTGGTAGAGCGGGCGGGCCTCCTCGTCGATCCACTCGGGCTCGCCGCCCATCTCGATGACCAGGGCCTCGGCGGCCAGCCGCAGCTGTTCGGGGGCCGTGACGCCGAAGGAGCAGCCGGCCAGCCGCTGGACGTCCACCGAGGTGCCGGTGAACGTCATGGCGGGGTGCAGCGCGAGCGGCAGGGCACCGGCCCTGAGCGCGGGGTCGAGCACGCGCGTCCCGTACCGGCCCGAGGTGTGGACGAGGAGCTGGCCCGGACGGACCGCGCCGGTCTCGGCGAGACCCTCGACGAGCCCCGGCAGGGCGTCGTCGGGGACCGTCAGCAGGACCAGCTCGGCACGGGCGAGTACCTCGGCGGGCGGCACCAGGGGCACGTCGGGGAGCAGGGCCGCGGCGCGGCGCACGGAGGCGTCGGAGACTCCCGACACGGCGACGGGGCGGTGCCCGGCGAGCGCCAGGGACGCGGCGAGCGCGGGGCCGACCCGGCCCGCCCCCACCACACCGACGGTGAGCCGGGCGGGGCGGTCCCTGGCCTCCAGAGGATCCTTCGGGGCTGTTGCGTTCACGCGGGGGGTGACCTTCCGTTCCAGTCCGCGGGGGGTACCGGACGATTTATCTGCATGCTACGCCAGCGTTTCGTCCGGACATCCGACTGTCCACAGGCTGTGGGAAACTCCGC
Organism: Streptomyces sp. NPDC057682; assembly: GCF_042799575.1. NCBI lineage: Bacteria > Bacillati > Actinomycetota > Actinomycetes > Kitasatosporales > Streptomycetaceae > Streptomyces > Streptomyces sp. NPDC057682. Next base: position 141,094 of record NZ_JBHVIN010000021.1, on the reverse strand, counting down.
ACCGCCGCCCGCCGCGCCCCGGATATCCCGTGGGCCGGAGCCCCTGGTCTGCGTGATGATCGTCCCATGGCAGACATCAACGAGCAGGTGCGCGGAGCGGCGGCGCACGACGGACCCGAGGACACCGGGCAGGGGGAGACCGGCGGGGCGGACCGGGGCCCGGAGGACGCCGCGCGGCTGCGCCGGCTCGCCGCCTGGCGGGGATCGGCGCGGGCCCTGTGGCGGGCACCGATGGACCGCACGCTCGGCGAGCAGCTGGCCGAGCTGGCCGCGCTGGCCGCCGCGGAGGAACCGGCCGCCGACCTCGACGGGCCGGTGGACATCTACGGCGACGGGATCGTCGCCGTACTGGAGCGGCGCGTCGCCGAGGTGCTGGGCACGGAGGCGGCCGCGTACTTCCCGACCGGCACGATGGCGCAGCAGATCGCGCTGCGGTGCTGGGCGGGACGCACCGGCAGCCCGACCGTGGCGCTGCATCCGCTCGCCCATCCCGAGGTGCACGAGCGCGGCGCGCTGACGACGGTGAGCGGGCTGCGCACCGTCCATCCGACGAACGAGCCGCGGCTGCCCACGGCCGAGGAGATCCGCGGCTTCGACGAGCCGTTCGGCACCCTGATGCTGGAGCTGCCGCTGCGGGACGCGGGATTCGTCCTGCCCACCTGGGAGGAGCTGGAGGCCGTGGTCGCGGCGGCGCGGGAACGCGACGCGGTGGTCCACTTCGACGGGGCGCGGCTGTGGGAGTGCACCAGCCGCTTCGGCCGGGAGCTGCCGGAGATCACGGCGCTCGCGGACAGTGTGTACGTCTCGTTCTACAAGACCCTCGGCGGGATCTCCGGGGCCGCGCTCGCCGGTTCCGCCTCGTTCGTCGAGGAGGCCCGCGCCTGGCGGCACCGGTACGGCGGGCAGATCTTCCAGCAGTTCCCCGCCGCGCTCTCCGCGCTGGGCGGCCTGGACCGGGAGCTGCCGGCGCTGCCGTCGTACGTGGCGCACGCGCGGACGGTGGCCGGGGCGCTGGCCGAGGGCTTCGCGGAGGCCGGGACCGGATGGTTCCGGGTGCATCCCGAGGAGCCGCACACCCATCAGTTCCAGGTGTGGCTGCCGTACGGGGCCGACGCGCTGACGGAGGCCTCGGTGCGGCTGGCGGAGGAGACGGACGTCACGCTCTTCCGCCGGTGGTTCGCGGCGGACGGCCCGCCCGGCGTCTCCTTCACCGAGGTCACGGTGGCGCGGGAGGCCCTGGAGTGGACGGCGGCCGACGTGAAGGCGGCACTGGCCGCGTTCCTGGAGCGGGTGAACCCCTAGAGCGTGTCCCCGGCCCCGATTGACGCCCGCCGTCAATCGGGGCCCGGACCGCCCCGCGCACCCCGCACCATGGAGGGGTGAGCGTGACCATCGACATCGCCGGGCTCGACCCCGGACACGTCGTCTTCGAGACCTCCCCCCTCGCCGAGCTGGGGCTGGCCCTGCACGCCCTGTCCGAGCCGGGCCACCACCCCGGGGTGCACGGCTGGGCGACGGCCACCGCCTCGGCCCTGGAACCGGACCTGGCCGACCGGCTGCACGAGGCCGAGTTCCTGTGGCGGAACATCTTCTCGGACGTCTTCATGCCCTTCGCCGGGGTCCGCGGCGGGACCGGCCGGGCGGGCGCCGACCTGGCCGAGGACCTGGACATCCTGGACCGGCTGGACGACGAGCGGTTCGCCTCAGCCGCCCTGGAGTTCACCTGCACCTCGCTCTACGGGACCGGCGCGCCCTCGCCCCTGAGCGACGCCCGGATGCGGGCGCGGGCCCTGGACATGGCGGCGGCGCGCGGCCCGCGCCAGACCGAGTTCACCGAACGGCTGCTCGCCGACCCCGTCTCCGTACGCCACTGGCTCAGGCGGCTGTTCGAGGACTGCGACCAGGCGTTCTTCGCGGACACCTGGCGGCGGGTGCGGGTCCAGCTGGTGGCCGACGCCCGGCACAAGACGGATCTGCTGCGCCGCAGGGGGCTGGCCGAGGCGGTGGGCGCGGTGTCGGCGGCCCTCTCCGTGGACGAGGACGGCAAGCGGATCAGCGTCGACAAGATGACCAGCGGTTCGACCGACGCGACCGACCCGGCCGCCGGCCCCGGACTGACGCTCATCCCGACCAGTTTCGGCTGGCCGCATCTGACGGTGCTGCACGCCCCCGGCTGGCGCCCGGTCATCCACTACCCGGTGCACCGGCCGGAGCTGCCCTCGCCCGGTTCGGTGGAACTGCTCCAGCTGCGCATGGAGGCGCTGGCCCACCCGATGCGGATGCGGCTCTGCCGCAACATCGCCCGCTCCCCGTACACGACGGGCGAGCTGGCCGACTCCATCGGCATCACCGCCCCCGAGGTCTCCCGCCATCTCGCGGTGCTCAAGAAGGCCGGTCTGGTCACGACGCGGCGGCGCGGCCGCTACGTCCTGCACCAGCTGGACCTGACCCTGGTGGCCCGGCTCGGCAGCGACTTCCTGGAGGGCATCCTGCGCTGAGCCGCGGCCTCCGGTCAGCCGAGGCGGATGTGGCGCAGGCCCGTCCAGGTCCGGCGCAGCCGGCCCCGCAGCCGGCCGTCGGTGTTCGGCAGCAGCGACAGCCCGGCCGACGCGGCGATCCGGTCGGCGACCTGGGGAACGGTCAGCCGGTCGGTACAAATGTGCTCGGCGAACTCCGGGGCGCGCAGCCGCTCCAGGCAGTGGTCCAGCCTCTCCACGGCGAAGCTCTCGTGCTTCAGGCCCCGGCCCAGACCGCGTTCGCGCAGCCGCCCCAGCACGGTGGCCCGGTCGGCGAGCAGCGAGAAGTGGTGGACCGTGTGCCCGTCCTCGCGCAGCCGCCCGACGATCTCCGCGAAGTAGCCGGGCTCGACCAGGGTCATCGGGGCGATGACCGTGCCGTCGTGCCCGCGCAGGGTGAGGTCGAGGACCTCGCGCACCCCCTGCCGCCAGGCGGCCAGGTCCTGGAAGTCGCCGCGCAGGGCGCGCGGCATCGTGCGGTGCAGCCCGAAGCCGACGTGTTCCGGATCGCAGACCACGCTGCCGGGCAGCCGCCGCTCCAGCTCGTACGCGGTCATCGTCTTGCCCCCGCCGAACGGGCCGTTGATCCAGACCAGCGCGGCCACGGCTCAGCCCGCCCCGCCGCCGGCCCGCACGAGACCCGTCTCGTAGGCGAGGACCACCACCTGCACCCGGTCGCGCAGGCCGAGCTTGGTCAGGATGCGGCCGACGTGCGTCTTCACGGTCGCCTCCGAGAGCACCAGTCGGCCGGCGATCTCGCCGTTCGACAGGCCCTGGGCGACCAGCAGCATCACCTCGCGCTCGCGCTCGGTGAGCTTGGCGACGTCCTTGTGCTCCGGTTCGGCCCGGCCGCTGGGCAGCATCGGGGAGAAGCGGTCGAGCAGCCGGCGGGTGGTGGACGGGGCGACGACGGCGTCCCCGCTGTGCACCGAGCGGATCGCGCCGAGCAGTTCGCCCGGCGGGACGTCCTTGAGCATGAAGCCGCTGGCCCCGGCCTTCAGCCCGGAGAACGCGTACTCGTCGAGGTCGAACGTCGTCAGGATGAGCACCTTCGGCGCGTCCGGCCGCGCGCAGATGCGGGCCGTCGCCTCCACCCCGTCCAGCCGCGGCATGCGCACGTCCATCAGGACCACGTCGACGGCGGTGGAGCGGAGGATCTCGATCGCCTCCGCGCCGTCGCCGGCCTCGGCGACGACCTCCATGTCCGGCTGGGCGGCCAGCACCATCCGGAAGCCGGTGCGCAGCAGCGCCTGGTCGTCGACGAGCATCACGCGGATCGCCATCGGTCACGGTCTCCTGTTCGGTACGGATCGGTCGGGGCGGGAGTCCCGGGCGCGGACTATCCCGCGGTCTTGAGGGGCAGCAGCGCGCTGATCCGGAAGCCGCCGCCCGGTCTCGGTCCGGCGTCCAGCGTGCCGCCGACCATGCCGACGCGTTCCCGCATGCCGATCATGCCGTGGCCGGCGCCGTCCGCACCGCCGTCCTCGTACAGCTCGTGGGCGGCGCCGCGCCCGTCGTCCTCCACCAGCAGGCCGAGTCCGTCGTCGAAGTAGACCAGCCGCACGCTGGCCCCGGCGTTCGGACCGCCGTGCTTGCGCGTGTTGGTCAGGGCCTCCTGGACGATGCGGTACGCGGTCAGCTCGACGCCGCTGGGCAGCGGGCGCGGGGTGCCCTCGACCCGGAAGTCGACGGCCAGCCCGGCGGTCCTGACCTGCTCGATCAGCACCTCGATCTGCTCGACGTCGGGCTGCGGCACGTACTCCCCGCTCTCCGGGCCGTCCCCGGTGCGCAGCACCCCGAGCAGCCGCCGCATCTCCGCGAGGGCCTGCCGGCCGGTGCCGGAGATCGTCTCCAGCGCCTGCCGCGCCTGGTCGGGGGCGGCATCCAGCACATAGGCGGCGCCGTCGGCCTGCACCACCATCACGGAGACGTTGTGCGCGACGACGTCGTGCAGTTCACGGGCGATCCGGGCCCGCTCGGCCGCGACCGCCACCTTCGACTGCGCCTCGCGCTCCCGCTCCAGCCGGGCCGCCCGCTCCTCCAGCTGGTCGAAGTAGGCGCGCCGGGTCCGCATCGAGTCGCCGAGCACCCAGGCCAGCACGAAGGGCACCGTCATCACGACGACGAGGAACACGGTCTGCGCCCAGCTGCGGTGCGGGTCCGTGCCCTCCGGCCAGCGCAGCTGGGCGAGCGAGGCCGCGCAGAGCGAGCAGACGAGGGCGAGCCGGGAGGCCCAGCGCTCACCGACGGTGGCGACCGTGAAGGTGATCACGAGCATCGCGAAGTTCGCCACGGTCGGCCGGACCCCGGAGAGCAGTTGCAGCAGTCCCATGGCGATGGCGAGCAGCAGCATCTTCTCGGGGGCGCGGCGGCGCAGCGCGACGACGACGCAGAGGCCGACGACCACCGGGACCATGGCGACGCGCTCCCACCGGCCGCCGTCGCCGACATCGCCCACCACGATCGTCATGCCGGAGAGCCCGAGGAGGACGACCGCCCAGAAGCAGTCGACGCCCGTCGGGTGTCTGCGGATGAAATCGTAGAAGCGCTGCACGTAACCCAGAGTAGGGAAGGCCGGGGGGTGGGTGGGTCAGCCCGAGGGCCGATCCGGGTCCGGAGACCGTACTCCCCAAGGTGGAGACTGGGAAACGTGACGGACGAGTGGCGTGGGTGGCAGGAGGCGGCCGAGGCCGCGCTCTACGGGGACGAGGGGTTCTACCGGAGACCGGAGGGGCCCGCGGGGCATTTCCGTACGTCGGTGCACGCCTCCCCGCTGTTCGCCGCCGCCGTCGCCCGGCTGCTGGTCGCGACGGCCGGGGAGCTGGGCGCCCGCGAGGTGGATCTGGTGGATGTGGGCGCGGGCCGGGGCGAGTTGCTCACCGGTGTCCTCGCGGCCCTGCCGGCCGAGGGCGGCGGAGAGCTGACGGTACGGGCGTACGCCGTGGAACGCGCCGCCCGCCCGCCGGGCCTGGACCCCCGGGTGGAGTGGTGCGCCGAGCCGCCCCGGGGAACGCGCGGGCTGCTGTTCGCCAACGAGTGGCTGGACAACGTGCCGGTGTCGGTCGCCGAGACGGACCCGGACGGTGTCGTGCGGTACGTGGAGGTGCGGACGGCCGACGGCGCGGAGCGGCTGGGCGCACCGGTGACCGGGGCGGACGCGGCGTGGCTGGAGCGCTGGTGGCCGCCGGCCGGGCCGGGCTGCCGGGCGGAGATCGGCCGGCCGCGCGACACCGCGTGGGCGGCGGCCGTGGACACGCTCTCCGCCGGGCTCGCGGTGGCCGTGGACTACGCGCACCGGCGCGAGGAGCGGCCGGTGTTCGGCACGCTGACCGGCTTCCGGGAGGGGCGGGAGGTGCGGCCGGTACCGGACGGCGGCTGCGATCTGACCTCCCATGTGGCGCTGGACGCCTGCGCGGCGGCGGGCGGGGACGGCGCGGTCCTGCGCACCCAGCGCGAGGCCCTGGCCGCCCTCGGCGTCGACGGGCGGCGCCCGCCGCTGTCGCTGGCCTCCACCGACCCCGCCGGCTACGTCAGCGCGCTGGCCGCGGCGGGTGAGGCGGCCGAGCTGACGGCCCGGGGCGGGCTGGGGGATTTCGGCTGGCTGTCCCAGCGGAAGTAGGGGCTTCCCGGGATTGGGGTGCGGGCCCCGGGGGCGCGGCTCCGCGCGCGATACTGGGCCCATGACGGAGACGACGATCGGCATCGGCGGTGCGGCCGAAAGCACCGACATGGTGCTCAACATCGGCCCCCAGCACCCCTCCACGCACGGCGTGCTCCGGCTGCGCATCGTGCTGGACGGCGAGCGCGTCCAGCAGGCCGAACCGGTCGTGGGCTATATGCACCGGGGCGCGGAGAAGCTCTTCGAGGCCCGTGACTACCGGCAGATCATCATGCTCGCCAACCGCCACGACTGGCTGTCGGCGTTCTCCAACGAGCTGGGCGTCGTCATGGCCGTCGAGCGCATGCTCGGCATGGAGGTCCCCGAGCGCGCGGTGTGGACCCGCACCCTGCTCGCCGAGCTGAACCGGGTCCTCAACCATCTGATGTTCCTCGGTTCGTACCCGCTGGAACTGGGCGGGATCACCCCGGTGTTCCACGCCTTCCGGGAGCGCGAGGAGCTCCAGGCCGTGATGGAGGAGATCTCCGGCGGCCGGATGCACTACATGTTCAATCGGGTCGGCGGCCTCAAGGAGGACCTTCCGGCGGGCTGGACCGGCCGGGTCCGCGACGCCGTCGCCTCGGTCCGCTCCCGGATGGACGTCTACGACGGGCTGGTGCTCGGCAACGAGATCTTCCGGGGCCGCACCCGGGGGGTGGGCGTGCTGTCCGCCGACGCGGTGCACGCGTACGGGGTGTCCGGGCCGATCGCCCGCGCCTCCGGGGTCGACTTCGATCTGCGGCGCGACGAGCCGTACCTCGCGTACGGGGAGCTCCGGGACACCCTCAAGGTCGTCACCCGGACCGAGGGCGACTGCCTGGCCCGGTTCGAATGCCTGCTGGAGCAGACGCACAACGCCCTGGACCTGGCCGACGCCTGTCTGGACCGGATGGCGGACCTGGCCCCCGGCCCGGTCAACCAGCGGCTGCCCAAGGTCCTCAAGGCCCCGGAGGGCCACACCTACGCCTGGACGGAGAACCCGCTCGGCGTCAACGGCTACTACCTGGTCTCCAAGGGCGAGAAGACCCCGTACCGGCTGAAGCTGCGCTCCGCCTCGTTCAACAACATCCAGGCGCTCACCGAACTGCTGCCGGGGACGCTCGTCGCCGACATGGTGGCGATCCTCGGCTCGCTGTTCTTCGTCGTCGGCGACATCGACAAGTAGCCGGCCCCGCACCGACGACGGCCGCCGCCCGGAATCGGGCGGCGGCCGTCCTGCCGTGTGGGGTGCCGCCGTTACGAGATGGCGCTGCGCAGCTCCGCGACGTCCAGCTGCTCGGTCTCGTCGTGTGCGGTCAGGTCGATCACCTTGCCGACGGCCCGGTTCTCCGGCGTGCCGGTGCGGTGCGCGGCGAGCACCTCCTCGCCGACCACATCGGCCAGGTCCTCGTTCTGCACGGACTCGATGGCGGCGCGCGCCTTCTGCGTGCCGAAGAAGTCGAAGCCGCCCTGCGGCACCGGCTGGCGCCGGGCGGCCGACGGCGGGACGACCGCGCTGGCGGCCGGCACCGGACGCGGCGCGGGCAGCGCCTGCGAGGGCCGGGCGGGCGGCAGCGCGGCGGCGTCCCGGGCCGGGGGCAGGGCCTGGGAGGGGCGGGTCGGCAGCAGGGCCGGCTGCGGCTCGGCGGGCCGGCGCTCGGCGGGCAGCGGGGTGGACGCCTGCTGCCGGACCGCGGGCGCGGCGGGCTCCGGCGCACGGGTGTCGAGGACGCTGCGGCGGGCCTGCTCGGCGGCGCGGCGGGCTTCCTGGAGCGCCCGGTTGCGGCTCAGGTCCTCCAGCGCCTGGGCGGCGCGCAGATAGGCGCCGGGCGTGGGGGTGGAGCGGGCGGCGGGCAGCTCGCGGGGGGCCGTGGCGGCCTCCAGCGCGAGCCGGCGGCGGCTCTCCAGCACGCTGGCGCGCTCGGTCTCCGCGGTGGCGTACCGGCGCAGCAGCGCGGCGTGCTCGCCCCGCAGGCCGGCGAGCTCCACGCGCTTGCGGCGCAGCTTCGCCTCCAGCCGGGCGCGCAGCTCGCGGGACTCCTCCAGATCGGCCTCCAGCTCGGCCGCGCGCTCCTCGGCACGCCATTCGTCGCTCGCTCGGGCCCGCGTCAGCTCCGCGACGCGGCGGCCGGCCTCCTGGTCCCAGCTGCGCATCAGATACGCGCCGGTGACGGCGGCGGCCGCGGCGGCGGCGACCAGTCCCCGCAGGACCAGCGGCTCGGCGAGCAGCCAGGCTCCCGCGGCACAGAGCACCGCGACTCCGGCGACGGCCGAAGGCGGAAGGATTCTGTGCAGTGGGGGTGAATGGCGGTGGCGTCCACGTGGCATGGCGTGAAATTTACCGTGCGTCCGCGCGGATTGGGGCGCCGCCAGGCAATCTGTTCCCCGGCAGTTACCTGACGGCCCCTGAATCCCCGATTCCGGCCGCGCTACTTCTTGATCAGGCTCTTGGAACGCAGGTATTCCGCTGCCACGTCCGCGGGCTTGGCGCGCTCGGCGTCCACCTTGCGGTTCAGCCCGGCCAGATCCTCGGTGGTGAGCACCTGGGTGAGCCGGCCGAGGGCGTCGGCGATGTCCTGGGCGCCGGCGTCCTCGGCATTGACCACCGGCAGCACGTTGTCCGCGTTCTGGAGCTTCTTGTCGTCCTCCAGGAAGACCAGGCCGAAGCTGTCCAGCACGGCGTCGGTGGTGGTGGTCAGGACCAGCTGGTCCTTGCCGTCCTTGACCGCCTGCTTGGACTGCGGGGTGCCGACGCCCTTGGGGTCGATGCCGGCGACGTCGATGCCGTAGGTCTTCTTCAGTCCGGGGGCGCAGAAGGGCCGGACCTCGCACTCGTCGCCCGCGGCGATGCGCACCTTGATCTTGGAGGCGCCGAGATCGGAAAGGGTGGTCAGCTTGTTCTTCTCGGCGAATTCCCTGGTGACCGCGAAGGCGTTCTGGTCGACGGCCTTCCCCGCGGGAAGGACCTTCAGTCCGCGCGGGGCGGCGAGCTTCTCCAGCGCGGCGACCGTGGCGGCGGCGTCTCCGGAGGCGACCGGCTTCGCCGCGGCGGCCTTCGCCCCGTTCACCTTCGCGTTGAGGAATTCCGCGATCGTCGCCGCGTATTCGGGAACGACGTCGATCTCGCCCTTCTCCAGGGAGGGTTCGTAGAGTTCGCGGTTCTCCACCGTGGTGACCGAGGTGCTGTATCCGGCGTCGGCGAGGACGCCCGCGTACAGCTCGGCCAGGACCTTGGACTCGGTGAAGGCGGCGGCGCCCACGACGAGCGAGCCCTTCTTCTGCGAGCCCTTGTCCGGGGAGCCGCCCTTGTCCTTCTCCAGGCTGTCACCACCGCAGGCGGCGAGCGAGCCCGCGAGGGCGATGATGCCGATGACCGCGCCTGCGGTGCGCGAGATCCTGCTCATGGTGTTCTCCGTCCGGGGCCGCGGGGGCCGTAGATGACATGCGGAAACGGTGGGCGGGCGGGCCGGGGCTCATGCCGTCCGGCGGCGGCGCATCGGTGACAGCAGCCGGTCGGCGGCGAGCAGCACCGCCTCCACCAGCAGGGCCAGCACGGCGACGAGCAGGGCGCCCGCGACCACCTGCGGGGTGTTGTACGTGTTGAAGCCTGCGGTGATGATCCGGCCGAGGCCGCCCTGGCCGGCCATCGCGGCGATGGTCGCCGTGGCGACGACCTGGACGGCGGCGGAGCGCAGTCCGGTCATCACCATCGGGTACGCCAGGGGGAGTTCGACGCGGAGGAAGAGCTGTCCGCCGGACATGCCCATACCGCGCGCGGCCTCCGTCACCGAGCGGTCCACCTCCGTCATGCCGACGTAGGCGTTGGTCAGCAGCGGGGGCACGGCGAACAGCACCAGGGCGATCACCGTCGGCACGTATCCGGCGTTGCGCAGGGGCGAGACCATGAAGAGGGCGAGCACCGCGAAGACGGGGATCGCCCGTCCGATGTTGGAGAGGTTGACGGCGAGCGCGCCGCCCTTCCCCAGATGTCCCAGGAGGAACGCGACGGGCAGCGCGAGCGCGCACGACAGGACGAGCGCCACCCCGCTGACGTACAGGTGCTCCCCGAGCCGGTGGGCCACCCCGCTCTCCCCCGTCCAGTGGTCCCCGGTGGTGAGCCAGGTCCAGGCGTCCGCGAGCACTCCCATGGTCAGACCGCCTCCGCCGTGCGCCGGGCGCGGGGGCCGGCGGATATCCGCGTCCAGGGGGTGAGCAGCCGCTGCACGCCGAGCAGCAGCAGGTCGGCGACGACCGCGAGCAGCACGCAGAGCACGGAGGCGGCGAGCACCTGGGCCTTGAAGAAGCTCGGCAGGGCCTCGCTGATGAGATTGCCCAGCCCGCCGCGGCCGACGATCGAGCCGACGGTGGTCAGCGCGATCGTGGAGACCGTGGCGATGCGGACCCCGGCGATCAACGCGGGGAGCGCCAGCGGCAGTTCCACCTCCCACAGCAGCCGGACCGGCCCGTACCCCATCCCCCGGGCGGCGTCCTTCGCCTCCTGGGGGACGGCTTCGAGGCCCGCCAGCGTGTTGCGGACCAGGACGGTCAGCGAATACAGCACCAGGCCGGTGACGACCAGGGCGGCGGAGAGGCCGAACAGCGGCAGCAGCAGCGAGAACATGGCGAGCGAGGGAACGGTGTAGAGCACCGTCGTCAGCCCGAGCACCGGTCCGGCGAACCGCCGTCCGCGCCGGGCGAGCAGCGCCAGCGGAAACGCCACCGCCACACCGATCGCGACCGAGACCGCGGTGATCCAGATGTGCTGGACCGTGGCGTCGGTCAACTCCTGGCTGCGGGAACGGAGATACTCACCGCAGATCCAGTCGTTCGTCACCAGGCAGTTCTGTCCGGTCATCCCGTCCCCACCTCCCGGATGCGCTCTCGTACTGATGTCCGGCGAGCCTATCCTCGACCACTGACAATCACCGAGGCCGTGGTATTCCGGCAACACGTCCTTCACAGAACTCGCGCCACAATGGGGACCCATGATCCGTTTCGAGCACGTCACCAAGCGCTATGAGGACGGCACCACGGCGGTCGACGACCTTTCCTTCGAGGTGGCCGAGGGCGAACTGGTCACGCTCGTCGGCCCGTCGGGCTGCGGCAAGACGACCACCATGAAGATGGTGAACCGGCTCATCGAACCGACCGAGGGGCGGATATTCCTCGACGGGGACGACATATCCGCCATCGACCCCGTCCGGCTCCGCCGCCGCATCGGCTATGTGATCCAGCAGGTCGGCCTCTTCCCGCACCGCACGGTCCTGGAGAACACCGCGACCGTGCCGCATCTGCTCGGCTGGAAACGCGGAAAGGGAAGGGCACGCGCGGCGGAACTCCTCGACCTCGTCGGACTCGATCCTTCCGTTTTTGGCGACCGCTATCCCGAACAGCTCTCCGGCGGCCAGCGCCAACGCGTCGGCGTCGCCCGCGCATTGGCCGCCGACCCGCCCGTCCTGCTGATGGACGAGCCTTTCGGGGCCGTCGACCCGGTGGTCAGGGAACGGCTCCAGAACGAATTCCTGCGCCTTCAGGCCCAGGTCCGCAAAACCGTCCTCCTCGTCACGCACGACATCGAGGAGGCCGTCCGCCTCGGCGACCGGATCGCCGTCTACGGCCAGGGCTCGATCGAGCAGTTCGACCCGCCGGCCACGGTGCTCGGCGCCCCGGCCACTCCGTACGTCGCGGACTTCGTCGGCGCCGACCGGGGGCTCAAGCGCCTCTCCGTCACCCCGGTCGAGGAGGGCGACCTCGACCACCCCCCGGTCGTCCACCTCGACGACCCGCTGGACACCGCCACCGCACGGCTGCGCGCACAGGGGGCGCGCTGGGCGGTCGTCCTGGACGGCCAGGAGCACCTGCACGGCTGGATCCCCGCCGGGGAGACGGACTCCGCGACCGGGGGCACGGTCCGCGAGCACGCCCGCCGGATGGAGGCCCGGCTCCCCGTCGGCGCCTCGCTCAAACAGGCGTTCGCCACGATGCTCCAGCACGACGCCGGCTGGATCGCCGTCATCGACGAGGAGGAGACCGGCCGCTTCCTCGGCGTCCTCACCCCGGCCCGGCTCCACGAGGCGCTGCGCCGCTCGGTCGGCGCGGACGGCCGGGACGTCTCCCGTGCCGAGGTCGACGTGGAGAGCGTCGCGGGCATCGCCGGGCGGGAGGCCTCCTGACCGCCGCTCAGTTCTCGCTGAGCCGGCTGCTCAGCCACTCCAGCGCCGCCGGGATCTCCCGGCGCCAGGTGTTGAAGTTGTGGCCGCCGCTGTCCAGCACGATCGAGGAGACCTGGGCCGGCCGCTTCACCTTCGCCACGAACCGGCGCGTGTCGGCGTAGTTCGACTCCCCGTGGCGCGACGTCGTCACCAGGAAGGAGGAGTCGGGCTGCGGCCGGTTCTCCAGGGTCCACAGCAGATCGGCACGCTCGCGGGCGGCCCGGCTGCCGTGGAACAGGTCACCGGTCGTCGGGTCCTCGGCCGCCTTGTAGTACGCCGAGAGACCCGCGCTCGCGGTGTAGCGGTCCGGATGGTGCAGACCGATCTTCAGGGCGCAGTACCCGCCGGTCGAGTTGCCGATGATGCCCCAGTTACGGGCGTGCCGGCCCACCCGGTAGCCCGCCGACACCGCCGGCGGCAGATCCTTCGCGAAGAAGGTCTCCGTCTTCGGCCCGCCCTCTATGTCCACGCACTCGGTGTCGCGCGGCGGCGCCACCGTCGGCCGCAGCATCACCAGGATCATCGGCTGGGCCCGCCCGGCCCGCACCCGCTCCAGAGCCGTCCGGGGGTAGGCCAGCCCCTTGATCAGGTTCTCCGCGGTCCCCGGATAACCGGTCAGCACCACCACCGCGGGAAACTTCCGCCGGGCGAACGCCGGCTGGAAGTACTCCGGCGGCAGATACACATACGCCGAGGTCTCGATCCCCGAGTGCCGCCCCGCGATCACCACCTTGTCGATCCGGCCGACCGCCGCCGGACGCGAACCGCCCGGCCCCTCCGGCCGCTGCGTCCCCACCCGGACGATGTTCTTCGCCGCCAGCGTCCCCCGCGCCTGGTCGGTGACCACGCCCAGCTCCTGCGTACGCCCGAACAGATCCGCCCAGGAGCCGTAGAACAGGAAGGAGTTGTTGGCCAGCAGCGCCACCGAGACGAAGACCGCGAGCTGGGTGCCCAGCATCAGGCCCACCCGGCCGCACACCGCGGCGGCGCTCCGCCGGGCCAGCCGGGGCCAGAGCCAGATGGTGGCGGCGAACAGCACGACGGCACTCGTGATCGCCAGGATCAGCACTGCGTGACCGGTAAGGCCCATGGCGGTTGAACTTTCTTGTCAGGAAATTTCCGGGTGCCGGATGAACCGGCCCCCCGGAAGCCTCGTCCTAGAGGGCGCACCTCGTCCGGAGGGCCTCGGCCGACGGACTCCACACTCTCGCGCGGAGCTACGGAAGCATGTCTGTCACGCTAGATGGGGATAAATCAGGAACGGTTCCGATGGGCGTACGCAGGTTCGTCCACGCACCGCGGGCCGAGGCCGTGCCGGGACTCGTCGGCACCGCCTGCACCGCCGTCGGCCTGATCGACATCGCCGCGGGCGTCTTCCCGCGCTTCCGGCACAGCCGGATGCACACCCTCGCCGAGGTGCTGCCCGGCGCCCTCGGCCCCTTCGCCGCCGCCCTCGCCCTCAGCGCGGGCGTCCTGCTGCTGCTCCTGGCGCACGGCCTGAAACGGCGCAAGCGCCGCGCCTGGCGGGCCGCCGTGGTCCTCCTGCCGGCCGGTGCCGTCGCCCAGTTCACCTACCGCCATTCGGTCATCGGCATCCTCGTCTCCCTGGCGCTCTGCTGGCTGCTGCTGCGCCACCGCAGTGAGTTCGCCGCCCTCCCCGACCCGCGCAGCCGCTGGCGCGCCCTGGCCAACTTCGTCCTGCTCGGTGCCGGCTCGCTGGGGCTCGGGCTGGTCGTCGTCAGCGTCCACCCGGGCCGACTGGTCGGCAGCCCGAGCATCGCCGACCGCCTCCAGCACGTGCTGTACGGCCTGTTCGGCTTCGAGGGACCGGTCGAGTACGCGGGCGACACCTCCTGGACCGTCGCCTACTCCCTGGGCGCGCTCGGCCTGCTCACCGCCGTCACCACCATCTATCTGGCCTTCCGCCCCGAGCACCCCGCCGCCCGGCTCACCGAGGACGACGAGACCCGGCTGCGCGCCCTGCTGGAACGCCACGGCGGCCGCGACTCCCTCGGCCACTTCGCGCTCCGCCGCGACAAGGGCGTCGTCTTCTCGCCCAGCGGCAAGGCCGCCGTCTGCTACCGCGTCGTCTCCGGCGTGATGCTGGCCAGCGGCGACCCCATCGGCGACGTGGAGGCCTGGCCCGGCGCCATCGAACGCTTCATGGACGAGGCCCGCGCCCACTCCTGGACCCCCGCCGTCATGGGCTGCAGCGAGACCGGCGGCGAGGTCTGGACCCGCGAGACCGGACTGGACGCCCTGGAACTCGGCGACGAGGCGGTGGTGGACGTCGCGGATTTCTCCCTGGCCGGACGGGCCATGCGCAACGTCCGCCAGATGGTGAAACGCATTGAGCGCGGCGGCTACGTCACCCGGGTCCGGCGCGTCGCCGACATCGGCGAGGCCGAACTGGCCCGCATCCGCCGCGCCGCCGCCGACTGGCGCGGCACCGACACCGAACGCGGCTTCTCCATGGCACTCGGCCGGATCGGCGACGAGGCCGACCGGGACTGCTTCGTCGCCACCGCCCACAAGCCCGACGAGGACGCCGCCGACTCCCCGTACGGCGATCTCAAGGCCGTCCTCCACTTCGTCCCCTGGGGCACCGACGGCATGTCCCTCGACCTCATGCGCCGCGACCGCTCCGCCGACCCGGGCATGAACGAGCTGCTGATCGTCGCCTCCCTCCAGGCCGCGCCCCGGCTCGGCATCAGCCGCGTCTCGCTGAACTTCGCGATGTTCCGCTCCGCCCTGGCCCGGGGCGAGAAGCTGGGCGCGGGCCCGGTGCTGCGCGTCTGGCGCGGGCTGCTGGTCTTCCTCTCCCGCTGGTTCCAGATCGAATCGCTGTACAAGTTCAACGCCAAGTTCCGGCCCCGCTGGGAGCCCCGCTTCGTCGTCTACCGCACCGCCCGCGACCTGCCCCGGATCTCCTTCGCCGCCATGCAGGCCGAGGGCTTCGTCACCCTCGGACTCCCCCGCCCCCTGGCCCGCCGGCTCTCCCCCGGCGGCCGCCGCCCCTGCCCCCACACCCCCGCCTCCCCGGGTGAGCAGGGAGTCCGCCCCGCCTGACCGCGCCCCCTCAGGCCCTACGCTGGTCGTATGAGTACGTTGCAAGGACGAGGCACGGTCCAGGGCCTGCCGGAGTGGGACCGCTGCGCGGTCATGGGCGTCGTCAACGTGACCCCCGACTCCTTCTCCGACGGGGGCCGCTGGTTCGACACCACGACGGCCGTCAAGCACGGCCTCGACCTGGTCGCGGAGGGCGCCGACCTGGTCGACGTCGGCGGCGAGTCGACCCGCCCCGGCGCCACCCGGGTGGACGAGGCCGAGGAACTGCGACGCGTCGTCCCGGTCGTGCGCGGACTGGCCTCCGAAGGCGTGCCGGTCTCCGTCGACACCATGCGGGCCCGCGTCGCCGAGCAGGCCGTCGCCGCCGGCGCGGTCCTGGTCAACGACGTCAGCGGCGGCCTCGCCGACCCCGACATGGTCCCCGTCGTCGCCGCCGCCTCGGTGCCCTTCGTCGTCATGCACTGGCGCGGCTTCAGCGAGTCGATGAACAGCCGCGCGGTGTACGAGGATGTCGTCACCGAGGTCGTCGACGAGCTCCGCGCCCGGATGGACGCCGTGGTCGCCGGCGGTGTCGCCCCCGAACGGATCGTGATCGACCCCGGCCTCGGCTTCGCCAAGGACGCCGACCACGACCTGGCCCTCATCGCCGGACTCGACGCCCTCCACGGCCTCGGCCGGCCCCTGCTGGTCGCCGCCTCCCGCAAGCGGTTCCTCGGCCGGGTCCTGGCCCGCGAGGGCGCCGCCCCGCCGCCCGCACGGGAACGCGACGCGGCCACCGCCGCCGTCTCCGCCCTCTCCGCCGCCGCCGGAGCCTGGGCCGTCCGGGTCCACGAGGTGCGCGCCACCGCCGACGCCGTCCGGGTCGCCCGCGCGGTCGAGGGAGCCGCGTGAACGACCCCCGGGACGACCCCGCCTCCGCCGCCGCCGACATCGAGGCGGTCGAACGGGCCAACACCGCGTTCTACACGGCCGTGGAGGAGGGCGACCTGGACGCGCTGACCTCGCTCTTCCTGCCCGGCGAGGACCTCACGGTCTCCTGCGTCCACCCCGGCTGGCCGGTGCTCACCGGACGCCGCGAGGTCCTGCGCAGCTACGCGCTGATCATGGCGAGCACCGAGTACATCCAGTTCTTCCTCACCGACGTCGTGGTCTCCATGACCGGGAACACCGCACTGGTGACCTGCACCGAGAACATCCTCAGCGGCGGCCCCGCCGAGGAGGGCTCGCTCGGCCCGCTCGTCGGCCAACTGGTCGTCGCGACCAATGTGTTCCGCCGCACTCCGGACGGCTGGAGACTCTGGTCGCACCACGGATCACCCGTACTGGCCGAAACCGGCGAGGAAACGGACGAAGAGTCCCCCTCCTGAGTGGGTTCCCCCACACCCTCGGGCCCAAAGACGACCCGATGGGGTTGGAACCGGGCACATCGGGGTACGAGGGCCAGTCGGCTACCAGTCCCGTGACGCCCTGTCCATAGCCCCCATGGGGGAGGGGTGTCCGAGCGCGCGGGTAGATTCGGATCCGGGTACACCGCCGCCCGCACGCGGCCCCGCACCCCTTCGACAACAACAGCAGGAGTGATTCGCGTGGATCGTGTCGCGCTGCGCGGCCTCAAGGCCCGTGGGCACCATGGCGTCTTCCCCAAGGAACGGGAAGAGGGGCAGACGTTCATCGTGGACCTGGTGCTCGGCCTCGACACCCGCCCCGCGGCAGCCGCCGACGACCTCACGAAGACCGTGCACTACGGCGTGGTCGCCGAGGAGGTCGTCGACGTGGTCCGGGGCGAGCCGGTCGATCTGATCGAGACCCTCGCGGAGCGCATCGCCCAGCAGTGCCTCACGCACGAAGGCGTCCAGGAGGTGGAGGTCGTGGTGCACAAGCCGGACGCACCCATCACCGTCCCCTTCGACGACGTCACCGTCACCATCACCCGGAGCCGAGCATGAGCGCATTTTCCACCGAGGGGCAGAGCGACCCGACCGTACAGCCGGTGCCCGCCTCCGTCGTCGAGCAGGTGGACGCCGCGGACATCACCCTCTCCAACCCCAAACGGGCCGTGCTCTCGCTCGGCTCCAACCTGGGCAACCGCCTGGAGACCCTCCAGGGGGCCATCGACGCCCTGGAGGACACCCCCGGCCTCCGGGTCAAGGCGGTCTCCCCGGTGTACGAGACGGAGCCCTGGGGCGTCGAGCCGGGCTCCCAGCCCTCGTACTTCAACGCGGTGATCGTCGTGAAGACGACGCTGCCCCCGTCCTCCCTGCTGGAGCGCGGCCAGGCCATCGAGGAGGCCTTCGACCGCGTCCGCGACGAGCGCTGGGGGCCGCGCACCATCGACGTCGACATCGTCGCCTACGCGGACGTGGTCTCCGACGACCCCGTCCTCACCCTCCCCCACCCCCGGGCCCGTGAGCGCGCCTTCGTCCTCGCCCCCTGGCACGACGTGGACCCCGAGGCCCAGCTCCCCGGCGCCGGACCGGTCGCCGAGCTGCTGGACGGCGTGGGCCGCGGCGGCGTTCTCCCCAGGACCGATCTGGAACTCCGGCTGCCCGAGTAGTCGTTAGGCTCATCGCAGACAGCAGGACAGGAACAGGCGGCGAAGGGCGGCTCACCCGGTGAAGCAACTACGGCTCGGAGTACTGGCGGGCCTCTTCGCCGCCGCCGCGGTCCTCTCCTGGGGCGCCGCCCGCCTCTGGAGCGCCTTCGGCACCCTGCCCGCCGTCCCCCTGGCCGCCCCCATCGTGCTCGCCGTCATCGCCGTCGTCCTGCTGGCCACGGCCCTCTCCCTGCGCGCCCGCTTCCGCGCCCAGCGCGAACGGCGCCCCGGCGCGAAGGGCGTCGAGCCGATGATGGCCGCCCGCGCCGTCGTCTTCGCCCAGGCCAGCGCCCTCGTCGTCGCCCTGGTCGCCGGGATGTACGCCGGGGACGGCATCTTCCTCCTCGGCTCCCTCGACATCCCGCCCCGCCGCGACCAGGCCGTCTACGCGGGCTTCGCCGTCCTCGCCGGCATCGCGGTCGTCGCCGCCGCCCTCTTCCTCGAACACGTCTGCAAGCTCCCGGAGGACCGGGACGGCAACGGCGACAAGAGCGCGGCAGGGGCGTAGCCGGCGGGGCGGCTCAGCGCGCCATGATGAGGCTCATCGCCTCGGCGCGCGTCGCGGGGTCACGGAGCTGGCCGCGGACCGCCGAGGTCAGCGTCTTCGCACCCGGCTTGCGGATCCCGCGCATCGACATGCACATGTGCTCGCACTCCACGACGACGATGACGCCGCGCGGCTCCAGGATCTCCATCAGCGATTCGGCGATCTGCGTGGTCAGCCGCTCCTGGACCTGCGGACGCCGGGCATAGACGTCCACCAGCCGGGCCAGCTTCGAGAGGCCGGTGATCTTGCCGCTGGTCGCGGGGATGTAGCCCACGTGCGCGACCCCGCGGAACGGGACCAGATGATGTTCACACGTACTGAAGACTTCGATGTCCTTGACGAGCACCATCTCGTCGTGGCCCAGGTCGAACGTGGTCGTCAGGACGTCCTCGGGCTCCTGGTACAGCCCCGCGAATATCTCCTTGTACGCCCGCGCCACCCGCGCCGGCGTCTCCCGCAGGCCCTCCCGGTCCGGGTCCTCGCCGACGGCGATCAGGAGCTCGCGTACGGCCGCCTCGGCCCGCTTCTCGTCGAACTCGCCGATCGAGCCCTGGCCGTCCAGCGTCACCGGGTCGGTCATCTGTGCCTCGTTCCTCTGTGCCGTATCGCGGTGCCATCCGCGCAGGTGTACGGAAATGCCGCGCCCCCACAGGCTAAAACCTGGGGGGCGCGGCATCCATTCCGGGCCCGGTGCGGGCCCCGTGACGGGGGCCACACCGGGGACGGGGCTAGCTCTCGGGGCGGTCCTCCGTGACCGACTCGGCGGGGGTGTCCGTGACCGAGCCGTTGGCCGTGGTGGCGCCGTTGGTGAGGGCGAGCTCCTTCGGGGAGAGCACCGGGGGTCGGGTGGAGGGCGTACGCCGTGACGAGCCGGTCCACGCGGGGCGGGCCGGGCGCTTGACGATCGGGGCGAAGATCTCGGCGATCTCCGCCTTGCCCAGGGTCTCCTTCTCCAGGAGCTGGAGGACCAGGGCGTCCAGCACGTCGCGGTTCTCGACGAGGATCTCCCACGCGTCGTTGTGGGCGGTCTCGATGAGCTTCTTGACCTCTTCGTCGACCAGCGCGGCGACCTCTTCGGAGTAGTCGCGCTGGTGGCCCATCTCGCGGCCCACGAACGGTTCGGTGTTGTCGCCGCCGAACTTGATCGCGCCGAGCCGCTCGGTCATGCCGTACTGCGTGACCATCGCGCGGGCCGTCGCGGTGGCCTTCTCGATGTCGTTCGCCGCGCCGGTCGTCGGGTCGTGGAAGACCAGTTCCTCGGCCGCGCGCCCGCCCAGCATGTACGCCAGCTGGTCGAGCATCTCGTTGCGGGTCGTGGAGTACTTGTCCTCCTCCGGGAGCACCATCGTGTAACCGAGGGCGCGGCCGCGGGAGAGGATCGTGATCTTGTGGACCGGGTCCGACTGGGGGGAGGCCGCCGCGACCAGGGCGTGTCCGCCCTCGTGGTACGCGGTGATCTTCTTCTCCTTCTCGGACATGATCCGGGTCCGCTTCTGCGGACCCGCCACGACGCGGTCGATGGCCTCGTCGAGCGTGGCGTTGTCGATGAGCTTCTGGTTGCTGCGCGCCGTGAGGAGCGCCGCTTCGTTCAGCACGTTCGACAGGTCGGCACCGGTGAAGCCGGGCGTGCGGCGGGCGACGGCGCCGAGGTCGACGTCCGGGGCGACCGGCTTGCCCTTCTGGTGGACCTTGAGGATCTCCAGACGGCCCTGCATGTCGGGGCGGTCGACCGCGATCTGCCGGTCGAAGCGGCCCGGACGCAGCAGCGCCGGGTCGAGGATGTCCGGCCGGTTGGTGGCGGCGATCAGGATGACGCCGCCCTTCACGTCGAAGCCGTCCATCTCCACGAGGAGCTGGTTGAGCGTCTGCTCGCGCTCGTCGTGGCCGCCGCCCATGCCGGCGCCGCGGTGGCGGCCGACGGCGTCGATCTCGTCGACGAAGACGATCGCCGGGGCGTTCGCCTTGGCCTGCTCGAAGAGGTCGCGCACCCGGGAGGCACCGACACCGACGAACATCTCGACGAAGTCGGAGCCGGAGATCGAGTAGAACGGGACGCCCGCCTCGCCGGCGACGGCGCGGGCGAGCAGGGTCTTGCCCGTACCGGGAGGCCCGTACAGCAGGACACCCTTGGGGATCTTGGCGCCGACGGCCTGGAACTTCGCCGGCTCCTGGAGGAACTCCTTGATCTCCTGGAGCTCCTCGACCGCCTCGTCCGAACCCGCCACGTCGGCGAAGGTCGTCTTGGGGGTGTCCTTGGTGATCAGCTTGGCCTTGGACTTGCCGAACTGCATGACCTTGGAGCCGCCGCCCTGCATCTGATTCATCAGGAACAGGAAGACGACCACGATGAGGACGAACGGCAGCAGCGTGAAGAGGATCGAGACGAACGGGGACTGCTTCGACGGCGAGACGGTGTAGCCCTTGTCGATGTCACCGCTCTCGAACTTCTTCTGCAGCGCGTCGGCGATCTGGACGCCCTGGTCGCCGATGTAGCTCGCCTGGAACTTGCTGCCGGACTCGCCCGAGAGCTTCTGGCCGTCCTTCAGCTCGATCTTGATGATGTGATCGTCACCGGTGGTGAGCTTGGCCTCGTCCACCTGGTTCTTATTGATCGCCTGGATCACCTTGCCGGTGTCCACCGTCTTGTAGCCGCCACCCGAGCCGACGACATTCATCAACACGACCACGGCGAGGACGGCCAGCACGATCCACATGACCGGCCCACGGAAGTATCGCTTCACGTCCATCCATACGGAGCGGAAGCCGCCCCGTCCCTCCTGCCCGTAGGTAAATGCTGCTGTGAGTAAAGACTGTTCTTCGGACGGTACACCGGCATTGTCACCGACGTCCGCCTGGGACGTCCGGGAAACCCGCCTTCGAAGGCTCAACGGCGGGCCGCCGACGAGGGTTCCCCGGCCCCGGCGCGGGTTGTTCCGGCGTGGTCAGCCGCCGTACACGTGCGGGGCGAGGGTGCCGACGAACGGGAGGTTGCGGTACTTCTCCGCGTAGTCCAGCCCGTAGCCGACGACGAACTCGTTGGGAATGTCGAAGCCGACCCACTTGCAGTCGAGCGCGACCTTCGCCGCGTCCGGCTTGCGCAGCAGGGTGCAGATCTCCAGCGAGGCGGGCTCGCGCGAGCCCAGGTTCGACATCAGCCAGGACAGCGTCAGGCCCGAGTCGATGATGTCCTCGACGATCAGGACGTGCTTGCCCTTGATGTCGGTGTCGAGGTCCTTGAGGATCCGTACGACCCCGGAGGACTGGGTGCCGGCGCCGTACGAGGAGACGGCCATCCAGTCCATGGTGACGGGGGTGGACAGCGCGCGCGCCAGGTCCGCCATGACCATCACCGCGCCCTTGAGGACACCGACGAGGAGCAGGTCCTTGCCGGCGTACTCCGCGTCGATCTTCGCGGCCAGCTCGACGAGCTTCGCGTCGATCTCTTCCTTGGTGAGGAGCACCGCCTGGAGGTCGGCACCCATGTCCTTCTCGTTCACCCGCGTCTCTTTCTCCGCCTGGCGGGTCCGGGACGTGGTCCCGGGCCCGGACGGCCGCTCGCCCTGCATGTCAGCACGCTTGTGCGTCAGCTCTGCCGAATGACAAGTCTGCCACCCTGACGCAGGGCTTCGACGCGGCCGGGGAGGTTGATGGCCTGCTGGCCGCGCCAGCCGGTGACGAGACGGTCGACTTCCTCGATGTGCCGGGCGAAGAGCGAACCGGCCGGGGAACCGGCTTCTATGGCGGCGCGGCGCAGGACGCGGCGGCGCACGGCGGGCGGCAGCGCGTGCAGTTTGGCGCATTCCAGCCGGCCCGCGTCGTCGCGCACGTCACGTCCGGCCTCGGCGGCCCAGGTGTCGAGGGCGTCCGCGTCGTCGCGGGAGAGCTGGGCCGTCCGGGCGAGCGCCTCGACGACCCCCTTGCCCAGGGCCTTCTCCAGGGCGGGCAGGCCTTCGTGGCGCAGCCGGGAGCGGGTGTAGGCGGGGTCGATGTTGTGCGGGTCGTCCCAGACGGGCAGGGACTGGGCCAGACAGGCGGTGCGGGCGGTCTGGCGGTCGAGCTGGAGGAAGGGGCGGCGGTAGCGGCCGGCGGGTCCGGAGGCGGCGGCCATGCCGGACAGGGAGCGGATGCCGGAGCCGCGGGCGAGTCCGAGCAGGACGGTCTCCGCCTGGTCGTCGCGGGTGTGGCCGAGCAGGACGGCGGCGGCGCCGTGGCGTTCGGCGGCGGCGTCGAGGGCGGCGTAGCGCGCGTCGCGGGCGGCGGCCTCGGGTCCGCCGTCCTGGCCGACGTGGACGGCGACGGCCTCGACGGGGTCGAGGCGCATGGCGGTGAGGCGGCCGGCGACCTCGGCGGCGCGGAGGTCGGAGCCGTCCTGGAGGCCGTGGTCGACGGTGATGCCGCCGGCGCGGACGGGAAGCTTGCGGGCCTCGAAGGCGAGTGCGGAGGCGAGGGCCATGGAGTCGGCGCCGCCGGAGCAGGCGACCAGAACCAGGGGGCCCGGGGGGTTCAGGGGGGTGTCGGGCCGTTCGGCGAGGGCGGGGGCGCGCCCGCCGGAACCGGCCCGGACGAGCTCGGGGCGCGGGGCGCGGCCGGCCTGTCCGGCGCGTTCGGCCCGTTCGGCGTGTTCGTTGAGTACGTCGTGGAGTACGCGGCGGACCGCCAGGCGTATCGCCGCGACCGCAGGATGGGGACCCATGTCCGGTGCCCTTCGTGAAGTTCTGGAGAGGTGCCTCCGAGTTCCGGGACGGGAAGGAGTGCCGTCACTCAGAGTGCGTCGATGGTGACAGAGCAATGCCGTTCATCGAGCATTGCACGCCTTCCCATGCCCCTACGGTCCCTCGGATGGGTGATTACCGGCGCGTTGCCCTCGCGGAAGTGTCCGGCGAGCGCCCCCCTCGTCCATGATCCGCCGGGCAGGTCCGCCTCCGGGGCGTCCCTCAGCGGTGCACCCGGGCGATCCAGTCCTCGGGGGCGGCGATCTCCGCCTTGGTGGGCAGGGTGTTGGGCGAGGTCCAGACGCGGTTGAAGCCGTCCATGCCGACCTCGTCGACGACGGCGCGCACGAAGCGTTCGCCGTCGCGGTACTGGCGGAGCTTGGCGTCGAGGCCGAGGAGTTTGCGCAGGGCCTGGTCGAGGCGGCTCGCGCCGCGCGCCCTGCGCTGCTGGAACTTCTCGCGGATCTCGCCGACGGAGGACACCACCTCGGGGCCCACGCCGTCCATCACGTAGTCGGCGTGGCCCTCCAGGAGGGACATCACCGCGGTGAGGCGGCCGAGGATCTCGCGCTGGGCGGGGGTCTGCACGATCTCGACGAGGCTGCGTCCGCCGTCCTCGCCGTCCTCGCCCTCGGGGCGGCCGCCGGAGAGGGACTGGGCGGCCTCGCGGAGCCGTTCGAGCACGGTCATCGGGTCGACGTCGGTCTCGTCGAGGAATGACTGGATCTCGCCCTGGAGGTGGTCGCGGAGCCAGGGCACGGCGGTGAACTGGGTGCGGTGGGTCTCCTCGTGGAGGGCGACCCAGAGGCGGAAGTCGTGGGGGTCGACCTCCAGCTCCCGTTCGACGTGGACGATGTTGGGGGCGACCAGCAGGAGCCTGCCGCCGCCCTCGGCGGAGGCGGGCAGATCGCGGGTGGCGGGGGCGAAGGTCTCGTACTGGCCGAGGACCCGGGAGGCCAGGAACGACAGCAGCATCCCGACCTCGACGCCGGTCACCTTGGAGCCGACCGCGCCGAGGACGGCGCCGCCCGTGCCACCGCCGCGCCGTTCCTCCATCTTCTCCAGGAGGGGGCGCAGCAGTTCCCGGAAGCCCGCGACGTTCGCGCGGATCCAGCCCGCCCGGTCGACGACCAGGACGGGGGTGTCCTCCGGTTCGGTGCCCTCGGGGATCATCCGGGTGAAGGCGCGGACGTGCTCCTCGGCCGCCTTGGCGTGCCGGCGCAGCTCCGCGACGACCTCGCGGGCCTCCTCGCGGCTCACCTCGGGGCCCGGCCGCACAAGCCGGGTCGCGGTCGCGACCGCGAGATTCCAGTCGACCATCCCGGCACCACCGATGCGCGTCATGCGTCAACCGTACGTGCTGCGCCCTTGATGCGGAGCGGTGTTGACGGTCCGGAGGGCGGCGTCCGGCCGGTCAGCGGTGGCCGGACGCCAGGGCGGTGGCGAGGGAGTCGAGGGCGGACTGGGCCTCGGCGGGGGCGGTGGTGCCGGACGCGAGGAAGGCGAACGCGAGCAGCCGGCCGCCGGGGGCGACGACGGTGCCGGAGAGGGTGTTGACGCCGGTGAGGGTGCCGGTCTTGGCGCGGATCAGGCCGGTGCCGCCGGACGCGGTGGTGTAGCGGCCGCTGAGCGTGCCGCTGAAGCCGGCCACGGGGAGGCCGGTGAGGACGGGGCGGAGTTCGGGGTGGCCGGGGTCGGCGGCGCGGGCGAGGAGTCCCGCGAGGAGGGCGGCGGTGACCTTGTCCTTGCGGTCCAGTCCGCTGCCGTCGGCGACGGTGACGCCCTTGAGGGGCAGGCCGAGCTTCTTCAGCTGGGCGGTGACGGCCTGTCCGCCGCCCCGGAAGTCGGCGGGCCGGCCCGCGGCGTGCGCGGTCCGGCGGGCGAGGGCCTCGGCGATGTCGTTGTCGCTGTTGGTGAGGGCCCGTTCGACGAGGGCGGAGAGCGGCGGCGACAGATGCCGGGCGACGGGGGCGGAGGTGGCGGCGGCGCGGCCGGGGGCGGCGCCCTCGCCGGTGTCGACGCCTGCCTGTTCGAGGAGTTTCCCGAAGGTGTCGGCGGCGTCGCCGGCCGGGTCCTCGCTGCGGGGCGCGGGTCCGCCGGAGCTCTTGTCGAGCCGTCCCTCGTCGATCATCAGGGCGCTGAGCGGGGCGATGTTCTCGTTGGGGCCGATCGGGTGGAGCGCGGGTCCGGAGTAGGCGGAGGTGTCGTAGCGCAGCCGTACGGAGCGGACGCCGCCGTCCTTGAGGGCGCGGGCGGTGTCGGCGGCCAGGGTGCGCAGGGCGGCCCGGTCGAGGGTGGGGTCGCCGCCGCCGACGAGGGTGACGGTGCGCAGGTCCTTGGAGGCCCGGACGGTGGTGGGGATGCGGTCGTCGGGGCCGAGCGCGGTGAGGGCGGCGACGGTGGTGGCGATCTTGATGGTGGAGGCGGGGGTCATGGGCGTGTCCGCGGCGACGCCGTAGAGCCGCTCGCCGGTGGCCGTGTCGATGACGACGGCGCTGCGCCGGGTGCCGAGCGCGGGGTTCCTGAGGAGCGGGTCCAGGGTGGCGCGCAGCGGGGCGGTGGCGGGGGCGTCGGCCGTGCGCGGGGCGTCGCCGGACGCGGCGCCCAGGGGGGCGAGGACGGCGGGGGCGCTGGGGGCCGGGGCGGGGGCCGCGAGGGTGCCCGGTTCGTGATGTGCGCCACCTGTACGGGTCCGGGCGGCCGCCCAGTCCTGCTCGGCCTTACGCTGACCCGAGTCCCAGGGACCGGCGGCGAGGACGGCGCCGGCGGCGAGCGCCAGGCCCAGGACGGCGGAGACGGCCGTGAACTGCCGGTCGCTCAGTCCGTTGCGCAGAGACGGGTGGTCCGTGAGGATCCTCCCCTTCAGCGCGGAGAGCGGGTTGAACGACGGTCTTTTCACCGGCTCGGCCACCGTTGACCAGCCCCTTTCGCGAGCACACATCTCCGTGGGGGACACTTAACCACCAGTCGTATGTGTTGATCATGGAGGAGCCACCCGTGGAGTTCGACGTCACCATCGAGATTCCGAAGGGTTCGCGGAACAAGTACGAGGTGGACCACGAGACCGGTCGGATCCGCCTGGACCGTCGACTCTTCACCTCGACCAGCTACCCCGCGGACTACGGCTTCGTCGAGAACACCCTCGGCGAGGACGGCGACCCGCTGGACGCGCTGGTCATCCTGGACGAGCCGACCTTCCCCGGCTGCCTCATCAAGTGCCGCGCGATCGGCATGTTCCGGATGACGGACGAGGCCGGCGGCGACGACAAGCTGCTGTGCGTGCCGGCCTCCGACCCCCGGGTGGAGCACCTGCGCGACATCCACCACGTGTCGGAGTTCGACCGTCTGGAGATCCAGCACTTCTTCGAGGTCTACAAGGACCTGGAGCCGGGCAAGTCCGTCGAGGGCGCCGACTGGGTCGGCCGCGCCGAGGCGGAGGCCGAGATCGAGGCCTCGTACAAGCGCCTGGAGGCGCAGGGCGGCGCTCACTGACGCAGGGCCGTTCCCACCGTTCCGCTTGAGGTTCGGTACGGCGTTCCGCGGGCGGTACACCTTCACGGGTGTGCCGCCCGTTCGGCTGTCCGGCCATAGCCGTGGCCATACTGGGCAGGAGCGCGGCCGAGGGCCTGTCCGACCATTCCCGTCGTCCGCCCGGAGGGCGGGCCGGGCGGCGTCAGGTGCGTGCTCTCGGCGTGCCGGCCCCAGTCCCCTGTACTGGATGTACTGGGGTCTGGGGCCGGTGGGGCGAGAGTGCGTGCATGGCGTCGCCCGGCAGACGGGAATGGTCGGACAGGCCCTGTGGACGCGCAGCCGATGAGGAGCGAGGTCGAGTGGTGGCGGAACCGGGCGGTCCCGATGACCAGAAGCCCCAGTCCGACGAGGCGCGCAGCGCCTTCTCCCAGCCTGCCGGGGTGGAGAGGTCCACTCCGGTGGAGGACGACCATCCGACGTCGGAGTTCGCTCTTCCGGACGGGCTGACGTCCGAGCCGCAGGGCTCGGCCCAGGGTTCCGGTTCGGGTTCCGCTTCCGGTTCGGAGACGATCGGCTCGGCCTTCGCCCCGCCCAGCACGTACGACGTCCGCAACTCCCCTCCCGCCTTCACCCCGGCGCACGGGATCCCGATGGTCCGGCTGACCCGGGAGGCGCCCTGGCAGGACCGGATGCGCACGATGCTGCGGATGCCGGTGGCCGAGCGTCCGGCGCCGGACGCCGTGCAGCGGCACGACGACGCGGGGCCCGCCGTGCCCCGGGTGCTCGACCTGACGCTGCGCATCGGCGAGCTGCTGCTGGCCGGGGGCGAGGGGGCCGAGGACGTCGAGGCGGCGATGTTCGCGGTGAGCCGCAGTTACGGGCTGGACCGCTGCGAGCCGACGGTGACGTTCACCCTGCTGTCGATCTCGCACCAGCCCTCGCTGGTCGACGACCCGGTGACGGCGAGCCGCACCGTGCGCCGCCGGGGCACCGACTACACCCGGCTGACCGCGGTCTTCCGGCTGATCGACGACATCACCAGCGAGGAGGCGGAGGTCTCCCTGGAGGAGGCCTACCGGCGGCTGGCGGAGATCCGGCGCAACCGGCATCCGTATCCGGGCTGGGTGCTGACGCTGTCCGCGGGGCTGCTGGCGGGGGCGGCCTCGGTGCTGGTCGGCGGTGGTCCGCTGGTCTTCCTGGTGGCCGCGCTGGGCGCGATGCTCGGGGACCGGCTGGCCTGGCTGTGCGCGGGGCGGGGGCTGCCGGAGTTCTACCAGTTCGCGGTGGCCGCGATGCCGCCGGCCGCGATGGGGGTGGCGCTGACCCTGACGCACTGGTCGGACGTGCGGCCGTCCGCGGTGATCACCGGTGGGCTGTTCGCGCTGCTGCCGGGGAGGGCCCTGGTGGCGGGGGTGCAGGACGGGCTGACCGGCTACTACATCACCGCGGCGGCGCGGCTGCTGGAGGTCATGTACTTCTTCATCGCCATCGTCGCCGGGGTGCTGCTGGCGCTGTACGGGGGGCTCCAGCTGGGGGCCGAGCTGGACCCGGAGGCGCGGTTCATCACCCATGACCGGCCGGTGGTGCAGATCCTGGCCTCGATGATGCTGACGCTGGCGTTCGCGATCCTGCTCCAGCAGGAGCGGGCCACGGTGCTGGTGGTGACGCTGAACGGGGGCGTGGCCTGGGTGATCTACGGGGCGATGGCCCGGACGGGGCATCTGTCGGCGGTGGCGTCCACCGCGGCGGCGGCCGGTCTGGTGGGGCTCTTCGGGCAGCTGTTCTCGCGGTACCGCTCGACGTCGTCGCTGCCGTTCATCACGGCGGCGATCGGTCCGCTGCTGCCCGGTTCCGCGACGTACTTCGGTCTGCTGGGCGTGGCGCAGAACGAGCTGGACCGGGGCCTGGCCTCGCTGTCGACGGCGGTGGCGACGGCGCTGGCCATCGCGATCGGGGTGAATCTCGGGAGCGAGATCTCCCGGATGTTCATGCCCGGGGTGGTCGGCCGGTCGAGCCGCCGCGCGGCCAAGCGGACGCGCGGCTTCTGACTCCGGGCAGGACCCGGGCCCCGGGCGGCGGGCTCAGCGCTTGGCGTGCCGGCCGCCGCGGCGGGCGGCCGGGGCGGTGCCGGGGGCGTGGTCCGGGTCGTCGGCGCCGCCGTCGGCGGCCTCCTTCTTCGACTTGGAGCGGGCGCGCAGGTACTCGATGCCGATCGGGACGACGGAGATCAGCACGATGAGGACGAGCATCGCCTCGATGTTCTCGTGCACGAAGTCGATCTGGCCCAGCCCGGCGCCCAGCAGGGTCACGCCGACGCCCCAGAGGACACCGCCGATGATGTTGAACGTGATGAAGGAGCGGTAGTTCATCCGGCTGACGCCCGCGATGATCGGCGTGAACGTCCGCACGATGGGCACGAAGCGGGCCAGGACCAGCGACTTCGGCCCGTACTTCTCGAAGAACTCGTGGGCCTTCTCGACGTTCTCCTGCTTGAAGAGGCGGGAGTCCGGGCGGTTGAAGAGCGAGGGGCCGACCTTGCGGCCGAAGAGATAGCCCACCTGGTCGCCGATGATCGCGGCGAGCGCGACGAGCACGCAGACCAGCCAGAGCGGGGTGTCCAGCTTGTCCGTCGTGACCAGCAGACCCGTGGTGAACAGCAGCGAGTCGCCGGGCAGGAAGAACCCGATCAGCAGCCCGGATTCGGCGAAGACGATGACCAGCACGCCGATCAGCCCGAACTGACCGATGAGGTGGTCCGGATCCAGCCAGCTGGGTCCGAGCGCAAGCGTATTCAAGGGTCCGGGCTCCAGGATGTGGGTCGATGGCGGCTGCGTGGCCGCCCAAAGCTATCAACGCCGCGGGAGGGCTCCGGGTTCCACCGGCCCCTGTGGAGATGCACAGGGGGTGAAGCGGGGCAAAACTCGTCTCCAGGAGGTGCCACACCATGGGCATTGAGGAGTACGGCGGTGGCCAGACGGCCCAGTCCGATGTGCTGGTCGTCACGACCAATGACGTCCCCGGACACCAGGTGACGCAGGTCATCGGGGAGGTGTTCGGACTGACGGTCCGCTCCCGCCATCTGGGCAGCCAGATCGGCGCCGGTCTGAAGTCCATGATCGGCGGCGAGCTGAAGGGGCTGACCAAGACCCTGGTCGAGACCCGCAACCAGGCCATGGAGCGCCTGGTCGAGCAGGCGCGGGCGCGCGGCGCCAACGCGGTGCTGATGATGCGCTTCGACGTGACGGAGGCGGCCGACGTGGGCACGGAGGTCTGTGCGTACGGGACCGCCGCCGTGATCAGCAAGGCCTGACCGGGGCGCGGGGACGGACACCCGCCCCCGCGCCGCCCGGCCGCCGCGCCACTCAGTCGCGGCGCCGCTCAGTCGCGGCGTCGCGCGTTGGCCTCGATGGCGTCCCTCAGGTGCTCGGCCAGGCCCGGCCGCATCGAGTCGTAGAACGCCTTGAACCGCGGATCGGAGACGTACATCTCCCCGAGCCCCCGGTGCATCTCGGTGGAGCACTCGTAGAACCAGCCCGTGATGTGGAGCCGGTGCTCCTCGGCCATGTCCATGGCCCGCTCCCCGTCGGCGGGCTCGCCGTCCGCCATCAGGGCGTCGTAGCGCTCGCCCCAGGAAGCGACCTCGGCGTGCATGCGCTGCCAGTCCTCCTTGGTGTAGCGGGCGGCCCGGCGCTGCGACTCCGCGTAGGACTCGGTGCCTCCCCAGCGGCGCTCGGCCTCCTCGGCGTACCGCTCCGGGTCCTTGTCCCCGAAGACCTCGAACCGTTCCTCGGGCGTGAGGTCGATACCCATCTTCCGTGCCTCCATGGCTCTCTCCACCGCATCGGCCATCCGTTGCAGTTCGGCGATCCGACGCTCCAGGAGGGCGTGCCGGCGGCGCAGGTGCTCCCGCGCGTCCGCGCCCGGATCGTCGAGCAGTGCCGCGATCTCGTCGAGGGGGAAACCCAGCTCCCGGTAGAACAGGATCTGCTGGAGCCGGTCGAGGTCGGCGTCGTCGTACCGCCGGTGGCCCGCGTGGCTGCGCCCGCCGGGCGAGAGCAGTCCGATGCCGTCGTAGTGGTGCAGCGTGCGCACCGTGACCCCGGCGAATCCGGCGACCTGTCCCACGGAGTACTCCATGGCTCCCCCGCTCCTTCCCTGTGGTCGGTACATGTCCGAGCCTCGGTCCTGACGTGACGTGAGGTGCAAGTCCGAAATCCCGCACCCTCCGCCCGATTTACGGGGTTATCTGCCTTTTGCCTGGCTAGGGTGACCCCATGGCCACCGATTCCGCCGCCCCCGCCGCACCGGCCCCCGCGCGCCGGCTCCTGCTGCTCATCGTGCCCGCCCTGGCGGTCGGCGTGGCGTCGGCCCTGATCCTGCTGGGCGTGAGCCTGCTCGCCGAGGCGTTCCAGGACGTGCTCTGGGAGACGCTGCCGGACGCGCTGTCGATCGGGGGCTACTCCTCGCTCTGGATGATCGTCATGCTCACCGCGATCGGCCTGGTGACCGGACTGGTCGTACGGGCGGTGCCCGGCCGGGCCGGACCCGATCCGGCGACCATGGGCCTGGTCGATCCCCCCCTGCCCCCGCTGGTGGTGCCGGGGCTGCTGGTGGTGACGGTGCTGGCGCTGGCCGGCGGGGTCAGCCTGGGCCCCGAGAACCCGATCACCGCCGCCAACATCGCCCTGGCCTTCTGGGCGGGCCGCCGCCTCGTGCCGGACGCCCCGGCCGAGCTGTGGCTCGGGCTCGCCGCCGCCGGCACCATCGGAGCGCTCTTCGGCACCCCGGTGGCCGCCGCGCTGATCCTCTCCGAGACGCTCGCCTCCACCCCGGGCGCGGGCGCCCTGTGGGACCGGCTCTTCGGGCCGCTCGCGGCCGGTGCGGCGGGCTCGCTCACCATGACGCTGGCGGCCCACCCCAGTTTCGACCTGTCGCTGCCCGACTACCCCGGACCGCACTGGGGCGATCTCCTCTCCGCCGTGGTGATCACCTCGGCCGGCGCGCTGCTGGGGCTCGCGGCGGTGTACGTGTTCCCGCTGGTGCACCGGGGGTTCCGGGCGCTGCGCCACCCGGTCGTGGCGATGACCGCGGGCGGGCTGGTCCTCGGGCTGCTGGGGGCGCTCGGCGGCCACCTCACCCTCTTCAAGGGGCTCGACGAGGTGAAAACCCTCGCCGCCGACCCGGACGGCTGGTCGGCCGGGGAGTTCGCGGGCATGGCCGTGGTGAAGACCGCGGCCCTGGTGATCGCGGCGACCTGCGGCTTCCGGGGCGGCCGGATCTTCCCGGCGGTCTTCTCCGGCGTGGCGCTCGGCCTGTGCGCCCACGCCCTGGTCGACGCGGTGCCGGTCTCGCTGGCGGTGACCTGCGGGGTGCTCGGGATCCTGCTCGCCATCACCCGGCAGGGCTGGCTCAGCCTGTTCACCGCCGCGGTCCTCGCCTCGGACATGGACCTGATCCCCCTGCTCTGCGTCGCCACGCTCCCCGGGTGGCTGCTGGTGACCGGACGGCCGCTGATGCAGCTGCGCGAGGACGGGACACCGATGCGGTAGCCCGACGCGCCGGACGCCCGGAGTGTCCGTATCGTCGGGATCGGTCCGTCACCGGACCCCTCCGTCAGGCCGGCGCCACGCCGGGAAGGGCAGGTCAGCGATGCCGCTCCACAAGGGCTCCGCCGAGAGCGCCGAACCGTCCGACGCACGCCGCAGGCTCGCCCTCAACCCCTTCTTCGGCGAGGCCGACCCGGTCGCCGGAATGGAGTCGGCGCCGCCGCGCCACCGGATGCCCGACGGACCGCTGCCGCCGCACACCGCGTACGGACTGGTCCACGACGAGCTGATGCTCGACGGCAACTCCCGGCTCAACCTGGCCACCTTCGTCACCACCTGGATGGAGCCCCAGGCCGGGGTGCTGATGGCCGAGTGCCGCGACAAGAACATGATCGACAAGGACGAGTACCCGCGCACCGCCGAACTGGAGCGGCGCTGCGTGGCGATGCTCGCCGATCTGTGGAACGCCCCCGACCCGTCGGCGGCCGTGGGCTGCTCGACCACCGGGTCCAGCGAGGCGTGCATGCTGGCCGCGCTGGCGCTCAAGCGCCGCTGGGCCGCGAAGAACGCCGACCGCTATCCGGCGACCGCCCGGCCCAATCTGGTGATGGGCGTCAACGTGCAGGTGTGCTGGGAGAAGTTCTGCACCTTCTGGGAGGTCGAACCGCGCTTCGTCCCCATGGAGGGCGAGCGCTACCACCTCGACCCGCAGGCCGCCGCCGCGCTCTGCGACGAGAACACCATCGGCGTCGTCGGCATCCTCGGCTCCACCTTCGACGGCAGCTACGAGCCCGTCGCCGAACTGTGCGCGGCCCTGGACGCCCTCCAGGAGCGCACCGGCCTGGACATCCCCGTCCATGTGGACGGGGCGTCCGGGGCGATGGTGGCGCCGTTCCTCGACGAGGACCTGGTCTGGGACTTCCGGCTGCCCCGGGTCTCCTCCATCAACACCTCGGGGCACAAGTACGGCCTGGTCTACCCGGGCGTCGGCTGGGCGCTGTGGCGCTCACCCGCCGAACTGCCCGAGGAGCTGGTCTTCCGGGTCAACTACCTGGGCGGCGACATGCCGACCTTCGCGCTCAACTTCTCCCGGCCCGGCGCCCAGGTGGTCGCGCAGTACTACACCTTCCTGCGGCTGGGCCGCGAGGGCTACCGGGCCGTGCAGCAGGCCTCCCGGGACGTGGCGACCGGACTGGCGGAGAAGATCGAGGCGCTGGGCGACTTCCGGCTGCTGACCCGGGGCGACCAGCTGCCCGTCTTCGCGCTCACCACCAGGCCGGAGGTGACCGCGTACGACGTCTTCGACGTCTCCCGCCGGCTGCGCGAACGGGGCTGGCTGGTGCCCGCGTACACCTTCCCCGCCAACCGGGAGGACCTCTCGGTGCTGCGGATCGTCTGCCGCAACGGCTTCTCCTCGGACCTGGCCGCGCTGCTCCTGGAGGACCTGACCCTCCTGCTGCCGGAACTGCGCGCCCAGGACCACCCGTTGAGCCGCGACCGGGCCCCCGCCACCTCCTTCCACCACTGAGGCTCAGCGGCTGAGCCGCGCGAACCTCCGCACGGCCAGCGGGAAGAACACCGCGAGCATCGCCAACGGCCAGAGCACCGCGAGGAGTCCGGCGTGGCCGGCGGCCCAGGAGTCACCGCCGCCGCCGGGGTTCCCGAACAGTCCGCGCACCGCCGTCGCGGTGGCCGACAGCGGGTTCCACTCCACGGCCGCGCCCAGCCGGCCCGGCATCGACTCCGGGACCGCGAACACGTTGGAGAGGAAGCCCACCGGCCAGACCAGGACCTGCACCGTCTGGACCAGCTCCGG
Organism: Streptomyces sp. NPDC057682; assembly: GCF_042799575.1. NCBI lineage: Bacteria > Bacillati > Actinomycetota > Actinomycetes > Kitasatosporales > Streptomycetaceae > Streptomyces > Streptomyces sp. NPDC057682. Next base: position 106,975 of record NZ_JBHVIN010000021.1, on the reverse strand, counting down.
CCGCCCGGCCACCAGCGCCAGCAGGATGCCGAGCCACAGCATCGCGAACCGCAGCAGCAGGAGCAGCCCCACCGCGCCCAGCGCCGCGGCCGCCCCGTCGTGCCACCGCCAGCCGACGGCGTACCCCACCGCGCCCATCACCAGGAGCCCGGCCACCGACTGGAGCATGTCCGCGACCGAGCGGCCCACGAGCACGGTGCCGGAGACCATCGGCATCGAGCGGAACCGGTCCACGACCCCCTTGTCGAGGTCCCGGGTGACCGCGAGCATCGTCCCCTCCAGGCCGAAGGCCATGGTCAGCGTCAGCATGCCGGGCACCAGGTACTCGGACGGGTCGCCCTCGACACCGCGGCCACCGCCCACCAGATAGGTGAACATCAGCAGCAGCATCACGGGGAAGACCAGGCCCACCGCGACCTGCACCGGCTGCCGCGCCCAGTGCGCCAGTTCGCGCCGGGTCATCGTCCAGGAGTCCGCCACCACCCAGGTCACCGCGCTCACGCGGACACCTCCACATGCTCGTCACGGCCGGTCAGGGAGAGGAAGACCTCGTCGAGCGTCGGGCGCCGGACGGCGATGTCGTCCACCGCGACGCCCGCCTCCTCCAGCGCCCGTACGGCACCGGCGAGCGCCGCCATGCGGTCGGCGGCGGGGGCCCCGACCGTCCGCCGGTCCGGGTCGGTCACCGCGCCGCCGGGCAGCAGCGCCGCCGCGTGCTCCAGCTGGGCGGCGTCACGCACCACCACCTCGACGCGGTCGCCGCCGACCCGCGCCTTCAGCTCGTCGGCCGTGCCCTCGGCGGCCACCCGGCCGCCGTCCACCAGGGAGATCCGGTCGGCGAGCTGATCGGCCTCCTCCAGGTACTGCGTGGTCAGCAGGACCGTCGTGCCGGCCCCGACCAGGGAGCGCACCGCCGCCCACACCTCGGCCCGGCCGCGCGGGTCGAGCCCGGTGGTCGGCTCGTCCAGGAACAGCACCTCGGGCTCGGTGATCAGGCTCGCGGCCAGATCGAGGCGGCGCCGCATGCCGCCGCTGTAGGCGCGGACCGCCTTGCGGCCGGTGCCGTCGAGGCCGAAGCGGGTCAGCAGTTCGTCCGCCCGCGCCCCGGCCCGGCGCGCGCCCAGGTGGTACAGCCGGCCGAACATCTCCAGGTTCTGCCGGCCGCCCAGCTCCTCGTCGAGCGCCGCGTGCTGCCCGAGGAGCCCGATCCGGCGGCGGACCTCGCCCGGCTCCCTCCGTACGTCGTGGCCCGCCACCTCGGCCCGGCCGGCGTCGTACCGGAGCAGGGTCGACAGGATGCGGACCAGGGTGGTCTTGCCCGCGCCGTTGGGCCCCAGGACCGCGTGCACGGTGGACCGGGGCACGGTCAGGTCCAGCCCGTCCAGGGCGTACCGCGCCCCGTAGCGTTTGCGCACTCCCTCGACGACGATCGCGTCCGTCTCCATCGCCTCACCCCTTTGTAGTCAAACTTGACTAGTACGAGGAAGGAAAGGTAGGCGACCGCGCGTTATTCGTCAAACTTGATTAGTGGGCGTCCCCGGGATCCGGCACCCCGGTCGCGTACGGGTTCTCCTGGCCCTCGGCCAGCACCCCGACGAAGGGCTCGCCCTCGCCCGCGAAGACGTACGCCCCGCCCTCGATCCGGGCGATCAGGCCGCGCGTCCACTCCGCGCCCGCGTCCGCCGAGTGCACCCAGAGGTTCATGACCTCGCCGATGTGGCCGACCGCCTCGGGCCCGTCCTGCGGGATGTAGTGCTCGGTGACCGCGGCCCGCCAGACCGCCAGGTTCTCCAGCCGCTGCCGCAGCAGGGCGACCGCCTCGGAGCGCTCCAGGTCGACGATGAAGCCGATGCCCGCGGAGAGCACGTCCATCTTCTGGTCGTACGAGGTCAGCGCGGCGCGCAGCAGGGAGAGGTACTCCTCGGTGCCGCGCGCGGTGATCTCGTACTCGGTGCGCGGCGGGCCGCCGACCGTGCTCGGCGCCACCTCGTGGGCGAGCAGCATGCCCTGCTTGGCCAGCTGCTTCAGCGCGTGGTAGACGGAGCCCGGCTTGGCGTTGGACCACTCGTGCGCGCCCCAGTACTCCAGGTCGTTGCGCACCTGGTAGCCGTGCGCACGGCCGTGCTGGCGGACGGCGCCGAGGACCAGCAGCCGGATCGCGGACATGCCTCCACCCTCTCTGATCAACTTTGACCAGAGTAGCCGGGCGGGCGGACCGGCCCCCGCGGAGCCGTCCGGGAGTCAGAGCGGGAAGTGGCTCCGGCCGTGCTGGATGGAGATCCACTTCTGCGTGGTGAACGCCTCCACCGTCGCGTCGCCGTTCAGCCGGCCGTTCCCGGAGGCCTTCTCGCCGCCGAAGGCGACCAGCGGGTCGTCCTGGACGGTGGCGTCGTTGACGTGGAACATCCCGCTGTCGATCCGCCGGGCGAACCGCACCCCGCGCTCTGGGTCCGCGGTGTGCACCGCGCCGCTGAGGCCGTAGGGGCTGTCGTCCGCGATCCGCACGGCCTCGTCCTCGCCGTCGAAGGGGATCAGCAGCGCCACCGGGCCGAAGATCTCCTGGGAGAGCAGCGGGGAGTCCGCCGGGAGGCCGGTGAGCACGGTCGGTCCGACCAGCGTGCCCCGGGTGCGGCCCCGCACGAGCGCGGTGGCGCCCTCGGCGAGGGCCTGGTCGACCAGGGCGGTCAGCGCCTCGGCCTGGAAGGTGTTGATGACCGGACCGATCTCGGTCTCCGGATCGCGCGGGTCGCCGGTGCGGAGCGCGGCCACCCGGGCGGTGAACTTCTCGGTGAACTCGGCGGCGATCGACCGGTCCACCAGGATCCGGTTGGCCGCCATGCAGACCTGGCCCTGATAGACGAAGCGGCTGAAGACCGCCGCGTCGACCGCGTAGTCGAGATCCGCGTCGTCGAGCACCACCAGGGCGCTGTTGCCGCTGAGTTCGAGGATGACGCGCTTGAAGCGGGCACCCGCGGTCGCGGCGACATGGCGGCCCGTGCGGTCCGATCCCGCGAAGGAGATCACCTTGGGGACCGGGTGCTCGATGAACGCGTCGCCTATCTCCGCTATGTCGGTGACGACGACGTTGAGCAGCCCGGCCGGCAGCCCGGCCTCCTCGAAGATCCGGGCGACCAGTCCGCCGCCGGTCACCGGGGCGTTCTGGTTGGGCTTGAGGACGACGGCGTTGCCGAGGGCCAGGGCCGGCGCGACGGACTTCATCGTCACCAGGAAGGGGAAGTTGAAGGGGCTGATGACCCCGATGACCCCGACCGGGACGCGGTAGAGGCGGTTCTCCTTGCCGTCGACCGGCGAGGGCAGGATCCGGGCGGCGGGGAGCAGGGCCTGACGGGCGGCCTCGCGCAGGAAGTCCTGGGCGGCGGCCAGTTCGTACCGCGCCTTGGAGCGGGTGCCGCCCAGTTCGTCGACGATCGCCTCGACGATGTCGTCGGCCAGCTCCTCGGTGACGCGCACCGCCCGCTCCAGCACGCCCCGGCGCTCGTGCGCGGTGGCGGCGGCCCAGTCGCGCTGGGCGCGCTCGGCGGCGCGATAGGCCCGGTCGACCTCGTCGGCGGTGGCGACGGTGATGGCGGCGAGCTTTTCCCCGTTGTAGGGATTGAAATCGATGATGTCCCACGAACCCGATCCGGCGCGCCATTCACCGTCGATGTACTGCGCGGCCAGCTCGTGGAAGAAGGACATGCGATCCCTTAACTCAGGTGCAGACTCCTGCGGTCGCGCCATCGTACTGAAATCTCAGGAGAGTTGGAGAAGTCCTCGAAGGAGATCCCGGCTCTCCTCGGGCCCGGGGCTCTCCTCGTGGAGGCGCGTCATCGCCTTTTCGTACTGGGCGACCTCCTCTGCCTTGTCCAGATAGAGCGCACTTGTCAGCTGCTCCAAATAGACAATGTCCGACAGATCGGATTCCGGGAATCGAAGCATCGTGAAAGCGCCGCTCTCGCCCGCGTGCCCGCCGAAACTGAAGGGCATCACCTGGAGCGTGATGTTGGGCCGTTCCGACATATCGATCAGATGCCGCAATTGCGCCCGCATCACCTCCCGCCCGCCGTACGGACGGCGCAGCGCGGCCTCGTCCAGGACGGCGTGGAAGCTCGGGGCGCGTTCGGAGACGAGGGCCTTCTGGCGTTCCAGCCGCAGCGCGACGCGGCGGTCGATCTCGGCCGCGGGGGCGCCCCGCATGCCCCGGGCGACGACGGCGTGCGCATAGTCCTCGGTCTGCAACAGACCGTGCACGAACTGGACTTCGTAGATCCGGATGAGCGAGGCGGCACCCTCCAGACCGATGTACGTCTGGAACCAGCCGGGCAGGACGTCCCCGTAACTGTGCCACCAGCCCGCCACGTTGGCCTCGCGGGCCAGGCCGAGCAGGGATTCGCGCTCCGCCTCGTCCGTGACCCCGTAGAGCGTGAGCAGGTCCTCGACGTCCCTGGCCTTGAAGCTCACCCGTCCCAACTCCATGCGGCTGATCTTCGATTCGGAAGCCCGGATCGAGTAGCCGGCCGCTTCCCGGGTGATGCCGCGGGAGTCCCGCAGCCGCCTGAGCTGCGAGCCCAGCAGGATGCGCCGCACCACGGATCCACTCGACTCGCCTGCCGCCACCGGTCCAACCCTCCCCATCGCTTCCTGGGCATCGGGGCACCCCCGAACCCCAAGAGCCGGATTCTGCCATCAAAACGCTTCAGCCCGTACTCATTCGATTACGGAAATGAGAAGAGATCCGGAACCCCTCGATTCCTCCCCGGGGAAGAAATAGCCAAGAATCGGCACGGGGTCGGACAGGTCCGGCGCGTGCACGTGCATCTGCCCTTGCATCTGCCCTGCGCATTCGGAACCATGGAGCTCGCGCACCTGCGTGCTCGTTCGTGTTGTGCCGCTGTACCCCGCGTACCCGTAGTACCCGATACAGCCGCGATTCCCGGGAGTGCCTCGCATGGGGACGAATGGATCGACGATGCTCGAGCCGTTACGGCAGGGGCTTCCCCCCATCGATCCCTCCGCCGTCTCCGGATCGGCCACCTGCACCCTGCCCGCCCGTTACGAGGCCGTCGGCGGGGCCAGGCAGTTCACCCGGGCGACGCTCAACGGCTGGGGCCTGCACGAGCGTTTCGACGATGTCGCGCTCGTGGTCTCCGAACTCGTCACCAACGCACTGCGGCACGCCCTGCCGGACGACGCCGCGCGCGAGTGCCAGGACCCGCCCGTGCGGCTGCACCTGATGCGCTGGACCTCGCGGCTGGTCTGCGCGGTGCGCGACCCCAGCCGGGAGGGACCCGTGGCGTCCGAGGCCGCGGACTCCGCGGAGTCGGGCCGGGGGCTGTTCCTGGTGGAGTCCTTCAGCGACAGCTGGGGCTGGCACCCGTCACCCGTATTGACTACGGAGAGTGCGACCGCCGGGGGTCCCCCGCGCGGGAAGGTCGTCTGGGCGCTGTTCCGGCTCTCCGACCCCGCGTGACGCGCGGCGGAACGGAACGCTGACCCCCGCGGGGGCCCGGCGCACCCCTCGGGGTGCCGTCAGGCCTCCGCTATGAGGTGGTCGAACTCCCCGTCCTTCACGCCCAGCAGCAGAGCCTCTATCTCCGCGGGCGTATAGACCAGGGCCGGCCCGTCCGGGTGCCGGGAATTGCGCATCGCCACGTCCCCGTCGGGCAGCTTCGCGAACTCCACGCAGGAACCCTGGGAGTTGCTGTGCCTGCTCTTCTGCCAGACGACTCCGCGAAGCTCTGTGGCCGCCATGCCGTTGTACACGTGGTGCACAGGAAGCTCCCCGAGTTGCAAGGTGCAAGTGTCAACTGTCTCGGATCATAGCTGTGTTCAATTTCCCGTGCATGAGCGGATGCATGAGCAGATGCACGTGCACGGGGGGTGTTCCCTCGGTTACTCATTTCCGTCCGGTCATCCCTCAGGACGTGCGGGAGTTCCCCGTGGTTGAGACGCGCGAGCAGCCGGTTCGGCTCCCGATTACGGGAGTTGGTCACAGGGATCGATGGCCGGACCACTGGTAGCTTGGACGGCCATTCGTCATCCAGGGGGAATTCCGCATGTACCGAATCGCACGTTCCGGCGCTCTCCTCGCCACCGGCCTGCTGGCCGCGCTGGCGCTGACCGGGTGCGGCAGCGACGGCCCGGACATCGACGAGGACCGGGGCTCGCCCCATACGGACGTCCCCGCACCGGGCGGCAGCGAGGACTCCGCTTCGGGCGGGTCCTCGGCCGCCGGCGACCTCAAGGCGCTCGAAGGGGCCTGGGCCGGGCAGACCGACGGCAAGGCCGTGGTGCTGTCCGTCGCCGCCGGGAAGGCCGTCGTCGTGGCCGACGCCCATGTCTGCACGGGCAGCGCCAAGGACATGGGCAAGCCGATGCTGGAACTCACCTGCGCCGACGGCGACACCGCGCGGACCATGGGCACGATCGAGTCGAACGACGGGAAGAAGGTCGTCGTCTCCTGGGACGCCGGCACCGAGGACACCCTGGCCAGGACCGACGCCGACGCGTTGAAGGGGCTGCCGGACCTGCCCGGACTGCCGACCCCGTAGGGCCGTGGCGGGCGGGGCTACGACCGGCCGCGCCCACCGCCGTCCAGCCCCCGGGAGAAGTCCTCCAGCGCCCGCAGGAGCAGATCCGCCCCGTTGCGCAGGAAGGGGTCGGGGCCGTCGGGTCCCGGCTCGTCCCAGCGCTCCAGCGCCTCGCGGACCGGCGACCAGTCCGGCACCCGCCGCTCCCGTACGGCCTTGGCGCCCCGCTCGGTGGCCCGGCGCAGCGCCTCGGCCAGCGGGGCCGCGGCCCGCACCGGAGTGGCGCCGCGCTCCGGCAGATGCGCCTCCATCAGCATCGCGACCCGGCCGAACTGGGCCAGGGCGTGCTGGGTCTCGTCGGCCGCCGCGCGGGACATGCCCCGGTGGCGGACCGGTTCGTGCTGGGCGGTGGAGACCGCCTCCTGCCAGGCGACGCGGGCGTCGCGGGTGGCGAGCAGGGCGTGCCGGACGTCGTCGTGGCCCCGGTCGTCCGGATCGGCGTACTGGTCGACGACCGCCGCCGCGTACCGCCCGTCCGCCTTGAGCCAGTCCCCCAGCCGGCCCCGCAGTCTCGGCGTCTCCCAGGCCGGGTAGACGGCGTACGAGACCATCGCGAGGAGCCCGCCGAGCAGGGTGAGCAGAACCCGTTCGAGGACGGTCTGGGAGAGGTCGTCGCCGGCCATGCCCAGCAGGAAGACCACGTACGCGGCGATGCATGCCTGGCCGACGGCGTAACCGGTGCGCATCAGCAGGTACATCAGCAGGGCGCAGGCGACGGCGAGCACGGCGGAGAGGCCGACGCGGGGATGGGCCGCCTCGACGACGACGCTGGCCGCGAAGACCCCGACGACGGTGCCGCCGAAGCGGGCCACGGAGCGTTCGTACGTCTTGGAGAACTCCGGCCGCATCACCATGACGGCCGCCATGGGCACCCAGTAGCCGTGGCCGAACGGGAGGACCCGGCCCAGCAGATAGCCGGCCGCGCCGACCACGGTGATCCGGATCGCGTGCCGGAGGACCGGGGAGCCGTGGTGCAGTTCGCGGCGCATGGACCGCAGTACGACCGGGACGAGCCGCAGCAGTCCGGGCCGCCGCTGGTGCTCGGCCGGGATGCGGCCCTCCCGGCCCGCCTCGATGGCGTCGGCGGCCTCCTCCGCCCGCGCCCGCTCCTCGCGGGTGCCCTCGCCCTCGGCGGCCTCCATGACGTCGGCGAGCAGGGCGGCCAGCCGGTCGGCGGCGCGGAGCGGCGGGCCGGCCAGCAGCGCCCCGGTGTCGGGGGTCCTGAGCGCGGCGACGGCGGGGCCGGGGAGCTGTACGGGGTCGCCGTGGCGGATGGCGCGCGCGGCGGCGTCGAGAATGGAGCCGGCGGCGGCCAGCAGTTCGCGGACCCGGTCGCGTTCGGCGCCCTCGGAGGGGACGCCCATCGCGGGGTCGGCCAGCGAGGCGAGCACCGGGCGGATCCGCTCGGCGAGCCCGCGCGAACCGTGCAGTTCGGCGGGGCGGCGGCGGGCCTGGCGGGCGGTGACGGCGGCGGCCTGCCGGGCCAGCATCAGCGGTTCGGGGTCGAAGTGGGCGACCGGGTCGTGGCGCAGCCGGCGGGCGTAGTCCGCCTCGGCCGCCAGGGCGTCGGCCAGGGCGTCGCGCTGGGCGCCCCACCGGCGCACCGGGAACAGCACGATCAGCGCCGCCTGGACGACCCCGCCGAAGGTGATCATCACGGCGTGCAGGCCCGCCTCGGCGACGGAGGTGGGCAGCGTGATCGTCACGAGCATGATCGCGACGTTGGACGCGGCGATGATGCCGCCGGTCGGCCCGGCCGCCCAGGCCAGCCCGGCCACGAAGGTCCACACCACCAGCAGCGCCAGGAAGAGCGGGAGACGCGGGCCGGTGACATAGCCGAGGAAGGTCGAGACGCCCAGGCTGAAGCCGGAGACCAGGGCGAGCACGGGCCGGGGGCGCCAGCTGCGCTGGAAGGTGGCGATGGCCGCCTGGAACGCGCCGAAGGCGGAGCTGGCGGCGACCACCGGGCCGAACAGGGCCAGGCTCACCCCGATGACCAGGGCGAGCCCGGCCGCGCCGCGCACGGCGATCAGCGGTTCGAGACGTGCCCTCTCGATCGTCAGCCCCGAGCGGGCGGTCTCCCTCAGCGCCCGGAGCCAGCTCATGCCCAGAGCCTAACCGGAATTACCGATATGCCCGAGTTGTCGTGCGCCGGTCGCCCCTACGGCCCCGCCCCGGAGGAGTCCGTCCGCCCGGAGGAGTCGGTCCGCCCGGAGGAGTCGTTCCCGCGGTCAGTCCCGCAGCTCCGGCGCGCTCCCGCCCATCCGGGCACGGTCGGCCGCGGCGGTGCCGTGGGTCCAGCCGTCGAGGTCGGTGGCCCCCCGGACCCGGGTGGACGTCGTCCTCGGGAACATCCGCTCCGCCGCGTCCGTGACCGCCACGTCCCGGGCCGCCAGCACGGGCAGCAGTCCGGATCCGCCGCCGGGGGCGCGACCGTCCCCGGCGGCCCCCGCCGCGTCGGCCTCGGCGGTGGCGCGGGCCGTGCCGTCGGCCAGCCGGCGGCCCAGCCGCTGGGCGTACGCCATCAGGAAGGACTGCCGGAAGGTCTTGGTCCGCTTGCGTCCGCCGGCCCGCTGGCCCGCCTCGGCCCGGGTCATCGCCGCCGTGCCCTGCACCAGCAGGGAGGTGTGGAGCAGCTCCACGGCCTCCAGGTCCGGCTCGAAGCCGACCACGGTCGTGAAGCCGAACGCGTCGTTCCACACGGCCCGGCAGCGGTTCGCCGAGGCGACGGCGTCCAGCAGGATCGCCTTGGCCGTCTCGTACGGCGCGTCCACCCCGATCCGGCGGGCGCCGGGCCCGCCGGAGCCCCGACCGCGCGCCGCGAGCAGCGCCTCGTCGATGCTGTGGCGGGCCATCAGCTCCTGGGCCTTGGCCGTGAGCGCCTCCGCCTCCTCCGGATAGCCGGTCGCCTCGGCCTTGGCCAGCAGCGCCCGGATGCGCGTCAGCATCCGCGGCTCGCCGTGGACGGGCGACGGCGGCGCGGCGGCGGCCCCGGTACCGGGCGGCGGCCCCACCGGCTCGATCGCGGGCAGCCCGAGCAGCAGCCGGTAGAGACCGAGGAGCGCGGAGGCGTACGAGAAGCGGTCCGGCCGCCAGGCCGGCGGCGGGTCGGGCAGCTCGTCCAGTTGCTCCCGCCAGCGCGGCGGAAGCACCGGATAGCGGCGGGTCTCGGCGGCGATCAGCCCGGCGGCCAGACCCGCCGCGTACGCGTCGCGCTCACGGCGGACCAGGCGCACGACGTCGGCGGGCAGCCAGCCCCGGTCCCAGGCGCGCCGGACGAACTCCTCGCCCCGGCGCAGCAGCTCCGCGTCGCTGGAGGGGTCGGCGGCCAGGAGCGAGGCGCCGGTGTCGATCCCGTCGTCGCCGTCCGCGTACAGGGCCGCCGCGCACGCCCGGTCGATCACCGATTCCATGGGGCCAGGGTAGGCGGACGGGCCCGCACACCCTTCGTCCACACCCTGTGGACAACGGACGGGCGCCCGCCCCGGCGCCTCACGGCAGCAGGACGAGCTTCCCCCGGACGTGCCCCCGCTCGCTCAGCTCCTGCGCCCTGGCGGCCTCCTCCAGGGACAGCGCGGCGGCGACGGGCACCCGCAGCTCCCCGGCGGCCGCGCGCCGGGCGTGCTCGGCCAGCTGCTCGCCGGAGCGGGAGCCGCCGCCGGAGAAGGCCACGCCGTACTTCGCCGCGTCCGGGTCGGCGATGGTGACGATCCGGTCCGTGGTGCCGCCGCGCAGCTCGACCGAGTCCGGCAGCGCGCCGCGCCCGGAGGCGTCGAAGACCGCGTCCACCCCCTGCGGGGCCGCCTCGCGCACCCGCTCGACCAGCCCGTCCCCGTACGTCACGGGCGTGGCCCCCAGCACCCGCAGATAGTCGTGGTTGGCCGGCGAGGCGGTGCCGATCACGGTCGCGCCCCGGGCGACGGCGAGCTGCACGGCGGCGGTGCCGACGGCCCCGGCGGCCCCGTGGAGCAGCAGCGTCTCCCCCGAGGCCACGGCCAGTTCGTCCAGGACGCGCTGGGCGGTGCTCGCCGCGATCGTCAGGGCGGCCGCGTCCTGCCAGTCCAGCCCCGGCGGCTTGCGGGCGATCAGGGAGGCGGCGGCCAGCGCGTACTCGGCGTAGGAACCGGTGGCGGTCCAGCCCAGCACCTCGTCCCCGACGGCGAAGCCGGTGACGCCCTCGCCGAGCGCGTCGACCACCCCGGCGCCCTCGACGCCCGGGACCGCCGGGAGCGAGGTGGAGAACACGTCCTCCATCCAGCCGCGCCGGATCTTGTAGTCCATCGGGTTGACCGCCGCGGCCCTGATCCGCAGCCGGACCTGCCCCGGACCGGGGTGGGGGTCCTCGACCCGGGCCGGATGCAGCACCTCGGGTCCGCCGAACTCCTCGAAAACGATCGCTTCCACGGTGTCGTCCGCCTCCTCCTGGCACGGTTGCTGGGACGGGCCGCCGGCCGGCGCGCGGTCCGGAACCGATCCTTCCAGCGACGGCCGCCCCGCGCCTTTCGTCCCGCTGTCAGTGGCGGGTGCCAGACTCGGCCGTATGACCGAACGCTGGGCTCTGGCCGCCACGGAGGGCGGCGGTGCGCTCCTCGCGCCGCTGGACGCCGCCGGCCTGCCCACCGGCCCGGTCCGCGCCGAGCCGGACCTGGCCGAGGCGGTCCGCTCCCGCCCCTCGGTGGCCCGCTGGGTGTGGCGTTCGACGGCGGAGGTCTATCCCCGGCTGCTGGCCGCCGGAGTCCGGGTCGAGCGGTGCTACGACGTCGAGGTCGCCGAATCCCTGCTGCTGGGCCACGAGGGGCGGCACGGCGAGCCCCGCTCCGCCGCGGCGGCCCGTGCCCGGCTGCACGGCGGCCCGGTGCCTCCCGACCCCCCGCCCCGCTCGGCCGAACCGGGCGCGCAGTCCTCCCTGTTCGACCCCCCGTCCGGGACGGAGCTGCCCCTCGACGCCCTGCTCCAGGTCTACGCCGCCCAGCTCGCCCGGCACGACGCGACGGACCGCCCGGACCGGATGCGGCTGTTGACGGCCTCCGAATCGGCCGGGATGCTGGTCGCCGCCGAGATGGACCGCGCGGGCCTGCCCTGGCGGGCCGACGTCCACCGCGAGGTGCTGCACGAGCTGCTGGGCGAGCGGTACGCGGGCGGCGGCGAGCCCCGCAGGCTGGCCGAGCTGGCGGACGAGGTGTCCGCCGCGTTCGGCCGCAGGGTCCGCCCCGATCTGCCCGCCGATGTGGTGAAGGCCTTCGCGCAGGCCGGCATCAAGGTCCGCTCGACCCGCCGCTGGGAGCTGGAGGAGCTGGACCATCCGGCGGTGCGCCCCCTGATCGCGTACAAGAAGCTCTACCGGATCTGGACCGCGCACGGCTGGGGCTGGCTCCAGGACTGGGTGCGCGACGGCCGGTTCCGCCCCGGCTACCAGCCGGGCGGTTCGGTCAGCGGCCGCTGGACGACCAACGGCGGCGGGGCGCTCCAGATCCCCAAGGTGATCCGGCGGGCGGTCGTCGCCGACGACGGCTGGGTGCTGGTGGTGGCCGACGCCGACCAGATGGAGCCCCGGGTGCTGGCCGCGATCTCCCGCGATCCCGGTCTCATGGAGGTGGCCGGCCACGACGGCGATCTGTACACGGCGCTGTCGGACCGCGCCTTCCACGGCGACCGCGACCACGCCAAGCTCGCCCTCCTGGGGGCGGTCTACGGGCAGACCTCGGGGGACGGGCTGAAGAATCTGGCCGCCCTGCGCCGCCGGTTCCCGCGGGCGGTCGCCTATGTGGACGAGGCCGCGAAGGCCGGCGAGGAGGGCCGGCTCGTGCGGACCTGGCTGGGAAGGACCTCCCCGCCGGCCGCGGGCGGGGCGGACGACGGGGAGGCCGGTCTTCCCCAGGAGTCCGGCGGTCCGGACGGCACGGGGGCCTCGGACGGCTGGACTCCGGGCTATGCCTCGTCGGACGCGCGGGCGCGCGGCCGGTTCACCCGCAACTTCGTGGTGCAGGGCAGTGCGGCCGACTGGGCGCTGCTGCTCCTGGCCGCGCTGCGGCGGTCGCTCACCGCGGCCGGTCTCCGCGCCGAGCTGGTCTTCTTCCAGCACGACGAGGTGATCGTGCACTGCCCCCGCGAGGAGGCGGACGCGGTGGTGGAGGCGATCGGGGCCGCCGGTGCGCTGGCCGGGCGCACCACGTTCGGCGCGACCCCGGTGCGCTTCCCGTTCACGACGGCCGTGGTCGAGCGGTACGCGGACGCGAAATGACGTCCCCGTCCGCCCTGTTCGGGGTGGAGGGAAAGACCCCGGCCCGACCGAAACCCCCTCCGGTCCGGGCCGGGGCGCGGCGTGTGCCCCGGGGAGAGAGCCCGGGGCACACGCACGCAGCGGGATTCACCCCGCCGGTCTGCCCGTCTACCCGCGCTCCCACAACGCGGGGACGTTCGGCGGCTCCCAGCCGGTCAGGGCGGTGTGAGCCTGCAGACAGCGGTAGGTGACCCCGCCGTACGTGACGCGGTCGCCCGCGTTGTACAGCGTCCCGGCCTTCCAGGTGCCGCCCGGTTCGGTGGGCGGGTCCGTCGGGTCGGTCGGCGGATCGGTGGGCGTCTGGGCGACGTTGAGGACGAAGTCGAACGTCCCCTGCTGCCCGGAGCCCGCGGACCTGACGTTCATCAGGAGCGCCGGGTCGTAGATCGTGTCGGTGTTGTTGCGCGGTTCGTTCGGGAAGTAGAGCTGGGTGGTGAGGACCGAGGAGCCGGGCGCCTGGACCTTCACGTGGATGTGCCGGGTACGGCCCGGGTACAGCCCCGGGACGATCGTCGTGAGCGAGAACGCCCCCTGCGCGTTGGTGAACTGGTGCCCGCGGAAGGCGTATCCGCTCATGTCGTACGCGCCGTTGGTGTCGGCCTGCCAGAAGTCCAGCAGCGCCCCGGAGATCGGCTGGCAGGCCCGGCCGAAGACGTAGCCGCTGACCGTGAGCGGGACACCGGGGGTTCCCGCCGTCACCAGGCTGGTGCGGAGCGGGGAGTTGGGCTTGAAGTACGGGCCCTCGATCTGGTCGCGCGTGGGGCCGTCGCCGTCGTCGCACTCGGGCGTCGGGGCGAGCGGTGCCCCGGCTGCGGCGTTGTCCCGGGCGAGGGCGACACCGCCGCCGGCGAGCAGCGGGACGGCGGAGGCGACCAGGGCCGCCTTGAGCAGGCTCTTGCGGCTGATCCGCCGGTCGGCCGGGGTGCCGTCGGCCGGGTCCGGAAGCGGTACGGAGGTCGGGTCGGAGCTCATGGCTGATTCCTCGGGGTGGTGGGGGAGGGCACGTGCGGGGGTGGGGGCGGGGCCCGAGGTCGGGGCTCGGACCCGCGCCCCCCGTTCCTCGTTCTCCGGAGGGTGTCGACCGGACTACCGGTCCCTGGGCGCGCCCTACAGGGCCTGCCAGAGCGCGGGTACGTTCGGCGGGGTCCAGCCGGGCTGCGCCAGGTGGGCCTGGAGGCAGCGGTAGCTGGCGGAGCCGTAGGTCACGACATCACCGGCGGAGTAGTTGGTGCCGGCCGCCCAGGTACCGCCCGGGTTGGTCGGCGGGTCGGTCGGGTCCGGCGGGGTGCTGCCGTTGGTGACCAGGGTGACGCCGTAGGCCGCGAGGGCCGGGTTGATCGGCTGGAAGTACGTCGTACCGCCCTGGGAGCAGTTCCCGGTGCCGCCCGAGGTGACGCCCTGGGCCTGGCTGCCGGAGATGAACGAGCCTCCGGAGTCGCCCGGTTCGGCGCACACGTTGGTGCGGGTCACCCCGGAGACGGTGCCCTCCTGGTACGTGACGCTGCTGTTGCGCTGCTGGATGGTCCCGCAGTGCCAGCCGGTCGTCGAACCGGAGCGGCAGACGGACTGGCCCTCGATCGCCTCGGTGGACCCGGTGACCGTGATGTCGGGGTTGCCGTAGCCGTTCACCAGCGGACGAGGGGTCCAGTTGGTGTTGGTGGCGACCCACGAGTAGTCGCGGCCGGGGAAGGTCGAGCCCTGGAACGAGCCCTGGGCCTGCTGGTTGTAGCCGCTGGTGCTGACGCCCGGGGTGCCGCAGTGCCCGGCGCTGACGAAGCCGCTCTGGGTGCCGCGCTTGACCGGGAAGCCGATCGAGCAGCGTCCGGAGCCGTTCATGTAGTACGCGTCGCCGCCGCGCAGGTCCGCGAAGGTCCGGGGGGTGCCCTGGGACGGGGCGACCTTCACGAGTGCGCGGGAGACGCCGGCCGCCGCGAGGAAGGCGTCGGCCGCGGCGCCGCCGTCGGCCTGGACCACGACACGGTTGGCGGCGACGTCGACGTACCAGGCGGGCACGTCGGCCGGGGCCTTGCGCAGCGCCACCCGGTCGAGGGCGGCCTTGGCGGTGTTCAGCTCGGCGAGGCTGTGGTCCACGACGACGGCCTCGGCGCCCGCCTCCGTGATGCGGGCGGTGTCCGAGGCGTCGGTGGTGGCGACCGTCAGACCGGCGTCGCCGCCGCTGATCCGGGCACCGGCGTATCCGGCGCCGAGCGAGCGCATGAGGCCGGAGGCCGCGGCGACCGCGCGGGACTCGTTGCCGAGCCGGCTGCGCGCCTGGTCGGCGGTGAGTCCGAGGTCGCGCTGCATGGCCTTGAGCAGGCCGGGGGACAGCTGGTCCGCACCCGCGGCGGGGACGCGGGAGGTGGGGTCGGCGGACGCGGTGCCGGTGAGCCCGGCCAGCGCGAGCGCACCGACGGCCACGGTGGCGGTACACGCGGCCAGGGCGCGTCTGCGGAGCATGGATCTCTCCACGGAACTCTCCTTGACTTCGGGGGAATTGCCGACAACGTAGCCGCGTACACGTCATCCCAGGAGATCCCGTCCGCCCCATCGCACGGCGTTATGGGGCTGCTCTGACCGGCCGCGATGCACCGGATCTCCGGTCCGCGGGCTCCCCCGCCACGGCCCGCACGAGTAGGTTCCTCTCATGCGAATAGGCCGGTTGCTGGGCAGCGGACGCTCCGCCGATGTGTACGAACTGGACGAGCGGTGGGTCCTGCGGCGCTACCGCGACGGATTGGACGCCTCTCGCGAACTGCCCGTCATGTCCTATCTCTCGGCGTCCGGCTACCCGGTCCCCCGGCTCGGCCCGCAGCCCCCTTCGGCCGGTCCCGGCGATCTGGTCCTCCAGCGGCTGACCGGTCCCACGCTGGCGGAGGCCCTGCTGGGCGGTGCCATGGGCGGCGACGAGGCCGCCGGTCTGCTGGCGGATCTGCTCGCCGAGCTCCACACGGTCCCGGCCCGGCTCTCGCTCGATCCCGAGGACCGGATCCTCCATCTCGACCTGCATCCGGAGAACGTGATGCTGACCGCGGACGGCCCGGTGGTCATCGACTGGAGCAACACCGAGGAGGGGCTGCCCGCCCTGGACCGGGCCATGTCCGCCCTGATCCTGGCGCAGCTGGCCGTCGATCCGGACTTCCCGGCGGCCGACCCGGTCCGGGTGCTGCTCACCGCCCTGGTGCCGCGACTGCTGGCGAACGGCGGCATCCCGGACGGCGCCCTCGCCGCCGCGGCGGGCCGCCGGTCCGCCAACCCGACGCTGTCCCCGGCCGAACTCGCCCTGATCGGGGAGGGGTCGGAGCTGGTGACGGCGCTCGCGACGGCCTGACGGACGCCCGGCGGGGAGGGACGGGGCGGTCTGCGCCCCGCCCCCATGTGGTCTACGCCCCCGCCCCCACATGTTCCGCCGGCCGGACGCGCAGGGCGAGGGCGGCGGGGAGCACCGCGGCGACCACGGCGACCAGCGCGTTCACCGCGACGACGAGACCGAGGGTCCCCCAGGGCACCACGATCCCCGCGTCCGCGCCGAGCCGTCCGAGCGCGGCCCGCACCCCCAGCAGGTTCAGCCCGGCCACCGCCCCGCCGAGCACGGCGCCGACGGCCACCACGGCCAGGGCCTCCGCCGCGACGGCCCGCAGCACCTGGGCCCGGGTCGCCCCGGCCAGCCGCAGCACCGCCAGGTCCCGCACCCGGCCCGCGGTGGCCATCACCTGGACCGCGGCCAGCGCGATCCCCGTGTGGACGAGGGCGATCAGCAGGATCATCAGGAGACCGACGCGGGTGTTCCGTCCGCTGCTCCGCCCTTCGTCGGCGAGGGCCTCGGACCGGGCCGTGACGGTGGTGCCGGTGGCCTCGCCGGCCGCGGCCAGCCGGGCGGCGACGGCCGAACGATCGGCGCCGGCCCGGACCTTGACCTCGACCCGGTCGATCCGGGCGCCTCCGGCGTTGCGCGGGGTCACGTACACCCCGTTGCCGCCGGTGCCGGTCCGCATGACGCCCGCGATCCGCAGGGTGGTGCGGCGCCCGTCGCCCAGCCAGACGGTGACCCGCGCGCCCATCCGGTGCGTCGCCCACTCCTCGTTGACGATCACGGACCCGTCGTCCAGGTCCGCGAGATCCCCTGCCACCAGGGGCAGCGAGGAGACCGCCGCCGCGTCGGCCGGGTCCACGCCCCGCGCCTCCGAGGTGATCAGGGCCGTCCCCTCCTCCAGCACGCTGAGGGAGGTGGACCGCGAGGCGCTGACGACCGCGCCGGGGACCGCCCGCGCCCGGTCGACGAACGCGGCCGGTACGGCGCCCCCGCCCGCCACCGCCACGAAGTCCGCGGCCGACCGCCGGTCCGCCTCGGCCGCGCGGGCCCCGGCGAGGGTCGCCGTGGTGCCCAGCAGGGAGGCGGCCATGGCCGTGGTGACCAGGACGGGTGCGGCGACCGCCGCCGTCCTGCGCAGCGCGGCACAGGCGTTCTCCCTGGTCAGCAGGGGTACGGCGGTGGGCAGCCTGGACGGCAGCCACAGCAGCAGCCGGGTGACGGGCCGGACCAGCACGGGGGCGAACAGCGCGAACCCGGTGATCAGCACCATCGGCTGGGTGACATACGTCTTGCGCGCGAGCAGGTCCGCCGGGTCCCGGACGAGGGCGAGGAGCGGCAGGGCGATCCCGGCGAGCAGCACGGCCGCGCCCAGCACCACCCGGCTCAGCGGCATGGTCCCGCTGTCGACGTCGGACTCGCGCAGCGCCTCGACGGGCGCCACCTTCCCGGCCCGCCGCGCGGCGAGGACCGAACCGAGGAGCGCCACCGCGAGTCCGGTCCAGAAGGCGGTGTGCAGCGGCCAGTTCCGCTCGCCGATCGCGAACCAGCCGGGCGCGATGCCCTCGTCCCTCATCAGGGCGGCCAGCCGGGGCGCACCGGACATCCCGAGCCGGACGCCCGCGGCCGAGGCGAGCACCCCGACGAGCAGCGCCTCCGCGTACACCGTCCGCCGGACCTGCCCCGGCGTCGCGCCCGCCGTGCGCAGCAGTCCGATCTCGCGGCGGCGCTGCGCCACGGCGTACGAGAACGTGGAGGCGACCACGAGGAGCGAGACGAACGCGGTGATCCCGGCGGCCGTGCCGAGCAGGGCGTTCACGGAGACGAGCGCCTCGGCGTCCCGGTCCGGATCGGGATCGGCCCGCCGCCGGTCGTCGCCGGTGAGAACGGCGAGCGGGGCGGTGGTGGCCTCCGGTGCCGTGACGTCGGGGGTGGCCGGCGCCGCCCGGTCCGCCGCGGCCACGGCGGTGCGTACGGCGGCGGCCGGGGCGTGGACGACGACGGCGTCGACGGCCGGGGAGATCCGGGCGGCCTCGGAGGCGGTGAAGAACACGGCGGTCTCGAAGCCCGCCGGGCGGACCGTGCCGACGACGGTCCGGGGGCCGGTGAAGCGCGGGGTCGTGACGGTGATCCGGTCCCCGGGGCGGACACCGGAGCCGGGTCCGGCGGTGACGACGACCTCGCCGGGCGCGGCCGGGGCGCGGCCCGCGGTCAACCGGTAGGGCGTGGCGGCGGCGACCGGCCAGGGGTGGCCGACCGGTCCCGTACCGTCCGCGACCGGCCGCGGATGGTCGACCGGTCCCGTACCGTCCGGAACCGGCCGGGAGTCGTCGAGCCGTCCCGTACCGTCCGGAACCGGCCCGGGACGGCCGACCGGTCCCGTGCCGTCCGCGTCGAGCCGTGCGGCGGCGGTGACCGAGACGGGAAAGGTCCGGTCCTCGACCGTGGGGCCGAGCCGCGCGAGGGCGGTGACGACGGCGGGCGGCACGGGCCGCGGCGAGGTCAGCTTCCGGGTCCGGACGCCGACCGGGGTGGGAACCTCCAGCCGGTCCGCGCCCCGGACCACCACGGGGGCGGCGGCGAACCGTTGCGGCCCGCGGTGGGGGGCGTCGAACGTGGCGGCGAGCGCCAGCCCGGTGGCGGCGACGGTGCCCACGCCCAGCGCCAGCGCGAGGAAGGAACCGGCGAGGGTGACCCAGCGGGCCCGGAGCCCGGAGAACAGCACGCTCAGCACGGGAGCACCGCCGCGTCCTGCCCGGAGGCAGCCGTCACCTGCGACGCGCCCTCGGCGCACCCACCCCGCTTGGGGACGGCCGCCATCCGCGACGCCTCCTCGGCGCCCGCACACACCGCCACGTCCCCCTCACCGCACCCACCCCGCCCGGAGGCAGCCGTCATCCGCGTCATGCGGGTGGCGATCCGCTCGGCGGTCGGGCCGGTCAGGGTGTCCCGGATCCGGCCGTCGGCGAGGAACAGCACCTGGTCCGCGCACGAGGCGGCGACCGGATCGTGGGTCACCATGATCACGGTCTGGCCCTCGTCGGCCATGGCCCGCAGCAGCGTCAGCACCTGCCGGCCGGACGCGGAGTCCAGGGCCCCGGTCGGCTCGTCGCCGAACAGCACCTCGGGGCGGGTGACGAGGGCGCGGGCGAGGGCCACGCGCTGCTGCTGGCCGCCGGACAGTTCGCCCGGCCGGTGACCCGCGCGGTCGCGCAGCCCGACCCGGTCCAGTACGTCCAGGACCTCCGCCCGCCGGGGCCGGCGGCCGGCCAGCCGCAGCGGCAGGGCGACGTTCTGCTCGGCGGTGAGCGCGGGCAGCAGGTTGTACGCCTGGAAGACGAAGCCGATCCGGGTGCGGCGCAGCCGGGACAGCTTCCGTTCGGAGAGCCCGGTCAGTTCGGTGTCCCCGAGCAGGACCCGGCCGGCGGTGGGGCGGTCCAGCCCGGCGGTGCACTGGAGCAGGGTGGACTTGCCGGACCCGGAGGGCCCCATGACGGCGGTGAACGTGCCCCGGGGGATGTCCAGGGTGACGGCGTCGAGCGCGGTGACCGCGCCGGGTCCCGTGCCGTAGGAGCGGGTGACCGAGCGGAGCCGGAGGGCGGGGTGAGTCATGGACACCACCCAACCGCCGCCGCCCGCAGGGCACATCGGAGCGGGAAGGAGTCCTGGGGTGGAGCTGTCTCCACCCCAGGGGCCCCCTCCTGCGGGGTGGTTTCCGCTCCGCCGCCCCGCCTACGGTTTCCCCATGCCGCCCCGAACCGCGCCGCCGTCCCCCGCCCCCGGGCTCCCCGGAGTCCGACGAGGCCCGGAGCACCCCGGCCTGCGGGAGGCGCTGCGGGAGCGTACGTATCTGCGCACCGCCTGGCCGTGGCGCGCGGCGCTCTATCTGCTCACGAGTGTGCCGCTCGGGCCGGCGACGCTGGCCGTCCTGCTGCTGCTCGCGGTCGCCGGCAGTGCGCTCACCGTGCTCCTGATCGGTGTCCCGCTGCTCCTCACCCTGGCGCTCGCGGGCATTCCGCTGGCGGCGCTGGAGCGGCGCAGGCTGCGGCTGGCCGACCCCCGCCCGCTCGCCCCGGCCCATCGCGAGCCGGACGGCACGGGCCTGGCGTCCTGGCTGCGCACCCGGCTCCGGGAGCGTGCCACCTGGCGGGAACTGGGGTACGCGGCGCTGTTCGCGGTGGTGCTGTGGCCGCTGGACGCGCTGGCCGCCGGAACCGCGGTCCTGGTCTGCGCCGGGCTGCTCGCCGCCCCGGTGATGCTGGCCGTGAACGGCGGTGCGGAGACCCGCGTCCTGAAGATCTGGCTCGTCGATTCCTACCCGCCCGCCTTCGCCGCGCTGTTCGCGGGCCTGGTGCTGCTGCCGCTGTGCGCGTACGCGCTGGGGGCGGTGGCGGCGGGCCGGGCCGCGCTGACCCGGTGGCTGCTGGCCGCCCCGGAGAGCGGACCGGACTCCCGGCTGCGGGAGATGGGCCGGTCCCGGATGCGTCTGGTGGACGCCTTCGAGGCGGAGCGGCGCAGGATCGAACGCGATCTGCACGACGGCGCCCAGCAGCGGCTGGTCGCCCTGTCGATGACGCTCGGCCTGGCCCGGCTGGAGAGCCCGGCCGAGCCGCTGGCCGGGCTGCTCACCACAGCGCACGAGGAGGCCCGTGCGGCGCTCGTCGAGATCAGGGAGCTGATCCGGGGCATCCACCCCCAGGTCCTCACCGACCGCGGGCTCCCGGCCGCCGTGGAGGACGCCGCCGACCGCTCACCGGTCCCGGTGGAGGTCGCGCTCGAACTGCCGGACCGGCTCCCCGAGTCCGTGGAGACGGCGGTCTACTTCGCGGTGTGCGAGGGGCTCGCCAATGTGGCCAAGCACAGCCGGGCGGACGCGGCGCGGGTGACCGGCGGGATCACCGGGGGGCGGCTGGTGGTCGAGGTGACGGACGACGGTGTGGGCGGTGCGGACTCGGACAGCGGCACGGGCCTCCAGGGCGTCGCCGACCGCCTCTCGGTGCTGGACGGCCGCCTGCTAGTGTCCAGTCCCCCCGGCGGGCCCACGGTGTTCCGGCTCCAGGTCCCCGTGTCACCCGCGGACACGAGGATCTGAGCGTGCGCATCGTACTGGCCGAGGACAGCGTGCTCCTGCGCGAGGGACTGATCGGCCTGCTCGAACGCTTCGGCCACCAGGTCGTCGCCGGCGTCGGAACGGCCGACGAGCTGATCGACGCCGTCACCGCGCACTCCCCCGACATCGTCGTGACCGACGTCCGCATGCCCCCCGGCTTCTCCGACGAGGGCCTGCGCGCGGCGCTCACCCTGCGCGCCCGCCGGCCGGAGCTGCCGGTCCTCGTCCTCAGCCAGTACGTCCAGCGCGCGTACGCGGAGGAGCTGCTGGACTCCGCCGACGGCACGGGCGTCGGCTATCTGCTCAAGGAACGCGTCGGTGACGTCGAGGAGTTCGTCGACGCCCTGAGGCGCGTCGCGGCCGGCAGCACGGTCGTGGACCCCGAGGTCGTCCGCCGGCTGATCCGCCGCCGTCGCGATCCGCTGGACCGGCTGACCGCCCGTGAGCAGGAGGTCCTGGCCCTGATGGCGGAGGGCCGGTCCAACGCCTCGATCGCCGCGGCGATGACGGTCAGCGAGGGCACGGTCAGCAAGCACTTCGGCAGCATCCTCACCAAGCTCGATCTGTCGCTGGACGACGCCACCAACCGCAGGGTGCTGGCGGTCCTGGCGTATCTGCGCGGCTGACGGGCGCCGTCGGCCGTCTCGGATCACCACTTCGGATCGGATCACCGCTTCAGATCACCGTCTCGGACCACCGCCCCGGACCGCTGTCTCAGACCGCCAGCCCAGACAGCCGCCCCGGACCGCCATCCCGGACCGCCGGCTCAGACCGCCGGCTCAGCCGGGCGGCGGGCCCGCGGCGAGCGCCTGCCGGGCGAAGGCCACGACGTGCGCGCGCAGATCGGGCGCCTCGCCGCCGGGGCCGGTGCCGACGATGAGCCGGGCGAGCTGCGGCACCGCGCTGGGCCAGGCGGCGAGCCCGATCATGCTCATCAGGCAGGCCGCGACCTGCGGGGACGCCTCGCTCCCGAAGGTCTCGGCGAGAGCGGCGATCTTCTCCTCGTAACGGCCGCGCCGCCGGTCCTCGGCGGGGAGCACGCCCTCCCGGTGATGCAGTCCCTCCCAGAGGAAGAGCCGCACGAGGACCGGGTGGGCGCGGTGGAAGTCGTAGACCCGCCCCACGTACTCCGCGGGATCGTCGCCCGGAGCGAGGGGCACGGCCTCGGCCAGTTCGTCGAGCGCGCCGACGACGACGGCGTCGAAGAGCTTCTGCTTGTTGCCGAAGTAGCCGTAGATCCGCTCCTTGTTGACCCCGGCCCGTTCCGCGATGCGGTCGACCCGGGCGCCGGCGATGCCGTGAGCGGCGAATTCCTCCGTGGCGGCGGCGAGCAGCCGGTCCTTGGTGCGGTTCGTGTCCGAGGTCATGGCCCCAGCGTAGAACGAGTCACCCCACCTGCCAACCAACCGGATGGTTGACATCCAACCAGTTGGTTGGAACAGTGGGGCACCGACCGCAGCCACCCAGGAGGGGACCCATGCCGACCACCGCCTCAGCGCCCACCCCCGTCCGCACACCGCAACCGGCCGCCGCACCGCCCTCGTTGCACCTGCGGGCGCTGTTCACCTGGGCGGCGGTCTTCACCGCCCTGTCCGTCGTGCAGCAGACGCTCGGCCCGTACCTCACGGGACTGCCGACGGCGCTGCGCACCCTGGTGATCACCGGGGTGGTCGTCCCGACGGTGGTGTACGGCGCGGTGCCCGCGCTGCTCGGGGCGCGTACCGCGCTTCTGCGCCGGCGGCGGGAAAAGTCCTTGCCGGGGCGGCTGTCCGTGCCGCAGGATCCCGCCCTGTGACCTCACCTGAACAGCACAGCCGCCCGTCCGCGTCCCCGACGGAGACCGAACCGTCCCGCCGCCCCCTCGCGCTGATCACCGGAGTGGGTCGCACCATCGGCATCGGCGCGGGCATCGCCCGTCAACTCGCCGCGTCCGGCTGGGACATCGCCTTCACCTACTGGACCCCCTACGACAAGCGCATGGCCTGGGGCGTCGAACAGGGCGCCACCGAGGCGATCGAGGCCGCGCTCGCCGAGCGGGGCGCCCGCACGGCCGCCATCGAGGCGGACCTGGCCGACCCCGACGCGCCGACCCGCGTCTTCGACGAGGCCGAACGCCGGCTCGGCCCGGTGACCGCGATGATCCTGAGCCATGCGGAATCCGTCGACTCGGGGCTCCTCGACACCTCCGTCGAGAGCTTCGACCGGCACTTCGCGGTCAACACCCGCGCCTCCTGGCTGCTGATCCGGGAGTACGGCCTCCGCTTCCGCGCCACCGCCGGCACGGGCCGCATCATCGCCCTGACCAGCGACCACACCGTCGGCAACCTGCCCTACGGCGCCAGCAAGGGCGCCCTGGACCGCATCACCCTCGCCGCCGCACGCGAGTTCGCCCATCTCGGCGTCACGTCCAACGTCATCAACCCCGGCCCCGTGGACACCGGCTGGATGACCGAGGACCTCGCCGGACTCCTCGCCCGCGAAACGCCGCTGGGCCGCCTGGGCACCCCCCAGGACACCGCGCACCTGGTGGACTTCCTCTGCTCGCCGCAGGGCCAGTGGATCAACGGCCAGCTCCTGAAGAGCAACGGCGGCGCCGCGTAGGACCCCGTCCCCGGGCGGGGGCGGTCCACGCCCGCCTCCGCCCGAGGCCCCTGAACCCCGAGCCCCCGAACTCAGGGATAGGTGCGCTGGCCGTACTCACGCACCGGTTCGTCCGAGCGGCACTCCGCGCCCCACTTGGCCCAGGTGAGCGCCGTCGGCCCGTCGAAGGAGGTCGCCGAACCGGGCATCGCCGAACCGGCGGTCTCGTTCCAGTGCAGACAGCCCGTCACGAGCCGGTACGAACCGTTGGCGTACTTCACGACGCCCTGGTACCGGATGTGGTCCGCGTTGTAGTCCTGCGTCCCGTTGTTGAAGATGGAGCGGACCGTGTACCCCGTCGAACCGAGATTGCCGGCGCTCTTGCGGTACGGGTCCCCGCTCAGCGTGGTGTTGGTGTAGACGCACACGTTGCCGGCCGGACAGTTGTCGACCGTCTTCCCGTACGCCTCCGCGCTCGCGGGCAGCGCGGCGACGGCCGCCCCCGCGGCCAGCGTCGCGACACCGAAGGCGCCGATCCGGCGCAGACTCTTCCTGATCACGTTGTTTCCCCCTGGTAGTACGAGTTGCTCAAGCACCCCGAACACTAGGAGCCGCGCGTCCCGGCCCGTCCCCCTTGCACCAGAACGCAAGGGCCCCGGCCCACGCGTGGAGGAAGGCCGTCGCCCCCGCGCCCGGCCGACTGCCTATGCTCACGCGCATGGCACTCGAATGGGAACAGATCATCGTCGACTCCGCCGACCCCATCGCCCTCGGGCGGTGGTGGACCGAGGCCCTCGGCTGGGTCGTGGTCGACGAGACCGAGGAGGTCATGGAGATCCGGCCCGCGCCGGACCGGCTGCCGGGGCTGCTCTTCGTCCCCGTCCCCGAGGGCAAGACGGCGAAGAACCGCCTCCACCCCGACTTCCGCCCCGACGACCACGAGGCCGAGGTGGCGCGGCTGATCGCCCTCGGCGCCCGCCGCGCCGACCCGGCGGAGGAAGGACAGAGCTGGGTGACCCTCTTCGACCCGGAGGGCAACGAGTTCTGCGTCCTGTCCGAGCCGAAGGGCTGACCGGCACCGCCCGCCCCGCCCCCCTGCCGGCGTGGTTCACTCCCCGGCCGTCAGATCGGGCCCGAGCCAGGTGCCCTCGGCCGGCCCGCCGCCGAGGTACTCGACGCCCTCCGGATAGGTCTTGAAGGCGGGCAGGAAGTACGACGCGTGCCGGCCCTTGTCCGGGTCCGGCAGACGCGGGGGTTCCAGCAGGGCCTCGAAGCGGGGCCGGGCGGCGGCCGGGAGGCCGCCGTGGTCCAGGTGGTGGCGCGCCAGGCGCCGGACGAGCCGGCGGGCCAGGTCCCCGCTGTCGGCCTCCGGGGGCAGGACGAGGGTGAGCCGGTAGAAGTCGACCTCGTCGGGGCCGTTGTCCTGCTGGCACACGACGACCAGCTCGCAGTCGTTGAGGAAGCTCTGCTTCGGGCGGTACGACACGGTGGTGATCCACGGGTACCGGATGTGGCCGGCGAGCGTCCGGCCCCGGGAGTCCGGCTTGTCGACGACGACGATCAGACGGGCGTCGGTGAGGTGGAGGCCGACGCCGTGCACCCGCCATTCGGTCTCGGAGCTCATCCTCAGGGCGTCGAAGTGGAATCGCTCCTTCTTCCACGACGCCACCCGGACCGGGACGGGGGCGGGCGGCTCCCCGTCGTACGCGGTGAGCAGGAGCCGGCGCTCCGGGCCGAAGCGTGGGTGGAGGCGGTCGGAGAGGCCCGCGCCGTCGGCGGTGTGACGGGACATCATCATGAACGGTTCGTACGTGGTCCGGACCGCGGGCCGGGGGCGGACCGGCGGCTCGGCCGCGGGCCGGGGCTCCTGCGGACGGCGGGCCGCGGGGAGAGGGACGTACGCCGGGCGCTCCGGGGCGTGCGGCGGCGCGGCCGGTTCCCGGCCGGGGGCGGCGCCGAGGCCGACGTACGCGTACGCGAGGAAGGCGAGCGGCAACGAGCCGCTGCCGTCGCGCCAGCGCCGCACCTCCGCACGCTGGACGGCGCGCAGGGCCGCGGCCGGTTCCGTGTGACGGCGCAGGGCGTCGACGAGCGCCAGGTCGACGCGGGTCGTGTGCGCGGCGTCGGGCACGGGGAACAGCGTGCAGTAGACGTGCCGGGCGCCGCCGTGGATGACCGCCGCACCCAGGCCGAGCCACTCCGGGGTGTCGAGCGGCGCGGGTCCGTGGCCGTGGTCCGGACGGCCGTAGAGGCCGAGGCTCGCGCAGGCGGCGAGCACGACGCGGTCGGGCAGGGCGTGGAGCGGGGCGCCGGAGTCGTCGGTCCGGTAGAAGTCGTGCAGGGCCAGCGGTCCGTCGGCGAACCTGAAGCCGGTGCCTCCCGGGTCCTCCCGGTCCGGCCGTACGACATGGCCGGCGAGGTGGAGGACGGTGTCGTCGGTGCCGTGGCGTGCCACGAACTCGGCGAATCCCTGCTTGGTGAGGGGGCGGGGGGCCGCTTCGCTGTCCGGGGGCACACCGGCCATCGCGTGCTTCAGGTCGTGCGTCCTCGGGTCGGACGAGGCGTGCGGCGCGAGGACGGAGAGAACGCGCGAGGGCGGCGCCCCGTCGCGCGGGACCGGGTCGCCGCCCTCCCGGACGGTGAGCCGCCGCCGCTGCGAGAGCAGGGCGATCGACGGCAGGTAGGACAGCTGCGCGGCGTCCACGACATCGCGCCCCGGTGTGACGGGCAGCGCGCAGACCGGTACGAGCGCGAGCGCCCCGGTGGGGGCGAGGGCCAGCGGAACCGGGGCGCGGGCCGCGGCGAGGGCGTCCCTGAGCACGGCGGGGATCAACGCCGAGCCCAGTCCGCCGAAGACGCGGTCCCATACCTGCCCTGCGGTCAGGTATCCCCGGACCGGGTCGTCGGAGCCGGGGGCGGCGAGCGCGCTGCCGCGGAGCCTGCGCCCGGCCGGCGGCGCGCCCGGCACGGCGACGGGCAGATGGAGGAGCAGATCCTTGAACGCGCCGGCGAGCTCCTCGTGGGGGCGCCGCTCGGAGTGCCATGCGCCGGAGGGCGCGCGCACCGCGTGGTAGACCCACTCCCCGGCCCGTGCGTAGCTCCAGTACCACCCGCCCGGGACCATCAGGTCGAGTTCGCCGTCGAGGTCGACGGCGTTCGCCTCCGCACCGCCGACCCACGAGGCCCGTTCCACGAGGACGGTGCGGTCGGTCAGCAGCGGGTCGGTGCGGAGGCGGTCGTCGCTCGGCCCGTCCTCCGGCGCCGAACCGGCCCCGGGCGGCAGCCCGGTGCTCGACGCCAGCGCGTCGAGCACGGCGCGCAGCCGGGCGCCGGGTTCGTCCGTCTCCACGGGGACCGACTGGGAGCGCACGGTCTCCAACAGCTCCGCGACGAGGGCCGGATCGTCCGCGGCGAGGTCGAGTGCGAGGGCGTAGACATGGGCGTGGGCGGCGATCCAGTGCGCGCGCCACCGCGTGGTGGGCAGTTGGTAGCGGACGTGCTGGACGGCGTGGAGGCTTTCGAGCGCGTTGCCCAGGGCCTCCTCGCGCATGCCGACGGCGCGCTGGATGTACGCCAGCACCGCGTGGGCCTGGGCCTGGAGGTGGGGGGTCTTGGACCTGCTGAGCTGGCTCAGCACGTTGTCCATCAAGGAGGCGGCGTAGACGTAGCGTTCGTGCTGTCCGTCCTCGTCGACGCGCATGGTGTCCGGGTAGCGGTCGGGGTTCTCGATGACGTCGAGGTACAGGGTCGCCAACAGCAGCAGTTCCGCCGCGTGTTCGGCGACCGACGCCTCGTGGACCGGCTTGCCCTCGGTCCGTTCGTACTGGTCGGCCAACTGCTCGACCACACCGACGGTGTTGCCCGCCTCGTGCATCAGACGCAGCAGATACCGCTCCGTCCTGGAGAGGAGCAGCATGTTGTTCGTGCGGATCGCGGTGTGCCGGGTGCGGCACAGGATGCGCAGGCCCTCGACGCACCGGTCGGGGTCGGCGAGGTCCGCGGTGAGCGCCTCGATCATCCGCAGTTCGGCCTCGGCCGCCCAGTAACGGCACCGCGGCGCCGCCCTCAACAGGTCCAGGGCCTCCCGCCAGCGCACCTCGGCCGCGGCCGGCTGACCCGCCGCGAACAGGACGTCGCCCGCCTGCAGCGCACACCAGCCGCGGATGCCGGGCGCGCCCTCGGCGGCCAGGGCGCGGGCCTCCTCGGACAGCACCATCGCCGTCCGGAACTCCAGGCCGGCCACGGCGGCGAGGGCCCCGCACTGCACGACGACCGGGCGCAGCCGGTCCGGTACGTCACCCGGCGCGCCGTCGGTGAAACAGGCGGTCCGGGCCCGGTCGTCGCCGGTCGCCTTGTCCACGGCCAGGACGACGGAGGCCGCCGCCGGGTCCCAGAGGGCGCGGAGGAGGAACCACCGTCCGAGAAATCCGGCGGGGCTGCCGGAGGACGTCCTCGCCACCAGCCCCACCTCCTGGACGGACAGGATCAGTCGGGCCTGGAAGACGAGGGCGGCGACGCACACCGCGGGCACCAGCAGCACCGGCCGTTGCCAGCCGGCCCAGGCACAGAGCACGACGAACACCGCGGCCGCCATCCCCCTGCGCCACCCCAGCACGCCCCACGCGCCGGCCGCGAACCAGAGAATCGCCCATCCGGGGTCCGCGACCAGCAGGCACGCCCCCACCGCCACCCCCACGACCGCACACCGGACGGCGAGCGCCCGCCACCACAGCACGCGGTCGCGGACCGTGTGGAGGTCGCACGCGTGGAGCCCGATGCGGGACTCCCGCGACCGGCCCCGGCGGATGAACGGCCAGGAGCGCACGCCCCGGCCGAGGAGGCGCAGCCGGGTGCCGATGCCCTGCCCCCGCCGGAACAGGAGGCACAGCGGCAGCGCGTACTCGACGACGTCCTCGTCGTCGCCCCGGTTCCGCCCGGCGAGCCAGCCGCGCAGCTCGTCGACGGCGTCGTCACGGAAGGGGTCGAAGGCCGACAGTCTCATTCGGGCGTCAGCTCCCGTCGGATCTTCAGCAGCCGGTAGTAACCGGCGGAGCGGCGGTCGGCCCTGCGGTCGGCCTGCAGATCGCCCTCCGTCAGGCGCGGATCGCCGACGTCCCCGCGCATCTGCAGGAGCGCCAGACGGCCGTCCGGCAGATCGATGAGGCGGCACACCAGGGCCGCGGCGACCAGCGGCCACGGAATGCCCAGCACCACGGACACCACCACGAGCACGGCGTCGATGCCCAGCCGGAGCGGCGGGACGGCGTGATTGCGGCGCACCGACAAGCTGATCAGCCAGAGCGCCGACCACGGCGTCACCGTCCACGAGGCCCAGACCACCACGGCCAGCGCGGCGAAGATACCGAACTGGTGCCACCACGCCACCACAAGGTGCAGCCGGAGCAGATGGCCCTGCACATGCGAGGACAGGTGCGCCGTACTCGTCATCTGGGAACGCCGGCTGATGTGCCGCCCCTTGCGCGGCCCGATCGCGCGGTGCGGCGCCTGGAACCGGTACGGCTCCGGCCGGCCGCTCCGGCTCGGCGAGAGCACGGGCCCTCGGTGGTTCGACTGGCGGTCGTCGGCCGCGACGTCCCGCCGCACGCCCATGGCCTGCGACACGGCGACCCGTACGCTCAGCCCCATCGAGCGCACCACGGCCCGCGTCTCCTCGTCCCCGCCGCCGGCCTCCAGACACGCCATGAGCAGATGCGCGGTGTCGGCGGTATCGTCACCGGTCCTCCCCGCCCAGTACCCCAGCCGCGCGAACACAGCCTCCGCACCCGGCGCGAACGGCACCTCCCCCGCCCCCGCCCCGGCGGCGGCCTCCCCCACCGCCCGATAGGCCTCGTCCGTGAGGAAGTGGTGCCACGCCGCGGCCCGCATCACCAGCCGGGCCCGGGTGTCGGAGGCGCTGTCGCACACCACCGAGAAGAACAGGTGCCGCACCTCGACCGGCCCCCCGTCGTCCCGGGCCAGCACCCGCGCGGTCTCCACACACCTACGCAACGCGGCCGTGCGCGGCACGCCCTCGGCCTCTTCGCTGGTACGGCTCACGTCTCACCGGCTGTCTCTTCGACGGTACGACTCACGCCTCACCGGCCGTCTCCCCGGCGGCACGGCCCACGGTTCACGGCTGTCTCCTCGCCGATACGGCTCACGTCTCACCCGCGGCCGCTCTCGGGCGGGGGCTCACACGCCCTCGGACGTCCCGGTGCCGTCCTCCCCGAGGTCGGCCCAGGAGACACGGACGAGCTCCGTCTCGTCCGGCTCGTCCCCCTCGCCCCACTCGTCCGCGTCCCAGCCCCCGCCCTCGCCCTCGCTTCCGCCTCCGCCTCCGCCTCCGGCGAGTTCGTCGTCGTCATCGCGGAAGACCAGGTCGTACCCACGCAGCGGCCGCTTGCGCAGCTGCACCGCGTTGAACAGAGGCGTGGCACCGTCGGGGACGAGAACCTCCGCCGCGATCCCCTGCCGGCGGGCGACCGCGTACTTCGCCGTCGCCCTCGCGAACGGCAACGGGCTCGTCAGGGCGGCTGTGCTGACCTGGAGATCCAGCCGCGCACCCTTCCGCTCCGCGACCAGAATCACGGTCGGCCCGGTCCGCACGACCTCGGTCACGACCACGTACTCCAGCCGCCAGTCCCCGCTGCCGTGACGCGCGCGCAGCGCCGACTCCAGCCCCGGAAGGTTCCCCACCGTCTCCTGCACGCACCCCGCCGCCTGGAACAACGTGGCACCGTCCCGGGCGAAGGTGACGGACACATCACAGAGGGCGTCCTCCGCGGACGACCCGAGCCGCGCCCCGGTGTCCACCGCGACACAGTCGGCCGACGCGTAGTTGATGTCGGTGAACGGACTGTCCCCGTTCCTGGTGAACGGAATCCCCAGCTCGGCCAGGGTCGTCAGCTTCCTGAACCGGTGCCCCGAAAGAATCCCCACGTCCCCGACCGCCATCCGCGTCGACGGCAGCCAGCAGGCGAGGTACTCGAAATTCGTGTGCATCTCACGCGTGTACATCTCGGGGATGGACGCCATGACCCACCTCTCACCCAACGATCCCGCCCGGCCCCGGCGCAGCCGCGCAGATGGCCAACAGGCTTGCTCAGAAGAGGTGTTGCCACCCTCCGCCGGACAGGCTACGACCGCGGGACGGGATATGTACCCCGTATGCGAGTGAATCCCCGGTCAGGCGACACCACCCCGCATGACAATGCAAAGGCCACCTATCCCCGACATGCCGGGACATCAAGATCACCCCATACAAAAACCCCAGGTCAGAATCCTGACCTGGGGTTTGATGGAGCCGCCTTCGGCATTCGAACCCGAGACCTACGCATTACGAGACCGAGAAGGCTTGTGCCGACCGCTGCCAAACTGTGCTGCGAAGTAGCGTTTGAGCTGGTCAGAGCATGTGCAGCAGGTTGCCCCGCACCACCTCGTGTTGCGCTGTCCAAAGGCGTCTGTCCACCGGCCGTCCACCAGTAAAGGTGACTCCGGCCACTGGGCGGCCCGCCACAAGCGTCTCGCTTACGAGTGGTGCTACCTTCGCCTGTTCGCCGCACTGGCTGTTGCAAACCTACAAGGCAGCACTGAGGGCGTGGCACCCCTACGCGTCCCGCAGGGAACAGCAACTGCAGTGACAGCAGCAACGTCGGGTTCTTGTTTCATGCCCGCTGGCGGCCTTCCCCCGGTCCGACGGCGGTGCCGCGAGCGCCGGTTCCTGCGGTGTGTCTTCGACCCCCACCAAACGCTGGAGGTCGGCGGTCACTACCCGGTAGGCGTTGCCGAGTTTCAGCACCTTGCACGGATACTCACCCCGCTTCGCCAGGCCGTAGCCGGTAGACCTCCCTATTGAGAGGACTCTGTTCGCTGTCTGTAGATCCACCGTAGGTGGCAAGGCCACCAGGTCCTCACCGGTGAGGGCCGCACCGCCGATCGCCCCGAGTCGCTCTGTCACCGCACCCTCCCCATGACACGGATCGATACCGCAGCCTCTTACGCCCCCTAGCCGATCACCAGCGTCATCCATAGGCACTCGGAAAGAACCTCCCAGAACAAGAGATTCACCCGTACGAGTGGTCGCAACCGATTGTGATCGTCTGCCGCAAAGCAGACCCGGCGACGCCGGGGCCCCAAGGCTCGGAGGTTCCGGCTGGACGCGCAAGCCACCGGGGGTACTTGACCGGAACGCGCAGTTGCATCCGGGGGTCACGTCCCCTGTGGTGGTGTAGCCGTTGGGAGTTCGTCTTGAGTGTCGTGGTCCGTGTAGATCGCGTCCATGCTTCCTTCGGAGAGGTAGCGGCGGGCGAAGGCGATCCATTCGTCGTGCATCTCGCTGAGCGCGGCGGTTGTCAGCCGTAACAGGGCTTCGGGGTTGGGAAAGACCTGCACGACGTCCGTGCGCCGCTTGATCTCCCGGTTGATCCGTTCCAGCGGGTTCGTGGACTGGATCTTCTTCCAGTGCTGGGCGGGGAAGACCGCGAAGGCGGTCAGGTCCTCCTTGGCATCGAGGAGCATCTGGCTGACCTGCGGGAACTGTCGGACGAGCATGTCGGCGACGGTGTCGAGCTGCTGGCGGACCAATTCCGCGGTGGGCTGGGCGAAGATGGTGCGGATCGTCGCGGCGACCATCTCGCCGGATCCTTTCGGGATCACGCCGAAGACGTTGCGCAGGAAGTGCACGCGGCAGCGTTGGTAGGCGGCGCCGAGCATGATCTTGCGGATCGCGGCGACCAGGCCGCTGTGGTGATCGGCGATGACCAGGCGGACCCCGGCCAGGCCGCGTGAGCGCAGGGAGCGCAGGAATGCGGCCCAGAAGACCTCGGTCTCGTTGTCGCCGACCATGACGCCCAGCACCTCGCGGTTGCCGTCCTCGGTGATGCCGGTGGCGATGACCACGGCCTGGGAGACGATCTGGTGGTTGACGCGGACCTTGCAGTAGGTGGCGTCAAGGTAGACGTAAGGGAAGCGGGTGTGGCTGAGCGGCCGGTCGCGGAAGATGGCCAGCTGGGTGTCCAGGTCGCCGCAGATCCGGGAGACCTCGCTCTTGGAGATGCCGCTGTCACCGCCCAGCCTTTGACGAGGTCATCGACCGACCGGGTGGAGACGCCCAGCACGTATGCCTCCATGATCACGGCGTAGAGGGCCTGATCGATCCGGCGCCGTCGCTCGAGCAGGCTGGGGAAGAAGGCCCCGGTGCGGACTTTGGGAATGGTCAGGTCCAGATCGCCGGCCTGCGTGGTCAGCAGCTTGTCCCGGTGCCCGTTGCGCCAGGTGATCCGGGTCTCGGCGTGCTCGCCCGGCTCGGCGCCGATGTGGGCGCTGGCCTCGGCCTCGATGAGTTCCTGCAGGATCCGCTGGGCCAGGACCCTGATCAACTCGATTCCGTCCGCCGTACGCAGTGACTCCATCAGCCGGAGTAGGTCATGCTGGGACAAGGCCATCGTGTCACCTCTCTCAACGAGCTTCGCTACTCGGAGAGTTGCGCGATGGCCGCCTCATGACCAGGGGCTATACCGAGATCACCGCTACACCACACAGCGGGACACGGTCCATCCGGGGGCCCTGATCGCTGTGAGGGATGAAGCACGGGACCCTGCCGCACGCGCGCCCTCCGAGTCCGGGCTCAGAAGGGATTGTCGCCAGACCTCGAACTGCGCGCGGACGCCGTCAACCCGGACCTGATCCACTCCGTATGCCAGGAACAGCTGATGGCTGAATCTACCGACACCGGCCAGCATCTGAGCCAGACCGGCCCTGTCGAAGTCTGTGTCCCGCCGGCGGCAAGTTCGATCAGCCGCTCCCGCGAGCACCCGGCGTTGTCGGGGGCCACTGGGACCAAGAGTTGTACGGGTGGCCCGTCGTTCTCTCGCGGGATGGGCGATCAGCACGACAATGCACCCACAAGTCATCTCCCTGCCCGGGCCCCATAAGGGCCCTCGTGACATGATCTCCGTACGAATCAACGTGGTTGCGAATCTCCCGGGGGATGTCCTTGCAGTTCCCGCCCGGCGACGTAGTCGCCTCATTCGGCATGTACTTGAAGTTCAAGAGCTTGGCCGACCTCCTCAGAATGCGACACCCTGACCTCGCGTCGACGGTCTCGGTCCCGGACATCCCACCTCATTACGTCAAGATCGACCTGGGAGACACTCAAGGCGCTCTCCTCGCCATCACGAAGATCGGGGGGATCCACGTCTGGGCCGTGACAGCCCCGGGCATCAGCAGTCGGCCGATCATCCTGCCCCTCAACGGGATGTCCGACGAGAACCTGGTGGATACCCTGCACGCCGCCGCATCTGCGCACGTCCAGGGACGCTCTGTCGCGTCCCCCTGGAGGTGGGGAGAAGCGGAAGTCACGCCGATCGTCCAGCTGGCCGACCAGTTGACCGCCAACGGCGCGGTGGTGCACAACGTTGTGGGCAAGAACCACTATTTCCTCTACCACCACGCCGATGGATGGTGGGATCCGAGAGTAGGGATCGCCAGGACCGGGACACGGTCCTACCTCGACGCCACCTACGGCGACTTCGCCTACCGCGCCTCCCACCACAAGACCCTCGGCTGGCGGGCTGACATCTACGATCCGCGTGAACGGCAGTGGGCTCGGCTCGCAGACCCTCTGGGCGCCGGCGATCCTCAGGGTATCGGCAAGCTCCCCGATGTCGCCGACCTCGTCGACGTATCCCCTAAGGCGATTGCCTACTTGGCGTGTGAGCTCACCAGGGAGTCGAGCTGGGAGTGCCACGACCCGTGGAGTCCGGTTGACGCTCCTCCGTTCCGCGCTGCTCCTGATGGCGTGCGCACCACTGACCTGCTGGAAGAACTCCTGCCAACCACCCATTCCGCGGGCGAGCGGGCCGCCCCGCAGGAACTTCCCCCAGACCTTCTCGTACGCCGGGTAGAGAGCCAGCTCCGGGCATTCGGCCTCGCTGACGTCGAATGGGGCGATTCCAGTTCTCCGCTTGTCTCACATTCGCGCCACATCGCCTGGCACAACTCCGCCCGAAGCATGTCCACTTCGGAGGTGCAACGGTTGAATGGCGTCGCCGCGGCCGAGGAGAAGCAGCTCCTCGTCCTGACTCGTAGTGGACTGACGCGGCCAGCGTGCCAGTTCGCGGACAAGGCCAAGGCGCTCGCGTTCCAGTGGGATGCGAAGACCGGCTTGTTGTTCAACGGCAACGCGCGTGGCACTGACCTACTCTTCCCACGCCTGGAGGACTTCGAGATGTCGATCGGTCAGCGATCGCGGGACATGGCTCGCGACTGATTGCGATCCGTGCCCATCCGCTCGGCGTCCCTCACACGAGCGGACGCCGGGACCAGAGCCGGACCCGCTTCGGGCGGCGTGGACCGTACGCTTCAGCCCGTGGTTGCGCGGGCCATCCCAGTCTCTGCCGTCCGCGAGATCGAGACGACTTCGAGGCGAGCTCCCATCCCCTCGAGCGCCGTCGCCGTATGCAGGAGGGAGATCTTGGCAAACGCGAACAACGAGTCCGGAGTCAGTTCTGCCCCATTCTTGAGCAGGATCCCGAAGACGAGCGTCGGTGAACTGAACGACCTGTCCAGCGCGTGCCTGGGCGAGAGCTTGTCCACCTTCGAGAGGAAGTCCTTCCGGGCCTGAAGGTCGAAGCGCACCGTCTCGATCCCGGCGCGCCCCTGAGCGAAGAGGTGGTTCAACGGGGCGGTACTGGATGCTGCCTTCTTGACGCAGATGAACTGACCCTGCGGCCCGAGAGCATCAGCGATCTCCAGGCCGCCTCCCCGCAGGCGCTCTGTGTGTACGTTGTTCTTATCGAGCAGTACATACCGATCCTGCGCGGCAACCTCCTTGTTGTACCAATCCTCGTCATGCACGTTGTGCCTCTTGTGCCCCTGGGGAACCCCACACCTTTCGCCCGTCTCGCACATCTCGACGGTCCAGGGCGGCATGGTGACGCTGGCAGGCTGGGCGAGGAGATCGGCGACCCGCTGCTCGACAACGGTGAGGTACTCGGCTCCGATTTCGTACCACTTCCCCTGCCAGTAGAAGTAGTGCGCAACCCCGTCGGGGACTTCTGCAGTGAACCAGTGGTCGACAGGAACCTTGCCGCTGTTCGCTTCGGAGTCGTCGGTGCTGGAGAACATCTGGATACGGCCCTCGCGCAGCGCACGCAGGCGACCTCCCTCCGGACGACGCTGGACAGCGGCAACAAGCTGGTCGACGTCAAGCTCGGCGTGCTGCCCGGCATGACCGGCGAGCGTCACCTTGAAGGACTCGGCGAACTCGAAATGTTCCCTGCACACGCTGGGCACAGCAAGCGCCATGCGGCTCGTCTGCCCCTCGCCAAGCATGGCGTCGAGGCGCACGTCAAGCTTCTGCGCCTGCTCGCTCTTCGGGCTGAGCGGTCGGACCTGGGCGATGAACTCGAACTCGGGCAGCGGGTTGGGCCGCGCGCACACCTCCTCGATCTCCTGGAGGTCACGGAGGAGGGCGGCGGGCGAGTTGCCAAGATGTATCTTGATCGACCTGTCGTTGCCAGTGACGTGGGCCGGCCGCTTACTCCCTGCGGTGAAGGTGAGGGGGACGTTCTCGATCTGTCCGGAGATCTGGCTGACGATCTCGCCGAACTGTTCGATGCCGAAGCCTCGGATGTGCTCACCGCTGGTGGCGGAGTTCTCGTCGGTGCGGCCACGGGCGTCCATGACCTGTCGGCGGACCTTGGTGATGCGGTCCTTCTTCAGGCAGCGGACGGCGAACTCGATGCCGAACCCGGGGTCGATCCGGACCGGGTCGATCATCAGGTGCCCCATGCCGTAGGTGATGCCGTACACCGAGTTCTCGGTCCGGACCAGGAAGAGGGCGAGCGAGGTCCGGTTCTCCTCCGCGACGGGGTGCCCCGTCAGGATGCTGAGCGGGTCGCACCAGTCGGCCCGGCCCGGGGCGATCGTGCCGGTGACGAGCAGGCCGACGAGGCCATCCTTGTTGACCGGACGGCTCGTGAAGCCTTCGCGGTCCAAGTAGCGGGGAAGCACGAAGGCACTGAGGTCCTCGCCTCGATCGGGCCCCTTGGCGCGCAGCCGGTGCAGCGAGCTCTTCCGGGTGGTCGGCGCCTTCTTCGCCGTAGGAGGGCGGGTCACGGTGCGGGAGACTTCAAGGGTCACGGGGGTCCTCGTCTTCGATGGTTGTGGCAGGGAGACGTTCTGGTGCACATACAGCTCGCTTGGCCAGCGAAGCGGTCTGACCACGTGCGGAGGGTGCCGACGGTTCGGTTGTGCCCTTCGAACCATCGGCACCTGGTTCCGGCCGGTTAGTGACGGCGGGTCGTCATCTGGGGCCCGCCGTGTACACGGCGGGCCGGGGCCGAGGTCAGGTGCCAGCCGTGGCACCTCGGGCAGAGGTACGAGCGGATGGGGTCCTTCCCCCTGGCACGGCCGCGGGCGCGGATCCCGGCGAGCGTGAGGTCGGCCGCAATGCGGTCGACAAACCTGGTCTTGCCGCAGGAGGTCTGCCGCTTGGGGCGGCAGGGACGGGGTTCCCGCCTGCTCGTGCGGACCTTGCGCTGATGGTGCACCGGGATTCCTCCGTGTTCAGGGCGGGGGATCTGCTCGATCTGTGGAACGTCGGTTCCGTTAGCGGGCGTGCCGCGTCCGGCGCCAGGAGACCAAGGGACGACTGGGGCGTGCCGGGCTGTGATGGCGTGACGAGTGCAGGCGGCGGACCAAGGGCTCTCACCGGAAGGAACCGTAGCCACACCGGACGACGGAAGGCAAGCATGTTGACGAAGGTCATCGATGTTCACAAACGCTCGTTGACGGAGGGCCTAGGTGTACACAAGGGCTTGCCGGGGGTGAGATCTGCCCGATATGGTCACTGCCATGACCCCAGCCGAGTCCGAGGAGATGACCGCCGCCGCAATCGCCAGGCTGGCGGGTGTCGGCCGTGCCGCCGTGTCCAACTGGCGCCGTCGCTACCCCGCGTTCCCTCAGCCTGTGGGCGGTGACGAGCGCAGGCCGACGTTCTCCCGGACCGAGGTCGAGGCGTGGCTGGAAGCCACCGGCAAGGGCGATCAGCTGTCGACGGCCGGCCGCACTAAAACCGGCACCCACCGCGTGGCCCAAGAGGCGCCGTACCCTGTTCCGCACGGCGACCAGCTGCCGACGGCAGAAGCGGGGCTGGGAATCGCGAACCTGGACTCCGGGCAGTTGCTGGCCAGGGTGATGGCAGCGCTGCTGCCACGCACGACCGCAACGCCACGACCGATCGAGGTCGGTTTCACGGACGAACCTGCGGTACTCGACCCAGCCTGTTCCGACGCCACTTTGCTGCTGGCCGTCGCGGACCGCTTCGGGGATGCCGTCAATCTTGTCGGCCAGGAAATCGAGGAGTCAGCCGCCTCCGCCGCCGCCCGCAATCTGCGCAACAACGCACACGGGGCACCGTACGAGATCCGCACCGGCGACTCCTTTCTGGACAATCAACTCGACGCCTACCTGGGCAAGGCGGCTGCAGTGGTCTGCGAGCCTCCCTTCGACCTCCCCCGGTGGCCGGCCGACGAGCTGGCCGATGATCCGCGCTGGGAATTCGGTGTCGCTGCTCCACGTGACGGCGAACTGGCCTGGGTCCAGCATTGCTACGCCCATCTACGGCCTCGCGGCCTGGCCGTGGTCGCCGTAACGCCCCGTACTAGCCTTCAGCCCTCCGGGGAACACATCCGCGCTGAGCTGACACGTTCCGGGGTCCTGCGCGATGTGATCGCACTGCCGAAGGGAATGGGATCGGCATCCGACACCGGGCTCTGTCTCTGGGTGCTGCAACGCCCTTACGACGCTGTCGCCACGGAGACAGTGCGCATGGTCGATCTCTCGGGACTGGGCGACCCTGCTGATGTACCGCAGGAGTTCGCCGCCTGGCAACGTCTCTTCTCTGATGCCCACCCGACGAGATTCCGCGCCGTTCCACGCCGAGAGATCCTCGACGGCGACGCCAGCCTTCTGCCCTCCCGGTACATCAGTTCTCCTACCGAGGCGAGCCCCGAGGACTTCCGCCGAGTCACCGACCGGCTGCGGATCATGTACACGAGCCTCGGCCAAGGTCTTCCGCGCTTCGCCGCGCCGCCGAAGCCGACGCACCACGTGTACGTGACCTTCGGCGAGCTGGAACGTGCAGGCGCCCTGAGAATCCGTTCCCGCGAGACCACCCCGCACGCAGGCGATCTACTTCTTCGGATGCACGGCCGCCCGCCGGTTGTCGCTACCGGCAGCGCCGAGGACGAAATCGGCATCGCTCAGGTCATCGAGATCGACGACACCCGGCTGGACGCGCACTTCCTCGCCACGTTCCTGCGCATCGACGCCAACGCACTGCCGGTGTCCAACACCCTCGGCGTACTCAGCCGTGAGGACCTGCGCCGCTGCCGCATTCCTCGTATGCCCCTCTTCGATCAACGCCGTTACGGAGACGCGTTCCGCCACCTCCAGCAGCTCGAAGACGTACTCACCACGCTTGCGAAGACGAGCACACACGTCATCGAGCAGACCCTCCTTGGGCTGGCCACCGGTGTTCTGGCACCGGAGTTCACCACCTCGCAGCACACTGATGAAGCCAAGCCGGCTGACGACGAGACGAGAGTTCTGTGACCTCAGCACCCACGCACACCAAGATGGCGAACGACGTCTGGTCGGTCGCCGACTTGCTGCGCGGCGACTACAAGCGCCATGAGTACGGGCAGGTGATCCTGCCCTTCACGTTGCTGCGTCGCCTCGACGCGGTGATGGCGCCAACCCGCGACGCGGTGCGAGCCCGCAACGCGTCGCTGGAGGTTCAGAACAAGGACCGGCTGCTTGAGCTCGCGGCCAAGCTGCCCTTCTACAACACCTCCGATCAAGACTTCGCCTCGATCGCCTCGGACGCCCCGAACGTCGCGAAGAACCTCCGTGACTACATCAACGGCTTCTCCCCGAACGTTCGGAAGATCCTGTCCCGCTTTGACTTGGACAACGAAATCACCAGGCTCGCGGGCGCGAAGATCCTGTACAAGGTCGTCGGCAAGTTCAACACGATGCGCGACCTCGACAAGCTCTCCAACCACGACATGGGCTACGTCTTCGAGCACTTGATCCGCAAGTTCGCCGAAGACTCCAACGAGACTGCCGGTGAGCATTTCACTCCGCGCGAAGTCATCAAGCTGATGGTCAACCTACTCATCGCCCCGGACGCCGAGACCATCGCCGGCGAGGGTCAGGTCATCAACATCCTCGACCCGGCATGCGGCACCGGCGGCATGCTCACCGCGGCCGAGGACCACATCAAGTCGATCAACCCAAAGACCAAGGTCTACCTCTTCGGGCAGGAACTCAACGCGGAGTCCTGGGCCATCTGCCAGGCAGACATGCTCATGCGCAACCAGCCCGGCCGCATCTACTTCGGGAACTCCTTCAGCGACGACGGCTACCCGGACCAGAAGTTTGACTACATGCTGGCCAACCCGCCGTTCGGTGTGGAGTGGAAGAAGGTCAAGGACGAGGTCGAGGCCGAGACCGAGATCGGCCACGCGGGTCGCTTCGGTGCGGGTACACCGCGCATCAACGACGGATCATTCCTCTTCCTCCAACACTTGCTCTCGAAGATGGAACCCGTCGAGGGCAAGGGGACCCGCCTGGGCATTGTCTTCAACGGCTCGCCGCTCTTCACGGGAGCGGCCGAGTCCGGCGAATCGAAGATCCGCCAGTGGATCCTGGAGAACGACTGGTTGGAAGGCGTAGTCGCCCTACCTGACCAGCTCTTCTACAACACTGGCATCTCCACGTATTTCTGGATCCTCTCCAACCGCAAGCCCGAGAAGCTGCGCGGCAAGGTGGCTCTGGTCGATGCCCGTGACCAGTGGGAGAAGATGCGTAAGTCCTTCGGCGAAAAGCGCAAGCAGATCAACGACGAGCAGATCAAGCACATCACCGAGATGTACGTCGACGCACTCAAGGGCGAGGGGGACGAGAACCACCCGGACCATGCCAAGGTCAAGGTCTTCGAGACCCGTGACTTCGGCTACCACCGCATCACCGTCGAACGCCCCCTGAAGCTACGCTTTGAGATCACCGAGGACACCCTGTCGGCACTGGAGAACGCGAAGGCCCTGGCCAAGTGGGAAGGCCGCGAAGCGATGGTAGCGGCGCTGCGCGGACTGGTCGGCTCGGTATGGTGGACTAAGCGGGAAGCGCGGGACGCCCTTCACGCGGCCATGGCAGCAGACGGTGCACAGTGGCCAGGCACGGCGGCGCTACTCAAGGGGCTCTGGGGTGCGGTCTCCGTCTCGGATCCCAAGGGTGAGGTCCAGAAGGTCAAGAAGGCCGGCATCGAAACGGTCCTCCCGGATCCGGACCTGCGCGACTACGAGAACATCCCGCTCGGCGAGGACATCGAGACCTACTTCGCCCGTGAAGTCACTCCGCACGTTCCGGACGCCTGGATCGACCACGACAAAACGAAGGTCGGCTATGAGATCCCCTTCACCCGGCACTTCTACGTGTACACCCCGCCACGGCCGCTGGCCGAGATCGACGCAGAACTGCGCGAACTTGAGGCACAGATCCAGAAGCTGCTGGGTGAGGTGACCGCATGAGTTCAGGCTTCAACATCCCGATCCCGGATTCGTGGTCCTGGTCGCCACTCAAGTACATCTCAACATTCCTCAATCGAGGCACGGCGCCCGACTACGTTGAAAATGGGCCGGTCCGAGTAATCAGCCAAGCAGCAAACCAAGCCACCGGTCTCGACTGGGAGCGCACGCGCTTCCACAACTACAGCGGTGACCCGAGAAGAATCAAAGGCTACTTGCTGCCTCGTGACGTCCTGATCAATTCAACAGGGACCGGAACCCTGGGGCGCGTCGGCTACTTCACCGCCGGACCAGACAACCGCCCCTGCATTGCCGACGGACACGTGACGGTCACTCGCGCGGATCCACAAATCATAGACCCTCGATACATGTACTATTGGTTCATTTCCACGCCGTTCCAGGACTACGTTTACTCAGTTTTGATTTCAGGCGCGACCAATCAGATCGAACTGAACCGAGAGCGTCTCTCCGGATCACCGACCCCTCTCCCTCCTCTAGCGGAGCAGCGTCGCATTGCAGACTTCCTTGACGCCGAGACTGCACGGATCGACTATTTGAAGGCTATTCAAGAAGCCGCAAAGCGGGCACTTCTTGAGCGGCGAGCGGCGGGGCTCTTTAGTGCGGTAACTGGATCGGAAATTAGAGAGCGTATCCCGTCGACCCTGGCTTGGGTCGAGACCCTTCCTTCTACCTGGGAAGCAGTGAAGCTCGGCCACGTGGCTCGCATGGGAAGTGGGCATACGCCGAGCAGAAACAAGCCGGAATGGTGGATGGATTGCACAATTCCATGGGTCACGACGGGCGAAGTAAGTCAGATGCGTTCTGACCGCCTCGAAGTCCTCACGGAGACTCGCGAAAAGATCAGCGAGACGGGACTCTTGAACAGTTCCGCCGAAATTCACCCAAGCGGTACGGTAGTCCTCTGCCGCACAGCGGC
Source organism: Streptomyces sp. NPDC057682 (assembly GCF_042799575.1). Lineage (NCBI taxonomy): Bacteria > Bacillati > Actinomycetota > Actinomycetes > Kitasatosporales > Streptomycetaceae > Streptomyces > Streptomyces sp. NPDC057682. The sequence goes on along the minus strand of NZ_JBHVIN010000021.1, from coordinate 64,577 downwards.
GTCAGCTGGATATTCGGCAGTCATGGGGCGAGACATGGCAACGAGTCAGGATCTCGCGACCTGGACATGTGGACCTAAACTCGACCCATTCTTCTTGCTGTGGTGCCTCCGAGCGATGCGCACTGATCTGTTGAATAGGCTCGCAATGGGCTCGACGCACAAAACTATTTACATGCCAGATCTGCAAGGGTTGCGGATCCCGTTGCCGGACATCCGGGAGCAGCGAAACATCGTCGAAGTTATTCGGTCGAGCAATCTGGCAATCGATTCTGCTGCCGATGCTATTGACGGCCAGCTTGCCCTACTCGCGGAACGCCGCCAGACTCTCATCACTTCTGCTGTCACTGGCCAGTTCGACATCACGACCGCAACCCCGTCCGGGGGCATCGCATGAACCACGGAGCCCACTCCGAAAACGCCTTTGAGGTCAACATCGAGGCCGAGCTGCTCACACGCGGATGGTCCCGCGCCCAAGGCACGTTCAACGTCGAGCTCGGTATCGACACCGGAGAGATGTACCGCTTCATCGGCGCGACGCAAACGAAAGCCTGGGAACGGCTCATCGGTTTCTACGGTGGCGACCAGAACACCGCCCAGCGTCAGTTCGCGGAGCGCGTCGCCGCCGAAGTCGACGCGCGGGGCGTATTGGACGTCCTGCGCCAGGGTGTACGCGACCGGGGCGTGCAGATCGACCTAGTGTACTTCCGCCCCGGCCACACCCTGGCCGTGGACGCACTCGCCGAGTACAACGCGAACATGCTGACCGTCGCCCGCCAGCTGCACTACAGCACCCGCCACCCTCGCCGTTCCCTCGACATGGCGCTCTTCGTCAACGGCCTACCGGTGGCCACCGCCGAGTTGAAGAACCCTAGTACGCAGCAGAACGCCGACCACGCAGTCGCGCAGTACCGCCGCGACCGCGACCCGAACGACGTGTTCTTCGCCAAACGCGCCCTGGTCCACTTCGCCGTGGACCCCGACCGAGCCTTCATCACCACGCGGCTGCGCGGTGCGGATACACAGTTCCTGCCGTTCAATCTCGGCTCCAACGGCCCCGGTGTGTCCGGCGGGGCCGGAAACCCGGCCGGCGCCCCCGGCTCGTACAGCGTCGCCTATCTATGGGAGCAGATCTGGCAGCGCGACAACTGGCTGGAGATCTTGCACCGCTTCATCCACGTCCAGGCCCCGGACAAGAAGGGCGCGAAGGTGAACCCGCACACCTCGCCCCGCATCTTCCCGCGCTACCACCAGTGGGACGCCGTACAGAAGATGGTCACCCACGCACGGGAGCACGGGGCCGGGCACAACTACCTGATCCAGCACTCAGCCGGCTCCGGCAAGTCGAACACGATCGCGTGGCTGGCGCACCGCCTTTCCACCCTATTCGACGCCGCTAATCAGCCGGTCTTCAACAAGATCATCGTAATCACCGACCGGGTGGTCCTCGACCGGCAACTCCAGAAGACCATCTTCCAGTTCGACCACACCCCTGGTGTTGTCAAGAAGATCGACGAGGACTCGACTCAACTCGCCAGCTCCCTGGACGACTCCACATCGAAGATTGTCATCAGCACGCTGCAGATGTACCCGTTCGTGCTGAAGAAGATCACCGACATGGGCTTGTCCGGCAAGCGCTACGCGGTCATCATCGACGAGGCTCACTCCTCACAGGGCAGCGAATCGGCGATCAAGATCAAGCAAGCACTCGGTTCGAATGTTCCCCCTCGCGAGGAGAACGAGGACCCCGTGGAGTACATGACACGGGTACGCGGCAAGCAGCCAAACCTGTCCTACTTCGCCTTCACCGCCACCCCGAAGTCGCCCACCCTCAAGCTGTTCGGCACCTTTGACCCAGACCGGGTGAATCAGCGCACCGGCGAGCTGGGCATGTACGTGCCCTTCCACATCTATTCGATGCGGCAGGCGATCGACGAGGGCTACATCCTCGACGTGCTCGCCAACTACATCACGTATGACACCAAGTGGCGCCTGCGTAACGCTGCCGTCGACCAGGCCGAGTCGGCCATCTCGAACCCTGATGTCGATGAGAGGAAGGCCAAGACCAAGCTTGTCCGATACGCCGAGCAGCACCCCAAGTCTTTGGAGCAGAAGGCGCGGCTGATCGTCGACGACTTCCGAGAGAACATCACCGGGCGGCTCGGCGGCCGGGCCAAGGCCATGGTCGTCACCAGCAGTCGTCAGCACGCGCTCGACCTTTACCAAGCGATTCGCGCGTACGTCACTCTGCGCGGGTACAAGGACTGCGGCGCTCTCGTCGCGTTCTCCGGGCAGCTCAAGGACGACGCCGGTCTGGAGTTCACGGAGGCCCAGCTCAACGGTTTCCCCGAGGGGCAGTTGCCGGACAGGTTCGGCTACACCAAGGCCGACGATCCACAGGCAGTCGCGCGTGCCCAGGATGAGTACCGGCTTCTGGTCGTCGCGGAGAAGTACCAGACCGGCTTCGACCAGCCACTGCTGTGCGCGATGTACGTCGACAAGCCGCTGACCGGTGTCGCGGCCGTGCAGACGCTCTCCCGGCTCAACCGCATCCACCCGCTCAAGTCGCAGGATGACGTGCACATTCTCGACTTCGTCAACGAGGCTGCCGATGTCCAGGCCGCCTTCGAAGACTGGTTCGAGACGACCATCACCGAGCCGAGCGACCCGAACCTCCTCTACACCAAGCAGCACGAGGTGATGGGATACGGCCTCCTCGCCGCATCGGAAATGGAAGCCTTCATCCGCGTATTGTCCGCAGCTGGCCCCGGCCGGATGCCGGACGCCGCCGAACGCAAGCTCCATGCCGAACTCCACGAGTATCTCAAGCCCGCTCTCGACCGCTTCAACGCCCTGGAAACAGACGACGAACGCGAAGGCTTCCGGGGCGCGTTGCAGGATTACGTACGCGCCTACAGCCTCATCGCCCAGATCGTCGACTGGGGCGACCGGGACCTGGAGCGCCTCTACCAGTACGGCAGGATCCTGCTGATCCGCCTGCCGGGGCGGCCTTCGGCCTCGGTGGACATTGGGGACGCCGACCTGAGTCATTTCCGGCTCGAGTTCACTGGCCGGCACAACGTCTCGCTCTCCACCGCGGGCGACCGCGACGTCCGGGGGCACGCCGCCGACGGCGGTGGCTACCGCGAGCCAGAGGTGAAACCGCTCTCCGAAATCATCGAGGATCTCAACGAGCGCTTCGGCCTCGACCTGAGCACCTCCGACCAGATCCTGGTCTACCAGCAGGTCGTCGGCCTGGTCGAGGACACCTCGATGCAGCAGATCGCGCTCATGAACGACGAGGCCCGCTTCGGACAGGTCGCCGACGACCGCCTCGACGACATCGTCGCGGAGAACGCCGAACGCAACACCGACTTCATGAAGTTGTACTTCGACAACAACGAGTTCCAGAAGGCGATCAAGGAGGCGGCTCGCAAGCGTGCCTACCGGATCATCACCGAACCAGCGCGCGACGAAGCCCTCGCGAAACTTCGCAGTGAGATGCGTCGTGAAACCGGAGGCCAGGCGATCGAGCAGTAATCGCTGTAACAGACAGGCAGCGGGGCAGGCTGAGCCGTATGCTCCGAGCTCTCTGGCAGGAGTGGGGCATGACGGACGATACAGAACATCCAGCCGAAAGACCTCTGCTCGCAGGACGCTACCGCGTGGACGGTTCGATCGGCCGCGGTGGCATGAGCGAGGTCTTCCACGGCTATGACGAACGGCTGGACCGACGCGTCGCCATCAAGGTGCTTCGCCCGTCGTCGGCGGCTGCGATCCCGGCTTCGCCGGACAGTCCAGAAGCAGCGGAGATCCTTGACGGTCTGGAACGTGACCGTAAGCGGTTCCTACGCGAGATCCGTACCACGGCGCAGCTGGAGCATCCCGGGATTCCTGCGGTCTACGACACGGGAGTTGAAACCGTCCCCGATGGCAGCGTGCAGCTGTGGCTCGTCATGCAGTTGTTGCGCGGCTCGACGCTGGAAGCGGTGCTCGACCGTACGGATTACGACACCGCAGCGCCGAACGTGGCATGGGCAGCGTCGATCGCGGCCCAGATCGCAGCAGTACTAGCGGATGTGCACCGAGTTGACATCGTTCACCGCGACATCAAGCCCTCCAACGTGATCCTCGTCAACGGCGGCTTGGTCAAGATCCTAGACTTCGGCATTGCCATCTTGCGCGGCGCCGGCGCGCTGCCACGTCTGACTCAGATCGACAAGACCGTCGGGACCCCGCCCTATATGTCGCCTGAGCAGTGTCTCGGCAAGGCGGTGACCTTCGCCTCGGACATCTACTCGCTCGGCTGCTTGTTCTACGAGCTGCTCACTGGCGACGTGCCCTTTCACGGGACCGACAGCATGCCGCTGCGGGCCCATCACCTGCAGACACCCGCCCCCTCCGTCCAGAGCCGACGGGCCGACATACCAGGTGCTCTTAGCGCGCTCCTGTCGTCAATGCTCGCGAAGGAACCACGGGAGAGGCCCTCCGCGGAGGCGGTCTACGAGGCTCTGCTGCCCCTGGCATCGACTCCGAGCGTTTCCACTGCAGGCGGCGACGAGAACCGGGACCCGACGCGTCCATTCCGTCGCCCCCTCCTTGCCCCGGCCAGGCAGCGGGAGCAGCCCACGAGCCGAGGAAAGCTCACCGACGCCGAGGCCGAGGAACTGCAGGCGAACGTAAGGGTACTGCTGGAAAACGATCATCCCTCCGAGGCCATCCGGCTGCTCGAGGACGGTGTCGCCCGCGCCGCCCACGATCCGTTCCTGGACCTGCGCCTGCGGCACTTCCTCGCCGCCGCACTTTTCTACGCCAGCGAGTACACCCGTGCCGCCACGCTTTTCGAGGTCGTCGGTCGTGCCTACCGCAAGCATCTGGCCTCGACCGACTCGTACGTCCTTGACTGCGCCTACCACGCAGGCCACGCGTATGCGGAAGTCGACAAACCGGATAAGTCGCTGCCCCAACTCCGCTTCTACGTGCAGAACGCCGACGCCTCAGCGAGCCGCGATACCGCAGACCAAATCCGCGAGTCGCGCTTCGTCATCGCTCAGATGCTCGCCGCCTCGGAACACCTAGACGAAGCTCTTGTGGAACTCGAAGCCGTTCGCCCACTTCTGACCGCCGCCTTCGGTAGCAACTCGACCCAGGCACGTAACCTGGACAAACAAATCCACCGGCTGTCGGAACACATGCGGAGGGAACACTGAACCGCCCCAAACAGTGAGCCGTTTCCAAGCTGGCCTGGCGGGCCGAGAGTTGGACAGTCCTGTATAAGGACGAAACGCCTGGTAGACAGGCTCTCAAGCGAGATCACCCGTGTCCACCAAGAGCGCGACTGAACGTGAGGCTGCAGGAGATCGGGGCGCAGTGGCGACACTGTACCGCCGCACGTCGGACATGGTCGCTCTGGTTCATCTACGGTGCGGTGACACCCACGCCCAGCTCGCCGCCGGGTATCGCAACCGTCTCTCGCTGCATAGCCGCCTCCGAGGCAGGCCAGCTCTTGAGGCTTGTGAGAACTGGCCAGTCTCGACGCCGCCGATTCCCCAGCGAAGGAGGGGCGCACTTCAGCATCATTAGGACGGCAGCGGTAGACCTCTGCGGAGCGCCAAGCGCGCCTGTCCACCGGTTGTCCACCGCGACCCACTGCATAACCTGACCAACTGTCCTAGACAGAGAAACAGCAGGTCAGAGGCACCTCGCCCGCCGGGTCGAGAAAGCGTCACCTGCGACCTACGCATTGAAATGCGTAGGTCGCAGGTGACCGATTAGCCCGGTTTTCAAGACTCACGAATACAAGAAACCCCAGGTCAGAAGCCTGACCTGGGGTTAATTTGAGCCGCCTTCGGGATTCGAACCCGAGACCTACGCATTACGAGTGCGTTGCTCTGGCCAACTGAGCTAAGGCGGCACGCCCTGTCGCACCATGGTGCGATCAGCAGCGTCGCCAAGTCTACACAGTTTCCGGGGGTGCTCCGCACCAGGCCGGTTCGGGGGCGTTCGGGCTGGTCAAGGGTGGGGGTGGGGTGGGGTCAGGTGCACTTTGTGCCGGGCTTGGGCGGGGTGCCGTCGAGGAGGTAGGTGTTGATGGCGGTGTCGATGCAGTCGCTGCCGCGGCCGTAGGCGGTGTGGCCGTCGCCCTCGTAGGTGAGGAGGGTGCCGGAGGAGAGCTGGCCGGCGAGGGACTGGGCCCACTTGTACGGGGTGGCGGGGTCGCGGGTGGTGCCGACGACGACGATGGGGGCGGCGCCCTCGGCCTTGATGCGGTGGGCGGTGCCGGTGGGCGGGACGGGCCAGTGGGCGCAGTTCAGGGCGGCCCAGGCGAAGCCACGGCCGAAGACCGGGGAGGCCTTCTCGAAGGCGGGGAGGGCGCGGGTGACGGCTTCGGGCGAGGTGAAGGCGGGCGGGAGGTCCAGGCAGTTCACGGCGGCGTTGGCGTACATGAGGTTGGTGTACGTGCCGTTGGGCTCGCGCTCGTAGTAGCTGTCGGCCAGGGAGAGCAGGCCGGAGCCGTCGCCCTTCTCGGCGCCGGCGAGCGCGTCGCGGAGCTGGGGCCAGGCCGTCTCGTCGTACATGGCGGCGATGACGCCCGTGGTCGCGAGGGACTCCCCGAGCGGGCGGGAGTCGCCCGTGGGGATCGGCCGGGCGTCCAGGTCGGCGAAGAGCTGCTTCAGCCGGTCCGCCGCGTCGTCGGCCGATCCGGTGCCGAGCGGGCAGTCCTTCTTCTTGACGCAGTCCTCCGCGAAGGAGGTGAACGCGGTCTCGAACCCTGCGGTCTGGTCGCGGTTCATCTCGGCCGACGGGAGCGAGGGGTCCATCGCCCCGTCGAGGACGAGCCGCCCGACGCGGCCGGGGAACAGTTCGGCGTACGTCGCGCCCAGGAACGTCCCGTACGAGGCCCCGACGTAGTGCAGCCGCTCGTCGCCCAGCAGGGCGCGCAGCATGTCCATGTCGCGGGCGGTCTCCACGGTGGAGACGTGCGGCAGGATCTCGCCCGAGCGCTTCTCGCAGCCCGTGGCGAACGTCTCGAAGGCGCCGCTCAGCTTCGCGATCTCCGCCCGGTCGTCCGGCGTCTGGTCGACCTGGGTGTACGCGTCCATCTGCGGGCCCGTGAGGCATTCCACGGGTTCGCTGCGCGCCACGCCGCGCGGGTCGATGGCCACCATGTCGTAGCGGGCGCGGACCGGTGCGGGGTATCCGATCGCCGCGTACCCCTGGAGATAGCCGATCGCGGAGCCGCCGGGGCCGCCCGGGTTCACCAGGAGGGAGCCGATGCGCTTGCCCGGCCCGGTGGCCTTCTTCCGGGAGACCGCGAGCTTGATCGAGTCACCCTCGGGCTTCGCGTAGTCGAGGGGGGCCTTCATCGTCGTGCACTGGAATCCGGGGACACCGCAGTCCCGCCAGCTCAGATGCTGGGCGTAGAACGGTTCGAGCGCCTCCGGTACGGCCGAGGGCGACGCCGAACCCGCCCGCGCCGGGGACGGGGAACCCGTCGTCGAGCTGCCGCCGCTGCAACCGGAGGCGAGGAGGCCGACGGTGCCGAGAACGAGGGCGAGGGTACGGAGCGGGCGCCTGGTGTGCATCTCCGGAGCGTAACCGCCCGGCGACGGCTCGCCCGATTCCCTGCTCTTTCGGGTGATTCAGCGCTGCCCGCCGACGCGTCGGCCGTGGCGCTGTGCTGCGGGAGGGGACGTCAAGCCCGTCCTCAGCCGGCGCGCAGGGCCATCGTCATCGCCTCCACCGCGAGCAGCGGCGCCACGTTCCGGTCGAGGGCCTTGCGGCAGGCGCCCACCGCCTCGATCCGGCGCAGGGTGCGCTCGGGCGTGGACGAACGGACGATCCGGTCCAGGGCGTCCTGCGCGTCGGTGTTGGCGATGGCGATCCCGGAGCCGAGCTGCAGGGCGAGCACATCGCGGTAGAAGCCCGTCAGTTCGGTGAGGGCCAGGTCGAGGCTGTCGCGCTGCGTACGCGTCTTGCGGCGCTTCTGTCGGTCCTCCAGCTCCTTCATCGCACCGGCCGTGCCCCGGGGCATCCGCCCCCCGGCCGCCGCGCCGAGCGCCGCTTTCAGATCCTCGGTCTCCTTGGCGTCGGTCTCCTCGGAGGCCTGCTTCGCCTCCTCGTTGGCGGTGTCGATCAGCTCCTGCGCCGCCTTGAGGCAGCCCCCGATGTCGTCGACGCGCAGCGGCAGCTTCAGGACGGCGGCTCTGCGGGCGCGCGCGCCCTCGTCGGTGGCGAGGCGGCGGGCCCGGCCGATGTGCCCCTGGGTGGCGCGGGCGGCGGCGGCCGCGCGCTCGGGCTCGATGCCGTCGCGCCGGATCAGGACATCGGCCACGGCGTCGACCGACGGGGTACGCAGGCTGAGGTGGCGGCAGCGGGAGCGGATCGTGGGCAGCACGTCCTCCAGCGAGGGCGCGCAGAGCAGCCACACCGTACGCGGAGCGGGCTCCTCCACCGCCTTCAGCAGGACGTTGCCCGCGCCCTCGGTGAGCCGGTCCGCGTCCTCCATGACGATGACCTGCCAGCGGCCCACCGCCGGGGAGAGCTGGGCGCGGCGGACCAGCTCGCGGGTCTCCTTCACACCGATGGAAAGCAGGTCCGTGCGGACCACGTCCACGTCGGCGTGCGTACCGATGAGGCTCGTGTGACAGCCGTCGCAGAAACCGCAGCCCGGCGCACCGCCCAGCGCCCGGTCCGGGCTCGTGCACTGCAGGGCGGCGGCGAAGGCGCGGGCCGCCGTGGATCTGCCGGAGCCCGGCGGGCCGGTGAACAGCCAGGCGTGGGTCATCTTCGAGCCGGGCGGCACCGGCTCGCCCGACGCCTGGGCGCTGACCAGCACATCGGCGTCCCGGGCGGCGGCACCGAGCTGCTCCTGCACGCGGTCCTGGCCGACCAGGTCGTCCCATACGGACATGGGTCACCGCCCTTCCCGTGGTGTGCGGGCCCGCTGCCGCCCGAAACGGCCGCGTGGCCCGCGGTGGCTCGCGCCCCGGCTGCCGCCGTGACGTCGTTCGTCGGTCCGGCTTCCATTGTGGCGGACGGGTCGGACAGTCCGGTCGGACTGCCCCATCGAACAGTCCGGTCCGGCCGGGCCGCCCGCTGGGACAATCCGGTCCGGCCGGTCCGGTCGGGCGACCCGCTCGGACAGTCCAGCCGGGCCGCCCGCCCTCGTCCCACTCCGCCCCTGTCGCCTTCCGCGCCTGTCGTCCTCCGCCCCGGACGCCTTCCCCGTCTTTCGCCCTCCGCCCCGGACGCTTTCCGCGCGCCCGCCGCATGAACGGCGTACGGCCCCCACCCGCCGTAGGGCGGGAGAGGGCCGTCCCGGCCGGGCGCGGGCGGTCACGCGTGCCGCCCTCGTCCGACCGCCGTCAGCGCCTGCGGCGTCCCCGGCCCGTCGGCTCGGGGCCGTCGTCGTCGTGGTCGCCGAGCAGTTCGTCCGCCAGCGAGGGCAGATCGTCCAGCGGGGTCTCCTCCGCCCAGTCGGGGCGAGGGCGACGCGGCCGCCGGGAGGAACCGCGCCGGTCCCGGTCCGTGTCCGGACCGGCCTCCGGGTCGGTGATCTGCGGCAGTTCCCGGGTCCGCTCGTTCTCGCTCTCCGCCGCGGAGGGCGCCGGGTGCTCGTCCCGGAAGATGCCGCGCGGCACCCGGTCGGCGGGGTCGCTGTCCCGGACCGGCCCCCGGCCCGGCTCGCGTACCTGCGGAAGCACCGTCGTCTCGTCCGCCGCACCGGGGTGCGTGGAGGTGTCGGAGATCCGGGGGATCATCGTCGTCTCGTCCTCGTCCGACGACCGGGCGGCGGCCGGCGACGCATCCCGACCCGTCGACGAGGGCGACGAACCGCTCCCCGGCGAGGGCACCGGCTGGGTGACCTCGTTCGGTCCGACGGTGCTCTGCTTCAGGGTGTCCGAGCCGGCCGTACCGTCCCGGTCCTCCGCACCGCCCCTCACGCCTCCGTCCCGACGGACGGCGTCCGGATCGACGATCGGCGTCGGAACCGTCACCTCGTTGTCCGGAACGGACGGGCCGGACGCACCGGACGCGCCGGACGCCCCAGACAATCCAGCTGCCCCTGCTGCCCCAGACGATTCAGCAGCCCCCGCCGCCCCAGACGCCCCAGCCGCCCCGGACGACTCCGACGGCGAAGCAGCCCGCTCCGCAGCACGAGCAGCCGCCTCCTCCGCCGCCCGCTCGGCCTCCGCACGGCGACGAGCGCTCTCGGCCTCCGCACGCTCGGCCTCCGCACGCGCACGGGCGCTCTCGGCCGCGGCCGCGGCCTCCGCCTCGGCCTGGCGGCGGGCGGCCTCGGCCCTCAGCAGGGCCTCCTCCGCCTTGCGCTGCTTCTCCAGCCGCTTGGCCTCGGCCTCCTTGCGGAGCCGGGCCTCCTCCTCGGCCTGGCGACGCAGCCGGGCCTGCTCGGCCTCACGGGCCGCTTCCTCGGCCGCAAGCCTGGCCCGCTCCTCCTCGGCGAGTCGCCGGGCCTCCTCGGCCTGGCGACGGGCCTCCTCCGCCTGGCGTTCGGCCTCGCGCCTGCGGGCCTCTTCCTCCTCGGCGGCCTTGCGGGCCTCCTCCTCGGCGCGGAGCTTGGCGAGCTGTTCCTGGCGCTCGCGCTCCAGCCGCTCCTCCTCCGCCTTGCGCGCGGCCTCCTCCTCGGCCTTGCGCCTGGCCTCTTCCTCGGCGGCCCTGCGGGCCTCCTCGCGGGCCTCGATCTCCGCCTCGGAGAGGGGCAGGACCTGGTCGAGCCGGTGCCGTACGACGGTGGTGATCGCCTCGGGCTCCTGGCCCGCGTCCACCACCAGATAGCGCAGCGGGTCCGCTGCGGCCAGCGTGAGGAAGCCGGAGCGCACGCGGGCGTGGAACTCGGGCGGCTCGGACTCCAGCCGGTCGGGCGCCTCGGTGAACCGTTCCCGCGCGGTCTCCGGGTCGACGTCCAGGAGCACCGTCAGATGCGGGACGAGCCCGCCGGTGGCCCAGCGCGAGATGCGGGCGATCTCGGTCGGCGCCAGATCGCGGCCGGCGCCCTGGTAGGCGACGGAGGAGTCGATGTACCGGTCGGAGATGACGACCGCGCCCCGCTCCAGCGCCGGACGCACCACCGAGTCGACGTGCTCGGCCCGGTCGGCGGCGTACAGCAGCGCCTCGGCGCGGTTGGAGAGCCCGGCCGACGACACGTCGAGCAGGATCGAGCGCAGCCGCTTGCCGACGGGGGTCGCCCCGGGCTCGCGGGTGACGACGACCTCGTGGCCCTTGGCGCGGATCCAGTCGGCGAGCGCCTCGACCTGGGTGGACTTGCCGGCCCCGTCGCCGCCCTCCAGGGCGAGGAAGAAGCCGGTCGCGGCGGGGGCGACCGCCGGGTCGCCGCCGCGCAGCGCCTCACGCAGATCGCGGCGGAGCGGAACACCGGCCCGGTCGTCCGTCCGGGCGAGGACGATCACCGCGACGGGCAGCAGCAGGGCGCCGATCAGCATCAGGGTGAAGGCCGCTCCGCCGTGGGCGAAGACGAAGTCGCCGAGGGTGAGCCGGTGGGTGCCGATGGCGGCGGCCAGCAGCGGGCCGCCGACCGCACCGAGCCCGATCAGGACCCGGACGACGGCCTGGAGGTGTTCGGTGGTCCGGGCCCGCCGGGACTCCTCGGTCTCCTGGTCGATGAGCACATGGCCGGTGTTCGCTGCGACGCCCGCCGCGTATCCGGCGAGTACGGCGATCAGGACGACGGTCGTGGTGTCCGGGACCAGCCCCATCACCAGCAGCGCGACGCCCGTGACGGCGGTGGCCAGCGAGAGCAGACGGCGGCGCGACAGGGTCGGCAGTACCTTCTGGGCGGTGCGGATGCCGACTCCGGTGCCGCCGGTCAGGGCGAGGATCAGCAGCGCGAGGGTGGCGGGGCCGCCGCCCAGGTCGACGGCGTGCAGGACGGCGACGGCGGCCGCGGCCGCGATCGCCCCGGCGACCGCCGCGCAGGTCCCGACGACGAGCGGCACCGCTCCGGTGCGGCCCCGGTCGGGCGTGCCGGACGCGGACGGCCGGCGCAGCCCCTCCAGGGGCGAGCGGGGCCGGGGCGTCGGCGTACCGGGGAATTCCAGGAAGTACACGGTCGACAGCGAGGCCGAGAACAGCCCGGCCGCGACGTAGGACCCCAGCGCCGCCTGGTGGAACGAGAACCAGTCGAGTCCCGATCCGAGCAGATTGCCGACGAAGGTGGCGACCAGCAGCACCGCGGCAGCGGCCGGCACGGCGGCGAAGTCGGTCCGCAGCGACAGCCGTCGCAGCGCGTCGAGGTGGTCGGGCAGCGGGCGCACCGCGGCGCCCTCGATCGGCGGGGCGGGCAGCAGCGCGGGGGCGGCGCTCTCCTTGGCCACCGTCCACAGGCGCTCACCGGTGCCCGTGAGGAAGACGGTGATGAGGATCATCATGAGTGCCTTGTCGGGCATCCAGTCGATCCAGAGGGGGGCGACGACCAGCAGGGCGAGCCTCAGACCGTCGGAGCCGATCATCACCCAGCGCCGGTCGAGAGCCCCGCCGGGTGCGACGAGGGCGGTGAGGGGCCCCAGGAGTACGGCTCCGAAGAGCAGGGTGGAGAGAATCCGGGCACCGAAGACGGCGGCGACGGCGAAGGCCGCCCCGCGGTACCCGGATCCGAAGGAGCCCTCGAGAACCGCTGCCTGGAGCGACAGCAACACCAGCACCAGCAGGGCGAGCGCGTCACCCGTACTGCCGACGAGCTGGGCGCTCCACAACCGCTTCAGCGGGGGAACACGCAACAGGGCACGTACGGCGCGCTCGCGTGAGTCTGCGGCAAGTGTGTCGGAGGTGGGGCTCACGACCGTTGGCTGCTCGGCTCGCGTCATCCGCCCAGCCTATCGGGAGCGGACCGGTGCCCGGGGTCCGCGTCCGAACATACGCCCGCCGCCCCGGCCCGGCGGAACCGCGCCGGGCGGGCCGTACGGGACGGAACCGTCCTGCTCCACAGGGCACGCGGGACCGTGCGGGACGGAACCGTCCCGGCCCGGCCCGCACGCGGAGGCCCGGATTCCGAGCCTCCGGAATCACTCCTCGGTGGACGTGGCCTTCGCCGCGGCCGTCTTCTTCGCGGCCGTGGCCGTCTTCTTGGCCGCCGTCTTCTTGGCGGTCGTCTTCTTCGCGGTCGTCTTCTTCGCGGCGGTCGTCTTCTTGGCCGCGGTCTTCGTCGCCGCCGTCTTCTTCGCGGGGGCCTTCTTCGCCGTCTTCTTCTTGGCGGGCCCCTTGGCGCGCTTCTCGGCGAGCAGCTCGTAGCCGCGCTCCGGGGTGATGTCCTCGACGCTGTCGCCGGTGCGCAGGGTCGCGTTCGTCTCGCCGTCGGTGACGTACGCACCGAAGCGCCCGTCCTTGACGACGACCGGGGCACCGCTCACCGGGTCCGTGCCCAGTTCCTTCAGCGGCGGCTTGGCGGCGGCCCGCCCGCGCTGCTTGGGCTGGGCGTAGATGGCGAGGGCCTCGTCGAGCGTGATGTCGAAGATCTGGTCCTCGGAGGTGAGCGACCGCGAGTCCGTGCCCTTCTTCAGGTACGGGCCGTAGCGGCCGTTCTGCGCGGTGATCTCGACGCCCTCGGCGTCCTCGCCGACGACGCGCGGCAGCGACATGAGCTTCAGCGCGTCGGCCAGCGTCACCGTGTCCAGCGACATCGACTTGAACAGCGAGGCCGTCCGCGGCTTCACCGCGTTCTTGCCGGTCTTCGGCGTGCCCTCGGGCAGCACCTCGGTGACGTACGGGCCGTAGCGGCCGTCCTTGGCGATGATCTGGTTCCCGCTGACCGGGTCCGCGCCGAGTTCGAAGTCGCCGCTGGGCTTGGCCAGCAGCTCCTCCGCGTACTCGACGGACAGCTCGTCGGGCGCCAGGTCCTCGGGGACGTCCGCGCGCTGGTGGCCCTCGGAGTCCTTCTCGCCGCGCTCGATGTACGGGCCGTAGCGGCCGACGCGCAGCTTGATGTCGTTGCCGACAGGGAACGAGGAGATCTCCCGGGCGTCGATCGCTCCGAGGTCCGTGACGAGTTCCTTGAGCCCGCCGAGGTGGTCGCCGTCGCCGTTGCCCGCGTCGGAGGCCGCGCCGGCACCGGAGACGTCGTCGCCGTCCTGCGTACCGAAGTAGAACCGCTTCAGCCACGGCACGGACTGGGCCTCACCGCGGGCGATGCGGTCGAGGTCGTCCTCCATGCGGGCGGTGAAGTCGTAGTCGACGAGCCGGCCGAAGTGCTTCTCCAGCAGGTTGACCACGGCGAACGACAGGAACGACGGCACCAGGGCCGTGCCCTTCTTGAACACGTAGCCGCGGTCGAGGATGGTGCCGATGATCGAGGCGTACGTCGACGGGCGGCCGATCTCGCGCTCTTCCAGCTCCTTGACCAGCGAGGCCTCGGTGTAGCGGGCCGGGGGCTTGGTCGCGTGGCCGTCGACGGTGATCTCGTCGGCGGAGAGCGCGTCGCCCTCGGCCACCTGCGGCAGCCGGCGCTCGCGGTCGTCCAGCTCGGCGTTCGGGTCGTCGGCGCCCTCGACGTACGCCTTCATGAAGCCGTGGAAGGTGATCGTCTTGCCGGACGCGGAGAACTCGGCGTCCCGGCCGTCGCTCGCCCGGCCGCCGATCTTGACGGTGACCGAGTTGCCGGTCGCGTCCTTCATCTGGGAGGCGACGGTCCGCTTCCAGATCAGCTCGTAGAGCCGGAACTGGTCACCGGTGAGGCCGGTCTCGGCAGGGGTGCGGAAGCGGTCGCCGGAGGGGCGGATCGCCTCGTGCGCCTCCTGCGCGTTCTTGACCTTCCCGGCGTACGTGCGCGGCTTGTCCGGCAGGTAGTTCGCGCCGTACAGCTGCGTGACCTGGGCACGGGCCGCGGAGACCGCGGTGTCCGAGAGGGTCGTGGAGTCGGTACGCATATAGGTGATGAAGCCGTTCTCGTACAGCTTCTGCGCGACCTGCATGGTGGCCTTCGCCCCGAAGCCCAGCTTCCGGCTCGCCTCCTGCTGGAGGGTCGTGGTGCGGAAGGGCGCGTACGGGGAGCGGCGGTACGGCTTCGACTCGACGGAGCGGACGGCGAACGAGGAGTCGGCGAGCGCGGCGGCCAGGGCGCGGGCGTTCGTCTCGTCCAGGTGCAGGGTCTGGGCCGAGGACGCCTTGAGCTGCCCGTCCGGACCGAAGTCGCGGCCCTGGGCGATGCGCCGGCCGTCGACCGCGCTGAGGCGCGCGGTGAACATCGAGGGGTCCGAGGCGTCGCCGGAACGGCCGGTGGCGAACTTTCCGGTCAGGTCCCAGTACTCGGCGGAGCGGAAGGCGATGCGCTCGCGCTCCCGCTCGACGACGAGCCGGGTGGCGACGGACTGGACGCGGCCCGCCGAGAGCTTCGGCATGACCTTCTTCCACAGGACCGGCGAGACCTCGTAGCCGTAGAGGCGGTCGAGGATGCGGCGGGTCTCCTGGGCGTCGACCATGCGCTGGTTGAGCTCGCGCGGGTTGGCGACGGCGGCCCTGATGGCGTCCTTGGTGATCTCGTGGAAGACCATCCGGTGGACCGGGACCTTGGGCCGCAGGACTTCCTGGAGGTGCCACGCGATGGCCTCGCCCTCGCGGTCCTCATCGGTGGCGAGGAAGAGTTCGTCGGACTCGGCCAGCAGCTGCTTCAGCTTCCTGACCTGGGCCTTCTTGTCGGCGTTGACGACGTAGATCGGCTGGAAGTCGTGCTCGACGTCCACCCCGAGGCGGCGCACCTCACCGGTGTACTCGTCCGGCACCTCGGCGGCGCCGTTCGGGAGGTCGCGGATGTGCCCGACGCTCGCCTCGACGACGTATCCGGGCCCGAGATAGCCCTTGATCGTCTTCGCCTTGGCAGGCGACTCGACGATGACGAGTCGGCGGCCGCCCTGTGCGGTCTCGCTGGTCGGGGACAACTTCGCTCTTCTCTCCGGTCGACGCTCGGTGGGCCTCAGGGCAGCGTGACGACGCTGCCGACAGTGCTGTCGCTGCGGAGTGTGACGGTACAACCCGCCCCCGTGTCAAACGGCAAAAGCCCGCAACGGCCACTCGAACGGTAACCCGACTTCCGCCATTCCTGCCGCCCGGCCCGCTCGGTCCGCCCGGCGCACGGCGTCTGCCTGCGGGTTTCGCGGGGGCCCGGCCGCCCCGTGGGCGCCGGATGCGATCGGCGGCCGGTCCGGGCGTGTTCCGGAGCGGCGTACGGGGTCCCGGAGGGCTTCCCCGCACGGGACGGCCGGAACGGTGGCGGTTCAGATCCGGGTGAGGCACCACACGCCGAGGACGAGAAAAAGTACGCCGAACACAGTCGCGAGAACGGTGGAGGCGACGGGGCTCACCCCGTGCGCCACCGGCGCGCGGCGTACTGCGCGCGCCCCCGTCCACCACAGCAGTGCGCCGCCGAACAGCGCGAACGCCGTTCCGGCGAAAACGGCAGGTCCGCTCTCCATACGCCCACGCTCCCGGTCCCCCGCGGCCCGGCCGGGTCCGGTCGCCCGCCCGCCGCCGCTCGATGCCCGGGGAGAGTCCCACCGCGGAACGTCGCGGACACGAACAGCGGGTGAACGGGCGATCCGGTGGCGGGGCCGGGGCCGGCGGTACGGGGCGCGACGCGACGTGCGGTGGGGTGGGCCGGGGCCGGTGGACGGGGTCGGACGGACGGCCGGCGGGACCGCGTCTCACATCACGTCGAGCGTGGCCCGGCGGCGGCTGCCGCGTTCGAACACCGCGAGCAGGAGGACGGCGACGACCACGTACCCCGCCCCCGTGGCCAGCTCGGCGGCGAGGTCCCGGCCGTCGAGTCCGGCCCCCGTGGACAACTCGCGTGCGGCGTCGGCCGCGTGCGTCATCGGCAGGACGTCCCCGACGGCCCGCATCCAGCCGGGCAGCTCCCCTCGCGGCACATTGGCTCCGGTCAGGAGCAGCAGTACGGAACTGGCCACGTTCGAGATGAGGAAGACATCACGGAACCGCAGCCCCAGAGCCCCCAGCGCCAGCCCGAAGGCGGAGCATCCGGCAGCCGCCGCGAGCAGCACCGCACCCAGTCCGGGCAGGGCCCCAACCGGAATCCGCAGCCCCAGCAGCAGGCATGCCACGGACAGTGTGAAGACGCTGATGACAAGGCCGTTCAGTACATACGGCAGCGCGCGCCCGAACCAGAGCGGAGCCCTGTTCCGGGGGCTCAGCAGCACCGCTCCGAGCGTGCCGTACCGGCGCTCGTTGGCGATCGCCATCGTGCCGCCGTACACACAGGCGGTCGAGGCCGAGACGACGGCGTTGCCGAGCAGGTAGAAACGGTCGTCGGCCACCTGGAGCTGGCGCCCCAGGAAGACGAAGAACAGCAGTTGCAGCAGCGGGCCGACCAGCAGGGTCCCGATGAACATGGGCGGCGTCGTCCAGTTGAACAGCGCCCGGTACGAGAGCGCGCCCCCGACCACGACGAGCCGCAGCGCGGACACGGTCCTCGCGACGAGCCCCCGCGGGGCGGTCCCCCCGGGCACGGGAGGGAACTCCGGGTCCGCGGCGGCGGCCGGAACCGGTGTGAGGCCAGACATGACGGGTCAACTCCTGGTGTGAACGCGACAGAGAAATGCGGAACGGCGGGACTTGCCGGCGGTCGGGCCGGCGGGCTCCGCCTCAGGCGATGACGGCGGACTGCGGGCCGGCGGGTCGGCGGACCGGCGGGTCGGCGGGTCGGCGGACCGGCGGGCTCCGCCTCAGGCGAGGGCGAGTGTGGCGGCCGCCCGTGCCCGCCGTTCGACGCGCCCGAGAACGAGCACGGCGAGCAGCGCGTACGCCGTACCGAGCCCCACGGCCACGGCCATCGGGACCAGCACCCCGGCGCTCCCGGACCCGCCCGACGTCGCGGCGTGCACCGCCTTCGACCCCCAGGTGGTGGGCAGCGCCCAGGACACCGGACGCGTCCAGTCCGGAAGCACGGTGACGGGCACGAGCATCCCGGAGAGCAGCCACACGGGCGCGTCCAGCGGATTGGCCAGCGCGTTGGCGTTCCGCAGCAGGACGAACGTGGCCGCGAGCAGCAGCCCCATCATCCCGAGCGCCAGCACGCACACGGGCACGGCGGCCAGGAACAACAGCGGATGCGCGAAGTCCAGCGGTACGCCGAAGAGCACCGCGCCCCAGATCACCGTCGCCCCCATGGCGTAGGTGCCGATGACGGCGGTGGCCAGGGTGATCGGCAGCAGCACGAGCCAGAGCGGTGTGGGCGAGGCGACCAGGGTCTCCAGCGTGCCCAGCCAGCGCTGGTTCTGCACGGCGCCGCCGGAGCCGAACAGCACCGACGACCAGATCCCCATCAGCCCCGCCCCGACGGCCGCGGTGAGCAGCCGGTCCGGATCGTCGGCGGCCCGGAAGAGATAGACGGCGAGCGTCGCGTAGACCAGCGGAACGAGGACGGCGAAGGTGATTTCGATCGGTGAACGGCTCATGTACGAGACATGGGTACGTACCCCGACGACGATCAGGCGCAACGCCCGCACCGGCGTCATACGGCGACCCCGTCCCCGGACCGGCCGGACCTCACGGACACCGCCCCGTCACCCCGTTCCGATTCCGCTCCCGTTTCCAGTTCCGTTCCTGGTTCCCTTTCCGGTTCCGTTTCCGGTTCCGTTTCCGGCTCTGCCTCTGATCCCGCCGCGTCCTCCGCCTCGGACTCCTCCACGATCGCTATATAGGCGTCCTCCAACGTGGGTTCACGTGTGACGACGCTTCCGACGCGCACCCCGTCCAGCACGGCCAGCACCTGCGTGTGCAGCTCCGCCCCGCGTTCCGTCTGCACGATGACGGCCTGTCGGCTGCCCCGGTCCTCGGCTGCGACCCCGTGCACACCGGGCAGCTTCCGGATCCGGTCGAGATGTTCCTCCCCCGCCCCGTACGCCTCGATCTCCAGCACGCCCCGTTCCTGGACCCGCGCCTTGAGCCGGTCCGGGGTGCCGAGGGCGCGGATGGTTCCCCCGGCGATGACGGCGATCCGGTCGCACAACTCGTCGGCCTCGGCCATGTAGTGCGTGGTCAGCAGCACGGTGGTACCGGCCGCCCGCAGATCGGCGACGGTACGCCGCAGATCGCGCGCGGCCACCGGGTCGACGCCGATGGACGGTTCGTCGAGGAACAGGACATCCGGCCGGTGCAGCAGCCCGCGAGCGATGTGCAGCCGCTGCCGCATCCCGCGCGAGTACCCCTCGACGCGCTCCTTCTCCCGGCCCGTGAGGCCCACCAGATCGAGGAGTTCGGCGATCCGCCGCTTCTGTTCGCGGGGTTCGACGGCGTACAGCTCGGCGAAGTAGCGCAGATTGTCGAGGGCGGAGAGCCGGTCGTACAGACCTCGGTCCCCGCCGAAGACATAGCCGATCCTGCGGCGCACGGCGACGGGGTCGCCCGCCACGTCGTGCCCCAGCACCCTCGCGGTGCCGGAGGTGGGCAGCAGCAGGGTGTTGAGCATCTTGATGGTGGTGGTCTTGCCGGCACCGTTGGGGCCGAGCAGTCCGAAGAGCTCGCCGCGCGCCACCTCGAAGGTGACCCCGCGCACGGCCTCGGTCTCGGTCCGGCGCGGTCGCAGGAATCCGCTCCGGCTGATGTAGGTGCGGCGCAGGTTCTCCGCCTCGATCGCAAGCATGGCCGCGACGCTAGGACTCCCCGCCGGGCGCCCGCCATCGATTCGGGGGCCACCGAATCCTCGCGGCCCGTCCGGGCCCCGGGACCCGGCCCCGCCTCCGTGTGCCGTTCCGCCCGCGTCCTCCCTCAGGAGACGGCGTGCAGGACGTCCTCCCCCGAAAGCAGCGCCAGCAGGGCCCGGCCGCTGTCCGTGAGCTGGTAGTACACGCTGCGGCCGATCCGGTGCCGGGTGACGACGTCCGCCTCGGCGAGGACGGAGAGATGCTCCGACACCGTGCTGGGTGCCAGCCCCAGCCGGTCGGCTATCCCGGCCGTGGTCAGCGGACCGCCGAGCTGGCGCAGGACCGAGGCCCGGCCGCGACCCAGCAGCAGCCCGAGCCGGTCCCCGCCCTCGGGGCGTCCGGCGGGACGCTCGCGGAGCGCCGCCGCACCCCGGGCCTGGAAGGAGACGGCCAGCACCTCGGGGTCGTCGGTGGAGTAGAGCCGGCAGCCCTCGGCGAAGACGAGCGGCACGAGCAGCAGCCGCCGCTCCCCCGCCCGGTACTCGGCGTCGATGTGCTTGGTCAGTTCCAGCACCGGCGGCGTCCATCGGGCGCGGCTCTCCAGGCCGGTGAAGAGCGCGTCGATCCCCTCCGTCGCGAAGGTCCGGGCCCTGATGAGCACCTCGTCCTCGACCAGCCGGCGCATGGTGGGCCAGTGCGCCGCCATGGCGCCCTCCCAGTACGCCGCGTACGCGTCGGCGAGGGCCGCGCAGGCCTCCTCCGGGTCCGTCAGATACGGGCGGATCAGGGGGTGGTCCTCCAGCCCCGCGTAGTGCTCGGCGACGCCCGCCCGGACGACGGCGGCGGGGGTGGCGCGCACCGCGTCCAGCTCCGTCTCGACCGCGGTGGCCCCGAACGGGCGCGGCAGCAGGAAGTCCGGGAACTGGTCCGGCCCGTCGATCAGCAGTCGGAGCGGCTCCGTCCGGTCGTCCTCGCGCAGCACCGCGCGGGCCTGTGCCGCCCATTCCTCGTAGGGCCAGGA
Source organism: Streptomyces sp. NPDC057682 (assembly GCF_042799575.1). Taxonomy (NCBI): domain Bacteria; kingdom Bacillati; phylum Actinomycetota; class Actinomycetes; order Kitasatosporales; family Streptomycetaceae; genus Streptomyces; species Streptomyces sp. NPDC057682. Next base: position 43,931 of record NZ_JBHVIN010000021.1, on the reverse strand, counting down.
GGGCGTGCGGTGCGGCATGACCAGATGCAGGCTGCAGAAGGCGTCCCACAGCGGGCTGATGGTGATCCGCGTCGCGCCGAGCGCGGCCTCGTCCAGCTCGATACGGATCATCCGGTCGCCCGCCCGCCCGGGGGCAGGGGCTCCAGGAAGCCCTCCTCGACGAGCAGCCGGATGGCCTGCGGGGTGCGGTCGCGCAGCAGTACCGGGTCCTCGTTCATCACCTGGGCGATGGCGTCCAGGATCCGGCCCGCGGGCAGCGAGCCGTCGCACACGCCCGCGAACCCGGCGCCGACGGCGTCCACACGTGTCGCGCGGCGCATGCCCCGGTTCTGACGGAGCACCACATGCTCCGGGTCCTCCGCCCCGGGCATGCCGACCTGCTCCTGCACGACCTCCGCGGCCAGCGTGAAGTGACCGGCCAGGAGCGCCGCGTCGTCCTGCTCGCGCAGATAGTCCTGGCGGGCGAAGTGGGCCTCGACGGCCGGGCCGAGGGGCTGTTCCACCGCGTGCGGCCACTCCTCGATGACGATCGAGGGCGCTCCCGCCCCGGCCGCGGCGGACTTGCGCAGGGTGATCCAGCCGAAGCCGACGGCCTTCGTGCCCGAGGCCTCGAACGCGTCCAGCCAGGCGTCGTACCGTGCGGCGTACTCCGCCGGGTCCGTGCGGTGGTCACCGCCGTCCCGCAGCCACAGCTCCGCGTACTGCGTGATGTCCTGCACCTCGCGCTGGACGATCCAGGCGTCGCAGCCGTCCGGCACCCAGGAACGCACCCGGTCCTGCCACTCCTCGTCCCCGGTGTGCTGCCAGTTGGCCAGGAAGTGCGCGTAGCCGCCGTCGTTGAGCCGGTCGCCCGTCCGCCGCACGAGGGTCCGGCACAGCTCGTCGCCCTCCATGCCGCCGTCCCGGTAGGTGAGGCGGGCGCCGGGCGAGATGACGAAGGGCGGGTTGGAGACGATCAGGTCGAACGTCTCCGAGGCGACCGGGTCGTAGAGCGAACCCTCGCGCAGACCGGCCGGGGCGGCGCCGGACAGGGCGAGGGTGAGCCGGGTGAAGTCCAGGGCGCGGGGGTTGAGATCCGTGGCGGTGACCCTGGTGGCGTGCTGCGAGGCGTGCAGCGCCTGGATGCCGGAGCCCGTGCCGACGTCGAGGGCCGAGGCGACAGGACGGCGGACCGTGATCCCCGCGAGGGTGGTGGAGGCCCCGCCGATGCCGAGGACGACGCCTTCCTCGCGCGAGCCGATGCCTCCCGCCCCTCCGACCGCGCATCCGAGGTCGGAGACGATGAACCAGTCCTGGCCGTCCGGACCGCCGTACGGCCGGACATCGACGGTGGCACGCACCTCTCCCTCGTACGAGGTCAGCCAGCCGTCGGCCAGGCACTCCTCCAGCGGCAGCACGGCGGCCGCCCGCTCGGCCGGCACCGGCCGCTGGAGCAGGAAGAGGCGGACGAGGGTGTCGAGCGGGGAGTCCCCCCGGGTCGCCCGCAGGGCCGGCACGGTCTCGCTGCGGGCGAGCGCGGTGTAGGCGGGGGCGCCGAGCAGGTCGAGCAGGCCGTCGGCGGTGAAGTCGGCGGCGAGCAGGGCTTCGCGGAGTGGGGACGCGTGGGCTGCGGCGGGAAGGCTGGTCTTACTCACATCACCCATTGTGAGGGCTCCCACTGACAACGGCAGCGGCCCGGCAGGACCGGCGGGTCCGGCCGGGCCGTGCGCCCGTGCGCTACGCCTTCTTGCTGGGCGAGGGAGAGGCTTCCTTCGACGCGCCGGCCGACGGCGGAGCCGAGGCGGTGGGCTTCTGGCAGCCCTCCTGCTTGGCCATGGCGGTGCCGACCTCACCGGACTGGAGCTTCTTCAGCGCCTGGTCGCCGTTGGTGCTGATCTTGTTCAGCTCGTCCGCGATGCCCTTGAGACCGTCGGCGAACTTCGCCTGGTCCTTCGTGTCGAGCGCGTCGACCTTCTTCTGCAGGTCGGCGTAGGCCGCGGAGGAGGCGTTGAGCTCCTTCACGGCCTCCTTCTGCGTCGTCTCGCCGTCGTCGACCGGCGGCGGGCCCGCCGAGTCGACCGCGGTGCCGAGCGCCTTGTACGCCTGCGAGATCTGCTGGAAGGCGGCCGAGTCGGTCTGCTGGACGTCGGCGGGCTTGCTGTTGTCGGCGGTCTGCTGCTGGATGGACGCGTTGGCGTTCGCGATCTTCTGCAGCTGGGGCTGGACCTGGTCGCAGACCTTCTTGGCCCAGTCGTTCACCTTGTCGTCGCTGTCGTCGCCGCCGCAGCCCGACAGCATCAGCACGAGTACCGCACCGCCGGACAGCGCGGCCGCACACTTCTTGTTCACCGGATTGGTCCCTTCCAAGGCTCTCGGCCCCGGAACTTACACGGCGAACGGCCTCCATCCGGGTGCCGGGCGTCCGATGGATCGGCTTTTGCAGCCATTTGCACCAAGGAGAACGAGGGAGATACAACTCACCCACACGGCCCCCGGATTCGGGAACACCCGCCCGAATCACCACTCGTACGGGTGGTTCCGATGAGACGCGAACCATGTACCGGGCCCGTGCCCTCCCTTGTGGCCCGGGAAGGAAGGGCCAGGTGGGCGCACCGTCACGCACGTGCGCCCGCCCGGCCCCTGAGGTCCGGTCAGCCGGCGGCCGCCGGATCGGCCGCCCGGCCGGGACCGGCTCCGTCCCCTCCGTCCGCGCCGTCGTCGTCCCCGACCGCGATGCCCCGGCGCTTCGACGCGTAGACCGCGCCCACGATGACCACGAGGGCCACCACCGCCACCAGCGCCCGCACGCCCGCGCTCGCGTCCGCGCCGTAGCTGAACTGCACCACGGCGGGCGCGATGAGCAGCGCCACCAGGTTCATCACCTTGAGCAGCGGGTTGATCGCCGGGCCTGCCGTGTCCTTGAACGGGTCACCGACCGTGTCCCCGATGACGGTCGCCGCATGGGCCTCGCTGCCCTTGCCGCCGTGGTGGCCGTCCTCGACAAGCTTCTTGGCGTTGTCCCAGGCACCGCCCGAGTTGGCGAGGAACACCGCCATCAGCGTGCCGGCGCCGATCGCGCCCGCCAGGTACGAGCCGAGCGCACCGACGCCGAGCGTGAACCCGACCGCGATCGGTGCCATCACCGCGAGCAGTCCGGGCGTGGCCAGTTCCCGGAGCGCGTCCTTGGTGCAGATGTCGACGACCCGCCCGTACTCCGGCTTCTCCGTGCGGTCCATGATCCCGGGATGGTCGCGGAACTGCCGCCGCACCTCGTACACCACGGCCCCCGCGGACCGGGACACCGCGTTGATGGCCAGTCCGGAGAAGAGGAACACGACCGCCGCGCCGAGGATCAGCCCCACCAGGTTGTTGGGCTGCGAGATGTCGAGGCTCAGCCCCATCTCCCCGGCCGAGGCCCCGACGTCGTCGACCGCGGTGGCGATCGCGTCGCGGTAGGAGCCGAAGAGCGCCGCAGCCGCCAGGACCGCGGTGGCGATGGCGATCCCCTTGGTGATGGCCTTGGTGGTGTTGCCCACGGCGTCCAGATCGGTGAGGACCTGCGCCCCGGCACCGGTGACGTCCCCGGACATCTCGGCGATGCCCTGGGCGTTGTCGGAGACCGGACCGAAGGTGTCCATGGCGACGATCACACCGACCGTGGTCAGCAGCCCGGTCCCGGCCAGCGCCACCGCGAACAGCGCCAGCATGATCGACGTGCCCCCGAGCAGGAAGGCCCCGTAGACGCCGAGACCGATGAGGAGCGCGGTGTAGACGGCCGACTCCAGACCGAGGGAGATGCCCGCCAGGACGACGGTGGCCGGCCCGGTCAGCGAGGACTTCCCGATGTCCCTGACGGGGCGCCGGCTCGTCTCGGTGAAGTACCCGGTCAACTGCTGGATCAGCGCCGCCAGCACGATGCCGATCGCGACGGCGACCAGCGCGAAGACCCGCGGATCGCCGCCGTGCGAGGTGATTCCGGCGTCGGAGACCCCGTCCAGTTCCGCGTACGAGGACGGCAGGTACACGAAGACGGCGACGGCCACCAGCACGAGCGAGATGACGGCCGAGACGAAGAATCCGCGGTTGATCGCGGTCATCCCGCTGCGGTCGGAACGCCTCGGTGCGACCGCGAAGATGCCGATCATCGCGGTGATCACCCCGATCGCCGGCACGATCAGGGGGAAGGCGAGCCCGGAGTCCCCGAAGGCCGCCTTGCCGAGGATGAGCGCGGCGACGAGCGTGACGGCGTACGACTCGAAGAGGTCGGCGGCCATGCCCGCGCAGTCCCCCACGTTGTCGCCCACGTTGTCCGCGATCGTGGCGGCGTTGCGCGGATCGTCCTCCGGAATGCCCTGTTCCACCTTGCCGACCAGATCGGCACCGACATCGGCGGCCTTGGTGAAGATCCCGCCCCCGACCCTCATGAACATCGCGATCAGCGCCGCCCCGAGCCCGAAGCCCTCCAGCACCTTGGGCGCGTCGGCCGCGTAGACGAGGACCACGCAGGAGGCACCGAGGAGCCCCAGGCCCACGGTGATCATGCCGACCACCCCGCCCGTGCGGAATGCGATCTTCATGGCTTTGTGCGAAACGACGGTGAGATCCTTTTCCGGTTCGCCTTCCGCCGGAGTCGCCTCACGCGCGGCGGCCGCCACCCGGACATTGCTCCGCACGGCGAGTCGCATCCCGATGTATCCGGTGGCCGCCGAGAAAAGCGCACCCACCAGGAAGAACACCGAACGACCCACGCGCTGGGACCAGTTGTCGGCCGGAAGCAGCAGGAGAAGGAAGAAGACCACGACGGCGAAGACGCCGACGGTGCGCAACTGCCGGGCCAGATAGGCGTTCGCCCCTTCCTGGACGGCGGCCGCGATCTCTTTCATCCGCTCGCTGCCCTCGCCCGCCGCCAGCACCTGCCTCACCAGCAGACGGGCGACGATCAGCGCGGCGACGGCGACGACCGCGACGACGATCACGATGACGCGATTGTCATCGGTGAGTACCGCGGAAGCCAAAGTGTCGGATGGGTCGGAAAGTGCGGAATGCTGCGTCGGTTCTGCCAGTGATGTGGTGCCGGACCCCGCCATACGTCCTCCTTGACGCTCAGCGCTCAAGTCGTGGACGGATTGTAGGGAGAGGAACACGATCAAAACAGTGCGCGGTAAATACCATTGGCCTTCGTCCACCGAACGGCAATTGATCGGGTTCACCCATTGATCCGAATGCAGTAATGGGCCCAACGCATTCATGAATGATCGCTGATCGCGCATTCATGAAAAGAGGCCCTGCTCAGCAGGGCCTCATGGAAAATGGATCAGGGGCGGTCGTCGGCCCCGTCGGGGCGACCGTCGGGTCGCGTCGGCGTCCGATCCCCATCGGCGACGTCATCGGACGGATTCCCCCCGGATCGCGTACCGCGGAGCGCCGCGGACCGGCCCCGGGCCTCTCGGGTCGCCCGGCGGGGCGCTCAGGGCAGGACGGTCGCGGGCGTCTTCGGCCAGCTCATCCGGATGACTCCGCCGTCGGCCCCCGACCTGACCTCCACGTCGTCGACGAGTCCGCTGATGACCGCCAGGCCCATCTCGTCCTCACCGTCGCCGTCGGTGTCCGGCTCCGGCTCGTCGAGCCCGCCGGGGGCCGCGTCACGGCTTCCGGAACCACCGGACACGGATCCGTCGGCACCGGGACCGGGAACCTCGTCGCCGACCTCGATCGAGAAGGACTTCTCCTCCTCGATCAGGACGACCTTCACGGGGGCCGTGATGCCATGGCTTCGGTGCAGCCCCACCGCCCGGCTGCAGGCCTCCCCCACGGCGAGTCTGACCTCGTCGAGCACGGCTTCGTCGACTCCGGCCCGTCGCGCCACGGCGGCCGCCACGAGGCGGGCCGTTCTGACGTGTTCGGGCTGGGCGCTGAAGCGGAGTTCAACGGTGGCCATGCGATCCCCCTCGAACGTTCGAATGTCTGCGTCGGTGGCCCGGGGAGCATCGCCCGGTTCACCGCCCTGCCTGGGAGGCCCTGCCGTCCGGCCCGCGGCCCCTGTCGGCGACTGCCGACGGCCGACACGGGCCAGGCGCACCACACCACCTCCGGACCGACCGCCGCGTCCACGGAGGAATGCGACCGCAATCCGCCGATCGGGTGACGGGCGACCGAGGACGGGCGCTGACGAGCACCTTCAGCGGGCTCGCCGAACCCGCCCGCCGAGTGTCGGCAGCACGGCGGTGCCCACCCGGCGGCCCGGTCCAAACGGCCCACGTGCCGGCCACACCGCCGGACCGGCTCCACAGCCGGTCCGACCGCGAGCGGAGGGTCAGTCGGTCGCCGCCACGGCCTCGTCGACCGTGGTGTGGATCGGGAACACCTTGGTGAGACCGGTGATCCGGAAAATCTTGAGAATGCGCTCCTGGTTGCACACCAGGCGCAGCGAGCCCTCGTGCGCCCGCACGCGCTTCAGGCCGCCCACGAGCACGCCGAGACCGGTGGAGTCGAGGAAATCGACGCCTTCCATGTCGACAACCAGGTGGTAGCTGCCGTCATTCACCAACTCGACCAACTGCTCGCGCAGCTTGGGCGCGGTATACACATCAATCTCGCCACCGACCTCGACGACCGTACGGTCGCCACCAGGGCCGGACACATTGCGAGTCGACAAGGACAGGTCCACGGATCCTCCAGCACCTTGCTATCGAGCGGTCGCCCCTCGGTCTCCCCGACGGAGTCAGGGGACGGATCGCCAGCCGCGATGGCATTCAATCACTTACGGGCAGCCATGCACGACGCCTTGGGACCATTGTCCGTCTCGCCAGTGACACACTCGGTGCCGATGGCCAAGAATCACCGCCCCAGTCGACCGCCCGGGAGCGCGGGCTCCAGCCCCTCTCCCGACACGGTCCTCGACCGGCTCGCCGCAGGGGCGGGCCGGTCCGCGCGCATCACTCATACGGAGCACTTGCCCCCGCGCGCGGGAACCCATGCCGTCTGGCCCGATCGCATCCGTCCGGAAGTGATCGCCGCGATTCAGGCGGCCGGAATCGGCCATCCGTGGGCCCACCAGGCACTCGCCGCCGAGCACGCCCTCGACGGCGAGTCCGTCGTGATCGCCACCGGCACCGCGTCGGGCAAGTCGCTCGCCTATCTGGCCCCGGTCCTGAGCACCCTCCTGGACGGCTCCGAGGCCCCCAACGGCCGGGGGGCGACCGCCCTGTACCTCGCTCCCACCAAAGCCCTGGCGGCCGACCAGCGCCGTTCCGTCCGGGCACTGGCGGCCCCGCTGGGCAACGGCGTCCGGCCCGCCGTCTACGACGGCGACACCCCGGTGGAAGAACGCGAATGGGTGCGTCAGTACGCCAATTACGTCCTGACCAACCCCGACATGCTGCACCGCGGGATACTCCCGTCCCACCCCCGCTGGTCCTCCTTCCTGCGTGCGCTGCGCTACGTCGTCATCGACGAGTGCCACACCTACCGGGGAGTCTTCGGCTCGCACGTCGCCCAGGTCATACGCAGGCTCCGCCGTCTGTGCGCCCGCTACGGCGCCGACCCGGTCTTCCTCCTCGCCTCCGCCACCTCCGCCGACCCCTCGGTCGCCGCGGGCCGCCTCACGGGACTTCCCGTGACCGAGGTCGCCGACGACGCCTCCCCGCGCGGCGAGATGGTATTCGCCCTGTGGGAGCCGCCCCTGACCGAGCTGCACGGCGAGAAGGGCGCACCCGTCCGGCGCACGGCCACGGCCGAGACCGCCGACCTGCTCACCGACCTGACCGTCCAGGGCGTGCGCTCCGTCGCCTTCGTGCGCTCGCGGCGCGGCGCCGAGCTGATCTCCGTCATCGCCAAGGAACGCCTCGCCGAGGTCGACCGCTCTCTCCCGGCCCGTGTCGCCGCGTATCGCGGGGGCTATCTCCCCGAGGAGCGCCGCGCCCTGGAGCGCGCCCTGCACTCCGGTTCCCTCCTCGGCCTTGCCGCCACCACCGCCCTCGAACTCGGCATCGATGTGTCCGGCCTGGACGCCGTCGTCATCGCGGGATATCCCGGCACCAGGGCCTCCCTGTGGCAGCAGGCCGGGCGCGCGGGGCGCTCGGGCCAGGGCGCGCTCGCCATCCTGGTGGCCCGCGACGACCCGCTGGACACCTTCCTGGTCCACCACCCCGAGGCCCTGTTCCGGCAGCCGGTGGAATCCACCGTCCTCGACCCCGACAACCCGTACGTCCTGGCCCCCCACCTGTGCGCCGCCGCCGCCGAGATGCCGCTCACCGAAGCCGATCTGGCGCTCTTCGGTCCCGCGTCGGCCGAGCTGCTGCCGCAGCTGGAAGCCGCGAAGCTGCTCCGCCGACGGCCCGCCGGATGGCACTGGACCCGGCGCGAGCGCGCCTCCGACCTGACGGACATCCGCGGCGGGGGAGGCCGGCCCGTACAGATCGTCGAGGAGGGCACCGGCCGGCTGCTGGGCACCGTCGACGAGTCCGCCGCGCACACCGCCGTCCACGAGGGCGCGGTCCACCTCCACCAGGGCCGCACCTATCTGGTCCGGAAACTGGACCTCGACGACTCGGTCGCCCTGGTGGAGGACGCCCAGCCGCCGTACTCCACGACCGCCCGCGACACCACCGCCATCACCGTTCTGGAGACCGACACCGAGGTCCCCTGGGGGGACGGCCGGCTGTGCTACGGCTCCGTGGAGGTGACCAACCAGGTCGTCTCCTTCCTCCGCCGCAAGCTGATCACCGGCGAGGTGCTCGGCGAGACCAAGCTCGACCTGCCGCCACGCACGCTGCGCACCCGCGCCGTGTGGTGGACGGTCACCGAGGACCAGCTCGACGCGGCGCGGATCAATCCGGAGATCCTCGGCGGCGCGCTGCACGCCGCCGAGCACGCGTCGATCGGCATGCTGCCTCTCTTCGCCACCTGCGACCGCTGGGACATCGGCGGGGTGTCCGTGCCCCTGCACCCCGACACGCTGCTGCCGACCGTGTTCGTCTACGACGGCCACCCCGGAGGCGCGGGCTTCGCCGAACGCGCCTTCCACACCGCCCGCGAGTGGCTCACCGCGACACGTCAGGCCATCGCCTCCTGCGAGTGCGAGGCGGGCTGCCCCTCCTGCATCCAGTCCCCCAAGTGCGGCAACGGCAACGAGCCGCTGCACAAACGCGGCGCCGTCCGCCTCCTCACCGAACTCCTCCGGCACGCGTGACGCCCCGGGCCCCCACCCGGCCGCCCCGGGGGCCGCAGACCCCCGAAGCACCGGCCGCCCGCGGCCCGCGATCCTTCGGGACGCCGCCCCGAACGGTCGGCCGGGACGGGCGCGCCCCACGCTGCCACCGGTTCCCCGGTGATCGGAGGCACGGCCGACGGAGACACGGCGGGCGTCTCCGACGCCGGACCCGCCCGGGACCTGACCTCGGGCGTGTAGGGGCCACGGCGGACCCGGGCCGTCACATCCGCGATCTCCCCCTGGACGGCGCACCGCACCAGCTCGGCCCCCTGCGCCTCGGCGACCTCCCGGGCCGACCGGCAGGCGGGTTCGGGGCCCTCCAGGGCACGGTCGGCCGCCGCCAGCGCGGCCAGATCGGCGGCGCCCCCGGCCCGGTGCCGGGCCGCCACCGCCTCCCCCAGCGCCAGGACCACGGCGAACACCGCGCACAGCGCCACCGCCGTGACCGCGGCCCACAGGGTCGCCACTCCCCGGTCCCGCCGCTCACCGCAGGCCCCCGACCACCGCGCCGCCACGGGGCCGCTCGTCCGCCGCCGCCCGGTCGCGAACTCCCCGAGCCGCGTCATGGCGCCGCCCCGATCGTGTCCTCGGCCGCGGCGACGGCCTCCGCGTCCAGCGTCACGGTGAGTGGACCGGGGCCGGGTGCCGGCGCCGCGACCCTGACCCGCCACAGTCCATCGGCCCGCACCACCTCGACCCGGGCCCGTCCGGGCGCGGCCGACAGGGCGGCCTCACGTACCGCCGCCTCCGGTTCGGAACGGGCGGCCGCCCGCGCACCGGCCCGTGCCGCGTCCACACAGCGGATCTGCGCCGATGCCGCCATGAGTGCCCACAGAAGGGCCAGCGCGAAGAGGACCAGTACGGGAATCGCCATGGCCGCCTCCGCCGTCACCGCACCCCGGTCCCGGCGCCGCGCGTCACCGCCGAAGGGGCCCTCCCGAGCGGACACCGCCGACCGGCATGCCGCGCTCCCCCCGACCGGCTCAGAATTTCGCATCGAGCGCGTCCTTCAGCAGCGCCTGCATCTGCGCCATCACCGGTGCGCTGGTCACCACCTTGTAGAGCACCGCAGCGAACGCGCAGGCCGCGATGGTTCCGACGGCGTATTCCGATGTCGTCATTCCGCTGTCCGTCCGCATACGCCGCGTCGTGGCCCGGACCCAGCACATGATCATCCGCATGATTTCAAACCCCCGTGAAACGTAGTTGTTCGCATGAATTGCTTTTGAATCGGCCTTTCGGGTCACCCCGTCCGGAGCAGCCCACCCGCCAGTCCGACCACCACGGGCGCCACACCGACGGAAAGGAATGCCGGGAGGAAGCAGAGCCCGACCGGGCCGGTGATCAGCACGCCGGCCCGTTGGGCCCGCGCCAGGGCGGCGCTCGCCCGTTCGGCGCGCAGTGCCCCGGCCAGACGGGCGACCGGCTCCGCCGCGGGCGCACCGGTCGTTCCGGCCCGCTCCAGACAGCGCGCCAGTGCCGAGCCACCCGGTATCCCGCCGAACCGCCCCCAGGCGGCGACCGGGTCGCTCCCGAGCCGGATCTCCGCCGCCGTACGGGCCAGCCGCGTCCCCACGGGCCCGCCGAGGGACGTACCGACCGCCTCGGCCGCCTCCCGAGGGCCGGCCCCCGCGGAGATGCAGGCGGCCAGCAGATCCGCCGCCATCGGCATCTGCCGCAGCGACTCGGCCGCTCTCGCCGCCCGCTCGGCCTCCGCCTCGGCCGCTTCCCCGTAATGGGTGCGCTGCCATCGCCGGGCACCCCAGGCGGCCAGCAGCCCAGTCGCCCATCCCGTAAGGCCACCCATCAGGAACCAGCCCGTCAGCACCACGCCCAGCAACGCGGGCCACTGCCCGAGACCCGAGGCCGCTTTCCGCCACCCTGTTCCACGCGGCGCCGGGTTCATCGGCACCGCGCGCCCCGCCTCCGGAGCCTCCGCGACGGCGACGGCGAACAGCGCCGCTCCTCGTCGCCGTACCCTGCGCCCGGTCCGGTACCGGACCAGCACACGGGCCGACGCCGCGCTCATGCCCAGCAGCAGGGCCGCCGTCCCCACCCTGTGGACAACTTCGGCCGAAGCGATACCGCTCATGGCGCCTCCCCCGCACGTACGATCCGTGCGGCCCACGCCAGGCCGAGCGCTTCGAGGGCTCCGCCCGCCACCAGACAGGCCAGTCCGACCGGATGGTGCAGCAACACCCTCAGCGGGTCCGCCCCGAGCGCCGTTCCCAACGCGATGCCCACGACCGGCAGCAGCGCCAGCACCACGACGGTCGACCAGGCCCCGGTCAGCTGGGCCCTCAACTCCTCTCGTCCACGCCGCTCCGCGCGCAACGCGCTCTCCAGCCGGTCCAGTCCGGCCGCGAGACCCGCGCCGCCGTCCGCGGCCACCCGCCAGCAGGCGGCCACGCCCACGAGCCCCTCCCGCCCGGGTTCGCGCGCGGCCTGGCCCAGCGCGCCGGGGATGTCGCCCCCGAACCGCGCCGCGGCGAACACCCCGGACCAGGACGCGTCCCCCGCACCGACCCCGCGCACGGCGGCGAGCAGGGCCCGCCCCGGCTCAGCGCCCGCTCTCAACTCACCCACCACCGCGCCGCACAGGTCGACCACGGCATCCGCCCGGCGTTCCCCGTCCCGGCGCAGCCTCCTTCCGCGCAGCCACCGCCGCACCACCGGAATCGCGACCACCCCCAGCATCACCGGCAACACAGACGCACCGCATACCGCCAGGACCAGACCCATCGGCAGGCACACCCACTCCCGCCTTTCTGCCGACCACTCCAGGAGACGGCCACGCCCGCCCTCCCAGGTCTCCCGCACAGGGCTCCGCGCCCCGTCCGGTCCGAACATCCCCCAGGCCCTGCGGTGTCCGCGGTTCTGCCCCGAGGCCACCACCCATGCCGCCGCACCCGCGAACAGCGCCGCCGCGTACACCGCCTCCGTCGGCGCGCCGCCGTTCATCCCTCACCGCCGATGAGGGATTCCAGCCGCTCCCAGCCGCGCTCCCGCTCGAAGCCGGACGCTCCCCAGCGCAGTGCCGGAACGGTCACCACCAGCCCGGCCATGTCGCGCTCCAGGACCTGGATCGCGGAGATCCTGCGCCGCCCCGCCCGGTCCCGTACAAGATGGACGACGACCGACAACGCCGCCGCCAACTGGCTGTGCAGCGCCGCCCTGTCCAGCCCTGCCGCCGTGCCCAGCGCCTCCAGACGGGCGGGAACGTGCTCGGCGGCATTCGCGTGGACCGTTCCGCAGCCGCCCTCGTGGCCGGTGTTCAGAGCGGCCAGCAGTTCGGTGACCTCGGCTCCTCGCACCTCTCCGACCACAAGCCTGTCGGGGCGCATCCGAAGGGCCTGCCGCACCAGGTCCCGGAGGGACACCCGTCCCGCGCCCTCCTGGTTCGCGGGACGGGATTCGAGCCGCACCACGTGCGGGTGGTCGGGGCGGAGTTCCGCCGAGTCCTCGGCGAGGACGATCCGCTCCCTCTCCCCCACCGCGCCGAGCATGCTGGACAGGAGGGTGGTCTTCCCCGCGCCCGTACCACCGCTGATCAGATAGGAGACGCGGGCTTCCACCAACGCCCTCAGCACACGGTCGCCGCCCGGCGGCACGGTCCCGGCCCCGACCAGCTCGCGGAGCGAGAAGGCCTTGGGACGCACCACCCTGAGGGAGAGGCACGTCGAGCCGACCGACACGGGCGGCAGCACGGCGTGCATACGGGTGCCGTCGGGCAGCCGGGCGTCCACCCAGGGCCGGGCGTCGTCCAGGCGGCGCCCGGCGACGGCCGCGAGCCGTTGTGCGAGCCGGCGGACCGCGGCCGCGTCGGCGAAGGTCACGTCGGTCAGTTCGAGCCCGCGCCCCCGGTCCACCCACACCCGGTCCGGGGCGGACACCAGCACGTCGGACACATCCGGGTCGGCGAGAAGGGGTTCGAGAAGCCCCGTGCCGACCAGCTCGCCGCGCAACTCGTCCGCCGTGCCGAGTACTTCGACGTCGCCGAGCAGCCTTCCCTGCGCACGCAGCGCGGCCGCCACCCCCGCCGGAGTCGGCGCCGCACCGCTCTGCGCCAGGCGCTGTCGCACCGCGTCCAGCAGCGCCTCGGTCATGACGCGCCTCCCACGACGGAACCCCCGGCGCCCTCTCCGGCAAGTGCCCGGTCCCAGAAGGCCGAGCAGAACCGCGCCAACGGGCCGCGGGCACCGGAACCGGGCGGGTCGCCCCTGTCCTGTTCGGCGAGCAGACCCGGCTCGGTGGGAAGCTCTCCGGCGAGTGGAAGCCCCATCGCCCTCGCCACCCATTGCTCGTCGAGCCCGGACGCGTACGGTCCACGCGTGACGACGCGGAGGTCGCCCAGCACCATTCCGGCCATCGACGCGACCCGCTTCGCCGCCGCGACCGCGCGCAGCTCTCCGGGCACGACCACGAGCCCGAGGTCGAGCTGTGCCAGGGCCTCGGCGGCCGACTCGTCGACCCGGCGCGGGAGGTCGACGACCACCACGCCTCCGAGCCTCCGCGCGGCGGCGAGGACCGCCTGCATGGCCTGCGGCGGAATCACCACCCAGTCGTCCCGGCCCCAGCTGAGCACCCGCAGCCCGTGCAGCGCGGGCAGCGCCTCCTCCAGGGCCCCGCCGCCGACCCTCCCCTTGGAGTGCGCGAAGTCGGGCCAGCGCATCCCTTCGGCGCGCTCGCCGCCGAGCAGGACGTCGATGCCGCCGCCCAGCGGATCGCCGTCGATCAGCATCGTGCGGTGCCCGGCCCGCGCCGCGGTCACCGCGAGTGCGCAGGCCAGCGTGGAGGCACCGGCGCCACCGCGTCCGCCGATCACGCCGACGGTCAGCGCCGGGCGGCCCACGCCCTCGGCCGCGTTGGCGATCTGGTCGACCAGCCAGTTCTCCGCGTCCGGCAGGCGCAGCACGTACTCGGCGCCGATCTCGACGGCCCTGCGCCACACGTCCGGGCTGTCCTGGTCCCGCCCGACGAGCATCACGCCCCGTCTGCGGGAGGCACCGCCGCACCGTGCCGCCGCGTCGTCCCCGACGAGCACCAGGGGTGCCTGCTCCCAGCCGCCCCGCCGGTCGGGCAGCGTGTGATGGACCTCGGGCTCGGCCCCGGCCGCCGCACACAACCGCAACAGATCGTCGAGCAGGTCCACGTCCTCGGTCACGATCAGCGGGCCGCCCCTTCGCGGACCGGCAGTCGGCACACGATCCCGTGCACTGGATTCAGCCACGTTCTCCGCCCCCTTCTTCACTCACCTTCACCGCGGTTCACGGCGCTCTCGGAGTGGCCCGAGAACGGTGATTCCGGAACCCGTGGACTTCACGGGTGGAATCACCGTGCAGCGTTACGGAAAATCGTGTGGATCTTGCTCAAGAACTGTGGACAAGACCGCCCTTGTGAATAACTCCGTAACTCGAACCGGCGACTTCCGGAGAGCACCCCTTCCGCTACGCACCGCGACCGCGCATGCTGGTGCGAGCCGGGTGCGGGCATGGCCCGTCACGAGCGAGAAGGAGGAGAGATGCGCGAAACCGAGCGGCAGAACCGCGTCCGGACATGCGACGACCCCCGCCGGGGGGGAGAGCGGGGGTCGTCCCCACGGCCGACTCGGGGGGGGGGAGGAGTCGGACCGGGTTAGCACGGTCGCGAACGATCCGTGACTTCCATGGTGTACCCGAGCCCCTTCTCAGGCAAACCCACGCGCCGGGGTTTACGCCGAATGGCGGGCCCCTATGCTCTGCCTTGTGGAAAACCGCTTCTTGCCGCGCACAGCTGCCTTCTTCGACCTGGACAAGACGGTCATTGCGAAGTCTTCGACACTGACCTTCAGCAAGTCCTTCTACCAAGGCGGGCTGATCAACCGCCGCGCCGTACTGCGCACCGCGTACGCACAGTTCGTGTTCCTCGCCGGGGGTGCGGATCACGACCAGATGGAGCGGATGCGTGAATATCTGTCATCTCTCTGCAAGGGCTGGAACGTGCAGCAGGTGAAAGAAATTGTCGCCGAGACCCTGCACGACCTGATCGACCCGATCATCTACGACGAGGCCGCCACCCTGATCGAGGAGCACCACACCGCGGGTCGCGACGTGGTGATCGTCTCGACCTCCGGTGCCGAGGTGGTCGAGCCGATCGGCGAGCTGCTGGGCGCCGACCGCGTCGTCGCCACCCGCATGGTCGTCGGTGACGACGGATGCTTCACCGGCGAGGTGGAGTACTACGCGTACGGCCCGACGAAGGCCGAGGCCATCCGGGCCCTGGCCGTGTCGGAGGGGTACGACCTCGCCCGCTGTTACGCGTACAGCGACTCGGCCACCGATGTGCCGATGCTGGAGTCCGTGGGCCACCCGCACGCGGTCAACCCCGATCGGGCGCTGCGCCGTGAGGCGACTCTGCGGGAGTGGCCGATCCTCGTCTTCGACCGCCCGGTCCGACTCAAGCAGCGCCTGCCCGCCTTTTCGATGCCGCCCCGCCCCGCCCTCATGGCGGCCGCCGCCGTCGGTGCGGCGGCCCTCACGGCCGGACTCGTCTGGTACACCGCGCGTCGCCGCGCCACCGCGTCCGCGTAATTCGACCCCTTTGAATTGAACCGACTCGTCCGTAATTGAACGCAAAAGTAAAGAAGTGCCGCCAGCACTTCCGATCACCCGGACCCTGGAGTACAAAGGACTCAACGGCCCGCGAGACCAAGGACATCCGCGAGGATGACCTGAGAACGCAGACAGGCCCCACGGACCGCGCATGGAAACCGGGCACCCACGCGACGTCGACCCGTCGATTACGGGCCAGCCGCACCAGGAGCGGGCAAAGACCCCGGCCTGATGGGCATATATCGAGGACGCTTGGTAACTGGGTGGACATGCCAGCGGCGGTACCGATTCCGGTACCGCCGCAACTCTTTTCCGGGCCGTCCGCGCTCTAGGCGGCGCCCCGCTGAAGTGCCTCGCAGACCGCGGTCGACTCCCGGACACCCAGTTCCACCGACCGTCCGCAGTGCGCGATCCAGGCGGCCATCCCTTCCGGGGTCCCGGACAGATAGCCGTCGAAGGCCTTCACATAGGCGGCCTTGCCCTGCTCGGCATGGCCGACCTCGGCGGGGCAGATCGACTTGGGGTCGAGCCCGCTCCCGATCAGCACGATCCGCTCGGCGGTCCGGGCCACCAGCCCGTTGAAGGAACCGAAGGGGCGCAACGCCAGCAGTTCCCCGTGGACCACGGCGGCCGTCACCAGGGCAGGTGCCGCGCTCCCCGAAAGGATGAGCCCGCTGAGCCCCTCCAGTCGGCCGGCGACCTCCTCGGCGTCCGGCAGCGGGGCCTCGACGAGCGGTTCGTCGACCGGCTCGCCGGCCAGCCGGGGCCGACCGACCGAGTCGTCCGGCGCGGCGCCCCCGGCGGCGACGAGGTGCAGTCGCGCGAGAACGCGCAGCGGGGACTGACGCCAGACGGAAAGCAGCTGGCCCGCCTCGGCGGTCAGCCGCAGAGCGGCCCCGACCACCTGCGCACCGTCGTCGCCACGGAAGTCCGTACGTCGGCGCACCTCCTCCAGGTTCCAGTCGGCACCGGAGAGCGCGGCCGACCCGCGGGCGCCCCGCAGGGCCGCCTCGGCCGTCACTTCGTTGCTGCGACGCCGCATGACGCGGTGGCCGTAGACCCGGTCGACGGCCTTGCGCACGGAGTCCACCGCATCGCTCACGCCCGGCAGGGCGCCCAGGGTGGCAAGCGGGTCCGAGGAAGTCGTACTCATAGGTAGCGAGGCTACGCGCCCCTTGCAGACCCGCCGCCCCGGAGTGGCCTTCTTCACGAACTTCGACAGCACACCGCAGTCATGCGGCTACCCTAGGTGAACATGAAGATCGCTTTCGTAGGGAAGGGCGGCAGCGGGAAGACCACGCTGTCCTCGCTCTTCATCCGCCACCTTGCCGCCAATGAAGCCCATGTCGTCGCCGTGGACGCCGACATCAACCAGCATCTGGGGGCCGCACTCGGCCTCGACGAGGAGGAGTCGGCGGCGCTGCCCGCCATGGGGGCACAGCTGCCTCTGATCAAGGACTATCTCCGCGGCAGCAACCCGCGGATCGCCTCGGCCGAGACGATGATCAAGACGACCCCGCCCGGTGAGGGCTCCCGGCTGCTGCGCGTGGACGAGGACAACCCGATCTACGACGCCTGCGCCCGGACGGTGCGGCTCGACGACGGCGACATCCGGCTGATGGCCACGGGGCCCTTCACGGAGTCGGACCTGGGGGTGGCCTGCTACCACTCCAAGGTCGGCGCGGTGGAGCTCTGCCTGAACCACCTCGTGGACGGTCCGGAGGAGTACGTGGTGGTCGACATGACCGCCGGGTCGGACTCGTTCGCCTCCGGGATGTTCACCCGGTTCGACATGACGTTCCTCGTCGCCGAGCCGACCCGGAAGGGCGTGTCGGTCTACCGGCAGTACAAGGAGTACGCGCGGGACTACGGCGTGGCGCTGAAGGTCGTCGGGAACAAGGTCCAGGGCCCGGACGACCTGGAGTTCCTGCGCGACGAGGTCGGCGACGACCTGCTCGTGACCGTCGGCCACTCCGACTGGGTCCGGGCCATGGAGAAGGGCCGCCCCTCCCGCTTCGAGCTGCTGGAGGCGGACAACCGGATGGCCCTGCAGACCCTGCAGAACGCCGCGGAGGACTCGTACGAGCAGCGGGACTGGGAGCGCTACACGCGCCAGATGGTGCACTTCCATCTGAAGAACGCGGAGAGCTGGGGCAACGAGAAGACGGGCGCCGACCTCGCCGCACAGGTCGACCCGGCCTTCGTGCTCGACGAGAGGTCGGCACGGGCCGGGGCCGCGCTGCCCGCCTGAGCCGGTCGGGTGCCGGGCCTGTCCGAGCGCTCGCGGACGGGCCCGGCACCCACGCGGGACCCGGAGGCCCGCCGTACGCGTCCTAGCGGGCAGCTCGCTTACCGGGGGCGCCCGCGAGGAAGGTCGACCAGCCGGCCGTCGGCGCCTGGCCGACCTTCAGCGTGCCGAGCTTCGCGAGGGTCGCGGGGTCCTGCGCGTCCAGCCAGTCCGCCAGTTGCCTGAAGGACACGCAGCGCACGCCTTCCTTGGTGCAGACGGTCCGGATCGTCTCCTCGACGGCCCGCATATAGGTGCCGCCGTTCCAGGACTCGAAGTGATTGCCGATGATCAGGGGTGCCCGGTTGCCGCCGTACGAACGGTCGAAGGCCTGGATCAGGCCGTCTCGCATCTGATTGCCCCAGTACTCGTGCTGGTCCGGGTCGCCCTGGGTCGTACCGGACTGGTTGAACATGAAGTTGTAGTCCATCGAGAGCGTCTCGAACGCGCGCCCCGGCACCGGCACGAGCTGCATCGAGAGGTCCCAGATTCCTCCCTTCTTCTTGGGCCAGACCTGGTCGTTGACGCCGCTGGAGTCGTAGCGGAAGCCCATGTCGCGCGCGGCGGCGACCATGTTCTTCTGCCCTTCCAGGCAGGGGGTCCGGCCGCCGACGAGTTCCTTGTCGTAGTCGAAGGGCAGCGCCTTCTCGTTCTTGAGCGACGGGTCGTTCGTCCTCCAGCTCTTCACGAAGGACTTGGCCTGGCTGATCTCGCTCTTCCACTCCTCGACGGACCAGGTGCCGACGCCTCCGTCGTTGCCGCAGAAGTGACCGTTGAAGTGGGTGCCGATCTCGTTGCCGTCCAGCCAGGCGCCCCGGACCTGGGCGAGGGTGTCGCGGATGCCCTTGGTGTCGTTGAACCCGATGTCGGAACTGCCTGCGTTGTGCTTGGGCGGGTCGTAGAGCGCGCGCTTGGCCTCCGGCAGCAGGTACACCCCGCTGAGGAAGTACGTCATGGTCGCGTCGTACTTCTTCCCCACCTCGCGAAAGTGCGAGAAGAGCCGCTGGCTGTCCTCACCGGCGCCGTCCCAGGAGAACACCACGAACTGCGGGGGCTTCTGACCGGGCATCAGGCGCTTGACGGCCGGCTGCTTCGGCTGGATGCCGGTGAAGGCGGTGGAACCGTCGCCGATGGCACGGAACACGCTCTTGGGCGCGGCCCCCTCGGCCTTCTCCTTCACACCGGCGGCCCCCTTGGCCACGCCGGAGGAAGCGTCCCGGTCGGCCCCCGCCCCGGAGCATCCGGCGGCGCCCGCGACCAGCGCGACGGTCATGACACCCAAGGCGATCCTCTTCGCGGCGGCCATCATCCGCCCACCCTCTTCCTCGCAGTAATCGTGTGCGCGAACGCGCCGACATGGCGCGGTCAAAGTCGCACGCACTGCACAGAAATTCGGGCGACAGGCCGTATGAAAAGATACTTATTCACTTGAATGGGTGCTTAGATAGCCTGTTTGACCGTAATCCTGGACACGCATCTTTACTCTCCATTACGATCTGTTTACTGAGAGTTGAGATATCCCGCCGCTGCACGCCGTGACCCACGGCCGCGTCCCCACGTTCCGCGACCGCGCTGCCCCGGAGGAGACGGGAAACATGTCTGCCTGCGTCCCCACTCGTCATGACCACTCATCCCGAAGTTCACGACCACCCCGGTCGTCGGGAGTGAAGCGACCACACAGCCCTCCGCCGCACCGCGGCGGACGATTCCGCGTCACGGGCTCCGACCTGTCCGCATCGATCACCGTCTTCCTGCTCGCCATCCCCATGTCATTGGGCCTGGCCGTCGCCATGGACGCGCCTTTGGAAGCAGGCCTCATCTCCGCCGCCGTCGGCGGCATCGTCGCCGGACTGCTCGGCGGCACCCCTCTCCAGGTGTCCGGCCCCTCGGCCGGACTCACCGTGGTGACCGCCGAGTTCATCCAGCTCTACGGCTGGCGCACCACCTGCGCCATCACCATCGGCGCCGGTCTGCTGCAGATCCTGCTCGGCTCACTGCGCACCGCACGTAACGCGCTCGCCGTCAGCCCGGCCATCGTCCACGGCACGCTCGCCGGTATCGGCGTGGCGATCGCACTCGCTCAGCTGCACATCGTGCTCGGCGGCTCACCGCACAGCTCGGCGGTCTCCAACGCCCTTCATCTGCCCGAGCAGTTGGCCCGCACCGGCCTCGCGGCCCCCTTGATCGGCGCACTCACCGTCGCCGTCCTGGTGCTGTGGCCCCGGATCCCCGGCTGGCCCGGACGGATCGTGCGGCGCCTCCCGGCCGCCCTGGCCGCAGTGGCCCTCGCCACTGCCGTGGCCGCGGTCGCCGCGCCCTCGATCGCCCGGGTGGACCTGCCGTCCTGGCGCTCGCACGCGCTTCCCGAGATCCCGCAGGGGCCCGTGCTCGGCCTGGCCACCGCCGTCTTCACGATGATGCTGGTGGCCAGTCTGGAGTCCCTGCTGGCAGCCGTCGCGGTGGACAAACTCTCCGCCGAACGGAACCGGGACCACACCGGCCCCGCGACGGCCGGCACAACCGACACAGCCGGGACGGCTGACACGACCGACACCCCCAGCACGGCCGCCGAGGCCGACCCCGCACCCCTTGCCGGGCCATCGATCATGCCCCCCATCAGACGCTCCGACCTCGACCGGGAGCTCCGTGCGCAGGGCGTCGCCAACATCGTGTCGGGCGGACTGGGCGGACTGGCGGTCTCCGGTGGTGCGGTGCGCAGTTCGGCGAACGTACGGGCCGGGGCGACCGGCCGGGCGTCCACCGTGCTGCACGGCGTCTGGGTGCTGGTCGCGACGGGTCTGCTGGTCACGGCGCTGGAGTGGATCCCGCTGGCCGCGCTCGGCGCACTCGTGATGGTGGTCGGCGTGCAGATGGTGAACCTCGCGCATATCCGCAAGGTGCACAGGCACCGGGAGTTCCTGGTGTACGGCGCGACGATCAGCGGTGTCCTGCTCTTCGGCGTCCTCAAGGGGGTGGCCATCGGAGGAGCCGTGGCGGTCGCGATGGCGTTGCACCGGCTGGGCCGGACCCGGCTCAGCGTCTCCGAGCGGGACGGCCGGTATCTGGTGGTCATCAGTGGGCAGTTGACCTTCCTGGCGGTGCCCCGGCTGAGCCGGGCCCTCGGCCAGGTGCCCCAGGACGCCTCGGTGACCGTCGAGTTGGACGGGTTCTTCATGGACCACGCGGCGTACGAGATGATCCAGGACTGGAGCAACGCCCATACGGCTCATGGCGGCCGAGTCACGTTCGGCGGCAGGTCCGGGGGAAGAATGGCGGAGCCGGCCGCCGCGGCCCACTCCTGTTGCCGTCCCTGGACTCCCTGGCGCAACCACCACTGCCACGACCGGCCCGAGCACGTCCCGATCACCGGTGCCGCCGCCTCGCTCCAGGACGCCGGGGCGCCTCTCCCCGCACACCTGGGTGCTGCGTCGGAGCCGCCCCCGGCCCACGCCGCGGCCACGGCGTCGGATCCGGCCCGGGGCACCGCCCCGAGTCCGGCACCCGGTCCGGTCCCGAATCCGGATTCCGGGCCGGCCTCCACGGCGGATGCCACTGTGCCACCCGCGACGGGCTTCGTTCCGGACCACGCGGCACCCTCCGCACACCCTCACGGAGGCCATCGGCTGGCGAGCGGGCTCAGTTCCTTCCAGCGCAACACGGCTCCGCTGGTCCGTGAGGAGTTGGCACGGCTCGCCCGGGAGGGGCAGCGACCGTCGCAGCTCTTCATCACGTGTGCGGACTCCCGGCTCGTGACGAGCATGATCACGGCGAGCGGGCCCGGTGACCTGTTCACCGTGCGCAATATCGGCAACCTCGTGCCGACGCCGGGGTCGGAGGAGGGCGACCACTCGGTCGGTGCGGCCATCGAATACGCCGTGGATGTGCTGGGGGTCGAGTCGATCACCATCTGCGGACATTCGGGCTGCGGGGCGATGAACGCGCTGCTCGACAGCAGAGCGCCCTCGGCCGACGCCCCGGAGACCCCGGGCTCCCCGGCCCTCGCCGAGACCTCGCTCCGGCGCTGGCTCCGGCACGGGTTCCCGAGCCTGGAGCGGGTGGTGTCGGAGGACGGGAACCGGGCACGGATCTCGTCGCGGACGTCGGCCGACGAGCTGGAGCAGCTCTGCCTCACCAATGTGGTCCAGCAGCTCGACCATCTGCGGGCCCATCCGTCGGTGGCGCGGCGCCTGGCCGCCGGTGCCCTGCAGCTCCACGGTATGTACTTCCACGTGGCCGAGGCGCAGTCGTATCTGCTGGCCGAGTACGACGGTGGGGGCACGGGCGGCACAGGAGCCGGAAGCGGGGACGGCCGCGACGGCGTGAGGCGGATTCCGGTGTTCGCACCGATCGCCCCGGCCGATCCGGACGGCTCTCCCGCCGGTTCCGGTCTCCTGTCCACACCGACCCGTCCCGCCGACTCCAGCCATCCCGCCGACCCCGGACGTCCCGACGACCCCGATCACCCCGACGACCCCGGCCGTCCGTCCGGCGCCGTCGCTCCAGGAGATCCCGCCCGTCCGGCCGGATGGGCCGATCCGGCTGGTCCGGCAGAGTTGGCCCACAGCGGCGCCTGAACCGGATGCGCACCGGGTCCGTGAGACCTTGTGGTCCCGTTTCCGCGACATCCCGTCACCGCACGTCACGTTCCCGCCACCACCGGGACGTCGTGCGGGGCGGCAGCACCCCCGGCGTCACCCCACCCCGGTGACGCCGCACCGCCTCGTCGCGGAAGCGGGGCCCGTGCCTCCATACACGAGAACACAGGTCTAAACCAATTCCCGGCAGACACTTGTCACCCGGCTCTTGGACTGATGAGCTATGCCCGGGACACAACGGACACCCTGGGAATGGGAGATGTCGTGAGCAACGAAAGCCTGGCCAATCTGCTCAAAGAGGAGCGGCGGTTCGCACCGCCTGCCGATCTGGCCGCGAACGCCAACGTCACCGCGGAGGCGTACGAGCAGGCCGAGGCGGACCGGCTGGGCTTCTGGGCCGAGCAGGCCCGCCGCCTGACCTGGGCCACCGAGCCGACCGAGACGCTCGACTGGAGCAACCCCCCGTTCGCGAAGTGGTTCGCGGACGGCGAGCTGAACGTCGCGTACAACTGCGTGGACCGCCACGTCGAGGCCGGCAACGGCGACCGGGTCGCCATCCACTTCGAGGGCGAGCCCGGCGACAGCCGTGCCATCACCTACGCGGAGCTGAAGGACGAGGTCTCCCGCGCCGCCAACGCCCTCACCGAGCTGGGTGTCGGCAAGGGCGACCGGGTCGCCGTCTACCTGCCGATGATCCCCGAGGCCGCCGTGGCCATGCTGGCCTGTGCCCGCATCGGCGCCGCGCACTCGGTCGTCTTCGGCGGCTTCTCCGCCGACGCCATCGCGGCCCGTATCCAGGACGCGGACGCCAAGGTCGTCATCACGGCCGACGGCGGTTACCGCCGTGGCAAGCCGTCCGCGCTCAAGCCGGCGGTCGACGACGCCGTCTCCCGCATCGAGGGCGTCGAGCACGTTCTCGTGGTGCGGCGCACGGGCCAGGACACGGCGTGGACCGAGGGCCGCGACATCTGGTGGCACGAGATCACCGCCCGCCAGTCCGCCGAGCACACCCCCGAGGCGTTCGAGGCCGAGCAGCCGCTCTTCATCCTGTACACCTCGGGCACCACCGGGAAGCCGAAGGGCATCCTGCACACCTCCGGCGGCTACCTCACGCAGGCGGCGTACACGCACCACGCGGTCTTCGACCTGAAGCCCGAGACCGACGTCTACTGGTGCACCGCGGACATCGGCTGGGTGACCGGCCACTCGTACATCGTCTACGGCCCGCTGGCCAACGGCGCGACCCAGGTCATGTACGAGGGCACGCCCGACTCCCCGCACCAGGGGCGTTTCTGGGAGATCGTCCAGAAGTACGGGGTCACGATCCTGTACACGGCGCCGACGGCGATCCGTACGTTCATGAAGTGGGGCGACGACATCCCCGCCAAGTTCGACCTGTCGTCGCTGCGCGTGCTCGGGTCGGTCGGCGAGCCGATCAACCCCGAGGCCTGGATGTGGTACCGGAAGCACATCGGTGCCGACAAGTGCCCGATCGTGGACACCTGGTGGCAGACCGAGACGGGCGCGATGATGATCTCGCCGCTGCCCGGCGTCACGGAGACCAAGCCGGGGAGCGCTCAGCGCGCCCTGCCGGGCATCTCCGCCACGGTCGTCGACGACGAGGCCAACGAGGTTCCGAACGGCGGGGGCGGCTACCTCGTCCTCACCGAGCCGTGGCCGTCCATGCTGCGCACCATCTGGCGCGACGACCAGCGCTTCCTCGACACGTACTGGTCGCGCTTCGAGGGCAAGTACTTCGCGGGCGACGGTGCGAAGAAGGACGAGGACGGCGACGTCTGGCTGCTCGGCCGGGTCGACGACGTCATGCTCGTCTCCGGTCACAACATCTCGACGACCGAGGTCGAGTCGGCGCTCGTCTCGCACCCGTCGGTCGCCGAGGCCGCCGTGGTCGGCGCCGCCGACGAGACGACCGGTCAGGCCATCGTCGCGTTCGTGATCCTGCGGGGTTCCGCGACCGCCTCCGACGAGCTGATCGCGGAGCTGCGCAACCACGTGGGCGCGACGCTCGGCCCGATCGCCAAGCCGAAGCGCATCATGCCGGTGGCGGAGCTGCCGAAGACCCGCTCCGGCAAGATCATGCGCCGCCTGCTCCGCGATGTCGCGGAGAACCGGGCCCTGGGTGATGTCACCACCCTGACGGACTCCTCCGTCATGGACCTGATCCAGAGCCAGCTGCCCTCGGCCCCCTCGGAGGACTGAGACCGCGCACGGCCTGCGGAAGGGCATCCGGCGACGCGCCGGATGCCCTTCCGGCGTCTAGGGTGAAACGCACCGGTCACAGCCCCGCGCACCCCGGGTAGAGTGGCAGCTGATCAATAAAACGATAAGAAATCTCCACAGGGTGTGCCGGGAAGTCTGGTCGGCGAGTGCATCAGCCGTGCCGTCGCTGCCGTCCCGACCCGGAGGTTCCACCCCGTGGCCACGCCCACCCCCGCTCCCACACCCCCCTCCCCCCGTCGCACCGTTCTCGGTCTCCTTCCGCTTCCCGAGCGGAACTATCTCGCCGAGGCCCTGCGCACGGAGACGGTCGGCGGAGTGATTCTGCTGGTCGCCGCCGTGGCCGCCGTGATCTGGGCGAACACCTTCGGATCGAGCTACTCGTCCGTCAGCCACTTCCACTTCGGCCCCGGGTCGCTCGGCCTCAACCTCTCCGTGTCGCACTGGGCGGCCGACGGGCTGCTCTCGGTCTTCTTCTTCGTCGCGGGCGTCGAGCTCAAGCGCGAACTGGTCGCGGGTGAACTGCGCGATCCCCGTGCCGCAGCACTCCCGGTCGTGGCCGCTCTCTGCGGCATGGCCATGCCCGCCCTCGTCTACGCGCTGGTGAACCTCGTGGGCGGCGGTTCACTGGACGGCTGGGCCGTCCCCACCGCCACCGACATCGCCTTCGCGCTGGCCGTGCTCGCCGTCATCGGCACCTCGCTGCCGTCCGCGCTGCGCGCCTTCCTGCTGACGCTCGCCGTGGTGGACGACCTCTTCGCCATCCTGATCATCGCCATGTTCTTCACGGAGGACATCAACTTCCTGGCCCTGATCGGGGCCTTCGCCGGCCTGGCGGTCTTCTGGCTCCTGCTGCGGCTGGGCGTGCGCGGCTGGTACGTGTACGTGCCGCTCGCCCTGGTGATCTGGGGGCTGATGTACAACAGCGGCGTCCACGCCACGATCGCGGGCGTCGCCATGGGGCTGATGCTGCGCTGCACCCGCCGCGAGGGCGAGCAGGAGTCGCCCGGCGAGCGCATCGAGCACCTGGTCCGCCCGCTCTCGGCGGGGCTCGCCGTGCCGCTGTTCGCCCTGTTCTCGGCCGGGGTCTCCCTCTCCGGCGGCGCGCTGGGCGGGGTGTTCCACCGGCCGGAGACGCTCGGTGTGGTGCTGGGGCTGGTCGTCGGCAAGGCGGTGGGCATCTTCGGCGGTACGTGGCTGACCACCCGGTTCACCAGGGCGGAGCTGAACAAGGAGCTGGCCTGGGCGGACGTCTTCGCGGTCTCCGCACTCGCCGGTATCGGCTTCACCGTCTCCCTGCTGATCGGCGAACTGGCCTTCGCCGGCGCCGACGACATGATCAACGAGATCAAGGCCTCGGTACTGATCGGCTCGCTCATCGCCGCCGTGGTCTCCGGTGTACTGCTCAAATTGCGGGTACGCAGATACCGGGCGCTGTACGACGCCGAGGAGCTCGACGAGGACGCGTCCGGGGTACCCGACGTCTACGAGCAGGACGATCCGGAGTACCACCTGCGGATGGCCGCGCTCCACGAGAAGAAGGCGGCGGAGCACCGCCGCCTTGCCGAACTGGCGGGGGCAGCGAGCAACAAGCCGGACAGTCCGGCATGATCTGACATCGGATGTGTTGAACAGGAGAGGGAGTCAGGGATGAGCGACCCCGGCAATTTCGCGGGCGGCACCGATCGCAGTCTCGGTCAGCTGGTCGCCTCGGCGACGGCCGAGCTGTCGGCACTGGTGCACGACGAGATCGCCCTGGCCAAGGCCGAGGTGCGGCAGGACGTCAAGCGCGGCGTCATGGGCAGCGTGGCGTTCATCGTCACCGGCGTCCTGCTCCTCTTCTCCATCCCGGTGCTGAGCTTCGCGGCCGCGTACGGGATCCACAATCTCGGGCTGGGCCTCGCCTGGTCGTTCCTGATCGTGGGCGGCGCGTTCATCCTGCTGGGGATCCTGCTGGCGCTCTTCGGCTACGCCAAGTTCCGCAAGGTCAAGCCGCCGGAGAAGTCCATCGCCTCGGCCAAGCAGACCGCGGCCGTGCTCCAGGGCGTCAAGCCGCATCCCCGTCCGGGCGTGGGCGCCGACGCGATCCTTCCGGCGGCCGGCAGCACACGGTCGGACAAGGCCATCGAGAACCACCCGGTCCAGGACAAGGCGTCGGTTGTGGCACGCTCGACCACATGACGGTCCCCCATTCCAGCGCGTCCGGCCCCGCGGATCCGGACGGCCGGGCAGGTCACGGGAAGCCCGCCGCACCGGCGGCCCCCGCCCCCGTACCGGCTCCCGCCCCCGCCCCCGGCGGCTCTCCCGCGCCCGCGGGCGCGGCCGGCGGCCCCGTCCGCATCGACGGTCCCTGGATGCACCGGGACGTCGCGGCCAACGGCGCGCGCTTCCACATCGCCGAAATGGGTGAAGGGCCGCTGGTTCTTCTGCTGCACGGATTCCCGCAGTTCTGGTGGACCTGGCGCCATCAGCTTCCCGCCCTCGCGGACGCGGGGTTCCGGGCCGTGGCGATGGACCTGCGCGGAGTGGGCGGCAGCGACCGCACGCCGCGCGGTTACGACCCCGCCAATCTGGCCCTCGACATCACCGGCGTCGTCCGTTCCCTCGGCGAACCGGACGCGGCGCTCGTCGGCCACGACATGGGCGGCTATCTGGCCTGGACGGCCGCCGTCATGCGGCCCAAGCTGGTGCGGCGGCTGGTGGTCTCCTCGATGCCCCATCCCCGGCGCTGGCGCTCCTCGATGCTCTCGGACGTCGCCCAGACCCGGGCCGGCTCGTACATCTGGGGCTTCCAGCGCCCCTGGGTTCCGGAGCGTCAGCTCGTGGCGGACGACGCCGCGCTGGTCGCCCGGCTGATCCGCGACTGGGCGGGGCCGGGCACGGCGCACTTCCCCGACGACGCGGCCCTCGACGTCTACCGGCGTGCGATGGCCATTCCGTCGACGGCGCACTGTTCCATCGAGCCGTACCGCTGGATGGTGCGGTCGCTGGCCCGTCCGGACGGCTTCCAGTTCAACCGCCGGATGAAGCGGCCGGTGCGGGTGCCGACCCTGCATCTGCACGGTTCGCTGGATCCGGCGGTCCGCACCCGCAGTTCGGCCGGATCCGGCGAGTACGTCGAGGCACCGTACCGATGGCGACTTTTCGACGGTCTGGGGCACTTCCCCCACGAGGAGGACCCGGCCGGGTTCTCGGCCGAACTCATCAACTGGCTCAAGGATTCCGAGCCCGACCGCTGACCGAAGGGCACACACGTCCTACGAACAGCCACTTGCCCGCCGCATAGGCCAATTGGCTGGCGGATGGGGGGTTACCGACCATGACCCACGGGCAGACGTCCGGGTATGGGCTGGACGCACGACTTCGGTGACGCAGCACGCAATCGTCGCTCGACCGCCACGGCGGTTACGGGCACTCATGAGGGGGACGGCCCGCAGGGCCGGGTGCGCACTATGCATGTTCTGCATGATCCCCGGCTCGGCATTCCGCGCATTCTCCGCCGCCGGGCCCGCTGGGTCTCCGCACGGCTCCGCCACCCACGGGGCTGACCCGACGGACACCCACCCTGCCGCCGCGTGAACGACGCCGCATGAACAACACCGCGGGTCACTGCGCTTAGAGCGCGCAGCTCTCGCTGTCGACCTGCTGGTTGGCGGTGCGGCCCCGCGCGATGTCCTCGCGGATCTCGTCGGCGGTGAGGGCGTAGCCGGTGTCGGGATCGTCGAGCGACTTGGCGAAGACGACGCCGTACACCTTGCCGTCCGGCGTCAGCAGGGGGCCGCCGGAGTTGCCCTGACGGACCGTCGTGTACAGCGAGTACACATCGCGGCGGACTGTGCCCCGGTGGTAGATGTCGGGTCCCGAGGCGTCGATGCGGGCCCGGACTCGGGCGGAGCGCACGTCGTACGAGCCGTTCTCCGGGAAGCCCGCGACGATCGCGCTGTTGCCGGTGGTGGCGTCGTGGTCGGTGTCGGTGAACCGGAGCGGCGTGGCGTCGAGGTCCGGTACGTCGAGTACGGCGATGTCGCGCCGCCAGTCGTAGAGGACGACCTTCGCGTCGTACAGCCGTCCCTGGCCGCCGATCTGCACGGTCGGTTCGTCGACGCCGCCGACGACATGGGCGTTGGTCATGACGCGGCGGTCGGCGAAGACGAATCCGGTTCCTTCGAGGACCTTGCCGCAGCCCGGGGCCGTGCCGACGACCTTGACGATGGAGCGTTTGGCGCGGGCCGCGACGGGGCTGTTGGCCAGCGCCGGGTCGGGGGCACGGACCTCGGTGATCGGCTCGTTGGCGAAGGGGCTGAAGACCTGCGGGAATCCGTTCTGCGCGAGGACCGAGGAGAAGTCCGTGAACCAGGTGGAGGCCTGGGGCGGCATCACCCGGGAGACTCCGAGCAGGACGGAGGAGTTGCGGACCTCCTTGCCGAGCGTCGGCAGTGAGGTTCCGGCCAGCGCGGACCCGATCAGCCAGGCCACCAACAGCATCGCGACGACGTTGACCAGGGCGCCGCCCGTCGCGTCGAGGGCGCGCGCGGGCGACCAGGTGATGTAGCGGCGGAGCTTGTTGCCGAGGTGGGTGGTGAAGGCCTGGCCCACCGAGGCGCAGACGATCACGATGACGACGGCGGCGATCGCGGCGCTCGACGAGACCTCCGAGCCGTCCGTGAGCTGGTCCCACAGGACCGGCAGCAGATAGACGGCGACGAGACCGCCGCCCAGGAACCCGATCACCGACAGAATGCCGACGACGAACCCCTGGCGGTAACCGATGACCGCGAACCACACGGCTCCGGCCAGCAGCAGGATGTCCAGCACGTTCACCGTCTATTGCCTCGCAGATTCGTCACCGGGCGCATACGTGTCCCCGCGTCCGGGACGGGCCCGGAGCGGCGGGGCACGGACTCAGCCTGTCATGCGCGCCAGTCGAGCGGCACCTGCTTGGCCCTGTCCCAGGGGCGCTCCCAGCCCGCGAAGTGCAGAATCCGGTCGATCACCCCGGCCGTGAACCCCCATACGAGTGCGGATTCGACCAGAAATGCCGGTCCCCGGTGACCGCTGGGGTGAAGTGTCGTCACCCGATTGGCCGGATCCGTGAGATCCGCCACGGGCACGGTGAACACCCGGGCGGTCTCGCCGGGGTCGACGACCCCGACCGGGCTGGGCGTGCGCCACCAGCCGAGGACGGGCGTCACCACGAAGCCGCTCACGGGGATGTAGAGCCGGGGCAGCACACCGAAGAGCTGGACCCCGCGCGGATCGAGCCCCGTCTCCTCCTCGGCCTCGCGCAGCGCGGCACGCAGCGGCCCGGTCGTCGTCGGGTCGCCGTCGCCGGGGTCCAGGGAACCGCCGGGGAAGGAGGGCTGCCCGGGATGCGAGCGCAGGCTGCCGGCGCGCTCCATGAGCAGCAGCTCCGGCCCGCTCGCGCCCTCGCCGAACAGGACCAGCACAGCGGACTGCCGGCCCGCGCCGCTCTCGGGCGGCAGGAAACGGCTGAGCTGCTGGGGGCGGACGGTCCGCGACGCCTGCTCGACGGGGGCCAGCCAGCTGGGGAGACCGTCGGTGGTGAGGTCGACGGCGGCTTCCATGGCGGCGGCGGTCTCCATGGCCGCCGCGGTTTCGGGCGCGGGAGACGAACCGGGGGCGGAACCGCCGGTGGCGCTCCGCCCCGCCGTGGTCTCCGCGTCCGCGTCCGTGCGGTGTTCATGCGTCTTCATAGGCACCCCTCGTCTCACAACGCCTGTCGTCACGCATTTCGTTCCTGGGCGTGCGCCGTCTCAGTCGCCGTCCGGGGCGGCCGCGGCCGCGCCCGGATAGTGCGCCGGAGGCTTCAGCCGCTGGCCCGGCCGGCCGCCCATCTCGTACTTCAGGAGCTTCCTGGCCTTCTCGGGATCCGTCTCGCCCTCGCCGTACGCCGGGCAGAGCGGGGCGACCGGGCAGGCGCCGCAGGCGGGCCTGCGGGCGTGGCAGACGCGGCGGCCGTGGAAGATGATGCGGTGCGAGAGCATCGTCCACTCGCTCTTCGGGAAGATCGCCGCGATGTCCGCCTCGACCTTCTCCGGGTCCTCCTGGTCGGTCCACTTCCAGCGCCGTACGAGCCGCCCGAAGTGCGTGTCCACAGTCAGCCCCGGGACGTCGAACGCGTTGCCGAGAACGACGTTGGCCGTCTTGCGGCCCACCCCGGGCA
Source organism: Streptomyces sp. NPDC057682 (assembly GCF_042799575.1). NCBI lineage: Bacteria > Bacillati > Actinomycetota > Actinomycetes > Kitasatosporales > Streptomycetaceae > Streptomyces > Streptomyces sp. NPDC057682. The sequence continues at coordinate 12,847 of NZ_JBHVIN010000021.1, read as the reverse complement.
GGGTCACGAGATCGCCCAGCCGGCCCGGCACCTCGCCGTCGAAACGGTCCCGGAGCGCCGTGGCGAGCCCTATCAGCGACTTCGTCTTGGCCCGGAAGAACCCGGTCGGCCGAATGATCTCTTCCATTTCCTCCGGCACGGCCATGGCCATGTCCTCCGGAGTGGGGTACTTCGCGAAGAGCGCCGGGGTCGTCTGGTTCACCCGCAGGTCGGTCGTCTGCGCCGACAGCACGGTGGCCACCAGCAGTTCGAAGGGGTTCTCGAAGTCCAGCTCGGGGTGCGCGTAGGGATACGTCTCCGCCAGGACGCGGTTGATCTTCCGCGCCCGGCGCACCATCGCCAGGCGCGTCTCCGGCTTCCAGGGCTTGACGCCCGCCGCCCCGGCGGCGGTCTTCCCCGCGGCCGCCGTCTTCCGGACCGCCGCCTTCTTGGCCGTCGTCTTCGCGGCCGTCGTCTTCTTCGCCGTCGTCTTCTTCGCCGTCGTCTTCTTGGCCGTCGTCTTCTTGGCCGTCGTCTTCTTCGCCGCCGGTTCGCCCGTGCCCGTGGCCTTGCGGACCTTGCTCTCTGCCATGACCGAAGGCTACGCCGGACGGGCGAGCCGACGGGGACGGTACGCGTACGAACAGGGCGCCCGACTCCGGGACATGCCGGGAGCGCCGGCCCGTTGGCGTACGGGCCGGCGCTCTCCGGTCGGCGGGGTCACCCGGAGGTGCGGGATCACCCGAGAGGGGCGGGTTCACCGGCGGGCCGGGCGTCGGCGGCCGGGGCCGGGGTCCGCAGGGTGAGGAGGGAGGCGAGGGCCCCCGCCAGGGCGAGGAGGGCCGCCCCCAGGAAGGCGGCGGAGAATCCGTCCGTGAGCGCCTGCGGGTCGTCGAGCCGGCCGGCGCCGTTGGCGGCGGCGACCGCGGTCATCGCGGCCAGGCCGAGCGCCGAGCCGACCTGGTAGCTGGTGTTGACGATGCCGGAGGCGAGGCCGCCCTCCGTGGGGTCGGGGATGGCGAGCGCGGTGCCCAGGGAGGGGATGAAGGCGAGCGACATGCCGACCGCGGCGAGCAGCGAGGCGGGCAGGACGTCCACGGCGAAGCTGCCGTCGGGCCGGACGAACGAGAGCCAGACCATTCCGGCCGCCAGGGCGAGCAGACCGGTCACGATGAGCGGCTTGGGGCCGAAGCGGGCGATCAGCCGGGGTGCGAGCACGATCATCATCAGCATGATGGCCGCGGTCATCGGCAGCAGCGCGGCGCCCGAGGCGAAGGCTTCGAGGCCCAGCACCTGCTGGAGGTAGAGGTTCAGGAAGAACCACATCGGGATCCACGCGGCGGCCATCAGCAGCTGGGCGAGGTTGGCGCCGGCCAGGTTCGGGCTGCGCCAGATGCCGAGCCGCATCAGCGGTGCGCGGCGGCGGGCCTGGAGCCCGACGAACGCGGCGATCAGCAGCAGGCCCGCGCCCAGCACCAGCCAGGTGCGGGCCGCGTCCCAGCCGGTCTCCGGGGCCCGGACGACCGCGTAGACGGAGACGGCCAGACCGAGGGTGACGGTGACCGCGCCGAGCCAGTCCACCGAGCCGCGGCGGGCGGCGCCGTCCGGCATGACGCCCGGGGTGGCGAGCAGGACGGCGAGCGCGACCGGGATGTTGATCCAGAAGACCCACTCCCAGCTGGCGTACTGCGTGATCAGGCCGCCGAGGAAGACACCCGCGGTGCCGCCGGCCGGTGCGGCGGCACCGTACAGGGCGAACGCCTTGGTGAGTTCCTGCGGACGCCCGCCGAACAGGGTCATCAGCAGAGTGAGCGCCGCGGGGGCGATCAGCGCGGAGCCGGCGCCCTGGACGGCCCGGCCGGTGAGTTCGACCCAGGCCTCGCCGGCCAGCCCCGCGACCGCCGAACCGGCGGCGAGGACCGCCCAGCCGGTGACGAACAGCCGCTTGGCGCCGAACACGTCGGAGAGCTTGCCGCCGAGCAGCAGCAGCCCGCCGAAGGCCACGACGTAGGCGTTGAAGACCCAGGACAGGTCCTCCTGGGAGAAGCCGAGCGCCGACTGCATCTCGGGGAGGGCGACCCCGATGATCGAGGTGTCCATGATGACCATGAACTGGGCGAGGGCGATGAGCGCGAGCGCCGTCCAGCGTCTCGGGGACGCGGGCGCGGGTGCGGAAAGATCGGACATGACCGTGAACTCCTGCGACTGGAGGGGTGAAAGAGGTCAGTGCTTGTGTGCGCCGCCGTGCTCCGGGGACGGAGCGGCGGAGGACGGGGTGGACGGTCCGGCGGCCGGTGCGGTGCCGGTGGCGGAGAGCGTGAACGCGGCGGTGCGGACCGTGCCGCCGTGCCGGAAGTCCAGGAAGAGGCGGTACGTGCCCCGGCTCGGCGCGGTGGTGGTGAAGGCGATGTCCGGACCGGACGGCGTACGGCCGTCGCCCGGCTCGCCGTCCGGGTGGACGTGGAGGTAGGCGAGGTCGCCCGCCCGCAGGGCCACCAGATGGCCGTAGGAGCCGAGGTAGGGCTGGAGGTCGGTGACCGGCTTGCCGTTCTTCGTCACCGCGAGGGTGAGCCGGGTGGCCCGGCCGGGCGTCAGATCGCCGGTCAGGGTGACGCGGTAGCCGTCGGCCGTGACCGTGCGGCCCGTCACGGCCGGAGGGGACGGACGCAGCGCACCCGCCGCGTGCAGATCGGCGCCGAGGGTGAGGTTCTGCGAGGCGCCGGCCGGGGTGAAGTCCGCGAAGACGCGGTACTCACCGGCGGCGGGCAGCGCGGCCGAGGCGCTCCAGGTGCCGTCGGCGGCCCGGGTGGGGTGCAGGTGCTGGAACGTGGAGAGGTCGCGCGGGGCGACGATCAGGTGCAGTTCCTTGCCGTGCTCGGTCCGGTAGGAGGTGACGGGCTCGCCGTCCGCTCCGAGGATCCGGAACCGCAGATCGGTGCGGGCGCCGGCGGTCTCGTACGGGTCGTCGAGGCTCAGCGTGTAGCCGCGGTCGGAGATCTGCAGTCCGCCGGGCAGCGGCTCCGCCTTGCCCCGCGCGGCGGGGGACGAAGGCGAGGGAGAGCCGGACTCGTGCCCGGCGTGGGCGGCGGACGGCCTGGCCGCGTCGTCCGACGAACCGCCGGTGGCGTGGCCGATGCCGTACGAGGCACCGAAGACCGTCGCGAGCCCGGCGGTGAAGGCGGTGATCTTGAGTGCGGTGTTCATGACGGACTCCTCGGGCTCCTCGACCGGTGGGGCGACACACGCAGTAGATACCCCCCTGGGGTATCGAGTCAAGAGAGAAAGCCATACGGGTGGGGGGTATTTACGAATAGGCTCGCGCCGCGCATGCCGAAGGTGCGATTCCGCTTCCGGCCCGACGCCGCGTCACCGCATCGGCCCATTCGTCGCACTTTTCCGCTCATCCGGGGCACGTTCGCCCACAGCGGAATCACGACGCCACGGCGCCCCGGCAGCCCCTTCGGCACGTCCTCCGACCGGCGATCCGATCACCCGGACGGACCCGCACCGGCCCCGGGCATCCGGCCCGGTCAACCGGCGGACGGCGGCCGATCGGCCCCCTGCCGCACACACCGGCACGCGCGTGCGTCAAACTGGTTTGTGATTGATCGCACTGTTTTACCGTCCGGCATGATGGGGACCACGGTTCCCTGAACAGGCCGACAAGGAGAGAACTCGTGGACGACGTTCTGCGGCGCGCCCCGCTTTTCGCGGCGCTCGATGACGAGCAGGCCGCGGAGCTCCGCGCCTCGATGAGTGAGGTGACCCTCGCGCGCGGTGACGCGCTGTTCCACGAGGGCGACCCGGGCGACCGCCTCTATGTGGTCACCGAGGGCAAGGTGAAGCTCCACCGCACCTCCCCCGACGGCCGCGAGAACATGCTGGCGGTCCTCGGCCCCGGCGAGCTGATCGGTGAGCTGTCGCTCTTCGACCCGGGCCCGCGCACCGCCACCGCGACCGCGCTGACCGAGGTCAAGCTCCTCGGCCTCGGCCACGGCGACCTCCAGCCCTGGCTGAACGCCCGCCCCGAGGTGGCCACCGCCCTGCTGCGCGCGGTGGCCCGACGTCTGCGCAAGACCAACGACCAGATGTCCGACCTGGTCTTCTCCGATGTGCCCGGCCGGGTCGCCCGCGCCCTCCTCGATCTGTCGCGCCGCTTCGGCGTGCAGTCCGAGGAAGGCATCCACGTGGTGCACGACCTGACGCAGGAGGAGCTGGCCCAGCTCGTCGGCGCCTCCCGCGAGACGGTCAACAAGGCCCTCGCCGACTTCGCCGGCCGCGGCTGGCTCCGGCTGGAGGCGCGCGCGGTGATCCTGCTCGACGTGGAGCGGCTGGCCAAGCGGTCCCGCTGACCGCCGCCCCGTCCTCGTACGCGTGACGGAGAGGGCCCCGCCGACACCGGTGGGGCCCTCTCCCGTACGTCGTCGCCGAACGCGCGGGCGACCGGTCAGATCAGCCCGTGCTCGCGCAGATAGTCCAGCTGCGCCCGTACCGACAGCTCAGCCGCCGGCCACAGGGACCGGTCCACGTCCGCGTACACGTGCGCCACCACGTCCGAGGACGTCACGTGCCCGTCCTCCACCGCCGTCTCCACCTGGGCCAGCCGGTGCGCGCGGTGGGCCAGATAGAACTCGACGGCACCCTGCGCGTCCTCCAGCACCGGCCCGTGACCCGGCAGCACGGTGTGCACCCCGTCGTCGACCGTCAGCGAGCGCAGCCGCCGCAGCGAGTCGAGGTAGTCGCCGAGCCGCCCGTCCGGATGGGCCACCAGCGTCGTGCCGCGCCCCAGGATCGTGTCGCCCGTCAGGACCGCGCGGTCGGCGGGCAGATGGAAGGAGAGCGAATCCGCGGTGTGGCCGGGGGTCGGCACCACGCGCAGCTCCAGCCCTCCCGTCGTGACGACGTCGCCCTCGCCCAGGCCCTCGTCGCCCAGCCGCAGCCCCGGGTCGAGCGCCCGGACCTTCGTCCGCGTCAGCTCCGCGAACCGGGCCGCCCCCTCGGCGTGGTCGGGGTGCCCGTGCGTGAGCAGGGTCAGCGCGATCCGCTTCCCCGCCCGTTCGGCCGTGTCGACCACGGTCCGCAGATGGGTGTCGTCCAGCGGTCCGGGGTCGATGACGACCGCGAGGTCCGAGTCCGGTTCGGCGACGATCCAGGTGTTGGTGCCGTCCAGCGTCATCGCCGAGGGGTTGGGCGCCAGGACGTTGACCGCGCGGGTCGTGGCGGGGCCGGAGAGCACCCCGCCGCGCGGCTGTCCGGGCAGCGCCGCCGCGTCGCTCATGCCGCCCCGCCTCCCGCCCCGGCCGGGAGGTGCTTGGTGAACTCGTCGTGCCCCGGCCAGCTCAGGACCAGTTCGCCGTCCTCGAAGCGCGCCCGCGCGAGCACGGGGGTGAGGTCCTGCTCCGGTGCCGCCGCCAGCGCCGTCGCCGCGGTGGCGTACGGCCGCAGCGCCCTCAGCGTGGCCACCGTCGGAGGCATCATCAGCAGTTCGCCCCGGTCGTAGCCGTCGGCGGCCTCGCCCGGCGCGATCCAGACCGTGCGGTCGGCCTCGGTCGAGGCGTTGCGGGTGCGCTGACCGGCCGGCAGGGCGGCGACGAAGAACCAGGTGTCGTAGCGGCGCGGTTCGAACTCCGGGGTGATCCAGCGCGCCCACGCGCCGAGCAGGTCCGAGCGCAGCACCAGCCCGCGCCGTTCCAGGAAGTCCGCGAACGACAGCTCCCGGGCCACCAGCGCCCCGCGGTCGTCCTCCCAGTCCTCGCCCGTGGTGTCCCTGACGACCGAGTCCGCGGTCGGCCCGGCCAGCAGGACACCGGCCTCCTCGTACGTCTCGCGTACGGCGGCGCACACGATCGCCTGCGCCTCGGCGGGCGTGGCGACCCCGAGCCGCTCCGCCCAGACCTCCAGCGCGGGCCCGGCCCAGCCGACCAGCCGGTCGTCGTCGCGGGGGTCGACCCCGCCGCCCGGGTAGGCGTACGCCCCGCCGGCGAAGGCCATCGAGGCGCGCCTGCGGAGCATGTGCACGGCGGGCCCGGCGCCGGCCGTCCCGGTGTCGTCCCGGAGCAGCATCACGGTGGCGGCCCGGCGCGGGACCGCGGGCGTCAGCTCGCCGGTGGCGAGGGCCCGGATCCGGTCGGGCCATTCCGGTGGGTACCACTGACCTTGGGACATGGCCGGAGGCTATCCGGAACCGCGACGATGTTCGAGAGGTGCGGTGATCCGTACATGCCCCGTACACGGACGACGGTCCGTACATGTCCGTGCGCGGCGACGGCCCGTACGTCCCCGTACACGGACGATCCCGTCCGGTCGTCACGACCGGACGGGATCGGGCCGGCCGGCGTCACCGCGCCGGCCGGGAGGCGGCTCAGGCCTCGGTCAGCTCGACCTGGACCTCGACCTCGACGGGTGCGTCCAGCGGCAGCACGGCGACGCCGACGGCGCTGCGGGCGTGCACGCCCTTGTCGCCCAGCACCGCCCCGAGCAGCTCGCTCGCCCCGTTGATCACACCGGGCTGGCCGGTGAAGTCGGTGGCGGAGGCGACGAAGCCGACGACCTTCACGACGCGCGCGATCCGGTCCAGGTCGCCCGCGACGGACTTCACGGCGGCCAGCGCGTTGAGCGCGCAGGTCTTCGCCAGCTCCTTGGCCTCGTCGGGGGTGACCTCCGCGCCGACCTTGCCGGTGACGGCGAGCTTGCCGTCCACCATCGGCAGCTGGCCCGAGGTGTAGACGTACACCCCGGTCCGCACGGCCGGCTGGTACGAGGCCAGCGGCGGGACGACGTCGGGCAGGGTGAGCCCCAGTTCGGCGAGCTTCGCCTCGACGGCGCCCGCCACTACGGCTTCTCCCGCTTCAGGTACGCCACGAGCTGCTCGGGGTTGTTCGGGCCGGGAACGACCTGGACCAGCTCCCAGCCGTCCTCGCCCCAGGTGTCCAGAATCTGCTTGGTCGCGTGCACGAGAAGGGGCACGGTCGCGTATTCCCACTTGGTCATGGCCCGACTGTAATGCCTGCGCGTTCCCCGGCACGCGCAGCCTCGTGCGTAGCCCGCGGCAGGACTGGTTAGGCTCGAATACGTGAGCAGGTTCCAGGTCGTCAGCGGCAAGGGCGGTACCGGTAAGACCACGGTCGCCGCCGCCCTCGCGCTCGCCCTCGCGACCGAGGGAAGGCGCACCCTCCTCGTCGAGGTCGAGGGCAGACAGGGCATCGCCCAGCTCTTCGAGACGGAGTCCCTCCCCTACGAGGAGCGCAGGATCGCCGTCACCCCGGACGGCGGCGAGGTCCACGCCCTCGCCATCGATGCGGAGCGCGCGCTCCTCGACTACCTCCAGATGTTCTACAAGCTCGGCAGCGCCGGACGGGCGCTCAAGAAGCTCGGCGCGATCGACTTCGCCACCACCATCGCGCCCGGCGTCCGGGACGTCCTGCTGACCGGCAAGGCCTGCGAGGCGGTCCGCCGCAAGGACAAGCGGAACCGGTTCGTCTACGACTACGTGATCATGGACGCCCCGCCGACCGGCCGCATCACGCGCTTCCTCAACGTCAACGACGAGGTGGCCGGGCTGGCGAGGATCGGCCCCATACACAATCAGGCGCAGGCCGTGATGCGGGTGCTCAAGTCCCCCGAGACCGCGGTGCACCTGGTGACGCTGCTGGAGGAGATGCCCGTCCAGGAGACCGCCGACGGCATCGCGGAACTGCGCGCCGCCGAGCTGCCGGTGGGGCACGTCGTCGTCAACATGGTCCGTCCGCACCTGCTCGACGAGGACGCGCTGCGCACCGCCGCGGGCGGTCGGCGCAAGGAGATCGCCAAGACACTGACCCGGGCCGGGGTGACCGGTTCGGCCGCGCTCGTGCGCCCCCTGGTCGAACAGGCCGCCGAGCACGCCCAGCGCGTGGAGCTGGAACGCGAGCAGCGCGCCGTCCTGGCGGGCCTCGGGCTGCCGGGGTACGAACTCCCGCTGATCGGTGAGGGCGTGGACCCCGCCGCCCTGTACGAACTGGCGGAGGAACTGCGCAAGCAGGGCGTGGGGGAAGCGGCGGGGCCGGAAGCGGAAGCGGAACGAGGGGTGGGCTCATGACGGCGGACGCGGACGGCGGTGCGTCGGAGGCCCCGGTCCTGGACACGGACGCGCTGCTCGACGACCCCGGCATCCGGATCGTGGTGTGCTGCGGTTCGGGCGGCGTCGGGAAGACGACCACCGCGGCGGCGCTCGGGGTGCGTGCGGCGGAACGCGGCCGGAAGGTCGTCGTCCTCACCATCGACCCGGCCCGCAGGCTCGCGCAGTCCATGGGCATCGACTCCCTGGACAACGTGCCCCGCCGGGTGAAGGGCATCGAGGCCACGGGCTCCGGCGAACTGCACGCCATGATGCTCGACATGAAGCGGACCTTCGACGAGATCGTCGAGGCGCACGCGGACGGCGATCGGGCCCGCGCGATCCTGGAGAACCCCTTCTACCAGTCCCTGTCGGCCGGCTTCGCGGGCACGCAGGAGTACATGGCGATGGAGAAGCTGGGGCAGCTGCGGGCGCGCGACGAGTGGGACCTGATCATCGTCGACACTCCGCCGTCCCGCTCCGCGCTGGACTTCCTGGACGCCCCGAAGCGGCTGGGCTCGTTCCTGGACGGGAAGTTCATCAAACTGCTGATGGCCCCGGCGAAGATGGGCGGCCGGGCCGGAATGAAGTTCCTCAACGTGGGCATGTCGATGATGACCGGGACGCTGGGCAAGCTGCTGGGCGGCCAGTTCCTGCGCGATGTGCAGACCTTCGTCGCCGCGATGGACACGATGTTCGGCGGGTTCCGCACCCGCGCCGACGCGACGTACCGGCTGCTCCAGGCGCCGGGCACCGCGTTTCTCGTCGTCGCGACGCCGGAGCGGGACGCGCTCCGCGAAGCGGCGTACTTCGTGGAGCGGCTGGCGGCCGAGGACATGCCGCTCGCGGGCCTGGTGCTCAACCGGGTGCACGGCAGTGACGCCGCCCGGCTCTCCGCCGAGTCCGCGCTCGCCGCCGCCGACCGTCTCGACGGCGCAGAAAATCTTGAGACCGACGGCATTGTGGATCAGGGGGCCGGGAAGGCTGGACTTCGTGAGCCCGCCGAATCCCCCGCGGCCGGTTCCGCCCCGACCGAGCACCCCACCGGAGCCGCCTCTCCCGAACCGTCCGAGCACGCCTCGGAGCACGACCCCGATGACGCCGTGGATCCCGGTGAGGGCACCCCGGCAACAGCCTCCGCCGATCCGACCGTCGAGCAGCTGACCGCCGGCCTGTTGCGTCTGCATGCCGAGCGGATGCAGGTGGTCGCGCGCGAACTGCGCACACGCGACCGTTTCACCGCACTGCATCCCGAGGTGGCCGTGACCGCTGTGGCCGCGCTGCCCGGAGATGTTCACGACCTCGCGGGGCTGCGGGCCATCGGTGACCGGCTCGCGACCGGTTCCGCCCCGGCCGGAGCTGCGTAGCCACTCCGTCCCGTCCGCTCCACCGCACGTCTCACCACGCGGGTCCGCCCATCCGGAACAACCCGGTCCGGACCACCCGGCGGGGCTATCCGACGGCGGCGAACGTCTCGTGAAGTTCGTCGTCCTCCAGCCCGATCGCCACGGGCAGCATGCCCGTGGACCGCTCGTACTCGCTGCGCGCGGTCTCCAGCAGCCGGCGCCAGGACGTGACGGTCGGCCGCCTGCGCAGCAGTGCGCGGCGCTCCCGCTCCGTCATTCCGCCCCACACGCCGAATTCGACGCGGTTGTCGAGCGCGTCCGCCAGGCACTCCGTCCGCACCGGACATCCGGTGCACACCGCCTTGGCTCTGTTCTGCGCTGCCCCTTGTACGAACAGTTCATCCGGATCCGTAGTGCGGCAGGCTGCCTGCGCACTCCAGTCGGTTACCCAGCCCATCCCGGCGCCGTCCTCTCCCGAATCGAGGCTCCCCCACGGCGGCAGCGGCATATTCACCGCTGCCAGTTGAGGACGTTACGGAAGGTGGCGACAGCACAACACCCCCTTCGGGCCCAATCTTGAATGGCCCGAACGGACTATGCGTATGCGGCAGATCACCCAGGGGAGTGAGGGGAAGACATCCATGACTATCCCGGCGGAATCGGGACAGTTCTCCTGAGTCACAACGGACGTTCGATGACACTCCAGGCGAATTCGGGAGCGCCTGGAGCCGTGCCGGGCCGTGCAGGGGGGTTGATACGTGACCGGACTGCTGTGACAGTTGAGAGCAGCTTAGGCCAAGGCATCCGCGCGTGTCCGGCGAATGCGAACCTAGGCGCCGCGCGTTGTCGTGCCGCCCCGCTCGCGGCCGGGTCCACGCCGCGCCGGCCACGGTGACGGCCCCCGTGGGCGCGCACGGGGCACCCCTTCCCGCACGTATGAACGCAGGGGCAGAAGCGGAAGCAGTCCGTCCGAGAGCATCCGGCGCACGGCATCCGGTGCGTGGCATCCCGTACCGGTGAGGGCTCCGCCACTCCGGGCAACGATCGCACACCCGATCGTGTCACGGTCCGGTGCTCGAACGCTCCGACAGGCACCCGTTCCTACGGAATGCTCATCATGACGGTTTAGGCTGCCCCTTATGCCAAAGAAGCGCTCGGGCGGGGGTCTCACCGCAACCCAGCAGGCCGCCAAGTTCCTCGGTGTCGCAGCACTGTCCGGAGTGGTCCTGGCGGGCATCGCCCTGCCGGCCGCCGGAGCACTGGGTCTCGCGGCCAAGGGCACGGTGGACGGATTCGACGAGATCCCGGCGAATCTGAAGACCCCACCGCTCAGCCAGCGCACGACCATCCTGGACAACCAGGGCGGTCAGATCGCCACGGTCTACTCCCGTGACCGCACGGTGGTGCCGCTGACGAAGATCTCCCCGTACATGCAGAAGGCGATCATCGCGATCGAGGACGCCCGCTTCTACGAGCACGGCGCGGTCGACCTCAAGGGCATCCTGCGCGCGATGAACCGCAACGTGCAGGCGGGCGGGACCGCCGAGGGAGCGTCGACCCTCACCCAGCAGTACGTGAAGAACGTCTTCGTCGAGGAGGCGGGCGACGACCCGGCCAAGGTCGCCGAGGCCACCCAGCAGACGATGGGCCGCAAGGTCCAGGAGCTGAAGTACGCGATCCAGGTCGAGGAAGAACTCGGCAAGAAGAAGATCCTGGAGAACTACCTCAACATCACCTTCTTCGGGCAGCAGGCCTACGGCGTCGAGGCGGCCTCCCAGCGCTACTTCTCCAAGTCGGCTAAGGACCTGAAGCTGGAGGAGGCCGCGCTGCTGGCGGGCATCGTGCAGTCGCCCAGCCGCTACGACCCCGTCAACGACACGGAGGAGGCGACCAAGCGTCGCAACACCGTGCTCCAGCGGATGGCCGACGTCGGCGACATCTCGCGGCAGCAGGCCGAGAAGGCCAAGGCGACCCCGATCAAGCTGAAGGTGAAGCGGCCGAAGAACGGCTGCATCACCGCCGTCAGCGGCTCCGGCTTCTTCTGCGACTACGTCCGCCAGATCGTCACGGGCGACCCGGCCTTCGGGAAGACCGCCAAGGACCGGGCCAAGCTCTGGGCCACCGGCGGCCTCACCATCAAGACGACGCTGAACCCGCGCTCCCAGGCCGCCTCGAACGAGGCCGCCACCTCCCGGGTCAACGAGACCGACAAGGTCGCGGCCTCGGTGGTCCAGGTCCAGCCCGGCACCGGCCAGATCCTGGCGATGGCCCAGTCCCGCCCGTACGGCCTGGACCAGTCCAAGCACCAGACCGTGCTGAACCTCTCCGTCGACCACAAGATGGGCGGCAGCTACGCCGGCTTCCAGGTGGGTTCGACGTTCAAGCCGATCACCGCGGCGGCCGCGCTGGAGAAGGGCATCAGCCCGGCGCAGAGCTACGACACGCCGTCGAAGATCAGCCTGCCCGCCGACGCCTTCCTCACCTGTGAGGGCCGCCCCACGGACGACAAGCCGTGGAGCGTGGAGAACGAGACGGAGGAGGAGAAGGGGATGTTCGACATGACCAGCGCGCTGGGCAAGTCGATCAACACCTACTTCGCGAAGCTGGAACAGCAGACCACCCTCTGCGACACCCTCACCATGGCCAAGAAGGTCGGCTACAACCGCGGTGACAACAAGCCGCTGTGGCAGGTCGCCAACACCACGCTCGGCGGTCAGGAGTCCACGCCGCTGGCGATGGCCGCCGTCTACGCGACCTTCGCCAACCGGGGCACCTACTGCTCGCCGATCGCGATCCTCTCGGTGACCAAGCCGGACGGCAAGAAGATCGACGTGCCGAAGACGCAGTGCGACCGCGCCATGAGCGAGCACACGGCCGACACCATCAACCAGATGCTGAAGGGCGTCGTCGAGGACGGCACCGGTAAGTCGGCCGGTCTCAGCGACCGCGACAACGCGGGCAAGACCGGTACGACCGATGAGCGCAAGAACGCCTGGTTCGTCGGCTACACCCCGAACCTCTCCACCGCCGTCTGGGTCGGCAGCGACGGTTCGCGCCAGATCCCGATGAGCGACATCGTCATCGGCGGTCAGTACTACGAGGACGTCTGCGGTGGCTGTCTGCCCGGCCCGATCTGGCGGACCGCGATGACCGGTTCCCTGGACGCCTCGCAGACCCCCGGCTTCAACCCGGTCGACGTACCGCGGGCGAAGCCGAAGGAGGACAAGGGCAAGAAGGACAAGAAGAAGCCGGGCGAGGGCGACGACCGCCCCGGCGACGACAGCCCGTTCCCCGGCATCAGCATCCCGCCGGACGTGATCGGCGGCGGACACGGCCGCGGGCAGAACGGTCCCTGACCGGGCCCCGCGCGTACGCGTACGACGAAGGGGGCGTCCCACCGGCCGGTGGGACGCCCCCTTCGTCGTAC
>NZ_JBHVIN010000020.1:0-193089 GCF_042799575.1 Streptomyces sp. NPDC057682 | reverse complement strand
GGGGGGCCCCGGCCGGGGTGGGGGCCGGGGGGGCCGGGGGGGGGGGGGCGGCCGCCCGCCCCGGCCGGGCCGTCGCCGGTCTCAGGCGGCCGCCGCGAACTCCCCGGGGGCCGGTACGGCACGGGCCTCCAGATAGCGCAGCACGGCCAGGACCCTGCGGTTGTCGCCGCTGCCGCCGGGGATGCCGAGCTTCCCGAAGACGGCGGCGACCCGTTTCTCCACGGTGCCCTCGGAGATGCAGAGGCGGGCCGCGATCGCGGTGTTGGTGCGGCCCTGCGCCATGAGGGCCAGCACCTCGGCCTCCCGCACGCTGAGCGAGGCGAGGTCCCCGGCCGCCGCGCCGCCCCCGGCGGCCGGATCGAGGGCCCTGCCGCCCGCCGCGATCCGGGCCAGGACGGCGACGACCCGGTCCGCGTCCGTCATCCCGGCCTCCAGCTGATGGCCGAGGCCCGGACCGCCGGCCTCCAGCAGGGCGGCGGCCGCCCGGGGGTCGGGGGTCCGGGACCAGAGCAGCACCCCGGTGCCGGGACGGCGGCGGCGCACCGCCAGCGCGTCCCGGACCGCGTCGCCGCCCCGCGCCGGGGCCGCCGCCGCGGAGACGAGCAGCACATCGGGGCGGTGGGCGGCGGCGAGCGCGGCCAGCGCCCCGGTGTCGCGGCCCGCGGCCACGTGGTGGCCGAGACCGCCGAGCAGCCGGGCCAGTCCGGTCCGCAGGACCGGGGAGGGTTCGGCCAGCAGGAGACGCATGGGGTTCACATCCTTCACCGGGCACCGGGGCGCGGGTCAGCGCGAGCGGTAGCTCTCGGCAATGAGAAACGCGAGGTCGAGGGATTGGCTGCGGTTCAGCCGGGGGTCGCAGGTGGACTCGTAGCGTGCGGCGAGATCGTCGAAGCGCAGTCCGTCGGCGCCGCCCACGCATTCGGTGACGTCGTCGCCGGTGAACTCCAGGTGGACGCCGCCGGGGTGGGTGCCGAGCCCGTGGTGGACCTCGAAGAAGCCGGTGATCTCCTCGACGACGTCGTCGAAGTGCCGGGTCTTGTGGCCGGTGGGCGCCTCGAAGGTGTTGCCGTGCATGGGGTCGCACACCCAGGCCACGGGCGCGCCCTCGGCGGTGACCTTCTCCACCAGGGTGGGCAGCCGGTCGCGGACGTTCCGGGCGCCCATGCGCACGACGAAGGTGAGCCGGCCCGGTTCGCGCCCCGGGTCGAGCCGGTCGATCAGGGCCAGTGCCTCGTCGGCCGTGGCGGTCGGGCCGAGCTTCACGGCGACGGGGTTGTCGATCCGGGAGAAGTAGTCGACGTGGGCGCCGTCGATGTCCCGGGTGCGCTCGCCGATCCACAGCAGATGGCCGCTGGTCGCGTAGGTGCGGCCGGTCTCCGGGTCGGTACGGGTGAGGGCGTCCTCGTAGTCGAGGAGCAGCCCCTCGTGGCTGACGAAGAACTCCACGGCCCGTGCGATGCCGGCGTCGGCCCCGCAGACCTTCATGAAGGTGAGCGCCCGGTCGATCTGGTCGGCGAGTTCGCCGTAGCGCTCCCCGGCCGGGGAGCCGGACACGAAGTCCTGGTTCCAGGACTGGGCCTGGTGCAGATCGGCGTAGCCGCCGGTGGTGAAGGCGCGGACCAGGTTGAGGGTGGCCGCGGCGGCGCGGTGCATCCGCTGGAGGCGGTGCGGGTCGGGGGTGCGCTCCGCGGGGGTGAAGCCGAAGCCGTTGACGGCGTCGCCCCGGTAGGCGGGCAGGGTGGTGGCACCGCGGGTCTCGGTGGGGCGGGAGCGGGGTTTGGCGTACTGGCCGGCCATTCTGCCGACCTTGACGACGGGGACGGAGGCCGCGTAGGTGAGGACCAGCGACATCTGGAGCAGGGTGCGCACCTTCCCCCGTACGGCGTCGGCCGTGGCCTCGGCGAAGGTCTCGGCGCAGTCGCCGCCCTGGAGCAGGAAGGCTTCTCCCCGGGCCACGGCGGCGAGCCGCCGCTTGAGGAGTTCGCATTCGTCGGCGACGACGAGCGGGACGGCCGCGCCGAGTTCGGCGCACACCGCTTCGAGGGCGGCCGGATCGGGCCAGTCGGGCTGTTGTGCGGCGGGCAGTGCGCGCCACAGGTCCTGGTACACCACGGGACTACTCCTCGGTGGGATGAAGGGCGGAAGGGGTCAGGAGACCGGCGCCGGAACGGACCGGCGGACCTGTTCCAGGAAGTTCGCCATCAGCCGCATGCCGCCGACGGTGGTGATGCTCTCGGGGTGGAACTGCACGCCCTCGACGGGAAGTTCGCGGTGGCGCAGCCCCATCAGGGAGCCGTCGTCCTCGGCGTGGGCGGTGGCCGTCAGCGCGGGCGGCAGCGGGTCCTCGACGACGAGCGAGTGGTAGCGGGTGGCGGTCATCGGCGCGTCGAGCCCGGCGAACAGGCCGGTGCCGTCGTGCCGGACCGGGCTCGTCTTGCCGTGCTTGAGCAGACCGGCGACCCCGACCCGGCCGCCGTGGGCCAGGCCGATCGCCTGGTGCCCCAGGCAGATCCCGAGCAGCGGCACCCGGCCGGAGAAGGTGTGCACCAGCTCCACATGGCCGGAGTCCGCCGGATGCCCGGGGCCGGGCCCGAGCACCACGGCGTCCGGGAGGCGGGCGGCGAGCCGCTCGGGCGACTCGGAGCGGGCCCGGACGACGTCGGTCTCGGCGCCGAGACCGCGCAGGTACTGGTCGATGATGTGGGTGAAGCTGTCGTACGCGTCCACCAGCAGGATCCTCACCGGGCACCGCCCTCCCCGGACACGGCCGGCGACGGTTCCTCCGCCGCCGGGGGCGGGGCCAGTTCCTCACCGGTGAGCGCCCAGTACGCGGCGCCCATCTTGTGCAGGGTCTCGCGCCACTCGGCCTCCGGGGAGGAGTCGGCGACGACACCCGCGCAGCTCTGCGTGGAGTAGACCGCCCCGTCGCGCACGATGGTGCGGATGCAGAGCGCGAACTGCCCCCAGCCGCGCACGTCGACGAGGCCGACGGCCCCCGCGTACATCCCGCGCGGCTCGCTCTCCAGGCCCTCGATGATCTCCATGGCGCGGATCTTCGGAGCCCCGGTCACCGTTCCGGCGGGGAAGGTGGCCCGCAGCGCCGCCCAGACGTCGGCGCCCGGGGCGAGCCGGCCCTCCACGGTGGAGACGAGGTGGAAGACGTGGGAGAACTCCTCGACCTCCATCAGCCGCCCCGCGGTCAGCGTCCGCGGCTCGCAGACCCGCCCGATGTCGTTGCGGCACAGGTCGACGAGCATCACGTGCTCGGCCCGCTCCTTCTCGCTGGCCAGCAGCGCGGCGACGCGCCGCCCGTCGGCCCCGGGCTCGCCGCTGCGCCGGGTGGTGCCCGCGATGGGCCGCATCACGAGGCGGTCGCCCTCGATGCGGAAGAGCAGTTCGGGGCTGGCGCCGATGAGCGTGGTGCCGGCGTGCGGGACCAGGTACATGTACGGCGAGGGGTTGCGGTCCCGCAGCCGCCGGTAGGCGTCGACCGGGGTCAGCGGGGTGGTGACGTCGATCCGGTGCCCGATCTGGATCTGGTAGATGTCCCCGACCCCGATGTGCTCCAGACAGCGGGCGGCCCGCGCCAGGAAGGTCTCCCGGTCGGTGCTGTCGCGCACCTCCAGCGGGGCCGGTGCGGCCGGGACGGGCTCCTCGGCCGCCGTCGCGGCGGTACGGGCCGCCGCCACGACGTCGAACGGGGTGGGCGGGGGGAACTCCTCCGCCCCGGCCGAGAAGTGCAGCGCCCGGCCGGTGCGCGTGTCGTAGCGGACGGTGTTGCGGTAGAGCGCGAGCACGCAGTCCGGTCCGGCGGTGCCGTCGCGTTCCGGCAGCTCCTCCAGATGCCAGGCGGTGCCGTAGCCGAGGGTGGCCAGGAAACCGAAGACGTAGTCGTCGGCGGGCTGCGCGGTGTGCAGGGTGAACAGGTTCTGGGCGGCGCCGAGCAGCTCCAGCACCTGGCCGGGCCGCTCGACGCGGCGCGCCCCGGCGGCGGCCGGGCCCATGCCGAGCCCGTCGGCCAGCGCGAGCAGCGCCTCGGCGACGCCCCCGGTCCCGGTGACGGTGACGTGCTCCGGGTGGACGCGGATCTCGGCGAGCCGGTCGTAACCGATCACCGCCGAGGTGCAGTCCTCCTGCGGGCCCTGCGGGGACTCCAGCAGGAAGACGTCCTCGCCGTAGGTCTCGCGCAGCACGGTGAACAGGTCGAGCGGGCGGTGGTCCGGGAGGAGCGTCTCCTCGATGCGTACATGGACGACGGGCGGTCCCGCGGACGGTGACCGGTACCCCGGGGCGGCGGGCGCGACCGGGGTCTCCAGCAGTGTGGTCAAGGCTTCTCTCTTTCCGTGCTCTCGGTCGTGCGGGTGGATCGGGCGGGCCCGGGACCGGCCGCTCAGCCGATGACGTAGCCGTCGGCGTGCCGCAGACCCCGGGAGCGGCGCAGATCGGTGAGGACGAAACTGCGCTGGAGCCAGCGGTCGTTGCCGTCGTAGCGGGGGCGGAACGCGGTCCGGCCGTGGACGGCGACCCGGTTGTCGACGATGGCCAGGTCGCCCGGTTCCAGCAGGGCGGTCCGGGCGGTCAGGTCGAACAGTTCCTGGAGCTCCAGCAGGGCGCGCCCGGCGCGCGGGGTCAGCGGCTCGGTGGCCGCGAAGTCGACGCGGACGTCCGGGTCGTCGGGCGCCCCGAACAGCACGGCGTGCGCCTCGGTGGAGCCGGCGCCCGTACCGAAGGACGGCGGGGCGGCGGTGCGGAACTCCTCGCTGAACAGCGCCTCGCGGCCGTCCGCCGAGAGCAGCGGCAGCACCTGGCGGGTGCAGCCGGTGCGCAGTCCGGCGACCCGCTCGTGGTCGGCGCGCAGGCACAGCAGCATGACGAAGTCGGGGCGGTGCGGGTGGAAGGCGTTCTCGGTGTGGAAGGTGAGCAGCACCGAACCGGCGTTGCCCTGGAAGTCCTCCTGCCCCGGCACCGGGACGACGTCCTGGACGAGCGCGCCGCCCTTCTCGGGCCGGAACGCCGCCGGGTCGCCGAGCCCTCCGGCGACCATCAGCAGCAGCGCGGCGGGCAGCCCCGCGGTGCGCTGCACGGAGCCGGCGGCGGCCGGGGTGGGCGGCAGCTGCGCGGCCCCCACCGGGAGGCCGCGCACCAGAAAGGTGCCGGTCGGGCCCGAGTCACGGCGGAACTCCCGCAGGGCGCGCCGGAGTTCGGCCGGCAGGTCGGACCAGGCGTCCCGGGCCGCGGCGACCCAGTCCCGGTCGTCGACGCGGTCGCCCGCGGACCGTGCGAGGGTCCGGGCCACGTCGGCGACGGCCGGGGCCCGGTGGGTCATGTCGGCCACGGGGATCGTGGCGGCGGTGGAGTGGATGGTCGCTGTCATCGGTGGATCGCCTTCCTGGTGGTGCGGGTCCGTCCTTCGGTGGGGCGGGTGGTTCGCGGTGCGTCGCGCGGCACGGCGGCCTCATGCGGCCGTGCGGCGCGGTGGTTCCTCGGTGTGCGTCGTCGGGCGGTACGGGCTCACGCGGCCCGTGCGTCGGCCGGGGCGGTGCGGTGGTCCGTGGTGCCGGTCCGGTCCGCGATCCCGGCCACCCGGGGCCCGGCGAGGGCCCGGTAGGCGTGCGCGGAGAGCGCGACGGACTGGTCGAGCCGGGCGGCGTTGAACCAGATCTCGTCCTCCTCCAGCAGCGCGGGGTCCACGACCACGTCCAGCTCCGGGTGGAACGAGAACGGCACGATGGAGCCGCTGACGCAGCCCGTGAGCCGTTCCGCGGTGGCCCGGTCGGCGAAGCCCGCCCGGACCCCGCCCGCCACCGCGCACACCGCGCCGAGGTCGACGCGGTGGTCGCCGCGCACCACGGCGAGCACGTACCGCCGCTTCTTGCCCGGCAGGGCCACCCGGATCACCAGGGACTTCGCCGCCTGCCGCAGGGGGTGCCCGCGCAGCAGGCTGGCCAGGTCGGTCGCCCCCTGCGGCGGATGGCCGACGATCCGGTACGGGTGGGGCGCGGACGCCAGCAGCTCCATGAGCCGCGCCCGCGCCCTAGGCGTGGGCACGGGACATCGCCTCGGCCACCGAGCGCGGACGCATGTCGGTCCAGTGCTCCTCGATGTGGGCGAGGCTCTCCGCGTGGCCGCCCTCCTCGCGGGCGACCCGCCAGCCGGCGGGCACCTCGGCGAAGGCGGGCCACAGGGAGTACTGGTCCTCGTCGTTGATCAGCACGAGGTAGCGCCCCTCGGTGTCCTCGAACGGATTGGTCATGACGCACTCGCTTTCCGCCGCACGGACGTCTGCCGTACGGCTGTCGATACTCAGGGGGTCGTGAAGGGGGGTCAGGCGACGGCCTGTTCGGCGACGTCCTGGGTCTCCAGGGCCTCGTTGCCGTAGATGTCCTGCACCCAGTTGCTCTGGTAGACGGTGTCCAGATAGCGCTCGCCCAGGTCGGGCGAGAGGGTCACCGCGGTCGTGCCGAGGCGTTCGGCGTCGTGCTCCTCCAGCCAGGCGGAGGCGCCCGCGACGACGGTCCCGGTGGAGCCGCCGAAGAGGAAGCCGCGCGCGGCCAGCCGGTGGCACATCCGGACGGTGTCGGCCTCCGGGACCAGCACCACCTCGTCGATGTACGCCTCGTCGAGGATCGCCGGACGCACCCCCGCGCCGAGGCCCGGAATCATCCGGGTCCCGGGCGGAGCGCCGAAGGTGACCGAGCCCACGCTGTCCACGGCGACGACGCGCACCCCGGGCCTGCGCTCCTTGAACCAGCGGGCGCACCCCATCAGGGTGCCGGTGGTGCCGGCCCCGACGAAGAGCACGTCCAGGCCGGGGAAGGCGCGGGCGATGGGCGGCGCGGTCCAGCGGTAGTGGGCCCGCCAGTTGTCCGGGTTCATGTACTGGTTGAGCCAGACGTGGCGCGGGTCGGCGGCGCACAGGGCGCGCACCCGGTCCAGCCGCGCCCCGAGGAACCCCTCCTCCGGGTCGGGTTCGGTGATGATGTGGACATCGGCCCCCAGGGCCTCCATCAGCCGCCGCGAGGAGAGGTTGCAGCGGGAGTCGGTGACACAGAGGAAGCGGTAGCCCTTGCTCGCCGCGATCATGCTGAGCGCGACGCCGAGGTTTCCGGACGAGGACTCCACGAGGATCGAGCCGGGTGTGAGGACCCCGCTGCGTTCGGCCGCTTCGACCATGGCCAGAGCGGGTTTGAGTTTGATGGAACCGGAAAAGTTGAATCCCTCGCACTTGAGGAAGAGCGAAGTGCCGAGAACGGACCTCAGATCGATGTAGAGGTCGTCCTCGTTGAATTCCTGCGGAGCCGAGATGATCGGCACGCTGCCTCCCGCGTTCGGGCGTGGACGTGAAGGCGGAAAGGTCAGCCGTAGCGGCTCATGTCATGGAAGAAGCCGTCGACGACCGCCAGTTCCCCCGAGGCGCGCACGGTGTCGTAGACGTGCCTGCCGACCGCGAGGTCGAGGACCCCCAGGCCGAACGGTGAGAAGATCACCGGCCGGTCCGTGGCCGGCTCGACCGCTCCGGTGAGCACGTCGTGGAGGGTGCCGTGCACGAAATCCCTGTTCCCGGTCCGCTGTTCGGCCAGGTGCAGGGAGGTTTGGGCCTTCAGACAGTGCTCGACGTCGTCCACGATGTTGGTGGCGCCGAGCACGACGTCGGGCGACAGGTCACGGAGCGAGATGTGCAGCACGAGGGGGTTGTGCGCGAACCAGGCGCTCTCGGTGACGTGCGGTTCCCCGGCGACGGTCGCGAACACGACGACGTCGCAGGAGCGGATCAGCTTCTCGGCGCTGTCGTGCACGGTGACCGCGCCGTTCGTCCCGGAGCGCTCCAGGTACTGCGCGAAGCCCTCGGCGTGTTCGCGCGAGAGGTCGAAGATGCCCGTCTCGTCGAACTCCCAGCCGGTGCCCGCCAGATACCCGTGCAGATAGCGCGCGATGAGCCCGACGCCGAAGAAGCCGATGGTGCGGGGGCGTTCGCGCCCCCGGGTGAGGGCGTCGGCGGCGAGCGCGGCGGAGGCCGCGGTCCGGGTGGCGCTGATGATGGAGCTCTCCAGGCAGGCCAGCGGGTAGCCGGTCTCCGGGTCGTTGAGGACGAGCACGGCGGAGGCGCGCGGCAGGCCGGCCGCCACGTTCTCCGGGAAGCTCGATATCCACTTCAGTCCGTCGACGGGGGCGTCCCCGCCGATCGAGGCGGGCAGCGCGATGATCCGCGACGACGGCCGGTCGGGGAAGCGCAGGAAGTACGAGGGCGGGTTGACGGTGCCGCCCTCGCCGTGGGTGCGGTAGGCGGCCTCCACGATGTCGACGACGTCCTGGTGCCGGTCGCCGAGGACGCGGTGGACCTGGGCTCCCGGGATCACGGCGAAGGTGGGACTGGGTGTCATGCGGGGCTCTCCCGTGGGTGCGGACGGTGGTACGGAGGTCAGTGGGGGTCCATGACGTGCCCGGGGAGCCAGGCCGGGTTGCCGAGGATCACGACGATCTCCCGTTCGCCCCGGTACTCCTCGCGGCTGTGCGCCATGCGGATGTTGTCGACGAGCAGCACGTCGCCCGCCTGCCAGGGCTCGCGCCGGGTGGCGTCCCGGTAGGCGTCGTTGACCGTGGCGATCTCCTCGGCCGGGATCGGGGTGCCGTCGCCGTACGCGGTGGTGAAGGGCAGCGAGTCGGGCCCGTACACCTCGGTCAGGTACTCGCGGACCATCGGGTCGAGGGTCAGCTCGTTCAGGAAGGCGATCTGGTTGAACCAGAGCGGCGTCCCGCTGACCGGGTGCTCGCGGACGGCGGAACGGCGCTGGCGGGTGCGGAGCGCGCCGTCGTCCAGCCAGGTGTGCTCGATGCCGGCGGAGGCGCAGTAGGCGGCGACCCGGTCCGGGTCGTCGGTGCCGAAGGCCTCGGTCCAGGCGACGCCCACCTCGCGGTAGGTGCGGGTCAGCTGCCAGCCCTCGCGGGCGAAGCGGTCGACGAGCCCGGCGGGCAGGGCGCGCAGCACCTCGTGGGCGTCGGCGACCGCGGTCGCGCCGCCCTCCGCCGGGGCGGTGAGGCAGCCGAAGAGCGCGAGGGCCGGCACCTCGGCGGCGTAACTCAGCTCGTGGTGCATGCACATCGGCTCGTCCGGCGGCCATTCGGAGGAGCCCTGGACGCCGGGGCGGTAGCGGCGGCGGGCGGCGAAGCGCTCGCGCTCCTCCATCGGGTCGACGCCCAGCGCGCGGGCGACGGCCTCGACGGCCTCGGGCGAGTCCACGGCCAGGCCGCGCAGCAGCACGGCGCCGTGCTCCGCGACGGCCCGCAGGACGGTGGTGCGGTGCTCGGCGGCCCAGCCGGCCGCGTCGTCGGGGGCCGGGACGCGCACCACGGCGACCTGGCCGGGCGGCGGCGCCGGTACGGGACCGTGGCCGGTCTCCGCGGTGGCTTCGAGTACGGACGTCATCTCTGCGGGTCTCCCTCGGTGACGGGTTGCGCGGGTGTCGTACGGCCGGGTCTCAGCCGGCGGCCGCGGCGGGAACGGGGGCGGGGGCTGCGGCGGCCGCGCGGTCGGCCCGGCGCCGGTCCAGCAGGGCCGCCAGCTCGTGCAGGACCGGGGTGCCGGCCAGTTCCCTGACCGTGACCAGCCGTTCCAGGGCGATCGCGAGGCGCACGGCGGTCAGCGAGGTGCCGCCGATCTCGAAGAAGTGGTCGGTGCGGCCGATGCGTTCGACGGGCACCTTGAGCACCTGCGCCCAGAGCGCGGCGAGCCCGGCCTCGCTCCGGGTGCCCGGGGCGAGGTGCCCGGCGTCCGCCGGGGTGTCCGGGCCGGTGAGGGCGCCCTCCGCCTCGCGGCCCAGGGTCGTGCGGTCGGTCTTGCCGTTGGCCGTCAGGGGCAGCGCCGGGCGGTGCTCCAGCCGGGCGGGGACCATGTAGGAGGGCAGGGTCTCGGCGAGCCGGGCCCGGATGGTGTCCGGGCCGGGGGCGTCCGCGCCGGTGTAGTACCCGACGAGGGTGCGGGCCTCGCCCCGGCCGGCCGCGACCACCGCGCCGTCGCGCACCCCGGCGACCTCCAGCAGCCGGTTCTCGATCTCGCCGATCTCGATCCGGAAGCCCCGGATCTTCAGCTGGGCGTCGCGCCTGCCGTGGAACTCCAGCCGCCCGTCCGGCATCCAGCGCCCGAAGTCGCCCGAGCGGTAGAGCCGTTCGCCGGGCCGGTGAGGATCGGGCATGAACGCGGCCCGGCTGCGCACCTCGTCGTTCACGTACCCGCGCCCGACGCACACCCCGGAGAACACGATCTCGCCGGGCGAGCCCAGCGGCACCGGCCGGAGCCGTTCGTCGACGACGTACACCCGGACGTTGCGCACGGGCCGGCCGAGCGGCACGGAGGGTCCCTCCGGGGCGCGCCGCATGACCTCGTGGTTGGTGTCGTCGCACGTCTCGGTCAGTCCGTACGCGTTGCACAGGACGACCCCCGGGAAGGAGGCGAACCAGCGCTCGGCCAGCTCCTTCTTCAGCGCCTCGCCGGTCGCGGAGACCGCGCGCAGCGCGGGCAGGGCGGTGCGGCCGTCCTCGCCCAGGAAGGTGAGGAGGACTTCCAGATAGGACGGGACGAGCTGGGCGACCTCGACCCGGCCGGCCCGCAGCGTCTCGACGCACCGGCCCACGTCCAGGATCGCCTCCTGGGGGACGAGGTGCGTGGTCCCGCCGGTCACCAGCGCGGCGACCAGCTGCCACAGCGAGATGTCGAAGCACTGCGGCGCGGTCTGGGCGACGACGGTGCCCTCGGTGATGCCCAGGTCCTCGATCTTGGCGAGCAGGTGGTTGACGAACCCGGCGTGCTCGCAGACCGCGCCCTTGGGTTCGCCGGTGGAGCCGGAGGTGAAGTAGAGGTACGCGGCGGCGTCGGCGCGGACCGGGAGGCCGGGGTCGGTGTCGGGTGCCTCGTCCGGCAGCGCGTCGAGGTGGGTGACCACGGGCGCGGTCCCGGCCTCGGCGACGGCCCGGTCCAGGGCGGGGCACGCCCCCCGGGTGGTGAGCACGGTGTGGCAGCCGCTGCGGGTGAGGACGGCGGCGATCCGGGCGGCGGGGAAGTGCGGCTCCACGGGGAGGTAGACACCGCCCGCCTTGAAGACGCCGATGACGGCGGCCAGCCAGTCCAGATCGCGTTCGGTGACGACGGCGACGACGTCCTCGTCCCACAGCCCCTCGTACCGCAGGGACCAGGCGATCCGGTTGGCCCGCGCGTTCAGCTCGGCGTACGTCAGCGCACGGCCTTCCAGCACGGC
Source organism: Streptomyces sp. NPDC057682 (assembly GCF_042799575.1). Lineage (NCBI taxonomy): Bacteria > Bacillati > Actinomycetota > Actinomycetes > Kitasatosporales > Streptomycetaceae > Streptomyces > Streptomyces sp. NPDC057682. The sequence continues at coordinate 181,840 of NZ_JBHVIN010000020.1, read as the reverse complement.
GGCGACGGCGTCGGGGCTGGTCCGCACCCGCTCCTCGAAGAGCTCGTGGAACCGGCGGTCGGGCAGCTCCCGTTCGGGCCCGGCCAGGTCCTCGGTCTGGTGGCGGACCTCGGCGGCGGAGAGCAGGGACCGTGCGCCGTGCGGGGCGTCCGGGTCCTGGGCGGCGCGCTCCAGCGCGGTCAGGTAGTAGCCGGCGATCCGGGCGGCGGCCGACGCGTCGAGGGCGTCGGCGCGGTGGCGCACGACGAGGTCGCCGCCGTCCGTCCGGACGTCGAGGACCGTGCCGGCGGGCACCGGTGCGGTGGCGTCGCCCCCGGGGAGGGTCACCAGGGCGTCGAAGAGCGGTCCGTCCCCGGTGGCGGCGGGGACGGCGTCCGCGTACCGGGCGAGGGCGGCGGCGCCGTCCCGCGCGGTGGCGAGGAGTTCGCCCCAGGTGCCGTCCCCGGTGTGGAGCCGGACCGGGAGGGCATCGTGGCCGGGCTGCCGGCAGCCGGTGACGGTCTCGCTGTCACCGGTCAGGGCGGCGACCACCTTGGCGTGCGCCGCGAGGAGCGCGGGGCCCGTGACCGGGATGCCGTCGAGAGGCGCCCGGTGCTCGACGGGGTCCGCCGCGCCGCCGTCCGGGCGGGCGTCGGCGGCGTTCCAGCGGGGCAGCGGGGTGAAGCCCCCCGCGCCCAGCACACCGCGCCAGTACTCCCGGCCGGCCTCGCCGGCCTTGTCGTCCGCGCACCGCTTCACCTGCGTGCCTCCGCTCGACGTACCCGTCAGTTCCGTGAGCCGACGGCCGACTTCACGTTGATGACGGGAACACTAGGGAGGGGCCTTATCGGGGGAGTATCGGATCTTTCTCACCGGCCGTGACGGCCGGAAGGAGCCGCGGAAGGGCGTGCGGACACCGCCGGAAACGCCCGGTGCCGGCCCCCGCGTACGGGGACCGGCACCGGGCGAAGGCGCGTGCGCGCCCGTCCGTCAGAGGCGGCCGGACAGGATCCGGCCGATCTCGGCGGCGGGTTCGGGGGCCATCATCGCCTCGTGCGTGGCGGCGACGCCGACCCGTTCGAACTCCCCGGAGAGATACGGCGCCCAGTCCTGCGGCCTGGCCCAGTCGCGGACGTTCTCCTCGGCCGCGACGAGCAGCACGTCGCCCTTGTACGGCACGGGCTCCGTCGGGGAGGCGAGGCGCACGTTGTTGACGAGGACGTTCAGCACGTCGGCGCGCTGCTTCTCGTCGAGGTGGCGCACCTCGCCCTCGCTGCGGCCCATGTAGCCGACGATCCCGGCCCGGAGGGCCGCCTCGTCGGCGGGCAGGGTGTCGTCCTCGCCGTGCATGCGGGCGTACGCCTGGTACATGGCGGTGAGGATCTCCCAGGCGTCCATCGCCACCCGCCGCTCCTCCTCCACCGGATAGGCGTCGAGGAGGACGAGCAGCCCCACCTCCTCGCCGCGCTGCTGGAGTTCGGCGGCGAGCGCCTGGGCGAGCGTGCCGCCGAGCGACCAGCCGAGCAGGTGGTACGGGCCCTGCGGGCGGACCGCCTTGATCTGCGCCACGTAGTCGTCGAGCATCTCGTCCATGGACGCGGCGGTCGGCGTCTCCCCGTCCACGCCCCGGGACTGGAGCCCGTAGACGGGGACGCTCGGGTCCAGGGTGCGCAGCAGCCCCGAGTAGCACCAGCCGAGCCCGCCGACCGGGTGGACGCAGATCAGCGGGGTGCCCTCCCCCGTGGTGCGCAGCGGGAGCAGCACGTCGAAGCCGCCGCCCGTGCCGTCGCCGCCGTCCGCGCCGTCCGGGCCGTCCGGGCCGTCGATGCGGCGCAGCAGGGCGGCCGGGGTGGGCGCCTCGAAGACGGCCCGCATGGGGATGCCGGCCCCGAGCACCTGGGCGACGAGCCCGGCCAGCCGGGAGGCGAGCAGCGAATGACCGCCCCGTTCGAAGAAGTTGTCGTCGATGCCGACCGTGTCGACGCCGAGGACCTCGGCGAAGAGCCGGCACATCAGCTCCTCCCGCCCGCTGCGCGGCGCCCGGTGCGCCCCGTGCCGCTCGGGCGGTGCGGGCAGGGCGCGGACGTCGAGCTTGCCGTTGGGGGTCAGCGGCAGCGCGTCGAGCGCGACGACCGCCGACGGCACCATGTGCTCGGGGAGTTCACCGGCCAGCGCCGACCGGAGCGCGCCGGTGTCGGTGGTGGCGTCGTGGAGGACGGTGTAGGCGACGAGCCGGCGGTCTCCGGGCCGGTCCTCCCGTACGGTGACGGCCGCCGCCGCCACTTCGGGCAGCCGGGACAGGGCGGCCTGGATCTCCCCGAGTTCGACGCGGAAGCCGCGGAGCTTGACCTGTCCGTCGCCGCGGCCGAGGAAGTCGATGCGGCCGTCGCGGCGGCGGGCGGCCAGATCGCCCGTTCGGTACATCCGCTCGCCGGGCGCACCGAACGGGTCGGCGACGAAGCGGCTCGCGGTGAGCGCCGCCCGGTTCCGGTAGCCCCGGGCCACGCCGTCGCCCGCGATGTACATCTCGCCGGGCACCCCGGGCGGGACGGGGCGCAGCCGGGCGTCCAGCACGTAGACGCGGACGCCGGGCAGCGGACGCCCGATCGGCTGGCGGCCGGGCTCGGCCGGGTCCATGAGCCCCTGGGTCACCTCGACGGTCGCCTCGGTCGGCCCGTAGGCGTTGACCATGCGCCGGCCGGGGGCCCAGCGCTCGACGAGCCGGGGGGTGCCGGCCTCGCCGCCGGACATCAGCGTGGCGAGGTCGGGCAGCTCGGTCTCGGGGAGCCCGGCGAGGACGGCGGGCGGCAGATGGGCGTGGGTGATCCGCTCGGCGCGCAGCAGTTCGGCCAGCTCCGCGCCGACGGGCACCTGCTCCGGGATGACGAGGCAGCCACCGGTGAGCAGCGCCATGGTGAGTTCGGCGACGGACACGTCGAAGCTCGGCGAGACGAACTGGAGGACCCGGCTGCCCGGCCCCGCCCCGTGCAGGGCGCGGTGGTTGGCGGCCAGCGGGGCGAGGCCCCGGTGGGTGACGACGACGCCCTTGGGCGTCCCGGTGGAGCCGGAGGTGTAGATCACGTACGCGGGGTGGTCCGGGAGCAGTCCGGTGACCGGCGGCGCGGTGTCCTCCGGGGCCGCGTCGGGCCCCGGGCCGTCGAGCAGGAGGAGCGGTCCGGCGTCCCCGGGCAGCCGCCCGGCGTACGCGGTGGTGGTGACGACGCACCGGGGCGCGGTGTCCTCCAGCATCAGGGCGACGCGCTGGGCGGGGTAGTCCGGGTCGACCGGGAGGTAGGCGGCGCCCGCCTTGGAGACGGCCAGGACGGCGGCGACGAGGTCGGCGGAGCGGGGCAGGGCGAGCGCCACGACCGTCTCGGGTCCGGCGCCCAGGGCGCGCAGCCGGTGCGCGAGGCGGGTGGAGCGGGCGTCCAGTTCCGCGTAGTCGAGGACGAGGTCCCCGTACCGCACGGCCGGGGCGTGCGGGGTGGCGGCGGCCTGCGCGGCGAACAGGGCGGGCAGGGTGGACGGGGCGGCGGGCGCCGGCCGGCCCCGGCCCGCGTCGAGCGCGGCGGTGCGCTCGGCGGCGGAGAGCAGGTCGACACGGCTGAGCGGCAGCGCCGGATCGGCGGCCACGGCGGTGAGCAGCCGCACGAAACGGTCGGCGAGCGCCTGGGCGCTCTCCGGGTCGAAGAGCGCGGTGGCGTACTCGACGATGCCGGTCAGCCCCGCGGGCTCCCCGGCGGCGTCGTGCGTCTCGGCGACGGAGAAGGACAGGTCGCAGCGGGCGACGCCGACCCCGAACCCCTCGAAGCCGACGCTCAGCCCCGGCAGGTCCATCTCCGGCTCCGCGGTGTTCTGGAACGCCAGCATCACCTGGAACAGCGGATGGGCGGAGGACCGGGCCGGGTTGAGGGCCTCGACCAGCCGCTCGAACGGCAGGTCCTGGTGGCCGTAGGCGGCGAGATCGGCCTCGCGCACCCGGTCCAGCAGGGCGGCGAACGCGGGGTCGCCGGAGGTGTCGGTGCGCAGCACCAGCGTGTTGACGAAGAACCCGGCCAGATCGTCGAGCGCCGGGTCCGTGCGGCCGGCGACGGCGGTACCGATCGGGATGTCGTCCCCGGCGCCGACGGCACTGAGGAGCGCGGCGAGCCCCGCCTGCACCGTCATGAACAGGGTGCTCTGGCGGGCCCGTGCCAGGGCGGCGAGCCCCCGGTGCGCCTCGGCGTCCAGCCGGAAGGCGACGGAGGCGCCCAGGTGGTCGGCGACGGCGGGCCGGGGCCGGTCCGTGGGCAGTTCGAGCTGTCCGGGGGCACTGGCCAGCGCGGTGCGCCAGAAGTCGAGCTGCCGGGCGAGCGGGCTGCCGGGGTCGTCGGCGTCACCGAGCACGGCGCGCTGCCAGAGCGCGAAGTCGGCGTACTGGACGGGCAGCGGAGCCCAGTCGGGGGCCGCGCCCCCGCACCGGGCGGTGTACGCCTGCGCGAGGTCGCGCAGCAGCGGGGCGACGGAGCTGCCGTCCCCGGCGATGTGGTGGACCAGGAGCAGCAGCAGGTGCTCCCGTTCCGAGACCCGCAGCACCGTGCAGCGCAGGGGCGCCTCGGTGGTGAGGTCGAAGGCGTGGCGCGCGGCGTCGAGCAGCGCCCGGGCGGCCCCCTCGGCGGTGGTCTCCCGCAGCTCGACGGCGGGCGGCTCCGCCGGCAGCACCCGCTGGTACGGGGTGCCGTCGGCCTCCGGGAACACGGTGCGCAGCGTCTCGTGCCGGGCGGTCAGGTCCCCGAGCGCGGCGGTGAGCGCGGGCAGGTCGAGCACGCCCGTGAGCCGCAGCGGAATGGGGATGTTGTACGTGGGGCTGGGGCCCTCCAGCCGGTGCATGAACCAGAGCCGCTGCTGCGCGAAGGAGAGCGGCACGCGTGCGGGCCGCTCGGCGCGCTCCAGGGAGGGTCCGGTCCGCTCGCCGTCCCGGAGGCGCCGGGCGAGCGCCGCCGGGGTGGGGAACTCGAAGAGTTCCCGGACGGGGACCGAGACGCCGAAGGCGGCACGGACCCGGCCGAGCAGCTTCACCGCGGACAGGGAGTGCCCGTCGCACTCGAAGAAGTTGTCGTCGGCGGTGATGCCGGTCTTCCCGAGCACCTCGCCGAAGAGCCCGCACAGGATCTCCTCCTGCGGGGTGGTCCCGGTGCGCCTTCGGCGCGGGGCCTCCGTCTCCGGGGCGGGGCCGGGCAGGGCGGGGGCGGCGGGCAGGGCGGCCCGCTCGGCCGCGTCGAGCACCGGCAGCTCCGCGACCGGGGCGTCCGGCCGGTCCGTCATCGCGTCGAGCAGCCGCAGGGCGTGCGCGACGAGGATGCGGGCGGCCTCGGCCCCGTACACGTCGGTCCGGTACTCCAGGCGCAGCAGCAGCCGGTCGCCCTCGATGCCGGAGATCATGCGCAGCGGGTAGTGGGCGGCGTCCTTGCCGGAGACCTCGCGGACCCGCACCCCGGCGTAGGAGGGCGGGGCGGTGTCGCCGCCGGGGTAGTTCTCGACGGTGAGGGCGGTGTCGAAGAGGTCGCCCCGCCCGACGAGCCGCTGGAGTTCGCCCAGGCGCAGGTGCTGGTGGTCCAGGAGGAGCCCCTGCTCGTCCTGGAGCCGGGCCAGCTGTGCGGCGAGGGGCGCGGAGCGGTCGAGGCGGACCCGGACCGGCACGGTGTTGATGAAGAGGCCGACCATGGTCTCGATGCCGGGTATCTCCGGCGGGCGCCCGGACACGACCGAGCCGAACACCACGTCGTCGGAACCGGTCAGCCCGCCCAGCACCAGGGCCCACATGCCCTGGAGGAGCGTGTTGACGGTCAGCCCGTGGGCGCGGGCCGCGGCGACGACGGCCGCGGTCCGCTCCGCGTCGAGCCGGGCCGTGGCGTACGCGGGGAGCAGCGGCGCCCGCTCCGCGTCGGGCGCGGCGACGAACGTCGGGCCGCGCAGCCCCTTCAGCGCCCCGGTCCACGCCTCCCTGGCGGCGTCCCGGTGCGCGGAGCCGGCCGCCTCGCGCCCGGCGAGCCAGGCGAGATAGGCGCGGTACGGGGTGACGGCCGGCAGCCGGGTCGGGGCGCCGTTCTCCGCGTACAGCGTCAGCAGCTCCTGCTGCACGATCGGCGCGGACCAGCCGTCGAGCAGGATGTGATGGTTCGTCATCACCAGGTGGTGCAGTTCGTCCCCGGCCCTGACCAGGGTGAAGCGGAGGGCCGGGGCGGTGGTGAGGTCGAAGCGGCGGACCCGGTCCTCGTCGAGGAGGGCGTCCAGGGCGGTGTCCCGCTCGGCGGGGGTCAGGGCGGAGAGGTCCTTCTCGGCCCAGGGCAGGACGACCTCGCGGTGGATGACCTGGATGGCCTGCCCGTTGGCCCGCTGCCGGAACGCGGCCCGCAGGTTGGCGTGGCGCCGCAGCAGGGCGCCGGCGGCGGTGCGCAGCCGGGCCGGGTCGAGGGGCCCTTCGAGCGTCAGGCACAGCTGGGTGTTGTAGACGTCGGTCCCGTCGGCGTGCGCGTCCCCCTCCGCGTCGGCGAGGGCGTGGAAGAGGAGCCCTTCCTGGAGCGGCGAGAGCGGCAGGACGTCTTCGAGCCCCGAGCCCTTTCCGGAGGCCTTCGTCGCGGTCCTCGTCGCGGTCGGTGCCGGGGACATCGTGGCGTGCGTCATGCGAGTTCCCTCAATTCTGCTTCCAGGTCGTCGATTTCGTCCTGGCTCAGGGAGACCAGGGAGAGGTCGGACGGGGTGTAGCCCCCGGCGTCCGGTGCCTCGGCATGCTCGGCGAGCGCCCGCAGCATGCGGAACCACGCCGTCGCCAGCGCGCGGACGTCCTGTTCGGCGAACAGGGCGTCGGGCCAGGTCCAGGTGGCGGTGAGTTCGGGTCCGGCCGGCAGGTCCTCGGTCAGCGCGTTGATCTCCAGCGCGTGTCCGACGGGCATGTCCGGGTCCCTGGGCCGCGGACCGTCCGCGCCGGGGACGACGGCCCAGTCGGCGGTGTCCTCCGGTGCTCCGGAGGCCGCCGCGTCGAACCGGCCGAGGTAGTTGAAGCCGATCTGCGGGGCGGGGCGGGCCAGTTCGCCGCCGTCCGGGACGAGGTGGCGCAGCAGCCCGTAGCCGATTCCGTGGTCGGGCAGGGCGCGCAGCTGCTCCTTGATCTGCTTGAGCGCCCGGCCGACGGCGGCTCCCGGGTCGGCGAGTTCCGCGTCGGTGACCGCGCCCGGGTCGATCCGTACGGGGTAGAGGGAGGTGAACCAGCCGACGGTGCGGGAGAGGTCGGCGCCCGGCACGATCTCCTCGCGGCCGTGCCCCTCCAGGTCCAGCAGCAGCGAGGTCCCCAGCTCGGTGCCCTGCCGTCTGCGGTGTTCCAGGACGGCCAGGGAGAGCCCGGTGAGCAGGACGTCGTTGATCCCGGCGTGGTACGAGGCGGGGACCGTCGTGAGCAGGGCCCGGGTGACCTCGGAGGACAGCCGCAGCGTGAGCGACCGGGTGGTGCCCGCGACATCGCGGCCCGGCTCCAGCGGTCCCGAGCCGAGCACCGGATCGGGTCCGCCCACCGCCCCCTCCCACAGCACGCGTTCGGTCCGGCGCGCCTCGGCGGCCTCGCCGAGCAGTCCGGCCCAGCGGCGGAAGGACAGCGGTACGGGGTCGAGGTCCCGCCCGGCCCAGGCGGCGGCGAGGTCCGGGAGCAGGATGCGCCAGGACACCCCGTCCACCACCAGGTGGTGGGCGACGATCAGGAGGCGGCCGGGCAGCACGGGCCCCCGGTCGAACCAGACGAACCGGATCACCGCACCCGTCGCCGGGTCCAGCTCCCGCCGCGCCGCCTCGGCCTCGCGCGCGGTGACCGCGTCGAGCGCCGGGTCGGCGAGACCGGCGATGTCCACACGGCGCGGGGCCACCGGGGGCGGGGTCCCGTCCGCCGGGGCGGCGGGCGGGACGGTGAGCCGCCAGCCGCCGTCCGGGTCCGGGACGGCCCGCATCCGGAGCACGTCGTGCCGGGCGACCAGTGCCCCGAGCGCCGCCGCGAGCCGGGCGGGATCGGCGCCCGCGGGCACCTGGACGGTCATGGACTGGTTGAACCCCTGCCAGGCTCCGCCGAGTTCGCGCAGCCAGTGCATGATCGGGGTGGCCTCGACGGCCCCGGTGGCGATGTCCGGGACTTGCTCCCGCTCTCCCGTCCCGGGCTCCTCGGCCAGGGTGGCGAGCACGGCCGGGCACTGGTGCGTGAAGACGTCCCGGGCGGTGAACGCGAACCCGGCCCGGCGGGCCCGGCTGACGAGCTGGATCGACAGGATGCTGTCCCCGCCGCTCTCGAAGAAGCCGGCGGTCGGCGCGACCCGGTCGAGGCCCAGCACCTCCGCGAAGAGCCCGCACAGGACCTCCTCCCGCTCGGTCACGGGACCGCGGTCGCCCTCCGTCCCGGCGACCGGGACCTCGGGCCGGGGCAGGGCCTTGACGTCGAGCTTGCCGTTCGGGGTGAGCGGCAGGGTTTCGAGGGGCACGAAGGCGGACGGGACCATGTACTCCGGCAGCCGCTCGGCCACGTGCGCTCGGAGTCGTACGGGGTCGGCGCCGCCGACGACGTACGCGGTCAGACGGCGGTCCCCCGGCCGGTCCTCGCGCACGATCACAGCGGCCTGCTCGACCTCCGCGCACGCACCGACGACGGCCTCGACCTCGGCCAGCTCGATCCGGAAGCCCCGCACCTTGACCTGGTTGTCCGCACGGCCGACGAACTCCAACTGACCGTCCGCACGCCACCGGGCCACATCACCGGTGCGGTACATCCGCTCGCCGGCCGCACCGAACGGGTTGGCCACGAAGCGCCCGGCGGTCAGGTCCGGGCGGCCCAGATACCCACGGGCCAGCCCGGCACCGGCCACGTACAGCTCGCCCGCGACACCGGGGGCCACCGGCTGGAGCCGGGCGTCGAGCACATAGACGCGGCTGTTGACGACCGGCCATCCGATCGGGGCGATGACGGGCCCGGAGAGGGGGCCGCTCATCGTGGCGCAGACGGTCGTCTCGGTCGGCCCGTACGCGTTGATCATCCGGCGACCGACCGACCACCGCTCGACCATGGCCGGCGGGCACGCCTCACCCGCCACGACCAGCGTCATCCCGTCCGGCAGCCCGTTCTCCGGCATCACGGACAGGGCGGCGGGCGGCAGCGTCGCATGCGTCACCCCGTGCCGGGCCAGCACACCCGCCAGCCCCTCACCGGGCAGCAGCTCCTCCGAGGTGCCCATGACGAGCCGGGCCCCGGAGACGAGTGCCATGCACAGTTCCCAGGCGGCGGCGTCGAAACTGGGCGAGGCGAACTGGAGGATGCGGCTCTCGCGGGTGATGTCGAACGACTGGATCTGCGAACGGACGAGGCTCGCGATCCCCGTGTGCGTGACGACCACGCCCTTCGGGCGGCCCGTCGAACCCGAGGTGTAGATCACCCAGGCCGGGGCCTCGGGAACCAGCGGGGCCGTACGCTCCCCGTCGCTCAGGGCGGTGTCGGCGTACCTGCCCAGGACATCGGCCAGGTCGTCGGTCACCACCTTCTCGGAGCCGGGGAGCCCGTCGGCGGACGCCCGGTCGGTGAGGACGAGGAGGGGCTGGGCGTCGTCGAGCATGTATGCGATGCGGTCGGCCGGGTAGGTCAGGTCGACCGGCAGATAGGCGCCGCCCGCCTTGACGACGGCCAGCACGGCGACCAGCCAGTCGACCGAGCGCGGCAGCGCGACGGCCACCCGCTGCTCGGGGCCGACCCCGCGCCCCACGAGATACCGGGCCAGCCGGTTCGCCCGCGCGTCCAGCTCGGCGTACGACAGCGAGACGTCCCCGCAGACCACCGCGACGGCGTCCGGAGCCTCGGCCGTGCGCTGCTCGAAGAGCGCCGGCAGCGTCCCAACGGGCACGTCCTGCGCGCTGTCGTTCCACTCCTCCAGGAGCCGTACCCGCTCCGGCGCGGAGAGGACGTCCAGCGAACCGATGGGCCGCTCCACGTCCGCCACCGCCGCGTCCAGCAACCGCACCAGCCGCTCCGCCAGCAGCTCCGCGCTCGCCCGGTCGAAGGAGTCGGTCGCGTAGACCAGGCTGCCCGCCAGGCCGTCGGGGGCACCGGACGGGTCGCGGCGCTCGCTCAGGCTGAACGCCAGGTCGAACTTGGCGGCCGGGGTGTCCAGACCGTCGACCACCGTGCGCAGGCCGGGCAGCTGGACGTCGGCCTCGGACACATCGGTGCGGAAGGTCAGCATGACCTGGAAGAGCGGGTGGTACGCGAGGGAGCGTGCCGGGTTGACGGCCTCGACGACGCGCTCGAAGGGCACGTCCTGGTGCGCGAACGCGGCGAGGTCCGTCTCCCGCACCCGCTCCACCAGCTCACGGAACCCCGGATCGCCCGAGGTGTCCGTCCGCAGCACCAGCGTGTTCACGAAGAACCCGACGAGATCGTCCAGCGCCTCGTCCGAACGCCCCGCCACCGCCGTACCGATCGGCACGTCCGACCCCGCACCCAACCGCGTCAACAGCGCAGCAACCGCAGCCTGCACCACCATGAACACCGTCGACCGCGTCGAACGAGCCAACTCCACCAAGGCCCGATGCGTCCCCGCACCCACCCGGACATCCACATCACCTCCCACATGCGACGCCACCACCGGACGCGGCCGGTCCAACGGCAACTCCACCAACTCGGGGAGACCCTTCAACTCCCGCTCCCAGAAAGCCGACTGACGCGAGACCAAGCTCTCCGGGTCGGACTCCTCACCCAGCACGTCCCGCTGCCAGAGCGCGAAGTCGGCGAACTGCACCTCCAACGGCGCCCACCCGGGAACCTCGCCCCGCGTCCGCGCCGCGTAGGCCGCCGACAGATCCCGTACCAGCGGGCCCGTCGACCAGCCGTCCGCGACGATGTGGTGCATCAGGACGAGCAGGACGTGGCGGTCCGGACCGGACCGGAACAGCGTGACGCGGACCGGGACCTCGTCCTCCAGCGCGAAGGCGTAGGCGGCGGCCTCGGCGAGGGCGGCATCCGCTTCCGCCCCGTCCACGTCCACGACCGTGAGGGCGGGCACGTCGCCGTCCACGGGCAGCACCTGCTGCCGGGGCACCCCGTCCACGGCGGGCAACACCGTCCGCAGCACCTCGTGCCGGGCCACCACGTCCGCCCACGCCGACGTCAACGCCGCCACGTCCAGCGGACCGTCGAGGCCGAGCGTCAGGGGGATGTTGTAGGTGGCGGCGGCGCCCTCGACCTGGCCGAGCACCCACAGCCGCCGCTGGGCGTGGGAGAGCGGAAGGGTCTCGGGCCGCTCCCCGCGCACCGGTGAGGTGCGTGCGGAACCGGCGTCGTCGATCCGGCCGGCCAGGGCGGCGGGCGAGGGCGCCTCGAAGAGCGTCCGTATCGCCAGCTCGACCCCGAAGGCCGTGCGGATTCCACTGATGAGGCGGGTCGCCAGCAGCGAATGCCCGCCGATCTCGAAGAAGTTGGCGGTCGGGGACACCTGGTCGAGGCCCAGCACGTCCGCGAAGAGCCCGCACAGGATCTCCTCGCGCTGGCTGCGCGGACCACGGCCCCCGTCGGTGCCGCCCGAGGAGACCTCGGGTTCCGGCAGGGCCTTCACGTCGAGCTTGCCGTTGGGGGTGAGCGGCAGGGTTTCGAGGGGCACGAACGCGGAGGGGACCATGTACTCCGGCAGCCGTTCCGCCACATGCGCCCGGAGTCGTACGGGGTCCGCGCCGCCGACGACGTACGCGGTCAGACGGCGGTCGCCCGGCCGGTCCTCGCGCACGATCACGGCGGCCTGCTCGACCTCGGCGTGCGCACCGACGACGGCCTCGACCTCGGCCAGCTCGATCCGGAAGCCACGCACCTTGACCTGGTTGTCGGCGCGGCCAACGAACTCCAACTGCCCGTCCGCACGCCACCGCACGACGTCCCCGGTACGGTACATCCGCTCCCCCGGCCCGCCGAACGGGTTGGCCACGAAGCGGCCCGCCGTCAGGTCCGGGCGGCCCAGATAGCCCCGGGCCAGGCCCGCACCCGAGACGTACAGTTCACCGGCCACCCCCGGCGCCACCGGCCGGAGCCGGGCGTCGAGCACGTACACCCGGCTGTTGACGATCGGCCGCCCGATCGGCGCGATCACCGGACCCGCGAGGGGGCCGCTCATCGTGGCGCAGACCGTGGTCTCCGTCGGGCCGTACGCGTTGATCATCCGGCGGCCGACCGACCACCGCTCGACCATGGCCGGCGGGCACGCCTCACCGGCGACCACCAGCGTCATGCCGTCCGGGAGTCCGTTCTCCGGCATCACGGACAGGGCGGCGGGCGGCAGCGTCGCATGCGTCACGCCATGCCGGGCCAGCACACCCGCCAGCCCCTCACCGGGCAGCAGCTCCTCCGAGCTGCCCATCACCAGACGCGCCCCCGACACCAGCGCCATGCAGACTTCCCACGCGGCGGCGTCGAAGCTAGGGGAGGCGAACTGGAGGATCCGGCTCTCCCGGGTGATGTCGAACGACTGGATCTGCGAACGGACGAGGCTCGCGATCCCCGTGTGCGTGACGACCACGCCCTTCGGGCGGCCCGTGGACCCGGACGTGTAGATCACCCAGGCCGGGGCCGCCGGGACGAGCGGGGCCGTACGCTCCGCGTCGCTCAGGGGGGTGTCCGCGTACCGGGCCAGCACGTCCGCGAGCGCGTCCGTCGCCACCTTCTCCGGACCGGGGAGCCCGTCCGCGTAGGCGGACTCCGTCAGGACCAGGAGGGGCTGGGCGTCGTCGAGCATGTATGCGATGCGGTCGGCCGGGTAGGTCAGGTCGACCGGCAGATACGCACCGCCCGCCTTCACGACGGCCAGCACGGCCACCAGCCACTCCACCGAACGCGGCAGCGCGACGGCCACCCGCTGCTCCGGGCCGACCCCGCGCCTGACGAGATACCGGGCCAGCCGGTTCGCCCGCGCGTCCAGCTCGGCGTACGTCAGCGAGACGTCCCCGCAGACCACCGCGACGGCGTCCGGAGCCTCGGTCGTCCGCTGCTCGAAGAGCGCCGGCAACGTCTCCACCGCGATGTCCTGCGCGCTGTCGTTCCACGCCTCCAGCAGCCGCACCCGCTCCGACTCGCCCAGCACCTCCAGCGAACCGATCGGACGCTCCACGTCCGCCACCGCCGCGTCCAGCAACCGCACCAGCCGCTCCGCCAGCAGCTCCGCGCTTTCTCGGTCGATGAGCTCCGTGGCGTACGTCAGGCCGCCGGTGATCCCGGCGGGGGTGCCGTCCTCGGCGGTCTGCTCGTGGAGGCTGAGGGTGAGGTCGAACTTGGCGGTGCCCGCGCTGAGGTCTTCGAGCCGGCCGGTCAGGCCGGGCAGGGAGAGTGCGGCGCTCGCGTTGTTCTGGAGGACCAGCATGATCTGGAAGAGCGGGTGGTACGCGAGGGAGCGTGCCGGGTTGACGACCTCGACGACGCGCTCGAAGGGCACGTCCTGGTGCGCGAACGCGGCGAGGTCGGTCTCCCGCACCCGCTCCACCAGCTCACGGAACCCCGGATCACCCGAGGTGTCCGTCCGCAGCACCAGCGTGTTCACGAAGAACCCGACGAGATCGTCCAACGCCTCGTCCGAACGCCCCGCCACCGCCGTACCGATCGGCACGTCCGACCCCGCACCCAACCGCGTCAACAGCGCAGCAACCGCAGCCTGCACCACCATGAACACCGTCGACCGCGTCGAACGAGCCAACTCCACCAAGGCCCGATGCGTCCCCGCACCCACCCGGACATCCACATCACCTCCCACATGAGACGCCACCACCGGACGCGGCCGGTCCAACGGCAACTCCAGCAGTTCCGGGAGACCCTTCAACTCCCGCTCCCAGAAAGCCGACTGGCGGGACATGAGACTGTCCGGGTCGGACTCCTCGCCCAGGACCTCCTGCTGCCAGAGCGCGAAGTCGGCGAACTGCACCTCCAGCGGCGCCCACCCGGGAACCTCGCCCCGCGTCCGCGCCCCATAGGCGGCCGACAGGTCCCGGAGCAGCGGGCCCGTCGACCAGCCGTCCGCGACGATGTGGTGCATGAGGACCAGGAGCACATGGCGCTCGGGGCCCACGCGGAACAGGGTCGGGCGGACGGGGATCTCCCGCTCCAGCTCGAAGCCGTATCCGGCGGCCTCGGCGAGGGCCGCGCGGACGGACTCCTCGTCGGACTCGACCGGGCCGGGCAGACCGGCACCGGCCGGCAGCACCCGCTGCCGGGGCACCCCGTCGACCTCGGGGAACACCGTCCGCAGCACCTCATGCCGGGCCACCACGTCCGCCCACGCCGACGTCAGCGCCGCGACGTCGAGGGGACCGTCGAGGTGCAGGGCGAGGGGCACGTTGTACGTGGGGCTCGGGCCCTCCAGACGGTGGAGGAACCACAGCCGCTGCTGGGTGTACGAGAGCGGAATCATGACGTCTCCTCAGTCCTCTTCATGGGCCGCAGCCTGGGCCGTGCCTTCTCGGCGCCGGCCAGCATCCCCGCGAGGGCTTCGGCCGTCGGGTTCTCGAACAGGGCGCGGATCGCGAGTTCGGCGTCGAACACCGTGCGGATCCGGCTGATGAGCCGGGTCGCGAGCAGCGAGTGCCCGCCCAGCTCGAAGAAGCTCTCGTCGGCTCCCACGCCCTCCAGGCCCAGGAGTTCGGCGAACAGGCCGCACAGGATCTCCTCCTGTGCCGTCCGGGGGGCGCGGCCCGCGCGCTCCGTGCTCTGCTGAGGGGCCGGGAGCGCCTTGCGGTCGACCTTGCCGTTCGGGGTGAGCGGCAGGGCGTCCAGCGTGACGAACGCGGACGGGACCATGTACTCCGGCAGCCGGGTTCCGGCGGCGGTCCGCACGGCCGTGGCGTCGAAGCCGGGGCCGGGGACCACATAGGCGACGATCCGGTGGTCGCCGGGCCGGTCCTCGCGGACCACGACGGTGCTCCGGAGCACGGTGGCGTGGCTGTTGATCTCGGCCTCGATCTCGCTGAGCTCGATGCGCAGCCCGCGCACCTTCACCTGGTCGTCGGCGCGGCCGACGAACTCCAGCTGCCCGTCCGCCGTCCACTTCACGACGTCTCCGGTGCGGTACATCCGCTCCCCCGGCCCGCCGTACGGGTTCGCGACGAAGCGTCCCGCCGTCAGGTCCGGGCGGCCGAGGTAGCCGCGGGCGAGCCCGGCTCCGGCGAGGTACAGCTCGCCGGGGACCCCGGTGGCGACCGGGTGCAGCCGGGTGTCCAGGACGTAGGCCGCGGTGTTGTCCATGGGGCCGCCGATGGGCGGTGTCCCGTCGTAGGCGTACGGGCGGCGCACCTGGTGGCGGGTGGCGTACGTGGTGGACTCGGTGGGCCCGTAGACGTGGACGACCCGGGTGTCCGGGCAGTTATCGGAGACCCGGCGGAAGGCGGCCGGTGAGCCGGCCTCGCCGCCCGTCCACACCTCGCGCAGGGCGCCGAGCGGGTTGCCCTCCGCCTCGGCGAGGACGTTGAACAGGGCGGTGGTGAAGAAGGCCGCCGTGAGCGTTCCGCCGGTGAGCAGCCCGGTCAGGGTGTCGAGGTCGGTGGCGCCGGGCGGGGCGATGACGATCTCGCCGCCGCTGAGCAGCGGCACCCACATCTCGTACGTGGTGGCGTCGAAGGCGAGCGGGGAGTGCAGCAGGACCCGGGCGTGGCCGCCTCCGGCGAAGGAGCGGTCGGCGGCGAGGGCCGCCACGTCGGCGTGGGTGACGGCGACGCCCTTGGGGACGCCGGAGGACCCGGAGGTGAACATGGCGTAGGCGAGCCGGCCGGGGTGGACGGGGAGGTCCGGGTCGTGGTCCGGTCCGGGGGCCGCGAGGCCGTCGGTGTGGAGGACCGTCGTGCCGTCGGGCAGGGCCGGTGCGGCCGGGTGGCCCCGGTCGAGGACGACGTGCGTGGCGTCCGCCTGGCCGAGGATCGTGCGGATGCGGTCGGCGGGGTAGCGGGTGTCCAGCGGGACGTACATCGCCCCCGCCTTGAGAACGCCGAGGATCGTGGCGACCGCGTCGAAGGACCGGTCCTGGAAGAGGACGATCCGGGTCTCCGGCCCGGCACCGGCCGCGATGAGCCGGTGCGCGATGCGGTTGGCCCGCCGGTCGAGCCGGGCGTACGTGAGGGTGTCGGCGCCGAGCCGGACGGCGGTGGCGTCGGGGGTGCGGGCCGCCTGCGCCCGGAACAGCGCGGGCAGCGAGCCCTGCGGCAGCGGGGTCGCCGTGGTGTTCCAGCGGTGCAGCACCCGGTCGCGTTCGGCGGCCGGAAGGATCTCCAGATCGCCGATCGGCAGGTCCGGGTCGGCCACGGCGGCTTCCAGGACGCGCACCAGGGCGTCCGCGACGAACCGGGCGGTGTCCCGGTCGAAGAGGTCGACGGCGTAGCCGAGGGTGCCGGCGAGGCCGTCGTCGTGCTCCTCGACGCTGAAGGTGAGGTCGAACTTGGCGGCCCCGGCGCTCAGGTCCTCGGCGCGGGCCGTCAGTCCGGGCAGGGTGGGCGCGGACGCGGGGTCCTGGAGGACCAGCATCACCTGGAACAGCGGGTGGTAGGCCAGCGAGCGCGCCGGGTTGACCGCCTCCACCAGCCGCTCGAAGGGCACGTCCTGGTGGGCGAAGGCGGCCAGGTCCGTCGCGCGGACCCGTTCCAGGAGCGTCCGGAAGCCCGGGTCGCCCGAGGTGTCCGTCCGCAGCACCAGCGTGTTCACGAAGAACCCGACGACGTCGTCGAGCGCCTCGTCGGAGCGGCCCGCGACGGCGGTCCCGATCGGCAGGTCCGTGCCCGCGCCCAGCCGGGTCAGCACGGCGGCGACCGCCGCCTGCACCGCCATGAAGACGGTGGTGCCGGTGGAGCGGGTCAGCGCGGTCAGGGCGCGGTGGGCGTCGGCGCCCAGCCGGAAGGAGACCTGTTCGCCCCGGTGGTCGGCCACGGCGGGCCGGGGCCGGTCCAGTGGCAGTTCCAGGACGTCGGGCAGGCCCGCCAGTTGTTCCGTCCAGTAGGCGCACTGCCGGGCGAGCGGGCTCGCCGGGTCGTCGGCGTCGCCGAGGGTGCCGCGCTGCCAGAGCGCGTAGTCGGCGTACTGGACGGGCAGGGGCCGCCAGTCGGGCGCCCGGCCGCCGGCCCGTGCCGCGTACGCCCGGGACAGGTCGCGCAGCAGGGGCCGGGTGGACCAGCCGTCGGCGGCGATGTGGTGGATCACCAGGAGCAGCACGTGCCGTTCGGGCGCGAGCGCGAACAGGGTGGCCCGGACGGGCAGGTCCTGGTCGAGGGCGAACGCGCAGCGGGACGCGGCGGCGAGGGCGGCGGGCAGTTCCTCCGCGTCGCAGGTGACGGTGGACAGGCGGGGGGCGCCCTCCTCCGGCGGCAGGATCTGCTGGTGGGGCTCGCCGCCGCTCTCCGGGTACCGGGTGCGCAGCGATTCGTGGCGGGCGGTGAGGTCGGCGAGGGCGGCGCCCAGCGCGGTCACGTCGAGCGGGCCGTCGAGGTGCAGGGCGAGCGGGACGTTGTACGTGGAGCCGGCGTCGTCGAGCCGGTTCAGGAACCACAGCCGCTGCTGGGCCGGGGAGAGCGGGACGCGTTCCGGGCGCGGCTGCGGGCCCAGCGGGACGGGCGCGGTGTCGGCGTCCACGAGGCGGGCCGCCATGCCGCCCGGGGTCGGCGCCTCGAACAGGGTGCGCAGCGACACCTTGACGCCGAAGACCGTGCGGATGCGGCTGATCAGCCGGGTGGCGAGCAGCGAGTGGCCGCCCAGGGCGAAGAAGTCGGCGTCGGCGCCGACCCGTTCGAGGTCCAGGACCTCGGCGAACAGCCCGCACAGGATCTCCTCGCGGGCGGTGCGCGGGGCGGTGCTCCCGGTGTCCTCGGGCACCGCCTCGGGGACGGGCAGCGCGTCCCGGTCCAGCTTCCGGTTGGCGGTGGTCGGGAAGGCGTCGAGCAGCACCACGGCGGCCGGGACCATGTAGTCCGGCAGGTGCCCGGCCGCGAAGGAGCGCAGCGCCGCCGCGTCGGCTCCGGGGCCCTCGGGGACGGCGTAGGCGACGATCCGCTTGTCGCCGGGCCGGTCCTCGCGGACGATCACGGCGGCCTGCCGGACGTCCGGGTGGGTGCCGAGCAGGGACTCGATCTCGCCCAGCTCGATGCGGAAGCCGCGCACCTTGACCTGGTGGTCGACGCGGCCGGCGAACTCCAGGAGCCCGTCGCGGTTCCAGCGGGCCAGGTCGCCCGAGCGGTACATCCGGGCGCCCGGCGGTCCGAAGGGGTCGGCGACGAACCGGCCGGCGGTCAGTCCGGGGCGGGCGTGGTAGCCGCGGGTGACCAGGTCACCGGCGATGTACAGCTCGCCGGAGACCCCGGCCGGCACGGGCTGGAGCCGGCGGTCCAGAACGTACATCCGGGTGTTCCAGACGGGCCTGCCGATGGTCACGACGCCGGAGGGGACCGGGTCGCCGGGGGCGATGCGGAATTCGGTGCAGCCGACCGTGGTCTCGGTGGGGCCGTACTCGTTGATGACGGTGGCACCGGGGTGCCGGGCCCGCCAGGCGTCCAGCACCTCGCCCATGAGGGATTCGCCGCCCAGGACGAGCTGCCGGGTCGGTGAGTAGGTGGCGTCGGTCTCCATCAGGAGGGGCAGATGGCTGGGCGTGGCCTTGACGAACGCGGGCGCCTCGGTGAGCGCGTCGGGCCGGGCGGTGCCGTCGAGCGCGGCCAGCTGCACGGTGCCGCCCGAGGTGAGCGGGGCGAACAGGCCGGTGACGGTGAGGTCGAAGGAGACCGGGGAGTGGACCAGGGCCCGTTCCGCCACGCTGTCGTACGCCTGCCGGGTCCACGCGAGGTACACGTTCAGCGAGCGGTGCTCGACCATGACGCCCTTGGGGCGGCCGGTGGAGCCCGAGGTGTAGATGACGAACGCGGTGTTGGAGGGTCCGGCCCGGCGGATACGGACGGGCCGCGGCGCGGGGGCGGCGAGCCGTGCCGCCGTCTCCGGGTCGTCGAGCACCACCCGGTGGTACGCCTCCGGCAGCCGGTCCGCGAGGGCGGTGGTGGTGACGACGGCGACCGGGCCGACCTCGTCGAGCATGAACGCGATGCGGTCGGCCGGGTGGTCGAGGTCCAGCGGCAGATAGGCGCCGCCCGCCTTGCCGGCCGCGAGGAGCGTGGCCACGAGGTCGACGCCCCGGGGCAGGGCGACCGCGACGAACGTCTCGGGCCCCACGCCGAGTCCGGCCAGCTCCTCGGCGATGCGTCCGGCACGGGCGTCCAGCTCGCGGTAGGTGAGGGTGCTGCCCTCGTGCTCGACGGCCACGGTGTCCGGGGTGCGGGCGGCCTGCGCCTCGAACAGCTCCGGCAGGGTCGCCTCCGCGACCGGGTGCGCGGTGTCGTTCCACTCCACCGTCAGCCGTTCGCGTTCGGCCGGGTCCAGCACGGGAAGCGCGCCGATCGGCAGATCGGGGCGGTCGGCGGCGGCGGTCAGCAGCCGCACCAGCCGGGCGGCGATGTCCTCCGCGCTCCGGGCGTCGAAGAGCGCCGAGGCGTATTCGAGGGTGCCCGCGAGTCCGGTCGGTCCGCCGTCGGCCGCGGCCTCCTCCTCGAAGAGGAACGAGAGGTCGACCTTCACCGATCCCCGGTCCACGGTGCCCAGGTCGGCGGAGAGCCCCGGCAGGGCGAACTCCGTGCGGCTGTCGCCCCCCTGGAAGGTCAGCATGGTCTGGAACAGCGGGTGGTACGCGAGCGAGCGCACCGGGTTGAGGTGCTCCACCAGCCGGTCCAGGGGCAGTTCCTGGTGGGCGAGGTCGCCCAGCGACCCCTCCCGGACCCGGGCCAGCAGGGTGCGGAACGACGGGTCGCCCGAGGTGTCGGTGCGCAGGCACACGGTGTTGACGAAGCAGCCGATGGCCCCGTCCAGCGCCTCGTCGTCGCGTCCCGCCGCCGCCGTGCCCAGCGGGATGTCGGTGCCCGCGCCGAGCCGGGTGAGAAGGGCGGCGATGCCCGCCTGGACGGTCATGAAGAGCGTGGTGCCGGTACGCCGGGCCAGCGCGTCGAGCCTGCCGCGCACCCCGGCGTCCAGGGCGAACGCCACCCGGCCGCCGCGGGTCCCGGCGACCGCGGGGCGGGGGCGGTCGGTGGGCAGGTCCAGCACGTCGGGCAGCCCCGCCAGGCGCTCCTCCCAGTAGCCGAGGTCCGCCTCCCCCCGGTCGTGGGCGCGCTGCCACAGCGTGTAGTCGGCGTACTGGACGGGCAGCGGTGCCCAGCCGGGGGCCTCCCCGGCCAGCCGGGCCGCGTACGCCGTGGACAGGTCCGAGGCGAGCGGGCCGAGCGAACCGCCGTCCACCGCGATGTGGTGGACCACGATCAGCAGGACGTGGCGGTCCTCGCCGGTCGTGAACAGGGCGGTGTGGACCGGCGGCCGGGCGGCCAGGTCGAAGCGGTGCCGGGAGGCCGCGGTGAGCCGCGCGGGCAGCTCCTCCTCGGACACCTCGGTGACGGAGAACGGGACCGGGGCCGCGTCCAGGACGACCTGGCGGGGCTCCCCGCCGGACTCCCGGTACACCGTCCGCAGGATCTCGTGCCGGGCGGCCAGATCGGCGAACGCGGCGCGCAGCGCGGCGATATCGAGGCGGCCGGTCAGCCGCAGCGTGTACGCGGTGTTGTACGAGGTGTCCTCGGCGTCCAGCTGCGAGACGAACCAGAGCCGGCGCTGGGCGGCCGAGAGCGGCACCGACTCCGGGCGCTCCACGGGGGCGAGGGCGGGGCGGCCCGGGACGGCCGCGTCGAGCAGGGCGGTCAGCGCCGCCGGCGTCGGGGCCTCGAAGACGTCACCGACCCGGAGCGTCGCACCGAAGACGCGGCGGATCCGGTTGGTGAGGCGGTTGGCCTTCAGGGAGTGGCCGCCCAGGGCGAAGAAGTCGGCGTCCGGGCCGACCCGGTCCCGCCCCAGCACCTCCGCGAACAGCCCGCACATCAGCTCCTCGCGGACGGTGCGCGGCGCCCGCTCCGGGCCCCCGGTCGCGGACGGCACGGGCAGCGCCGCCCGGTCGACCTTGTGGTTCGCGGTCAACGGCAGGGCGTCGAGGACCAGCACCCGGGCCGGGGCGCTGTATCCGGGCAGCCGCGCGGCGGCGAACCGGACGACGGCCTCCGGGTCGAGGAGGGTGTCCCGGTCCGCGACCACATAGCCGGTGACCGAGCCGTCCCGTACGGCGACGGCGGCACGGGCCACGCCCGGGGCGCCGAGCAGGACGGACTCGATCTCGGCGGGCTCCACCCGGAAGCCCAGGATCTTGACCTGGTCGTCGCGCCGCCCCTCGGGGGCGAAGGTGCCGTCCGGCAGCTCCCGCACCAGATCGCCCGTGCGGTAGACACCGCCGAAACCGGCCGGGGCGTCGTCGGCGTAGCGGGCGAGGTACGCGGTGCGGACGGTCAGTTCGCCGTCCTCGGCGCGCTCCAGCCGCACCCCGTCGATGCCGGGGCCGAGCGGCACGAGCGCCCCGTGGCGGGCGGCCGGGTCCGGGGCGGTGCCGGGCTCGCGGGCGACCAGGACGGAGACGGCCTGCGGGGTCTCCGTGGTGCCGTACAGATTGAGGACCCGGGCGTGCGGGGCGAGGGCCGCCCAGGCGTCGGCGGTGGCCCAGCCCAGCGGCTCACCGCCGAATCCGGCCACGGCGAGCGCCGGCCAGCCGCCCTCGGGGGCCTCCTCGGCCAGCACGGCGCCCAGTCCGGGGGTCAGATGCGCGACGGTGATGCCGGCGTCGGCCAGCCACCGGGCGGTCCGGTCCGCCTCGCGCACCTCGGCGTCCGGGAAGACCAGGGTGCCGCCGGCCCACAGCGGCGCGAACACGTCGCGCAGCAGCGGGTCGTGGCCGAGACCGGACAGCACGGCGAAGCGGTCGCCGGAGCCGAGGGAGAAGCGCGCGGTGTACCAGTCGAGGAAGTGCTCGACCGGGGCCCAGTCACCGAGGACGGCACGCGGCTCGCCCGTGGTGCCCGAGGTGAAGGCCAGATAGGCGGGACCGTCGGCGGCCGGCGGCGCGGACGGCTCCGGGGCCCCGTCCCGCTCCGGGAGGCCCGGCGGGAAGTCCCCGGCGTACAGCACCGGGGCGCCGTCCGCCGTCTCCCCGGGGACACCGGCCGGATCGCAGGCGATCCACGCCGCGGGGCGGGCCGCGCGGGCGCAGGCGGCCAGCCGCTCCCGGGGGTGGGAGGCGTCCAGCACGGTGAAGGCGGCGCCGCTCTTCGCGATGCCGAGGAGCGCCAGGGCCAGCAGCGGGGTGCGTCGCGCGTGCACCGCGACGGTGTCGCCGGCGGTCACCCCGAGGGCCCGCAGCGCGGCGGCGATCCGGTCCGTCGCCCGGTCGAACTCCCGGTAGCTCCAGGAGACTCCGGGACCGGACACCGCCACCCGGTCCGGCGTGAGCCGGGCGTGTCCGGAAAGCCGTGCCACCGGGCCGGGTCCGGATCGCTCCAGGTCCCGTATCACCACACCTGCCATGGGTCCGACTCCTCAATTCGCGCGTCTGCACGGTCCGCTCGCATTCGACCTGGAGGCACAACCTAGGAACGCGCCATTTCAGCGCGTTATTGAAAGCCTTTCAGCGGCCGCCCGGCGGCCCGCATAAGCCGGTGATATGGCGCCGATAAGGCGCGCGCCTACGTTCGTGTGTCACTGACCGTCCCGCGGAAGACCGAGAGGACCCGATGAGCACGCACCCTGCGATACGGACCGAAGATCTCGTCAAGAACTTCGGGAACACTCCCGCCGTGCGGGGTGTGAGCCTTGAGGTTCCGACCGGCACGGTCCTCGGACTGCTCGGCCCCAACGGCGCCGGCAAGACCACCATCGTCCGCATGCTGTCCACGCTCGTGAAGCCGGACGGCGGCCGCGCCCTCGTGCACGGCTACGACACCGCCACCCAGTCCCGCGAGGTGCGCTCGCTGATCGGCATGACCGGTCAGTACGCCGCCGTGGACGAGGACATCTCCGGGTGGGAGAACCTGTACCTCATCGGCCGGCTGCTCAACATGGGCCGTAAGGAGGCCCGTTCCGCCGCCGACGCCATGCTGGAGCGCTTCCGGCTGACCGACGCCGCGCACCGCCCCGTCGGCGGCTACTCCGGCGGCATGCGGCGCCGGCTCGACCTGTCCGCCTCGCTGATGGGCGAGCCCCGGGTGCTCTTCCTCGACGAGCCGACCACCGGACTCGACCCGCACAGCCGCAACGAGCTGTGGGACGAGGTGCGCACCCTCGCCCGGAAGGGCGCCACGGTGCTCCTCACCACCCAGTACATGGAGGAGGCCGAGGCCCTCGCCGACGCGATCGTGGTCATCGACCACGGCCGGGTCATCGCCTCGGGGACCAGCACCGGACTGCGCGAGCGGATCGGCGGACCGGTGCTGCGGATCACCCCGGAGCGCCCCGCCGACCTCACCGCCGTACGCACCGCCCTGGTCTCGGCCGGGCTGCGCCCCGCCACCGGCGACCGCGACACCGAGCGGGTCTCCCTGCCGCTGAGCGCCGGCGGGCACGAACTGACCTCCGCGATCCGGGTGCTCGGCGAGGCCGGCCTTCCGCTCGCCGGGGTCGACACCCACGTACCCAGCCTGGACGAGGTGTTCCTGACCCTCACCGGGAACGCCGGGGCGGACACACCGTCCGACCGGTCCGCCACGCACGACGAACTGACGAGGAGTGCGGCATGAGCGTCGCCCTGTCCGTGACCGGGATCTCCGGACCGCAGGAGACCGTGCGCCATTCGCTGGCCATCTGCCGGCGCAATCTGCGCAAGGTGCTGAGCAGTCCGGGGCAGGTCCTCGACGCCACGCTGATGCCGGTGATCTTCGCCCTGATCTTCGTGTACGTCTTCGGCGGCGCGATCTCCGGCAGCAGCGGCGCCTACAAGCAGTACGTGATGCCCGGCATCATGGCGCTGACCACGACCATCGCCTCCCGCACCTCCGGCACCACCCTGAACGTGGACTTCACCACCGGGGTGATGGACCGCTTCCGCTCCCTGCCGATGGCCCGCTCCGCGGTCCTGACGGGCCGGATCCTCGCCGACACGATCCGGATGCTGGTCTCCCTGCTGACGGTCTTCGGCTTCGCGCTCCTCATCGGCTTCCGGGTGCACACCGGACCGCTCCAGGCCCTCGCCGCGATCGGGCTGATCCTGCTGTACGGGGTCGCCCTGTCCTGGCTGCACGCCCTGATCGGACTGACCGCCCGCTCCATCGAGACGGTGCAGAGCGTCGGCATGCTGGCGATGGTCCCGCTCCAGTTCGGCAGCTCCATCTTCGCCGCGCCCGGCACCATGCCCGGGTGGCTGGGCTTCCTCGTCCAGCACAACCCGATGTCCGCCGTGGTCGACTCCGCCCGCAACCTGATGCTGGGCGGGCCGGTCGCCGCCCATGTGATCACCGCGCTGGCCTGGAGCGTCGGCATGATGGCGATCCTCGTGCCGCTCTCCGTCCGGCAGTACCGGAACCGCAAGTGACCGGCCCGTCCGGCTCCGCCGCCGCCCGTTCGCCCTGGCTGCGCGCCCCGGCCACCGCCTCCGGCGCCCCGGTCCGCCTGGTGTGCTTCCCGCACGCCGGCGGCGCCGCCAGTTTCTTCCGGAACTGGCCGGGGCTGATCGGCCCGGCCGCCGAGGTGTACGCCGTCCGCTACCCCGGCCGCGAGGACCGGATCGCGGAGCCGCTCGCCCGGACCATGGAGGAGCTGACCGAACCCCTCGCCGACGCCCTCGCCCCGCTCCTCGACCGGCCGGTGGTCTTCTTCGGCCACAGCATGGGCGCCTCCGTCGCGTACGAGACGGCGCTGCGGCTGGCGGACCGGGGCACCGGCACCCCGGCCGCGCTGCTGGTCTCCGGCCGTGCCGCGCCCCACCGGCTCGTCCGCAACGGGCTCGCGGACCAGGACGACGACGCCCTCGTCGCCGACGTCCGCCGGCGCGGTGGACCGCTGGCCGAGGCGCTGGACCACCCCGATCTGCTGGACCTCGTCCTGCCGGCCATCCGCTCCGACTACGCCCTGCTCGACGACTACGCCCCGAAGGCCCGGCCGCGGACCCTCGACATCCCGGTCACCGCCTACTACGGCACACACGACGAGCACGTCGCCCCCGACGCCGTACACGCCTGGTCCGAGATCTCCCCGGACCGCTTCACCGCGCGCGGATTCGACGGCAGCCACTTCTACCTCGTGCCGCACGCCACCGCCCTCACCGAGGACGTGGCCGCCCGGCTCACCGCTGTGACACCCCGCCCCCACCAGGAAAGGACCCGTTGATGACTGCGACGGCCCCCGTGGTCGAAGCCCGCGGACTCACCAAGAAGTACCGCGGCAAGACCGCCGTACGGGATCTCAGCTTCACCATCAGTCCCGGCAAGGTCACCGGCTTCCTCGGCCCCAACGGCGCCGGGAAGTCGACCACCATGCGGCTGCTGCTGGGCCTGGACCGGCCCGACAGCGGCACCGCCACCATCGGCGGCAGGCCCTACGCCGAACTCACCAGCCCGCTGCGCACCGTCGGCGCCCTCCTGGAGGCCAAGGCGGTCCACAAGGGCCGCAGCGCCTACAACCACCTGCGTTTCCTCGCCCTGACCCAGGGCCTGCCGCTGACCCGGGTCGACGAGGTGCTGGAGCGGGTCGGGCTCACCGAGGTCCGCAAGGCGCGCGCCGGCGGCTTCTCGCTCGGCATGGGCCAGCGCCTGGGCATCGCCGCAGCCCTCCTCGGCGACCCGCAGATCCTCCTGCTCGACGAGCCGGTCAACGGCCTCGACCCGGAGGGCGTGCTCTGGATCCGCAATCTGATGAAGTCCCTGGCCGAGGAGGGCCGGACCGTCTTCGTCTCCAGCCACCTGATGAACGAGATGGCCGTCACCGCCGACCACCTCGTCGTCATCGGGCGGGGCACCCTGCTGGCCGACTGCCCCGTCTCCGAGTTCATCGAGGCCAACTCGACCTCCTCGGTCCTGGTCCGCACCCCGGACGCGGTCCGGCTCGCCGACCTGGTCACGGCGGCCGGCGGCGACGTCACCGCCGGACCCGACGAACTCGTGATCACCGGCGTCGACACCGCGCGGATCGCCGGGATCGCCGCCGAGCACCGCATCGTCGTCCTCGAACTCACCCCGCAGCGCGCCTCCCTGGAGGAGGCGTTCATGCGCATGACCAGCGACAGCGTCGAGTACGGAGACACCTCGCCTTCCAGGAGCGCCGCATGACCACCGCCCTCGTCACCCCCACGGCCCCGCTCACCGCGCGCGGCGGCGGCTTCACCGGACTGCTGCGCGCCGAATGGATCAAGCTGACCTCGGTCCGCTCCACCCTGTGGACGCTGGCCCTGATGACCGCCACCGCCGTCGGCGTCTCGGTCCTCATCTCCGCGATCACCGCCGCGCAGTGGAAGGACTCCTCCGCGGCCGACCGCCAGGGCATCGTGGAGGACCCGGTCGGCACCATCTTCGGGGCCCTCGGCCTCGCCGAACTCGTGATCTGCGTCCTCGGCGTCCTCGTCGTCACCAGCGAGTACTCCACGGGCACGATCCGGGCCAGCGTCCTGGCCGTACCGCGCCGTTCGCCCATGCTGGTCGCCAAGGCGCTGGTCTTCGCGGCCATGGCCCTGGTGGTCGGCGAGATCGCCTCGTTCGCGTCGTTCTTCTCCGGCGCCGCGCTGCTGCGCGACCACGTCACGGTCACACTGGACGACCCGGGCGTGCTGCGGGCCGTCGCCGGAACGGGGCTGTTCCTGGCCGCGATGAGCCTGGTCGCGCTCGGGGTGGGCGCGCTCGTCCGCCACACCGCGGGGGCGATCGCCGGCGTCATCGGCTTCGTGCTGGTGCTCTCGCCGCTCGCCTCCACCCTGCCGGGCACGGTGGGCAAGCACCTCTCCGCGTACCTGCCGACCAACGCGGGCCAGCTCATCGTCTTCGCCGTCCCCGACCCGGAGGCGGTGCTCTCCCCCTGGCAGGGCCTGGCCGTCTGCGCCCTGTGGGGCGTGGCGCTGCTCACCGCCGCCGCGGTCCTGCTGAAGCGGCGCGACGTCTGAGCCTCCCCGGCACCACGAGAAGGGCCCCGGACTTCGGTCCGGGGCCCTTCTCGTGCGTCCGCGTCCCGCGCGGTGCCGGTGCTATTCGGCCGCGTCCTCCAGGAGCCGCTGGATGGCCACCACCCGCGCGGAGACCTCGGCCAGCTCGGCCCGCAGGCCCTCCTGCTCGGCCGTGGCCCTCCGGGCGGACCGGCTCCGCTCCCTGGCCCGGTCCGAGGTGAACCAGAACAGGCCCGCGAGTACCAGGATCGTACTGCTCAGCATGATCGAACTCGCGATGACAGCACTCGCGGCGGAATTCACGGTCTCGCCTCCTTGGGGGCACTCTGCCCAGTCGTCGGAATTTCTTTCCCCCTGTTGTCCCCATGCTAGTGAAAGGAAGCGCCGGCGAACAGGTGGGTTTTCCTTATAATTTCGGACACGAAAAGGGCAGAGAAATGAATACGAGCCGCCCCGATTCACCGATCGGGGCGGCTCGCATTCATGAGCGAAAAGAATAGGGCGGAGAATTCCGGTCAGGCGGCGGGCTCCATGGCGTACCGGGCGGTCGCGCCGGCCCAGCGGTCCAGCACCGCGGCCGCGGCCCCCGAGTCGACGGAGTGCGCGGCGCGCACCAGCGCGGGCGCCAGCCGCTCCGTCACCGTACGGCCCCCGGACGGCTCGGCCGCCGCCAGCGCGGCGGCGGCGGAGAGCAGCACCGCGTTCCGCACCGGGCCGGGGTCGCCCGCCAGCACCCGGCGGGCGACCCCGGCGTTGAACGCCGCGTCCGCCCCGCGCAGTGCCTCGGCGGAGGCGTACGGGAGGCCGAGGTCGCGCGGGTCGAAGCTCTCCCGGCGTACGGCACCGTCCTCGACGCTCAGCACGGTCGACGTGGTGGTGACGGTCAGTTCGTCGAGCCCGTCGTCGCCCCGGAAGACCAGCGCCGTGGACCCGCGCCGGGCCAGCACACCCGCGATCAGCGGCAGCAGCCGGGCATCGGCCACGCCCACGGCCAGGGCCGTCGGGGAGGCCGGATTGGTGAGCGGTCCCAGCGCGTTGAAGACCGTGGGGATGCCGAGTTCGCGGCGGGCGCCGGCCGCGTGCCGCATCGCCGGGTGGAAGTCCGGGGCGAAGCAGAACGTGATGCCGACCTCGGCGACCAGGGCGGCCACCCGCTCCGGGGCGAGCCGCAGGGTCACGCCGAGGCGTTCCAGCACATCGGCGGAGCCGCAGGCGGAACTGGAGGCGCGGTTGCCGTGCTTGACGACGGGCACGCCCGCGCCCGCCACGACGAGCGCGGACATGGTCGAGATGTTGACGGTGCGGGCGCCGTCGCCGCCGGTGCCGACGACGTCGACGCACGGCCCCGGCACCTCGATGCGCACGGCGTGGGCGAGCATCCCGTCGACGAGCCCTTCCAGCTCGTGCACGGTCTCGCCCTTGGCACGCAGGGCGACCAGCAGGCCGGCGATCTGGGCGGGCGACGCCTCGCCCCGCATGACGCGGTCCATCATCCAGGAGGCGTCCGCGCCCGTCAGATCACGCCCGTTCATGGTGGCGTGGAGCAGCCGTGGCCAGGTGGGCGGGTGGATGCGTGTGAGTGAAGCGGTTCCAGCGGTCACCGTATCTCCCTGTGGAATCAGCGGCGGGCCGGGCCCGCGGTCAGTTCCAGTCCTCGTCCGCGGGCGCCACGGTCACCGGGGACGACAGGGAAGCGGCCGTCGGCACACCGGCGTGGGTACCGGCCGCGGCCGTACCGGACTGGACGGCGGTCAGCAGGGCCGTCGCGCCGATCAGGGCGGCGGTGGTGCACTTGATGCGGGTACCCCAGGTGCGCTGCATGGTCGTTCCCTCTCCCGTGGACCGGACTCCGCCGACATGCGGATCTCTTGTCGGGATGAACCGTAGGAAGACCGGGCTTCGAGGCGGTATTGACCGGCTTTCAAGCGACGCGCCGAACGATATCGGCCGTGCTCAGAGGGGGTGCGGCCGTCAGGAGTCGGTACGGCCGAGCTCGTCCAGGAGCTGCTGGGCGCGCTCCTGCCAGCGCGGTGCGCCGACCTGGCTGAACAGCGCCTCGGCCGCCGTC
Organism: Streptomyces sp. NPDC057682; assembly: GCF_042799575.1. Taxonomy (NCBI): domain Bacteria; kingdom Bacillati; phylum Actinomycetota; class Actinomycetes; order Kitasatosporales; family Streptomycetaceae; genus Streptomyces; species Streptomyces sp. NPDC057682. Next base: position 152,746 of record NZ_JBHVIN010000020.1, on the reverse strand, counting down.
AGACAGTCCCGGGCCTCCGCGGTGCGGCCGCCGCGCCGGGCGGTCTCGGCCAGGGCCAGGCCGATCATGCCCTCCACGAGCGGGCTGTCCACGCGCTGCGCGATGTCGAGCGCGTCCAGCAGGGTGATCTCCGCGAGCTGGAGCGAGCCGGCGCCGAACCGGGTCTGGCCGAGCCCCAGCAGGGCGTAGGCGAGCCCGACCATGTCGGACTTCTCCTTGACGATCATCACCACCCGCAGGAAGGTCTCCTCGGCGGGCTCCCAGCGCTCCAGGGCGAGATGCGCGCAGGCCACCCGGTACGCCGACTGGGCGAGGTTGCGCTCCCCGCCCTCCCCGATGCTCTCGGAGACCCGCACCGCTTCGAGCCCCAGCTCCAGGGCGGTGTCCGGCCGGTCCCGTTCCAGTTCCAGCTGGGCCATCCCGCTGAAGGCGTACGCCTCCGAGGAGAGGTCGCCGTGCGCGCGGAAGACGGGCAGCGCCTCCTCCAGGCGCCGCATCGCGGCGCCGACGTCGCCCCGGATCCGGTCGATGACCGCCAGGCTCTTCAGCACCAGGGCCCGGCCCAGCTCCTGACCGACCGTCCCGTACAGCTCCAGCGCGGTCCCGAGGTGCTTCTCCGCGTCGTCCAGCTTGCGCAGCCGCAGATCGGCGGCGCCCAGGCTGTGCGCCATCGCGGCCCGGCCCAGCACGTCACCGCAGGCGCGGGCGGCCTCCAGCGCCTGTTCGGCACAGGCCCGCCAGTCGTCGATGTAGTTGCGGGTCTCGAAGAGCACCGTCATCGACAGCGTCAGGTCCCAGGCCAGTTCCGCCAGGCCCATCCGGGCGGCCTGGCCGACCGCCGCGACCAGCGGCAGCCGCTCGGCCTCGTACCACTCCAGGGGCTGGGCGAGCAGCGCCTCCCGCAGCCCGGGGTCGGTGGGGCGGCGCGGCGCCCGGCCGTGCACGATGCTGAAGTCGCCCCCGTACTCCCGGCGGTGGGCCTCCTCGGCCAGCGTGAGGCAGGTGCGGAAGACCCGCTCGCAGGCGGCCAGCCGGTCGGCCTCGGCCTCCTCCTCCTGGGCGCGTTCGCGGGCGTAGAGGCGCAGCAGGTTCTGGAAGCGGTAGCGGAGCTGGCCGGTGGCGTCGGTGCCGATGACTTCGAGGAACTGCGCGTCGACCAGGTGCTCGATGAGCCGTTCCGCCTCCAGGTCGTCGATGTCCAGCAGAGCGCCCCCGACCCAGGCGGTGAAGTCCGGCGCGTCCAGCAGGCCGATGCGCCGGTAGAGCCGGGCCGCGTCCAGCGGCAGATAGCGGTAGCTGAGCGCGAACCCCGCGCGCACCTGGGACTCGCCCTGGCTCAGCTCGTCGAGCCTGCGCCGCTCGTCGCTGAGCCGGGCCACCAGATGGCGGACGGTCCAGTGCGGTTTGGAGGCGAGCCGGGCCGCCGCGATCCGCAGGGCGAGCGGCAGCCGGTCGCACAGTTCGGCGAGCCGGACGGAATCGCCCGGCACGGCGTCGATCTTGGCGGTGCCCACCACATGGCCCAGCAGTCGCAGGGCCTCCGGCTCGGACAGGGCGCCGAGATGCACCCGGGCCCGCTGCGGCGAGGTCACCAGCCCCTCCAGCTGCTCCCGGCTGGTGACCAGCACACAGCACTTGCCGCTGCCGGGCAGCAGCGGCCGGATCTGCGCCAGGGTGCGGACGTTGTCGAGGACGATCAGCACGCTGCGGCTCGCCAGCACGCTGCGGTAGAGCGAGACCCGCTCCTCCAGGGCGGCCGGGACCTGCTGGCTCGGCACGCCCAGCGACCGCAGCAGCCGGCCCAGCACCTCGGTCGACGAGGTGGCCTCGTGGTCCTCGTCGTAGGCGCGCAGATCGGCGAAGAGCCGGCCGTCGGGGAAGCGCTCGGCGACCCGGTGGGCCCAGCGCATCGCCAGCCCCGTCTTGCCGACCCCGGCGACGCCGGTGATCAGCCCGACCGGGGTGACGTTCTCCTCGCCCGTCCCGTCCATCAGCGAGTCCAGCGCGGCCAGTTCGTCCTCGCGGCCCGCGAACCCGGGGACGTCCGGCGGGAGTTCCGAGGGGATGATGACGACCTCCTCGACGGCGGGCGCCCGCTGCGGCGCCGGCTCCGCCGGTTCGGCGGCCACCACCGCGAGCGCGGGGTCGTCGGCCAGGACCGCGTCGTGCAGTTCCTGGAGGTCGGGGCCGGGTTCCAGGCCGAGTTCGTCGATGAAGTGGCGCCGGGCGTCGCGGAAGGTCTCCAGCGCCTCCGCGCGGCGGCCCGAGCGGTACTGCGCGAGCATCAGATGGTGCCGGGTCCGCTCCCGCAGGGGGTGTTCGCGGACGACGGCGGTCAGTTCGGGCACCAGCTCCTGGTGGCGGCCGAGTTCCAGCTGTACGAGGGTGGAATCGTCGAAGACGTTGAGCCGCAGCTCCTCCAGCCGGCCCGCCTCGTCCTCGATGAGCCGCCCGGACACCCCGGTGAGCGCGGGGCCGCGCCACAGGCCGAGCGCCTGCGCGTAGGCGTGCGCGGCCTCGGCCGTCCGCCCCTCGCCCGCGGCCAGTTCGGCCTCCTGGACGAGGCGGCCGAAGTCCACCGCGTCGATGTCGTGCCCGGTGGTGTTCAGCTGGTAGCCGGGGTGCGCGGTGGCGATGATCTCCTCGCCGGCCCCCTGGGAGCGGAAGGTCTTGCGGAGCGCCGCGATGCAGATCGCGATCTGGGTCCGGGCGGTCGCGGGCGGGCGGCCGTTCCAGACGACGTCCACCATGGTGTCGACGGAGACGACGCGATCGGGGCTGAGAAGGAGGAGCGCGAGGATCGTGCGCTGGCGTGCGCCCCCGACCGGGACCCGGCTCTCGGCGTCCGCCACCGCCAGTGGTCCCAGAATCCTGAAACTCAGCCGTTCCCCCACGATTCCCCCTGCCGTCTGCCCCGCCCCCCGAGGACATCCGTCGATCACGGTACCCAACCACACGTTCGATCGGGGACCGTGAAAGCCCCGGACGGCGTTCACAGGCTACCGGCGGACCGCCCCGGAGCCCCGGCCCCGGACATGTGGCGGACCACCGCGGCGCCGTACCCGTCGGGCACCGCGACCCGTTCCACGGACCGGTCCCCGGTGACCCCCGGACCCGCCGCGCACCCGCCGCGGATCAGCGCGCGGCGCCCCGCGGCGAGCCGCGCCGCCCGGTGCGCCTCCCGGACGGCGGCCGGATCGCCGTCCTCCGGGAGCCGAACGACGCCCACGCCCACCGTCGTCGTGGACAGGGCGTAGACGACGAGCCCGCCGCACCGCTCCCAGGAGAGCCGCAGCGGCCCGCCGTCCCCGCCCGCCGCCGTGCCGTCGTGCCACCGCGCGCACAGCGGGCAGGGCCCGTCCAGGACGGTGATCCGGTCCGGCGAACACCCCAGGTGGGCGGCGGCGAGCAGCCGCAGTCCGCCGCGCACGACGGCCCACGCGCGCCGCTCCGGGCCGGGTTCGAGCCCGGCGTACGCCCGGCGCTCGCCCGCCGTGAGCGCGGCGGCCCCGGCGGCCTCCTCGGCCGGACCCTGCTCCGGCAGGAGCAGCGTCCACACCCGTGCCCCCTCCGGCGCGCGGCGGCACCGCTCCGGGGGCGCGGTGAGGTCCAGCGCGGCGGCGGGGAGCCGGGCGCGGTCCCCGTCCCGTCCCGGCCACGGCGGCCGGGACGGGAGGGGCAGCGGCCGGCTCGCCCGCATCCGCTCGGGGGTCCAGGCGTACGGAGGCGTGGCGGCGGGCCCGTTCCCGGGGTCCGGTTCGTCCCGCATCGCGCTCCCTCCGTACTCCTCCACCGTACGACCGCGGCTCCCCCGGCCTTCGAGGCGTCAGGGCCGGGCCGCGGTCAACTGCTCCATCAGATCGGCGAACGCGGCGGTCCTGTCGTCGAACTGAGGCGAGATCGCCGTGCCGCCGGGGATGCCCTGACTGGTCAGTCCGGCGACGTATCCGCTGCCGGTCGCCGGATCGTAGTCGAGCATCCAGGGACCGCCGCTCGCCCCGCCCGTGATGTTGGGGCAGTCGGTGTGCCACAGGTTCTCGGGCGGCGGCACGGGCAGGATCAGGTCCTCGCAGAGCTCCTGGTGCTCCCCGTCGTAGGGCGTGCCGGAGTAGCCGATGAGGGCGATCGGCTCACCGGTGCGGACGTCGTCCTTGGTGACCAGGGTCTGGCCGCCGACCGCCTCGCCGAGCCGCTGGCCCCGGCTGTTGTCCTCGGTGATGACCATGCCGTAGTCGTGCTCGGGGTCGGACTCGGAACCGCTGGACCACAGGGAGTCCGTGGCGATGTTCCACGCCTCGAACAGCCCGTACGCACCGGGCCCGTTGTCGTAGGCCGGGACGAAGACGATGTTCTTCATCCAGCCGCCGTCCGGGCCCTCGTGCAGACAGTGCGCGGCGGTCAGCACGAGCATCTGCGAGGCGGTGTCGACGGCCGTGCCCGTGCAGTGCGACGGGGTCCCGTCCGGATGATTGAAGAGCAGATAGCCGACGGTCTCGGACAGCGCCCCCTCCGCGACGGCCGCCGTGGCCGGACTCCGCCGCGCGGTCCCGGCCGCCGCCGTGTCCGCGTCCCCGTCGCCGATCGCCTCGCGCATCCGCTCGGGCGTCCAGTACGCCCGCAGCGCGGCCCGTTGCGCGTCGCGTCCTGGGCCCGCGCCGGGCACGTCGATCGGCGCCCGGGTGACCGCCATGATCCCGTCACCGGCGGCCTGCGCGGACGGGGCGGCCGTCAGCGAGGCGACGACGGCACCGAGGGCGAGGAGCAGCCCCCCGATCCGCCGTCGGTTCCCGGTCCGTGCCCGTGGCCGTCTCTCCCGGTGCGGTCCGTTGCTGCTCCGTTCGGGCATGCGTGCATCCCTTTCCCTGGAAGCCTGCGCACGCAGGGCGCTGCGTGCGTCAGGCGACGCTAGGGAGGGGCGGCTTCGGACGCTTATCGTCCGGGCTTCGCCGGACGCCGCGAGGTGCGCGGGGCCCGGTGCGCGGGGTCAGCGCCGTCCGCGCCGGGCCTCGCGGACCCGGCGCAGCCGGTTCACCGTCACCGGATCGGCCGCCAGGGCGCGGCGGTCGTCCAGGAGCGCGTTGAGCAGCTGGTAGTAGCGGGTCGGGGAGATGCCGAGCTGCTCCCTGATCGCCCGCTCCTTGGCCCCCGGGCCGGTCCAGGAGCGCCGCTCGACCGCGAGCACCGCGAGGTCCCGCTCGGAGAGCGGGACCTCGGGCTCGTCGGGGCCGTTCGGGGGGAGGGCGGTCATATCAGCCAATATATTGCGCGGGACGGACACCGCCACGGCGGCCGGAGCGCCCCTGCCGAAAGGCCCTACTCCGCCTTCTCGGCGGCGGTCGCCTCCTGCGCGATGTGTTCGAGAACCAGTCCGGGGGTGGCTCCGGGGTCCACCGCCTTGCCGATGTTCTCCTTGATCGACTCGCTGGCCTTCGCCCAGGACGTCTTGCCGAAGGGGTAGAACTCGGCGCTGGACAGCGTGGCCAGGAACTGGTGCAGCGGCTTGTACTGCGGGTCGTCCTCCATCGCGGCCGAGGCGCTGTCGGTGACCGGCAGCATGTCGTACGTGTCGGCGAACTCGATGACGTTCTTGTCGGTGAACAGGAAGTCGAAGAACTTCCCGATCTCGACCCGGTGGTCGTTCTGCTTGAACCCCATGATCCAGTCGGCGACGCCCATCGAGGTCTTGGTGGGCCCGTTCGGGCCGGGCAGCTTCACCATCCCGACGTGCACGCCCTTCTTCTCGGCGTCCTCCATCAGCGTGGGGTGGCCGTTGAGCATGCCGACCTGGCCCTTGCCGAAGGCCTCGAAGGCCTTGGCCCGGTTGAGCGCGCGGGGGGCGACGGGGCCGGTGAGGCCCTTGTCGACCAGGTTCTCCTTCAGCCAGCCGAAGGTGCGGACGTTCTCGGGCGAGTCGATGGTGTACGTGCCGACGTCGTCGGTGTAGCCACCGCCGCCGCTGAGCACCCACTGCAGGGTCTCGGCCTGGGACTCCTCCGGACCGAGCGGCAGGGCGAACGGGTAGCGCACCCCGCGGCCCTTGAGCGCGGCGGCGTCGGCGGCTATGTCGCCCCAGGTCTTCGGGGCGGTCAGCCCGGCCTGGGAGAAGAGGTCCTTGTTGTAGAAGAGGAGCCGGGTGCTGGCGACGAACGGCAGGCCGTACTGGACGCGGTCGACCCGGCCGGCGTCGGCGAGCTTGGGCAGGAAGTTCGCCTGGGTGGGGATGGAGAGCATCTGGTCGGCGGAGTAGAGCTTGCCGGCCTTGGCGTAGTCGGCGTACGCGCCGATCTGGGCGATGTCGGGGGCGTGGCCGGACGCCACCATCTCGGAGACCTTGCGGTCGATATCCGTCCACGGCAGGACGGTCACCTGGACCTTGATGCCGGGGTGGGAGGCCTCGAAGCTCTTGGCGACGCCGTTCCAGTAGGTATCGGACTTGTCCGCCTCGCCGGTGCCGTAGTCGGCCGCGACCACCTTCAGCGTGACGTCCTCGTCCGGACCTCCGCCCGAGCAGCTCGTCAGGGTGGCCGCCATCCCCAGTGCGGCGACCGCCGCTGTCAGTCCCTTGTAACGCCGCTGCACAGCCAAGTCCGTCCTCATTGTTTGCGCCATCCGACAGGATCACGCCACCCGCGGCGCCCACCTCGTCGTGGGGCCCTCCGGATGAGCTGCGATTTTGCACCACCCCGCCCCAGGAGGTCTACACCACTTCGATATCGCTTCCGCAAAGCGGGGCCATTGCACGCGGCGCGCGGCGGCTGCTAAGGAGGTCCCGGCCCTGTCGTCAGAATCCCCCTCCGAGGAGCCGACCAGCATGTCCCGTACCGCATCGGAAATCGCCACCCAGCCCGCGAGCTGGCGGCGTGCCGCCCAGGCGGGCGCGGCCTTCGAGGGGCTGCCGCGCCCCGGCGAGCGCGTCGCCGTCACCGGCTGCGGCACCTCGTGGTTCATGGCGATCGCCTATGCCGCGCTGCGGGAGGCGGCCGGACAGGGCGAGACCGACGCCTACGCCTCCTCGGAGTTCCCCACCGGACGGACGTACGACCGGGTCGTGGCGATCACCCGCTCGGGCACGACCAGCGAGGTGCTGGCGCTGCTGGCACAGGTGCGCGGGCAGACGGCGACGGTCGCGCTGACGGCGGACCCGGCGACCCCGGTCATGACGGCGGCCGACACGGTGGCCGTACTGGACTGGGCGGACGAGGAGTCGGTCGTCCAGACCCGGTTCGCCACCACCGCGCTGGCCTTCCTGCGCGCCGGACTCGAAGCGGCCGGCCCGCTGCCGGCCGGCGTGAAGACGGTCGCCGAGGCGGCGGTGGACGCGGAGCTGGCGGTGGCCGAACCGCTGGACGAGGCGGTGGTCTCGGCCGAGCAGTGGACCTTCCTGGGGCGCGGCTGGACGTACGGGCTGGCGCTGGAGGCCGGGCTGAAGATGCGCGAGGCGGCGGGCGCCTGGACCGAGTCGTATCCGGCGATGGAGTACCGCCACGGACCGATCGCGATCACCGGGCCGCACCGTGTCGCCTGGGTGCTGGGCCCGCTGCCGGACGGGCTGGCCGGCGAGGTGGCGGGGGTCGGCGGCACGCTGGTGGCCCACCGGACGGCGGACCCGATGGCCGATCTCGTCCGGATCCAGCGGCTCGCGGTGACGCTCGCCGAGGCGAAGGGGTACGACCCGGACCATCCGCGCAACCTTTCGAGGAGCGTCATCCTGCCGGGGTAGCGCACGGGCGCTCACGCGGTGTGATCACGCCGGGTGGGCGCCCCTCTTTTGTATGGATGCGCAACAAACAGCGCTAGTGGACTAGACCTTTTGGGGTCCGTCGGGCGAAACTGTTTCCCGTGAAACACGTCATCGCCCTCGATGTGGGCGGCACCGGAATGAAGGCCGCACTGGTCGGGGCCGACGGCGCCCTGCTCCACGAGGCACGGCGGGCGACCGGCAGAGAGCGCGGCGCCGACGCCGTCGTCGAGTCCATCCTCACCTTCGCCGCGGATCTGCGCGCGTACGGAGAGGAGCACTTCGGCGAGAGCGCCGTCGCCGCGGGCATCGTCGTGCCCGGCATCGTGGACGCCGCCCACGGCGTCGCGGTCTACGCCGCCAACCTGGGCTGGCGCGACGTCCCGCTCCGCCGGCTGCTGGGCGAACGGCTCGGTGACGTGCCCGTCGCCCTCGGCCACGACGTCCGCACCGGCGGACTCGCCGAGGGCCGCATCGGCGCGGGCAAGGGCGCCGACCGCTTCCTCTTCGTCCCGCTGGGCACCGGCATCGCCGGCGCCATCGGGATCGGCGACACCATCGAGGAGGGCGCCCACGGCTACGCGGGCGAGATCGGCCATGTCGTGGTCCGGCCGGACGGCCCGGACTGCGCCTGCGGCCAGCGCGGCTGCCTGGAGACCCTGGCCTCCGCCTCCGCCGTCAGCCGCGCCTGGGCCGCCGCGTCCGGCGACCCCGAGGCCGACGCCGCCGACTGCGCCAAGGCCGTCGAATCCGGCGACCCCAAGGCCGTCGCGGTCTGGCTCGACGCCGTCGACGCGCTCTCCGCCGGGCTGGTCACCGCCCTCACCCTGCTGGACCCCCGGACGATCATCATCGGTGGCGGGCTCGCCGAGGCCGGGGAAACCTTGTTCACACCACTCCGTGCGGCCGTCGAGGAACGCGTCTCGTTCCAGAAGCTGCCCCACATCGTCCCGGCGGCCCTCGGGGACACCGCCGGATGCCTGGGCGCAGGGCTGCTCGCCTGGGATCTTCTCTCCACGGAGGTATCCGCCTGATGGCCGGACGCGCAGACAGCACCGTTCTCGCCGGTGCCCGGGTGGTACTGCCCACCGGCACCGTCGACAACGGCCGGGTGATCGTCGAAGGCACCCGCATCGCCGGCAGCGCCGCGGACGACGCACCCCGCGTCGACCTGACGGGCCACTGGATCGTCCCCGGCTTCGTGGACATGCACAACCACGGCGGCGGCGGAGCCTCCTTCACCTCCGGCACCGTGGACGAGGTCCTCACCGGCGTCCGCACCCACCGCGAGCACGGCACCACCACCCTGGTCGCCTCCACCGTCACCGGCGAGATGGACTTCCTCGCCGAGCGGGCCGGCATCCTCTCCGAGCTCGTCGAACAGGGCGACCTGGCCGGCATCCACTTCGAGGGCCCCTTCATCTCGCCGTGCCGCAAGGGCGCCCACAGCGAGAGCCTGCTGCGCCACCCGGACCCGGCCGAGGTCCGCAAGCTGATGGACGCCGCGCGCGGCACCGCGAAGATGTTCACCCTCGCCACCGAACTGCCCGGCGGCATCGACTCCGTACGGCTGCTCGCCGAGCACGGCGTCATCGCGGCGATCGGCCACACCGACGCCACGTACGAGCAGACCACCGAGGCCATCGACGCGGGCGCCACCGTCGCCACGCACCTCTACAACGCGATGCCCGGACTCGGCCACCGCGCGCCCGGCCCGATCGCCGCGCTCCTGGAGGACGAGCGGATCACGGTCGAGCTGATCAACGACGGGACGCATCTGCACCCCGCCGCGCTGGAGCTCGCCTACCACCACGCGGGCGCCCACCGCGTCGCGCTCATCACCGACGCCATGGACGCGGCCGGCTTCGGCGACGGCCAGTACCAGCTCGGCCCGCTCGCCGTCGAGGTCAAGGACGGCGTGGCCCGGCTCGTCGAGGGCGGCTCCATCGCCGGCTCCACCCTCACCCTGGACACCGCCTTCCACCGGGCCGTCACCATCGACCGCATCCCGGTCGGCGACGTGGTGCAGTCCATCTCCGCCAACCCCGCCCGGCTCCTCGGCGTCTACGACCGCGTCGGCTCGCTGGAGCCCGGCAAGGACGCCGACCTCGTCGTGCTCGACGAGGACTTCCGCCTCGCCGGAGTCATGCGCAAGGGCGAGTGGATCGTCCGGCCGAAGAACGTCTGAGGCCACGGCGGACGCCCGCGCCGGGCGGCGGGCGTACGTAACGAAGAGACGGCGGTTGGCCTGCGGGACTGGGCCGACCGCCTTCCCTTTGGCATGATCACCCGGAAGACGGGCCCGCCTGGGAAACAGACGGGGGAAAGCGCGTTCCGGCAAGGAATCGGGAGGGGGCGGCCGAGGTGATCCTCACGGTCACGCTGAACACCGCACTCGACCTGACCTACGGCGTACCGGCCCTCGTCCCGCACACCAGCCACCGCGTCACCGCCCCCGTCGAACGCCCCGGCGGCAAGGGCGTCAACGTCGCCCGGGTGCTCACCGCCCTCGGCCACGACACCGTCGTCACCGGCTTCGCCGGCGGCCGCACCGGAGCCGTCCTGCGCGACCACCTCGCCGCGTATTCCGAAACCCCCGGCCACCTCGCCGCACATTCCGGAACCCCCGGCACGTCGGCCGCGCCCGCCGGCGCACCGCACGCGCACCCCGCACCGCCCGCGGACGCCCGCCCCGCCGCACCCGCACCCGCCCCCGGCACCCTCACCGACGCCCTCGTCCCGGTGTCCGGCGACACCCGGCGCACCCTGGCCGTCGTCGACCGGGCCACCGGCGACACCACCCAGTTCAACGAGCCCGGACCGCACATCACCGCCGAGGAGTGGACCGCCTTCCTCGGCACCTACCGGGAGCTGCTGGCCGGCGCCGGCGCCGTCGCGCTCTGCGGCAGCCTGCCGCCCGGCATCCACGTCGGCGCCTACGCCGAACTGATCCGGCTCGCCCGCGCCGCCGGCGTCCCCGCCCTGCTGGACACCAGCGGCGAACCGCTCCGCCGGGGCATCGCCGCCCGCCCCGACCTGATCAAGCCCAACGCCGACGAGCTGGCCCAGCTCACCGGCTCCCGCGAACCCCTGCGCGCCACCCGGGACGCCCGCCGCCGGGGCGCGCACACCGTGATCGCCTCGCTCGGCCCCGACGGCCTGCTGGCCCTCACCCCGGACGGCGGCTGGCAGGCGTCCCCGCCCGCCCCCGTCAAGGGCAACCCGACCGGGGCCGGTGACTCCGCGGTGGCCGGACTGCTGTCCGGCCTCGTCGAGGAGCTGGCCTGGCCCGACCGGCTGCGCAGGGCGGTGGCACTGTCGACGGCGACCGTGCTGGCCCCCGCCGCCGGAGACTTCGACCGCGCGGCCTACGAGGAACTGCTGCCGCGCGTCACCGTCGAGCGGCACGCACCAGGAGCCGCCTGAACGCCGCGCCGGGCCCTCTCCGGGCCCGGAGAAAACACAGAGGTCAGCATGCCGCTCGTCAGCACCGGTGAACTCGTCTCCGCCGCCCAGGCACGGGGCCACGGGATCGCCGCCTTCAACGTCATCACGCTGGAGCACGCGGAGGCCATCGCCACCGGGGCCGAGCGCGCCGGAGCCCCGGCCGTCCTCCAGATCTCCGAGAACGCCGTGAAGTTCCACGGCGGCCGGCTCGCCCCCGTCGCCGCAGCGGCCGCCGCCGTCGCCCGCGCCTCCACCGCCCCGCTCGCCCTCCACCTCGACCACGTCGAATCCGTGGAACTGCTCCACCAGGCCCATGAGACGGGCTTCGGCTCGGTGATGTTCGACGCCTCGAAGCTCGGTTACGAGGAGAACGTACGGGCCACCGCCGCCGCCGTCGCCTGGGGCCGCGACCACGGCATCTGGATCGAGGCCGAGCTGGGCAAGGTCGGCGGCAAGGAGGGCGAGGCACCCCTCGACGCCCACGCCCCCGGCGTCCGCACCGACCCCGACGAGGCCGCCGCGTACGTCGCGGCCACCGGCGTCGACGCGCTGGCCGTCGCCGTCGGCTCCTCGCACGCCATGACCGAACGCACCGCCGCCCTCGACCACGAGCTGATCGCCCGGCTGCGCGACGCCGTCCCCGTCCCGCTCGTCCTGCACGGCTCCAGCGGCGTCCCCGACGACGAGATCCGCCGCGCCGTCGCCTCCTCCGGCATGGTCAAGGTCAACGTCGGCACCGCCCTGAACACCGCCTTCACCGCTGCGGTCCGCGCCCACCTCGCCGAGCACACCACCGGCGTCGACCCCCGCAAGTACCTCGCCCCCGGCCGCGAGGCCATGGCCGCCACGGTCGCCGGCTTCCTCGCCCTGATGGGCTGAGACCCCGCGCCGGAACGCCGACGGCCCCGCACCCTCCGAGGGAGGTGCGGGGCCGTCGGCGTACGTACCGGCGCGGATCAGCGCGTCTGGTGACCGGCCTTCAACGACAGCTGGTCCAGATTGGCGTCGCACTGGTCGCCCTCGTTGCAGGAGATCATCAGGGTGTTCGCACCCTTGGTGAGGTTGACGTACGCGTAGGTCGTCGTCCACCCCTTCTCCAGATCGCCCTCGGGGGCGTTGGCGAAGTTCTTCATGTTGATGGAGCGCGGGTCCTCGGCGTTGACCGTCAGCGACGTCTTGGCGTCCTTGCCCGGCACGCCGTACGTCACGAACAGCGTGTACTCGCCGGCCTCCGGCACCTCCACGGACCAGGTCGCCGAGCGGCCCACCGCGTTGAGGTTGATGTACTGACCGTTGTTGCTCTTGGCGCCCTTGACGGAGTTGTCCAGCGCCGCGTCACCGCCGAGCTTCAGCGAGGCCGCGTCCTGCTTGGGCAGCTCGGGCGGGGCGGAGGAGCTGGTGCTCGCCTCGGGCGTCGGCGACTCCTCGACCTCACCGGCCGGGCCGGACGTGGACGAGGACCCGGCCTCGTCCTTCTTGCCCTTGTCGCCGTCGTCCGTCATCAGCGCCGCACCGATGCCGATGAGCACGACCGCGACCACCGCGACCGCGCCGATCAGCAGGCCCTTGGTGTTCGGACCGCCCTTGCCGGAGCCGCCGCCGTGCCCGCCCTGGCGCGGCACCTGCGTGGCGGGGCCGCCGGGATACGTCTCCGGGGCCGCGTACTGCGGATTCGGCTGGCCGTAGGGCTGCTGCGGCTGCCCGTACGCCTGCTGCGGCGGCACCTGGCCGTACTGGCGCTCACCGACGGTCCGGACCTGGTTGTACGAGGTCCGCGGCCGTCCCGGCTGCGCGGCGGGGCCCGGGTAGCCGTAGCCGCCCTGGCCGCCCGGCGGCTGCGCGCCGGCCGCCTGACCGTCCTCGTAGAGGTAGCCGAACGGATCGTCGTCCTCGGGTGTGCTCGCGCCGTTGTTCCCGGCCATCCCTGGGTCACTCCTCACCATGTCGCCAGCCGTCGCCGAATCTCGCCAGCCGTCGCCGACCGGCCGAGCCTACCCCGAACGGCTCACGTCAAGAATTGCCGGAGGGCGGGACCCGCCGGCCGCGCCCGACGTCCCGGAGAACCTCAGCCGGCCCTCCGGTGAACCTTCGACCGGGACCGCTTCTCCACGTACATCCGCTGGTCGGCGGAGCGCAGCACCTCTTCGGCCGTCATCCCGCAGGCCGCCCAGCCGATCCCGAAACTCGCCCCGACGCGGACCGCGCGGCCGTCGACCCGAATGGGCGGAATGATGGCGTTCCGCAGCCGAACGGCCAGGTCGGCGGCGTCCGCGGACCCCAGCCCGTCCGCGAGCACGACGAATTCGTCACCCCCGAGCCGGGCGACGGTGTCACCGTCGCGGACACAGGTGGTCAGCCGGCGGGCGACCTCGATGAGAACCGCGTCACCCGTGTGGTGTCCGAACCGGTCGTTGATCGACTTGAAGCCGTCCAGATCGCAGAAGAGCACCGCGAGCCCCTTGGCCCCGTCGTCGTGGTCCGGGTCGGGCGCGACGGTGTGCACATGGTGGTCGTACGGGGCGACGCCCCGGGCCGGGTCGAATCCGTCGGAGGGGAAGTGGTGCGCACGGGCCTCGTCCACGTCCCCGTAGGCCGCGTCCAGCGCCTCCACGTCCGAGGACATCGCCGCGTGCGGGCGCTCGCAGAGCCGGGCGCCGAGCCGGGCGCGCAGCTCCGCGCTGTTGGGCAGCCCGGTCAGGGCGTCGTGCGAGGCCCGGTGCGCCAGGTTCAGCTCGTGGCGCTTGCGCTCCTCGATGTCCTCGACGTGCGTGAGCAGGAAGCGCGGCCCGTCCGCCGTGTCCGCGACCACCGAGTTGCGCAGCGAGACCCAGAGATAGGTGCCGTCCCGGCGGCCCAGCCGCAACTCGGCCCGGCCGCCCTCGGCGGAGGTGCGCAGCAGGGTGCCGATGTCCTCGGGGTGGACCAGATCGGCGAAGGAGTAGCGCCGTAGTACGGAGGCGGGGCGGCCCAGCAGCCGGCACAGGGCGTCGTTGGTGCGCAGCAGCCGGCCGTGCTGGTCCCCGCCGAGTTCGGCGATGGCCATGCCGCTGGGGGCGTACTCGAAGGCCTGGCGGAAGGATTCCTCGCTGGCCCGCAGCGCCTGCTGCTCGCGCTCCAGGCGGACCAGGGCCCGCTGCATGTTTGCTCGGAGCTTGGCGTTGCTGATCGCAATGGCGGACTGGGAGGCGTACATCTGGAGGGCCTCGCGGCCCCAGGCGCCGGGGCGGCGTCCGTTGCGGGGGCGGTCGACGGATATGACGCCCAGGAGGTCCACACCACTGCCGGTGGCGTACATCGGGGCGTAGAGCCGGTCCTGCGGGTGCCACTCGTCCTCGAAGCGGGGTTCGGGGCCCTCGGTGTGCCACTGCGGGACGTCGTCGTCCAGGAGCACCCAGCCGTCGGTGTGGGGTATGAACCGCAGTTCGTCCCAGGGCTCGCCCATGGCCAGCCGGCGCTCCCAGGAGGTGCGGGAGCCGACGCGGCCGGTGATCAGGGCCTCGGCGGCGGCGTTGCCCGCGAAGGCGGCGACGACGAGATCGCCGTCGGGGCGGACGAGGTTGACGCAGGCAAGCTCGTAGCCGAGACCGGCGACGATGCCGTCGGCCACGGTCTGCAGCGTGTCGGCCAGGCTCCGTGCCGTGTTGAGATCGGTCACGACCTGGTGCAACTGCCGCATCGTCGCAAGACGGACGTACGGCTCCGACTCGGCCTCCATCGCTCGCACTCCCCGAGACCTCGACAGCACTCCAGATGTCATATCGACGCACTTGACGTACTTACTGCAGTGTCACGGCCACTGAATCACAGTGAGCTGTGCACCCGGTACACAGGGTCAACAATTATCGCGCTCTGTGACTCAAGTCACAACAGGTGCCAAAAGGGCCTCGTGAGCCGTGCCGGTCCGCACATCCGTTTCATGAACGCAAAACGCAAACCCGGCCCGTGACGCCGGGGGCCGGTCCTAGGACCTGCCTGGTCCCTTGGCCCGATGCGGGGGCCCACCGTACGCGGTTAGCGTTCCGGATGTGTTGCAGACGAAGACCCCCGCCCCGCGTACCGAGCCCGTCCCCCATGCTGAGGGGGTGAGCAACGACGAGTTCCGCGGCGCCCTCGCCCGGCTGGCGGCCGGAGTGGTGCTGATCACCGCCCAGGAGCCGCCGCTCGACGAGCACGGCAGGGGCGAGGACGTCGGGATGACCGCGACCGCCTTCATGTCGGTGTCGCTGGACCCGCCGCTCGTCATGGTCAGCCTCCGCGACGGCTCCCGGATGGACGACCTGCTGGCCGAGCAGCCCCTCTGGGCGGTCTCCGTACTCGCGGAGAGCCAGCGGCACATCGCCGGCCGCTTCGCCATGAAGGGCCGGATCAGCGACCGGCTGCTCTTCGAGGACATCCCGTACGTACGGGGCGAGGTCAGCGGGGCGCCCCTGGTCGGCGGCGCGCTCGCGACGCTGGAGTGCCGCACCGAGCAGCGCGTGACGGCCGGCGACCACACCCTGGTGATCGGCCGCGTGCTGGGGGCCCACCTGCCGACCGGCGACGGCGGCCCGCTGACGTACTTCCGGGGACGCTACCGGCAGCTGGGCTGAGAGCCTTCCGGCGACGCCACCGGCAGCTGGACCGAGAGCCTTCCGGATACGAACCCGGCAGCCGGACCGAGAGCCCTCCGGGCACGGGACCGGCGCTACCAGTCCCGTCCGGAGCGGCCGCGCTTGGTCTCGGCGCGCTGCTTCTTCTCCCGCAGCCGGCGCTCGTTGATCCCGCGCGGGATCTTCTTCTTCAGCCGGGGCCGCGGCGGCGGCGCCGTGGCCTCCGCGAGCAGGGCGGCCATGCGTACGGCGGCCGTCTCGCGGTTGCGCCACTGGGAGCGGTGCTCCGAGGCGCGGACGGACACCACTCCGTCGACCAGCCGGTTCGCCAGCCGCTCCAGCGCGCGCTCCTTCCACACCTCGGGCAGCGCGCCGGTGGCCGCGAGGTCGAAGCGCAGCTCCACCTGGGAGTCGCTGGTGTTGACGTGCTGGCCGCCGGGCCCGGAGGACCGCGAGAAACGCCACATGAGCTCGGCCTCCGGCAGGGAGACCGCTCCGCGGATGACATAGGGACCGGACATGCCCCCATGGTCCCCGGCGGACGGGGGGTTCGTCACCCCGGTTTCCCCGGGGCTTCCCGGTGCGGGCCTCTCACCCGTACGGCGTAACTCTCATCGTTCGGTAAAGAAAGTAAAGCCGGATGGAACCTGGCGGTCCCCTGCCTGCGTTATGACCTGTGACGGTAGCTTCGTGATGGCACGAAGCCCGACTCGACAGATGAAAGGGACTTCCCATGGCAGTAAGCCTGTCCAAGGGCGGCAACGTCTCCCTCACCAAGGAGGCCCCCGGCCTCACCGCCGTCACGGTCGGCCTCGGCTGGGACGTCCGCACCACCACCGGCACGGACTTCGACCTCGACGCCTCGGCGATCGCGGTCAACACCGCGGGCAAGGTCTTCTCCGACGCCCACTTCGTCTTCTTCAACAACAAGTCCACGCCGGACCAGTCCATCGTCCACACCGGTGACAACGTCACGGGTGAGGGCGAGGGCGACGACGAGCAGATCAACGTCAACCTGGCGGCCCTCCCGGCCGACATCGACAAGATCGTCTTCCCGGTCTCGATCTACGACGCCGAGACCCGCAGCCAGAACTTCGGCCAGGTCCGCAACGCGTACATCCGCATCCTCAACCAGGCCGGCGGCGCCGAGATCGCGCGCTACGACCTGAGCGAGGACGCCGCCACCGAGACCGCCATGGTCTTCGGCGAGCTGTACCGCAACGGCGCCGAGTGGAAGTTCCGCGCCGTCGGCCAGGGCTACGCCTCGGGCCTGCGCGGCATCGCCCAGGACTTCGGCGTCAGCATCTGACACCCGCCCCACGCCCCACGGAAGCCCCCGGCCGAACGTCCTGCGGCCGGGGGCTTCCGCGTGCCCGCACGCCTCCGGCGACTCCCGATCCGGCCCGGCCCGCAAGCCTCTGACACCCCGGCAGAACCCCGCCGGATAGCGGACAGAGACCGCCTCCAGTCGGACAAGAAGTGGTCAAAGATTTGTGAGGCAATTGTTGGTACACCGTCAAAACTGGTCATTCGGTGGCACGCTCTCGGCTCGTAACCCCCCACGGAACGAGCAACGGAGCACGTATGTCCCCCCACAGCAGCACCCGCCGCGCCGCGGCCCTGGCCGCCGTCGCCGCGATGACCGTCGTCGGACTCCAGACCGGTACGGCCAGCGCCGGACAGCAGACGCCCGGCGACTCCTCCTCCGCCTCCGCCCCCACCGCGCAGGCCTTCCAGAGCGCCACCGCCCGCACCGCCGCGATCAAGTCGGCGCAGGGCGACGCCTCCACGACCGCGAAGGCCCTGCGCCTGGGCGGGCAGGAGAAGCTGATCGCCCGCGACGTCGTCAAGGACGCCGACGGCACGGTGCACACCCGCTACGAACGCACCTATGCCGGACTGCCCGTGCTCGGCGGCGACCTGGTCACCCACACCACGGCCGGCGGCACCCTCAAGAGCGTCACCAAGGCGACCGGCGCCCGGATATCGGTGCCCTCCACCACACCCGGGATCAAGACGGCGGCCGGGGCGCGCACGGTGATCTGGGCGGGCGACGGCACCCCCGTCCTCGCCCTGGAGTCGGTCCGCACCGGCGTCCGCAAGGACGGGACCCCGAGCCGCGTGCGCGTCCTCACCGACGCCACCACCGGCGCCACCCTGCGCAGCACCGAGGAGATCGAGACCTCCGGCGTCGGCAACAGCCAGTACAGCGGCACCGTCGACCTCTCCACCACCGCCTCCGGCTCCGGCTTCGAACTGACCGACGGCGACCGCGGCGGCCACTCGACGTACGACCTGAACCAGGGCGAGAGCGGCACCGGCGACCTCGTCACGGACGACGACGACACCTGGGGCGACGGCACCGGGAACGACCGCCAGACCGCCGCCGTCGACGCCCACTACGGCGCCGCCCAGACCTGGGACTTCTACAAGTCCGCCTTCGGCCGCGACGGCATCGCCGGCGACGGCAAGGCCGCCTACTCCCGGGTCCACTACGGCGACGCGTACGTCAACGCCTTCTGGGACGACAGCTGCTTCTGCATGACCTACGGCGACGGCGCCGACAACAAGAGCGCCCTCACCGCGCTCGACGTCGCCGGCCACGAGATGAGCCACGGTCTGACCTCGTCCACCGCCAACCTGGAGTACAGCGGCGAGTCCGGCGGGCTCAACGAGGCCACCAGCGACATCCTCGGCACCTCCGTGGAGTTCGCCGCCGACAACTCCACCGACGTCGGCGACTACCTCATCGGCGAAGAGATCGACATCAACGGCGACGGCACCCCGCTGCGCTACATGGACGAGCCCTCCAAGGACGGCGGCTCGGCCGACTACTGGGACAGCGGCGTCGGCGACCTCGACGTCCACTACTCCTCCGGCGTCGCCAACCACTTCTTCTATCTGCTGTCCGAGGGCAGCGGCGCGAAGACCATCAACGGCGTGGACTACGACTCGCCGACCGCCGACGGCTCCACCGTCACCGGCATCGGCCGGGACAAGGCCGTCCAGATCTGGTACAAGGCCCTCTCCGTCTACATGACCTCGACCACCGACTACGCGGACGCCCGCACCGCCACCGAAAAGGCGGCCACCGACCTCTACGGCGCCGACAGCGCCGAACTCGCCGCCGTGGACGCCGCCTGGAGCGCCGTCAACGTCGGCTGACGCCCCGCACCCCCCACCCAGGAGCCGGTCAGCCGTCCGCGGCGGGCCGGCTCCTGCCGTACAGCCAGTCCTTCCACAGGTCCGACAGATCCTGCCCGGTCTCCTCCTCGACGTACGCGGTGAAGTCCTCCGTCGAGACGTTCCCGTGCCGGTGGGCCGTCGCCCAGCCCTTGAGCAGCGCGAAGAACTCCTCGTCGTCGTCGACGGCCTCCCGGATCCTGTGGATCACCATCGCGCCCCGCCCGTACACCGGATCCGCCGAGACGTCCGCCGCGCTCGGCGGATCGGCCGGCGGGAAGGCCCAGTTGTCCTCGTCCTCGTACGCCTCGTCGAACGACTCCTGCGCCGGGGTGTCCGCCTTCTCCTCCTCCCACAGCCACTCCGCGTACGTGGCGAGCCCCTCGTTGAGCCACATGTCGCGCCAGCTCTTCGGGGTGACCGAATTCCCGAACCACTGGTGCGCCATCTCGTGGACGAGGAGCCCGATACCGGGCGGGCCGGGGAAGAAGGGACGGTTCTGCGTCTCCAGCGCGTACCCCGCGTCGTCCTTCCGCTCGACGATCGCACCGGTGGCGGAGAAGGGGTACGGGCCGAAGTGCTCGGCCTCCCACGCCACCACCTCGGGGACCCGCGCCACGGTCCGCGCGCTCGCCGCGGCCACCTCCGGATCGACGGCGGTGATCACCGTGGTGCCGCCGGCCATGGTGGAGGTCTTCAGCTCGAAGCGGCCGACGGCCAGCGTCGCCAGATAGCTCGCCATCGGCTCGGCCGTGTGCCAGTGGAACGTGGTGCGGTCCCCTTCCGTCACCGGCGGCCCGGCGAGCACCCCGTTGGAGACCGCCGTCAGCCCCTTGGGAACGGTGACGGTGAGGTCGTACGCGGCCTTGTCGCTCGGGTGGTTGTTGCCGGGGAACCAGGTCATCGAACCGGCCGGCTCACCGAGCGCCACCGACCCGTCGTCCGTCGGCAGCCACCCCTCCTCGGAGTCGTCCGCGTCGGTGAGGGTCTTCGGGGAGCCCGAGTAGCGGACGACCGTGCGGAAGGTCTCGCCCTTGCGGAGCCGGTCCTCGACCTTCGCGTCCGTACGCAGCGTCAGCTCGTTCCCCGCCCGGTTGACGGCCGCCGGGCGGCCCTCCACGGTCGCGGAGTCCACGGTGAGCCCGGCGAGGTCGAGGTTGAAGGAGCTGAGGTCCTGGGTGGCGCGGGCGGTGATCTCGGCCGTGCCGCGCAGGGTCTGCTCGTCGGGATCGACGTCGAGCGTCAGCGCGTAGTGCGTGACGTCGTAGCCGCCGTTGCCGAGCTTCGGGAAGAGCGGATCGCGCACCCCGGACGCGCCCGGTTTCCCCTCCACCCCGCCGGTGCCGCCCGAACAGGCGGGAACGGCGAGGACGAGCAGCAGCGCGGCGGCCCCGGCCCGGACCGGGTTTCGGTGATCCACACCAGGGATCCTATGCGTGGAATGTCGCGCTCCGGGGGTTCGGATTCCCGGAAGACGGAGCCGCGGCCCGCGGCGGAGCCGGACGCGGGGGTGCCGGGGCAGGGGTGGCGCCCGGCACGGGGGCGGCGGGCCGCCCGGCACCCCCGCCGCTCAGAGGACCGCGATGCCCAGCGGCCGTTCGCCCGCCGCCAGCCGTACCGGGGCCTTCTCCCCGGCCAGGTCCACGACGGTGATCCCGTTCCAGTAGCCGTCACGCGTGAACCCGCCGGTGACGTACGCGGTACGGCCGTCCCGCGACACGGCGACGTCCTCGTGCGGACCGTCCAGCGGCACGACGCGCTCGGAGCCGTCCGGCGAACGCACCGTCAGCGAGGCCTCCTCGTCGTCGGAGGCGATCGGACCCGTACCGACCACGAGCAGCGTGCCGTCCGGGGCCAGGGCCGCCCCGTGCTGATGGGTGTCGGCCGTCATCGGCTCGACGACCACCCGGCCGGTGCGCGGATCGAGGACGGCCAGCCGCTCGCCCTCGAACGGCAGCAGCAGCTTCCCGTCCGACGGCCGCACCACCGCGTAGTGCGGCTTCAGCCACGAACCGAGCCCGCCCTCGGTGCCGTACGGGGCGACCTCCGCGCGCCGGGTCCGCAGGGTGTCCGTCCGCACGGACGTGACGTCGAACGAGTCGTGGCCGGTGGCGTACACCTCCGCGCCGTCCGGCGAGACGTCCACGTCGAACGGGCGCCGGCCCACGTCCGCCGTGCCGGTGACCTTCAGCGCCGCCGTGTCGACGACCTCCAACACCCCGTGGGCGTCGGGGACGTTCACGCCCACGTAGACGTGCCGGCCGTCCGGGGCCAGGGCGATGCCCATGCCGCCGCCCCGGTACTCCCCGGTGGTGACGGGCCCGGTCCCCGTCCGGTACGGGATCAGCGCCTGCCGGGTGCGGGTCTTCGTGTCGACGACCGCGACGCCCTCGGCCGTGGCCACCCAGGCCCGGCCGTCCTTGCCGACGACCAGACCGTACGGCGCGGTCCCGACCTCGACCCGGTCGAACGCGCCGCGCTCCGGATCGACGAACGTCACCGTGTCACCGCCGAAGTCGGCCACCAGCAGCGTGCCCCCGGGGGTCTCCCCCCGTGACGGCGTCACCGACGGGGCGGCCGCCGCCGTCGGCTCCGCCGCGCTCCGCGCGGCCGGCCGGTCCGGCGTACCGGTGGACTCCGCGGCGCAGCCGGCCAGCACCGCGGTGGCGGCGAGCGCGGCCAGCACGGGCGCGGCACGCAGCGGCCCGGAACGGCGGCCGGTCACCAGGAATCCCCTCCCTCGGCGGCCACGCCCGGTCACCGTGGGTCCCCGCCCTCGGCGGCCACGCCCGGTCACCGCGGATCCCCGCCCTCGGCCGCCCGGCCACCCGTGGCGGCCCGCAGCAGCGCGGCGATCCCGGTGAAGCCCCGGCGCTCCGCATGGGCCAGCGCCGTGACCCCGTCGCCGTCCGGCAGCCCCGGCGTCGCCCCGGCCGTCAGCAGCAGTTCGACGATCTCCTGGTGGGCCCGCCCGCCGTCGCCGAGGATCACGGCCTCCAGCAGTGCGGTCCAGCCCAGCCGGTTGACGTGGTCGACGTCGATGTCGGTGGCCCGGAGCAGTTCCCGTACGTACGCGACGTGGCCGCGCTCGCTCGCCGGGATCAGCGCGATCCCGCCGAACCGGTTGCGCAGCCCCAGATCGGGCCCGGCCGGCAGCAGGACGCGCATCATCGCGACGCTGCCGGTGACCCCGGTCGCCAGCCAGGGGCTCTCCTCGCGGGTGTCCTGCGCGTCGGGGTCCGCCCCCGCCGCCACCAGCACCCGGGCGGTCTCGACATGGTCGCCGTGGACGGCCAGGAGCAGCGGGGTGCGCAGCTCCTGGTCGCGGACGTCCACCCTGGCACCGCCCTCGACCGCGGCCCGCACGGCATCGGTGTCGCCGGTGCGCGCGGCGTCGAGCAACTGCTGGTCGAGGGCGTTCATCCCGGTCTCCCGTGGGTCGGTGCGGTTACTTCGCGAGGGCGGCGACGCCGGCCTGGGCGAACTTCTCGTCGAGGTCGCCGCTCGGGGCGCCGGCCACGCCGATGCCCGCCACCGGGGCACCCTTGACCTGCACCGGGGCGCCGCCCGCGAGGAACAGGGTGCCAGGGATGTCCTTCAGCGTCGGGGCCTGGGCGAGCCGCTTGGCCAGCTCGGAGGTCGGGGCGTTCCAGGACACGGCGGTGTACGCCTTCTTCACGGCCGACTCGTACGCCTGCGGGCCGGCGCCGTCGCCGCGCAGCGTCAGGATGGTGTTGCCGTTGCGGTCGACGACCGAGACGGCGACGCGCTGGTTCTCCTTCTTCGCCGCGTCCAGGGAGGCCTGCGCGGCCTTGGTGGCGGCGTCCAGCGTCAGGTGCGTGGTCTGCTGGAGGTTCCGGTTCGCGGTGTCCGCCTTGACCGTGGTGGCGGGCGCGGCGGCCGGGGCGGAGGCGTTCGCGGACATGGCGCCGAAGGTGCCGGCTCCGAGCGCGGCGGCGGCGACGGCACCGGTCAGGACACGGGTACGCATGGTCATCTTCTTCATGGGGTGCTCCTCGGGAGTCGCGCTGGGTGGTTCCTGCGTTCTGACATCAATCCTCCGGTCGCCATCGCCCCCCGACCGTCGTCGTACCGGCTCGACGCCGCGCGCGGGACGGCTGACGTCCCCATCGGCCGATCGGTTGATGCGCCCGTCGGCCGCCGGGGTGACGATGGAATGTCCACGCAGGTCAGCACGGGTCCGAACCGGTACGGGCGAGCGGCGCGGGCGAGCAGTTTCGAACGAGCGGTACGAGCAAGGGCTACAGGCGAGCGGCACGAGCGAGCGGTACGAACGAGCGCTACGAGCGGCGGGAAGCAAGGGGTACGAGTGACGCGGCACAACCGCTCCCGGCCGAGGGACACACGGTGACGCGGGGCAGCCCGAGGAAGGGCGGCTCCGGGCGGGTGGGCGGCTCGGGACGCACGGGTGGGTCGGGGGGCGCGGGCGGCTCCGGGCGTACGGACGGCTCGGGACGCACGGACGGCACCGGGCACACGGGCGATTCGGGACGCACGGACGACTCCGGGCGTACAGGTAGCTCGGGACGCAGGGACAGCTCGGCACGCACGCACGACCCCGCACGCACGCACGCCCCCGCACCCACTCGCGGCTCGGCGCGTACGGACGGCTCCGCGCGCACGCTCGGTGCCGGTGGGGCCGACGACCCCGGCACCCGCGCACTCGCCCGGCTCATGCACGCCGCGTTCTTCCTGCTGCTGGGCGCCTCCCTGACCCGCTTCCTGCTCCGCCACCCCGGCGAGACCCGCACCCCGTGGATCATCGGGCTGTCCGTCGCACTGGCCGCCCTGTACGTGCTGGGGCCCGTCCTCGGCTCCCGCCCGACGCCCCGCCGCCTCGTCTGGCTCGGGGCGCTCGTCGCCGTATGGATGGTCCTGGTCGTCCTCGCGCCGAGCTTCGCGTGGTGCGCGGTGCCGCTCTTCTACACCGGGCTGCGCATCCTGCCGCCGCGCGCCGCCCTCGTCCTGGTCACCGTGCTCACCCTGTTCGTCGTCGCCGCACAACTGCGCCTGGCGAGCGGTTTCGACCCCAATCTGATCCTCGCCCCGCCCGCCGTGGCCGCCGTCGCCACCGCCGTCTTCGTCCATATGCAGCGCCAGGCCGCCACCCAGGCCGAACTCATCGACGACCTCCTGCGCACCCGCCGCGAACTCGCCGCCACCGAACGGCGCGAAGGCACCCTCGCCGAACGCCAGCGGCTCTCCATGGAGATCCACGACACCCTGGCCCAGGGCCTGTCCAGCCAGCAGATGCTGCTCCAGGCCGCCGACCGCACCTGGGACGCCGACCCGGACACCGCCCGCCGCCACGTCCGCACCGCCACCGGCATCGCCGAACGGAACCTCGCCGAGGCCCGGCGCTTCGTCCACGACCTCGCCCCCGCCGACCTCGCCGAGGGCGGCGGCCTCGAACAGGCCCTGCACGCCCTCGCCGCCCGCGAGACCGCCCAGGCCCAGGGCCGGTACACCGTCCGCTGCCACGTCGAGGGCACCGCCCACACCCCGCTGCCCGACCGCACCCAGTCCGCACTGCTGCGGATCGCCCAGGGCGCCCTGGCCAACGTCCGCGAACACGCCGGCGCGACCGAGGCCGCCCTGACCCTCACCCACCTCGACGACCGCACCGTCCTCGACATCGCGGACAACGGCCACGGCTTCACCCCCGCCGCATCGGCCGGGGCCCCCACCGGCGTACGCGGCCACGGACTTCCCGCGATGCGCGCCCGGCTCCAGCAACTCGGTGGCACCCTGGCCATCGAGTCCGCACCCGGCGAGGGCACCGTCGTCACCGCCGCCGTCCCGCTCCCCGACGCCCCCACCGGCCCCCTCACCTCCACCGGCCCCCTCACCCCCCAGGACCCCGCATGACCGCCGCGCACCCGCCCGTCCGGATCCTGCTCTGCGACGACCACGCCGTCGTACGCGCCGGGCTCCTCGCCCTCCTCGGCAGCGAACCCGACATCGAGGTCGCCGGCGAGGCCGGCAGCGGCGAGGAGGCCGTCGCCCTGGCCGCCCGGCTCGCCCCCGACGTCGTCCTCATGGACCTCCAGCTCGGCGACGGCATCGACGGCGTCGAAGCCACCCGGCGCATCGTCGCCGCCTCCGCCGACGCCCACGTCCTCGTCCTCACCACCTACGACACCGACGCCGACATCACCCGCGCCATCGAGGCCGGCGCCACCGGCTACCTCCTCAAGGCCGAACGGCCCGAAGAACTCTTCGCCGCGATCCGCTCCGCCGCCCAGGGCCGCACCACCCTGTCCCCGCCCGTCGCCAGCCGCGTCATGGCCCGGATGCGCAAACCCCTGCCCACCCTCACCGACCGCGAACGCGACATCCTCGGCCAGCTCTCCCAGGGCCTCGGCAACCGCGAGATCGCCCGCGCCCTCTTCATCAGCGAGGCCACCGTCAAAACCCATCTGGGCCGCATCTACGACAAGCTCGGCGTCGACACCCGCGCCGGCGCCGTAGCCGTCGCCAAGGAACAACGCCTCCTCCCCTGAGCACCTCCCCCGACGCCCCGCGACCGCCTCCCCCGGCCCGCCGCGCCCGACGCCCCGCGACCACCGCCCCGGCCCGCCGTGGCCGGGCACCCGCACCCCTCCCCGGCCCCGCCCACCGCGGCCCGCCCTCGGCCCCGCGCCCTCCCTCACCGCCGGGCCCGCCCCGGCGGCATGACACCATCGGACCGTGCTCGACATCGGCTACTCCCTCTCCCGGCGCTTCCCCGACCCCCCGCAGACCGACTACCGCCGGGCGGACGTGCACGCCCTGCGCCACGACCTGTTCTCCGGGGACGTCTACCTCGCGGACACCAAGGAGGACCGCGAGGTATCCACAGCCTGGGGATGGGTCCCGGTCCTCGACTTCGCCTGGGCGCTGTGCGACATCGTCGAACAGCTCGACCGCGACCCGCGCGGCAACCGCTCCCACCGCCGCCAGTTCGCCGAACTCGACTTCACCGAGTCCACCGACCGCATGCTCTTCGAGCGCCGCTTCGGCTGGGTCGACATCGAGGCCGACTGGATGGACGCCGAGGAGCCCCCGCTCACCTTCGGCCACTCCCTGCTGCGCCGCGAGGCCCGGGACTTCCTGCACGACCTCATCGCCGACCTCGCCGACCTGCACGAAGGCCTGGCCGACAACCCCGTCGTCTGGGACCTGCAGGCCCGCTTCCCCCGCATCTGACCCACCCCACCGGGCGCCCCGCCCCCACGGAGACCCCGCCCCCGCGGCAGCACCTCGTAACCCACCGGCCCCAGCCCCCGACTCGCACCCGGGCACCCCGGACGCCCCAGGCGCCCCGGCCTCCGGCTCACGCCCCAGGCCCCCCGGCCATCCCGGAATTCAGTCCTCCACCCGCACCCCGATCTGCGCCGCGAACGCCGGCGCCAGCTCCATCAGCTGGAGCGAACTGATCACCGCCCCCGCCAGCCGGTCCACCCCCCGCGCGATGTCCAGCTCCGCGACCGTCCGCAGATCCACGTCCTCCATCCGCACCGCGCTGAAATCCGCCCGGCGCAGCACACAGTCCCGGAACTCCACCCGCGTCAGCCGCGCGTCCCCGAAATCCGGCTCGGCCAGCACACAGCCCTCGAAGACCACGTCCTTCAGCCGGGCCTTGCGCAGATTCAGGTAATCGATCTTGCCGCCCCGGAACAGCACCCGCTCCAACACCGCCCCGTGCAACTGCGTCCCGCCCAGCCGCGCGTCGACCACCTCCACGTCACGCAGCGACGCCCCCGCGAGATCGGTGCCCACCCCCCGGACCCCCGTCAGCACCGAGTCCATGAACCGGGCACGCCCCAACTCCGTACGGTCCAGGGAACAGCCCTCCAGCGCACAGTCCATGAACCGGGCCCCCCGCCCCGGCTCGTCCGCCAGATCCGCCTCCGCGAACCGCACCCCGTCGTAGTCCCCGTCCGGCTCCAGCCCGCCCCCGTCGTACGCCACCAGCGGCGGCAGTCTCACCTCCGGACGCCGCGCCCCCACGACACCGCCCCCGGCCCCCCGGCCGGACCTGCCCGAACCACCACTGCTGCGCACCATGACCCCATCGTGACGCACCCCACTGACAACGCCCCCGATCCGGCCCCCGGAGCCCGTCGGCACCCCGGGCCCGCCGGCGCCCGAGACCCGTCAGCCCCGGCCACCCGCCAGTCCCTCAGGCCCCTCAGGCCCCCAGGCCCTCCAGCGCCCCGCCCGTCAGCCGGTACACCGTCCACTCGTCCTGCGGACGCGCCCCCAGCGACTCGTAGAACGCGATCGACGGAGCGTTCCAGTTCAGCACCGACCACTCCAGCCGGCCGTACCCCCGCTCCACACAGATCCGCGCCAGCTCCGTCAGCAGCGCCTTCCCATGGCCGCCGCCGCGCCGCTCCGGGCGTACGTACAGGTCCTCCAGATAGATCCCGTGCACCCCGTTCCACGTCGAGAAATTCAGGAACCACAGGGCGAACCCGACCACCTCGCCGTCCTCGTCGGACTCGGCGACGTGCGCGAAAGCGGCCGGCCGCTCACCGAACAGCGCCTCGCGCAACTGCTCCTCGGTGGCCTTGACCTCGTGCAACGCCTTCTCGTACTCGGCCAGTTCACGGACCATGGCGTGAATGACCGGCACATCGGCAGGGGTAGCGGTACGAATCATGAGGGCAGCGTAAGGCACACCACCGCGCCCACCAGCGACGATGCCCGCCACCCCGCACCCCGCACCGCACCCCGCAGCCATCCACCGCCACAGCAACCGCCCACGGCTACGCCCGCCGTCCCCCCGCCAGCAACCGCCGCGCCACCTCCGCATGCGCCGGCACCAGCCGCCGCCCGCCCTCCTCCGTCTCCCAGCACGCGTTCTGCAACACCCGCCCCAGCGTCCACGCCCGCGCCCGCTCCCGGTCCAGCCCCAGCGCCCCCGTCAGCAGATCGAACCGCCACCCCACGTCCCCGGCGTCGAACCGGTCCGTCAGCGCCGGAAACAGATCGAACCCCGGATCCCCCACCAACGGCTTCGGATCGATCGCCACCCACCGCGCCTCGCCACCACCGCCGCCCTCGGCCGCCAGCACGTTCCCGAAATGCAGATCCCAGTGCAGCAACCGGTCCCCCGGCTCCCCCGCCACCTCCCGCACCGCCGCCGCGCAGTCCGCCACCAGCCGCCGCTCCTCCGCGTCGGCCAGCCCCCGCACCACCCCCGGCGCCGCCTCCAGCATCCGGACCGCCGCCGCCCCGAGCCCCCGCAGCCCCGACCCCACCGGAACCCGCACGGCCGTCAGCCCCGCCAGCAGCCCCGCGACCACCCGCACCGCCTCCCGGGCCTCCGCCACCCCCGACAACGCCCGCCCCGCGTCCAACCGCTCCAGCAGCATCGTCCCCGTAGCCGCGTCCCACTCCAGCAGGCCCACCGCACACACCGAACCCCCCGCGGCCCCCCACAACCGCAGAGCCACCGGCTCCCCCGCCGTCTCCTCATCCACCAACTGACACTTCAGCACCGCCCGGCGCCCATCCCCCACCCGCACCACCGGCACCACCAACGCACAGACCCCGCACGCCACCGGCCCGTCCCGACGCAGCCCCCACCGCTCCAGAAAGCCCTCCACCAACGCGGGCAGCCCCGCCACGAACGCACGCCCGGCCGCACCGTTGTACCGAACCTGAGTGGCGATCAGCTCATCCGGAATGTCAATCACGTGCCAGATCCTAGGAGCGTGCGTCAATCGGCTATGCCCCCGAGCCGCCCCGCCCCACCCACACGGCCCCGCACCGCGCCCGCCACGTGGATCCGCGGCACCGGCTCCTGGATCCGCAGCGCCCCCGGCACCTACCTCTGGCTCGCCGCCCTCTTCGTCACCACCGTCATCGTCCACCAGATGTCACCCGACTTCGAAGAGGACTTCCTCCGCCAGCGCTCCACCAACATCCACGAACTCACCCGCAACCCCGTCCGCGTCCTCATCAGCAGCGCCTTCTGGATCGACGGCGGACAATGGCTCCCCTACGCCGCCCTCTACACCCTCTTCCACGCCCCCGCCGAACGCCGCCTCGGCACCCCGCGCTGGCTCACCGTCGCCGCGAGCGCCCACGTCCTCGCCACCCTCGTCAGCGAAGGCGTCCTCGCCTGGGCCATCCACCACGGCCACGCCCCGCCCTCCGCCGCCAACACCCTCGACATCGGCGTCAGTTACGCACTCGCCGGAGTCGTCGCCGTCCTCACCTACTACATCGCCCGCCCCTGGCGGCCCCTCTACCTCTTCGCCGTCCTCGTCATCTACGGCATCCCCCTCGCCACCAGCCCCACCTTCACCGACCTCGGCCACCTCACCGCCGTCCTCATCGGCCTCGCCTGCTACCCCCTCACCCGCACCCACCCCGAGACGAAACCCACCCCCGCCCAGTAAATTCCCGTCGCAGCACCACCCACTCCACAGCCACACCGGACACGGACACCGGCCACCCGGCCGTCCCCACACCCGGACACGGACACGGACAAGCAGGGGCAACATGAGCACCGTCAGCACCGTCAACGGCGGCATATCCTTCTGGTACGCGGACCACGGCATCCCCGACCCCCGCGAACCCCTGCCCGGCGACAGCAACGCCGACGTCTGCATCGTCGGCGGCGGATACACCGGACTCTGGACGGCGTACTACCTCAAAAAGGCCGTCCCCTTCCTCAACATCACCGTCCTCGAAGCCTCCTTCTGCGGATACGGCGCCTCCGGACGCAACGGCGGCTGGCTCTACAACGGCATCGCCGGACGCGACCGCTACGCCCGCCTCCACGGCCACGACGCCGCCGTCCGCCTCCAACAGGCGATGAACGACACCGTCACCGAGGTCATCGACACCGCCGCCGCCGAGAACATCGACGCCGACATCCACCACGGCGGCGTCCTCGAAGTCGCCTACACCCCCGCCCAACTCGCCCGCCTCAAGGACTTCCACTCCGTCGAAATCGCCTTCGGCGAAACCGACCGCACCCTCCACGGCGCCCGCGAGACCGCCGAACGCGTCCGCGTCCACGGAGCCGTCGGCTCCACCTGGACCCCCCACGGCGCCCGCATCCACCCCGTCAAACTCGTCACCGGACTCGCCACCGCCGTAGAGGCCCTCGGCGTCACCATCCACGAGAACACCCCCGTCACCGAGATCCGCCCCAAGCACGCCGTCACCCCCTACGGCACCGTCCGCGCCCCCTACGTCCTGCGCTGCACCGAAGGCTTCACCGCCGACCTCAAGGGCCAGAAGCGCACCTGGCTCCCCATGAACTCCTCCATGATCGTCACCGAACCGCTCCCCGACTCCACCTGGGACGCCCTCGGCTGGGACAACCGCGAAACCCTCGGCGACACGGCCCACGCCTACATGTACGCCCAGCGCACCGCCGACAACCGCATCGCCCTCGGCGGCCGCGGCCACCCCTACCGCTACGCCTCCGCCACCGACAACGACGGCCGCACCCACCCCGCCACCGTCGACTCCCTCCGCGACCTCCTCGTCCGCCTCTTCCCCGCCACCGCCGGCGCCGCCATCGACCACGCCTGGTCCGGCGTCCTCGGCGTCCCCCGCGACTGGTGCGCCACCGTCACCCTCGACCGCTCCACCGGCCTCGGCTGGGCCGGCGGCTACGTCGGCTCCGGCGTCGCCACCGCCAACCTCGCCGCCCGCACCCTCCGCGACCTCATCCAGCAGGACTCCGGCCAGGCCGGCGCCACCGACCTCACCACCCTCCCCTGGGTCAACCACCACGTCCGCCGCTGGGAACCCGAACCCCTCCGCTGGCTCGGCGTCCACGCCCTCTACGCCGCCTACCGCACCGCCGACCGCCGCGAGCTCGCCACCGCCCGCCCGGACACCGACCCGCTCGCGAAGTTCGCGGACAAGCTGTCGGGACGGGGCTGAGCCCTCGGAGAGCAACAAAAAAGGGATCCCGGCCCGGGACGCGGTCCCCGGGCCGGGATCCCGGCCGAGCCCCCTGTCGGATTCGAACCGACGACCTACGCATTACAAGTGCGTTGCTCTGGCCATCTGAGCTAAGGAGGCGTGCCGGAGCAGTGTAACCAACGCGGCCCCCGGACTCTGCGGAAATCTCACACCCCTGTGACTACTGACAGATCCCAAAACGCCAGGTAGCGTCGCTGAGGGTTCACCCGAGTGGGTGAGACCACTCCCTTACAACGGACCGTCCGGCACGTTCCTGCCGGTGAAGGAGAAGCATCAGCATGGCCAGTGTCACGTTCGACAAGGCGTCCCGCGTCTACCCCGGCTCCACGAAGCCGGCGGTCGACCAGCTCGAGATCGACATCGCGGACGGCGAGTTCCTCGTCCTCGTCGGTCCCTCCGGTTGTGGCAAGTCGACCTCCCTGCGCATGCTCGCGGGTCTTGAGGACGTCAACGGCGGTGCGATCCGCATCGGTGACCGCGACGTCACGCACCTGCCGCCGAAGGACCGGGACATCGCGATGGTGTTCCAGAACTACGCGCTGTACCCGCACATGACCGTCGCGGACAACATGGGCTTCGCGCTCAAGATCGCCGGTGTGAACAAGACCGACATCCGGGCGAAGGTCGAAGAGGCCGCCAAGATGCTGGACCTCACCGAGTACCTGGACCGCAAGCCGAAGGCGCTCTCCGGTGGTCAGCGTCAGCGTGTGGCGATGGGCCGTGCCATCGTGCGTGAGCCGCAGGTGTTCCTCATGGACGAGCCGCTGTCGAACCTCGACGCCAAGCTCCGTGTCTCCACCCGTACGCAGATCGCCTCGCTCCAGCGCCGTCTGGGCATCACGACCGTGTACGTCACGCACGACCAGGTCGAGGCCCTCACCATGGGTGACCGCGTCGCGGTCCTCAAGGACGGTCTGCTCCAGCAGGTCGACTCGCCGCGCAACATGTACGACAAGCCGGCGAACCTCTTCGTGGCCGGCTTCATCGGCTCCCCGGCGATGAACCTCGTCGAGGTTCCGATCACCGACGGTGGCGTGAAGTTCGGCAACAGCGTCGTCCCGGTCTCCCGCGAGGCGCTGACCGCCGCCGCGAGCCGTGGCGACAAGACCGTCACGGTCGGCATCCGCCCGGAGCACTTCGACATCGTCGAGCACGGTGGCGCGGCGGCCAAGGCCCTCTCGAAGGACTCCTCGGACGCCCCGGCCGGTCTGGCCGTCTCCGTGAACGTCGTCGAGGAGCTCGGCGCCGACGGCTTCGTCTACGGCGCGGCCGAGGTCGGTGGCGAGCACAAGGACCTGGTGGTCCGCGTCGGCGGCCGTGCCGTCCCGGAGAAGGGCACGAAGCTGCACGTCGTCCCGCGCCCGGACGAGCTGCACGTCTTCGCGACGTCGACCGGTGAGCGCCTCACCGCCTGACGCCCGCGCGCACGCTGTACGGTGGCCCCGCACGATGACCGTGCGGGGCCACCGCCGTGTCCGGGGGTACCGGAAGAGCGCCCGGGAGGTTTGGACGGGCGGGGTCCGTTTTCCCCGGCACAACGGTCATTTCGTTTCCTCGCGTCAAC
Source organism: Streptomyces sp. NPDC057682 (assembly GCF_042799575.1). NCBI lineage: Bacteria > Bacillati > Actinomycetota > Actinomycetes > Kitasatosporales > Streptomycetaceae > Streptomyces > Streptomyces sp. NPDC057682. The sequence continues at coordinate 120,264 of NZ_JBHVIN010000020.1, read as the reverse complement.
ACGGGATTCGAAAGGCGGGATCGAACCATCGCCCGCGAGGGTGACACGGTGTCGCTGTTCCCTCACTGCCCGCTACGCTCGCTGCGTGACCCACTCCGCGCGCCGTATCGGCCGAACTCTCGCTTTCGTCCTGCCTGTCGTCATGGTTCTGTCCGGGACCCTCGCGGTGACCGCCGTGCCGTGGGCAGCGTCCAACTCCGACGCGCAGATCCTCGCCGCGTCCTCGCAGACCGTTTCCAAGACCGCGAAGGCGCCCGCTCCGCAGGACGTCCTGCGGGACCGGCTGCTGGCCGAGCTCCAGCAGAAGGACCCCGGGGTCGCGCTGACCGAGCTCCAGCGCGCCGTCGAGGGCCGTCCGTCGCTGGCCAAGCACTGCATGTCGATCGCGCGGGCGCTGGGGAAGGCGGCGGTGCGGCAGTACGGTCCGACCCGGGCGCACCGTTTCTCGCGTCCGGTGTGCGACACCTCGTTCGCTGCGGGTGTCGCGCAGTTCAGCTGACCGGTGCATGCCCGGCACCGCATATCGTGCCTGGCATGCATACGTTTCCGACGCAGGCCGTGATCCTGGCGGGTGGCCAGGGGTCACGGCTGCGCCCGTATACCGATGACCGCCCCAAGCCGATGGTCGAGATCCCGGGTACCGGGACGCCGATCATCGGCCATCAGCTTTCCTGGCTGGCTTCCGAGGGCGTGACCGATGCCGTGGTGTCGTGCGGGCATCTCGCCGAGGTGCTCCAGGAGTGGCTCGCCGAGGCGGTGCTGCCGCTGCGGGTGACGACGGTGGTGGAGACCGAGCCGCTGGGGCGTGGTGGCGGGTTGAAGTACGCGGCGGCCCGGCTGCCGGATCCGGGGCAGCCGTGGTACGCGACGAACGGTGACATCTGGACCCGTTTCTCCCTGCGCGAGATGGCCGCGTTCCATGCGGAGCGCGATGCGACGGCGACCCTGGCGCTGGCCCGGCCGCGTATTCCGTGGGGTGCCGTCGAGACGGATGCCTTCGGGCACATCACGGACTTCATCGAGGCGCCGCCCTCGCCGTATCTGATCAATGCCGGGGTGTACGTGTTCTCGCCGGCGTTCACGGGGCTGCTGCCGGACCGGGGCGACCATGAGCGGACGACGTTTCCCCGGTTGGCGCGTGAGCGCAGTCTGGCCGGGTTCCCGTTGCCGCACGGGGCGTACTGGCGGGCCATCGACACCGCGAAGGATCTGACCGAGGCGGCGAAGGAGCTGAACGGGCAGTAGGCGGCCTCGCGCCGTACGGCAGAAGGAAGGGGGCGGGCGCCGGATGGGATCCGGTGCCCGCCCCCTTCGTGTCGTGCGGTGCGGGGCTCGTCAGCCGAGGAGGCCGCCGATGGGGTTGCGGCCACCGCTGCTGCCGCCGCCGTCGGAGGAGCCGCCCGAGGAGCCGCTGCCCGGGTCGGAGCCGCCGCTGCCTGCGCCTCCGGCGCTGCCGGTGGGCCCGGAGGAGCTGGGGCCGGAGCTGGTGGACGGGGGCTGCTGGGGCGTGGACTGCTGCGGGGTGGTCTGGCCGGTGCCCTGGGTCTGGCTGGGCTGTCCGGCGCTCGTTCCCGTGCCGGCCCCGGCGGTCTGGCGGCTGCCGCCGGTCGCGGGGGTGGAGGCGTCCGCGGTCGGGGTCTGCGGGGCGGTGCTGCGGGAGGGGGTGGGGCGCTGGCCTGCGGGGGTGTGGGAGGCCTTGCCGCGGTGGGACTTCTCGGGGAGGGGGGAGCCGGGGAGCTGGTTGGTGGGGACGCCGTTGGGTCCGGGGACGGTGACGACCTCGGTGGAGCGGACGGCGCCGCCGAGCATGGAGCCGATGAGGAGGGTGAGGCCGACGACGACGGAGGCGACGACGGCGCCGCGGCGCAGGACGCGGCGGCGCAGCTCCCAGATCTCGGAGCGGGGTCCGAGCTTGCGCCAGGCTTCTCCGGCGAGGCGTCCGTCGATGGAGTAGACGGGGGCGCCGGCGATGATCAGCGGGCTCCAGGCAGCGAGGTAGATGATGTCGGGCGCGTCGTAGGCGGCGACGGTGCGCCAGCTGACGGTGACGAGGAGGGCTGCGGACAGCAGGGCTCCGATGGTGGCGGCGACGCGCTGCCAGAGGCCGAGGACGGTGAGGACGCCGACGACGACCTGGAGGAAGGCGATGCTGAGTCCGGCGCCGACGGGGTGGGCGAGGGCGAATTCGCGCAGGGGTTCGGCGAGGGCCCAGGGGTGGAGCGAGTTGAGCCACTTGACCATGGAGCCGCGTTCGCCGCCGTCGAAGTAGACGGGGTCGCAGAGTTTGCCCATGCCGGCGTAGATGGAGATGAAGCCGAGGAAGACGCGCATCGGCAGCAGGACGACGCCGAGGTTCATGCGGCGGCCGGGGTAGTAGGCGTGCCGGACGTCGTCGGCGCGGCGGTCGCGGGTGTCCTCGTGGTCGTCGGTGAGGTCGGTGGCCGGGTCGTCGTAGGGGTCGTCGTACGCGTCGCGGGGGGCGTGCGGGTCGTACGGTCCGGGCTCGACCGGGTCGTAGGCGCCGACGGCCTGGCGCATGGGCGGCAGCAGGGGGCCGCCGGTGCGGGGCGGGGGTGCGGTGACGACGGGGTTGGGCTGGGTCTCCTCCAGGAGCGTGTCGCGGGGGGAGAGGTGGCCGGGGCCGCTGTCGTACGCGTACGGGGCGTAGGGCTCGTACGGGTCGTAGCCGGTGGTGGGGTGGCCGGCGGTGGAGTTGCGTACGGCTTGGAGGAGTCCGGTGGCGCCGGGGTCGCCGGGGGCGGACTTGCCGCTCCAGACGACGGGGGCGCGTCGGCCGCGGGCTGTTCCGGCGCCGCTCATGGCGGGGATCCTGGGCGCGACGGCGGGGCCCACGCCGCGCAGCCGGGTGCGCTGGCCGGGGGCGAGCTGCACCCGGAAGCTGGCGTGGTTGACGATGACCTGCGCGGGGTCGCAGTCCACCTTGGCCATGCTCAGGGCGGGTTGTTCGTCGAACCGAGGCGTTCTGGTGTCCACACTCATCTAACCGAGTGATGTGTGTTTAGGACACTGCCTTGACGGGCCCGAAGTGTCCGAGACCCGTCAACAGGGGGTGGCGGGGTGTGCCGGGGCGCGCGGGTGCCGGAGTGCGCCCCTGTGGGGGGCGTGCGGGGGCGTCGGCCGGTGGGGGTGGTGCTCCGGTCGGCCGACGCCCGTGCGGGTGGTCAGGCGCGGCGGCGGGCGACCTCGTAGAGGACGATGCCGGCGGCGACGCCGGCGTTCAGGGATTCGGCGCCGCCGGGCATGGAGATGCGGACCCGGTAGTCGCAGGTCTCGCCGACGAGGCGGCCGAGGCCCTTGCCCTCGCTGCCGATGACGATGCAGACGGGGCCGTCGAGGGCTTCGAGGTCCTCGACGGTGTGCTCGCCGTCGGCGGCGAGTCCGACGACGGCGATGCCTTCCTTCTTGTACGCCTCCAGGGCGCGGGTGAGGTTGGTGACGCGGGAGACGGGGGTGCGGGCGGCGGTGCCGGCGGAGGACTTCCAGGCTCCGGCGGTCATGCCGGCGGCGCGGCGCTCGGGGACGACGACGCCGTGGCCGCCGAAGGCGGAGACGGAGCGGACGATGGCGCCGAGGTTGCGCGGGTCGGTGACGCCGTCGAGGGCGACGACGAGGGGTTCCTCGCCGTTGTCGTAGGCGCCTTCGAGGAGGTCCTGCGGGTCGGCGTACTCGTAGGGCGGGACCTGGAGGACGAGGCCCTGGTGGTTGAGGCCGCCGGTCATGCGGTCGAGCTCGGGGCGCGGGGCTTCCATCAGGTTGATGTTGCCGCGTTCGCCGGCGAGCTGGAGGGCTTCGCGGACGCGCTCGTCGTTGTCGATGTACTGCTGGACGTACAGGGTGGTGGCGGGCACGCCGTCGCGCAGGGCCTCGTAGACGGGGTTGCGGCCGACGACCATTTCGGAGGTGCCCTTGACGCCGCCGCGGCGGGGGGCGGGGCGGCGGTTGGCGGCCTGCTTGGCCTTGGCGGTGGCGATGCGGTTCTTCTTGTGCTTCTTGCGGGCTTCGGCGGGCGGGGTGGGGCCCTTGCCTTCGAGGCCACGGCGTCGCTGGCCACCGCTGCCGGTCGTCGCGCCCTTCTTGTTGGACGTGCGGCGGTTCCTGCGCTGGCTGTTCCCGGCCATGACCTACCTGTTTCTTGCTTCGTCGTGCGTACGTGTAAGTGAAAGTGTGCCGCCCGGCGGGCCGGGCGGCACTCGGGGCGCTACGGGCGCGGGCCCAGGGTCCACCGCGGTCCGGAGGGGCTGTCCTCGATGACGAGTCCGGACTGGTTGAGCTCGTCGCGGATGGCGTCGGCGGCGGGCCAGTCCTTGCGGTCGCGGGCTGCCTGGCGCTGGTCGAGGACGAGGCGTACGAGGGTGTCGACGACGCCGTGGAGGTCGTCGCCGCGGTCGTTCTCGCCGGCCCAGTGCTCGTCGAGCGGGTCGAGGCCGAGGACGCCGAGCATGGCGCGGACCTCGGCGAGGCGGGCGACGGCGGCTTCCTTGTCGTCGGCGGCGAGGGCGGAGTTGCCCTGGCGGACGGTGGTGTGGACGATCGCGAGGGCCTGGGGGACGCCCAGGTCGTCGTCCATGGCCTCGGCGAAGGCGGGCGGCACCTCGGCGGCGGGGGCGACGGTCTCGCCGGCCTTCTCGGTGACGCGCTGGACGAAGCCCTCGATGCGGGCGAAGGCGGACTCGGCCTCGCGCAGGGCCTCCTCGCTGTACTCGATCATGGACCGGTAGTGCGGGGTGCCGAGGTAGTAGCGCAGCACGATGGGGCGCCAGGCCTTGACCATCTCGCTGACGAGGACGGAGTTGCCGAGGGACTTCGACATCTTCTCGCCGGACATGGTGACCCAGCCGTTGTGCACCCAGTACCGCGCGAAGTCGTCGCCGTAGGCCTTGGCCTGGGCGATCTCGTTCTCGTGGTGGGGGAAGATCAGGTCGATGCCGCCGCCGTGGATGTCGAAGGCGGTGCCGAGGTACTTGTGCGCCATGGCGGAGCATTCGAGGTGCCAGCCGGGGCGGCCGCGGCCCCAGGGGGTCTCCCAGCTGGGCTCGCCGGGCTTGGACGCCTTCCACATGGCGAAGTCGCGCGGGTCGCGCTTGCCGGTCTCGTTGTCGCCGGAGGGCTGGCGCAGGTCGTCCAGGTCCTGGTTGGAGAGTTCGAGGTAGCCGGGGAACGAGCGGACGTCGAAGTAGACGTTGCCGTCGGCGGCGTAGGCGTGGCCCCGCTCGATGAGGCCGCGCATCATCTCGATCATCTCGGGGACGTGCCCGGTGGCGCGGGGCTCGTAGGTGGGCGGCAGGCAGCCGAGGGCGGCGTAGCCGTCGTTGAAGGCGCGCTCGTTCTCGTAGCCGATGGCCCACCAGGGCCGTCCCTGTTCGGCGGACTTCGTGATGATCTTGTCGTCGATGTCGGTGACGTTCCGGACGAACGTCACGTCGTAGCCGCGGTGGGCGAACCAGCGGCGCATGATGTCGAAGTTCAGTCCGGACCTGATGTGCCCGATGTGCGGGGCGGCCTGGACAGTGGCGCCACAGAGGTAGATCGAGACACAGCCCGCTGTGAGCGGGACGAAGTCACGGATCTGCCGGGCGCTGGTGTCGTACAGGCGAATAGTCACGCCTCAAGGGTAGTGGGCGCGCACCAGTGCCCCGCGACCCGTTGGGGGAATGCGGGGCCTGTTGGTGCGAGGTGCGCGGTTCAGACGCGTCCGACGACCTTGCGCGGGGTGATCCGGACGACGACGCGGGGGGCGTCGTCGTCGGCCGAGGGGTTGAACTCGGCGTAGGGCTTGCCGGTGTACTTCAGGGAGAGCTCGTCGATGAGCGCCTGGCCGCCCTCGGTGGTGAGGGTGGCGGTGCCGCGGATCTCGGCGTACGTGTACGGGGCGTCGAAGGGCTGGACGACGACGGAGACGCGGGGGTCGCGGGCGAGGTTGCGTTCCTTGCGGCGGCCGGTGGTGGTGGAGATGAGGACGTGTTCGCCGTCGCGCTTGACCCAGACGGGGGAGACCTGGGGGCTGCCGTCGGGCTGGATGGTCGCCACGGTGACGAAGACCGGGGAGTCGAGCAGGGCCTTGAGCTCTTCGGAGAGTGCGGCGGTCATGGCGTGCGTCCTTCCGGTCGGGTCGTCGTTCCTTCTACGTCTATCCCACCGGGGCGCTCCCGTCCTGGCGTCGTGTCCGGGTGCGGCGGGCGCGGACCGCCGCCGTGGTGAGGGCGGCCAGGGCGCCGAGGGCGGCGAGGGCGGCGGCGGGGGCGAGGACGGACCAGGGGGCGCGTTCGGCGTAGGGGAGGTTCTCGGCGAGCATGCGCCCCCATTCGGGTGCGGGGGGCTCGGTGCCGAGGCCGAGGAAGCCGAGGGAGGCGAGGGCCAGGGCGACGGCGGGGACGCGCAGGACGGCGTGGCGGGCGACGGGGGGCAGCACGCCGGGCAGGAGGTGGCGGCGCAACAGGTGGAGGCGTCCGGCGCCGAGGGCGCGGGCGGCGGTGAGGTGCGGGGCGGCGCGTTCCTGGGCGCAGAGGGCGGCGGTGTGGGCGGCCAGGGGTGCCCAGGCGACGGCGGTGACGGCGGCGGCCGCGCTCCAGGGGCCGGGGCCGGCGAGGCCGGCGACGAGGAGGCCGGTGAGGATCGCGGGCAGGGCGTTGGCGGTCTCGGTGAGCGCGCCGGCCCCGGCGGCGCCGAGGGCGAGGCCGAGCAGCAGGGTGGCGCCGGACACGGCGACGGCGGTCAGGACGGTGCGGGCGGTGCCGTGCCCGAGGCGGGCGAGGAGGTCGCGTCCGAGGGAGTCGGTGCCGAGGGGGTGGGCGGTGGAGGGGCCGGCGAGGCGGGCGGCGGCGTCGATGTGGAGCGGGTCGCGGAGCAGTCCGGCGAGGGTGACGGCGGTGAGGAGGGCGGCGAGGAGGAGGGCGCCCGCGACGAGGGACCGGCGGCCGCGGGGGGCGGGCGGGACGAGGGCGGGCAGGGCGCCGTCGTGGAGGGCGGGGCCGAGCAGGGTGCGGGCCGTGAGGCGGGTGGCGAGTCCGGCGGCCGTGCCGAGGAGGAGCAGGAGCAGGGCGCAGGACTGGAGGACGGGGAGGTCCTGGGCGAGGGCGGCGGCGAGTGCGGTGCCGCCGAGGCCGGGTATCGCGTAGAGGGTTTCGACGGCGACGGCTCCGCCGGTGAGGCCGACGACGGTCAGGCCGAGCTGGGGCAGCAGGCCGGGCAGGGTGCGGCGCAGGGCGTGGCGGGCGGTGCGGTGTCCGGGGAGTCCGGCCGCGGTGGCGGCGCGGGCCCAGGGTTCGGCGAACGCGGCGGGCAGCGCGTCGTCCAGGAGCCGGCCGAGCAGGGCGCCTGCGGGGATGCCCATGGCGAGGGCGGGCAGTACGGCCTGTTCGGGGGTGCCCCAGCCGAGGGCGGGGAGCCAGTCCAGCCGTACGGCGAGGACGGCGGCGAGGACCGTGGCGAGCAGGAATTCGGGGAGGGCGGCGAGGACGGCGGCGCCGGTGCCGGCCCCCGTGGCGGTCCGGTTCCGCGCGCCGCGCCGCAGGGTGCGGGCGGTGAGGGCGGCGGCCACGGCGAGGGCGACGGCGAGGGAGGCGCCCATGAGGGTCAGGGAGACGCCGAGGGCGGACAGGGCGTCGGGGGCGACGGGCTGCCCGGAGACCCAGGAGGTGCCGAGGTCGCCGTGGAGGAGCCCGCCGAGCCATCCGCCGAGGAGGTGGAGCGGGCCGCCGTCGAGTCCGGTCTCGGCGCGGATGGCGTCGAGGGTCTCGGCGGTGGGCGGCCGGTCGGGGTAGCGGGCGTGCAGGATCGTGCGGGCGGGGTCGGTCCGGGTCAGCCGGGGCAGCAGTCCGATGACGGCGAGGACCGCGAGGAGGGCGGCGGTCCGGCCGGTGAGGTGTTTCACCCGGTCATCCGACGCGGGTGTCCGCGGTGACGAGGGTGCGTTCCAGGGGGTCGAGGGCGACGCCGTGGACGCGGCTGTCGTCGTAGCCCTGGATGAAGCGTTCGTGGAGCAGCGGGACGAGTGCGTCGGTGCCGAGGACGGCGGCCTCGGCGGCGGCCGCGGCGGTGTGGCGGGCGTCGGTGCCGGTGGCGGCGGCGGCCTTGTCCACGGCGGCGTCGACGCGCGGGTCGCAGAGCTGGGAGATGTTGAAGCTGCCGTCGCAGGTGAAGTCGGAGGCGAGGTAGGAGGCGGGGTCGGCGGTGTCCAGGAGGGTGTTGCGGGCCTGGATGAAGGCGTCGTACTTCCCGGCGAGGGCGTCGGCCTCCAGCTGGGCGTAGTCGCGGACGACCTGCTCGACGGTGAAGCCGCGTGCGGTGAGCTGCTGCTGGACGACGGTGGCGGCCTCGGGGAGTTCGGGCCGGTTGGTGTACGTGGCGAGGACGATCGGCTTCGTCCGCGCCACCCGGGCGCGGTCGGCGGCCCCGGTCCGGCCGGTGGGGGCGGTGCGCGCTTCGGCGGCCCAGCTCACTCCGGGGCCGAGGAGGCCCCGCGCGGTGTCGGCGCGGCCTTCGTGGACGGCCTTGACGAGGGCCTTGGAGTCGATGGCCTCGCGGGCGGCGGCGCGCATCGCGGGGTCGGCGAAGACGCCGCGCCGGGTGTTGAGGGAGAGGCCGTTGGTGCGGGCGGAGGGGAAGCCGTGGGCGAGGCGGTCGCCGAGGAGGGAGGCCTGGGAGACCGGTACGTACTCGGCGATGTCGACGGATCCGGTGCGCAGGGCGTTGGCGCGGGCGGTGCCGTCGGCGACGAAGGTGACGTCGACGCCGGGGGCCTCGGCCTTGTTGCCCCAGTAGGTGTCGTTGCGTTCCAGGGTGGCGCTGACGGCGCCCTTGACGCGGGTCAGGACGAAGGGGCCGGTGGCGTGTCCGGCCGGGTCGACGGTGCGGCCGGTGTACGCGGCGGCGGACAGGATCGTGAGGGAGGGGTTGGCGAGGCGCTGGGGCAGCAGGGGGTCGGCCTCGTCGGTGGCGATCCGTACGGTGTCGGCGCCCTCGGCGGTGGCGGTGATGCCGGTGTCGGACAGGACGCGGGGCTTGGGCGACGCCTTCTCGGCGGCGGTCAGCGACCGGACGACGGCGGCGGGGTCGACCTTCGTGCCGTCGTGGAAGGCCGCCTGGCGCAGGGTGAACGTCCATGTCCTCGCGTCCTCGCGCTTCCAGGAGGAGGCGAGGGCGGGTCGGGCCGTGCCGTCGCGGCCGAGGGTGGTCAGGCCCTCGACGACCGCGAGGCGGCTGAGGGTGACGGCGTCGTCGCCGTAGGGGGACATCGCCTGGGCGGGCGGGAAGGCCATGACGACCCGGAGCCGTTGCCCGCCGTCCGCGCTCCTGCCGTCGGAGGCGCCGCCGGAGCAGGCGGTGGCGAGGGGGACGAGCAGGGCGGTGGCGGAGAGGATCAGCGGCAGCGTGGAGCGTCGGGGCGGGGGCATGGCAACGACCTTATATGAAAACGATTGTCATTTAACCGGGAGGGGTGCACCGGCCCCGGGCAGCGGCAGCTCGAAGTGGACGATGCCCTGGCCGCCGCCCGGCAGCGTGCGCTCGTCGCACACCTCGATCGCCAGGGACCGCCAGAACGGTTCGGCGCCGGGCACGGCCGGGTCGGTGTGCAGGTAGACGGCCTCGTAGCCGCCGGTCCGCGCCGCGAAGCCGAGCAGCTCGCGCACCATGCGGCGGGCCAGTCCGCGCCTGCGGTGCTCCGGGGCGACATAGATCCGGCAGAGCTGGGCGGTGGTGCCGGAGGGAAAACGGTCCGCGACCCACTGCGGATTGGGCGGCGCCTGCGGCCCCCGGTCGCGCACGGCGCCCGTCGCCACGATCTCGCCCGCCCGCTCGGCCACCAGCAGCGTGCACCGCGCCGGGCGCAGATAGGCGGCCTCGGGGTCGATGATGTCGGCGTGCCAGCGGGGCACGTATCCCGACCGCAGATCGCGGTAGACGGTGTCGAGCATCACGGCACGCGCCCCGTCGATGTCGGCCGGTCCGGCGGTACGCAGGACGTATCCGTCCGCGTCGGCCCGTACCGGCGCCGCCGTCGTCGTACTCATCCCGGACTTCCACCACCCCTTGCGCACCACGTCCTTGCCGTATCAGCGTACGTGCAAGTGATGTGCAACAAGGACGGGGGCGGGCGCACCGGCCCACGACGGGCCGGTGCGCCCGGGGTCAGCCGGTGCGGTAGACCAGGGCCGTCGCGATCCCCGCGATGCCCTCGCCGCGCCCGGTGAAGCCGAGGCCGTCGGAGGTGGCGGCGGAGAGCGAGACGGGGGCGCCGACGGCGGTGGAGAGCACCTTCTGCGCCTCCTCGCGCCGCTTGCCGATCTTGGGGCGTACGCCGACGACCTGGACGGCGACATTGCCGATCTCGAAGCCCTCGGCGCGGACGATCCGGGCGGCCTCGGTGAGCAGGGTGACACCGGCGGCGCCGGACCACTCCGGGCGCCCGGTGCCGAAGTGCTGCCCCAGGTCGCCGAGGCCGGCGGCGGAGAACAGCGCGTTGCAGGCGGCGTGCGCGACGACGTCGGCGTCGGAGTGCCCGGCCAGGCCGGGGCCCTCGCCGTCCCAGCGCAGCCCGGCGCACCAGAGCTCGCGGCCCTCCTCGAAGGCGTGGATGTCGGTGCCGATGCCGACCAGCGGGATCACCGGCGCGGGGACGGCGGACGGATCAGAAGCCATCGTGGGCCCTCCTGCGGGCGAGTACGGCCTCGGCGAGGACGAGGTCGAGGGGGCGGGTCACCTTGAACGCCTCCTCGTGGCCGGGGACGACCACGACGGGCGCGCCGAGCTGTTCGACCATGCCGGCGTCGTCGGTGGCCCCCTCACCGCTGAGCGCGACCTGTGCGTGGGCGCGGGCCAGGGTGTCGCGGTCGAAGCCCTGCGGGGTCTGCACGGCCCGCAGGCGGGCCCGGACCGGGGTGGCGAGCACGGGCTCCGGTGCGCCGGGGGCGCCGGGCTCGACCTCCTTGACGGTGTCGGCGAGCGGCAGGGCCGGGACGACGGCGGGCGCGCCGTCGCGCACGGCCTCGACGACCGCGTCGACGGTGTCGACGGGGACGAGGGGCCGGGCGGCGTCGTGGACGAGGACGGTGCCGATGTCCTCGGGCAGGGCGTCCAGGCCGAGCCGTACGGATTCCTGGCGGGTGGCGCCGCCGGGGACCACGAGGAATTCGGTGCGTTCGGGCAGCGCGTGCTCGTCGAGCAGTGCGCGGACCTCGGGGGCGCCGTCCGGCGGGGCGACGACCACGACGACGGAGACATGGCGGGAGGCGGCCATCGCGCGTACGGCGTGGACCAGCATGGGTGTCCCGCCGAGCGCGCGGAGCGCCTTGGGGGCGCCGGGGCCGAGCCGTACGCCGCGGCCGGCCGCGGGAATCACGGCGGCGGTGCGGGAGGGACGCGGTTGTTCAGACATCGGTAGCACTCCGAGGCTTCGGCATGTTTGTCCTCACAGCCGACGTGGGTATGGCCACAAGCGAGCCGGGCACTGCGCCATGACTCGACCGGGACCCTTTCCGTGACCCCGGGCGAGACGGGCACCGCACCGGCCGTTCGGGATCGGACGGATCGTCGGCTTCGGGGTCGTCGACTTCACAAGATCGCGAGCAAAGTACCGGGGGATCGCCGACGAGGCCAACGCGTCGGCACGTCCGGAGTCGTCGTCTCCGGACTCTTCGCTTCCGGACATGCCGCAGCGCCCGACGACAGGCCGTACAGACGGCTGGTCAGCGGGCACCGCGGCACATTATTTACGACCGGTGCGATCCGGTTCAGGACGCGAGGACCTCGTCGAGCAGAGCCTCGGCCTTGTCCTCGTTGGTGTTCTCCGCGAGGGCGAGCTCACTCACCAGGATCTGCCGAGCCTTGGCGAGCATGCGCTTCTCACCTGCGGAGAGTCCGCGCTCGCGCTCACGACGCCAGAGGTCGCGAACCACTTCCGCGACCTTGATGACATCGCCGGACGCGAGCTTCTCGAGATTTGCCTTGTAGCGTCGGGACCAGTTCGTCGGCTCCTCCGCGTACGGCGCGCGGAGCACCTCGAAGACCCGGTCCAGCCCTTCCTGCCCGACCACGTCGCGCACGCCTACGAACTCGGCATTGTCCGCCGGCACACGCACCGTCAAGTCGCCCTGGGCGACCTTGAGCACCAAGTAGGTCTTGTCCACGCCTTTGATCTGGCGAGTTTCGATAGCCTCGATCAGCGCGGCCCCGTGATGGGGATAGACCACGGTGTCGCCAACCTTGAACGTCATGTGACAGGTACCCCTTCCGTGGCTATCAAGAGTAACACGAGAACAGCTTCTCCTGAATGGCGTTTTCGCAGGTCAGGGCATATCTCGGGGCTTGACAACTGAGACACGGACGTGCTGCGGAAGGGGCGCGCGAAGCGGTATTCGCAGGTCGGAGCGGCTGTGCGGGCGCAGAGAAACGCGCACGTTACACGCCCCGGAAGCCGCTCGGAAGTGACCGAACGTCCCGTTTTGCCGGGTTCCTGGAGCGGAAGATTCCGCAGGCCGTTCGGAGATCGATCACTCGTACGGGGTAAGTGCCGGTGGCCAATGAAATTGATCAACGCCCGGCCGTGGACACCCGCCGGATTTGCCGGGCCCCGCTTATCCGCAATGAATGCGTCACACCGCGTTGAACTGCGGCGCAACCCCGGGCCCCGCGCCGGGCGGAATTGATCACGCGCGTTTTGTGAACGGCGTGCGAATGATCTCGGGCGCGGCGACGGCCGTAAGGGGGCCGGTGATCTCGGAACGCACAGGGGCGGGTCGGGTGCGGAGCGCTCACGGCGGCTCGGTAACCTGGCCGCTGACACACCCTTAGGGCGGCTTTACACCGCTCGCCTCCGTCCGTACGTCCGCTCGTTCAAGGAGTTGCCGCCGCCGTGAGCCGCAGCCTTCGACACGGCGTCCTCGCCGCCACCGCCCTCGCGTTCTCGATCGCCGGCCTCTCCGCCTGTGGAGCGGGCAACGACGCGCAAACCCTGAAGGTCCGGCCGGACAACGCCGCCACCTCGTCCGGCGACATCAAGATCCAGAACGCCAACGTCATCACGCAGCCCGTGCGCGGCGCCAACGGCCCCGCCGTGGTCTCCGCGACGCTGTTCAACAGCGGCACGCAGGACGAGACGCTGAACGCCATCGCCCTCAAGGGCAGCAGCGGCACGGTCCAGCTGCACGCCGCCGAGGGCTCGGGTCCGGTCGTCGTCCCGGCCGGCGGCCGGCTGATCATCGGCGGCAAGGGCAACGCCTCCGCCGTGATCGAGAACGGCAACGAGGCCACGCAGAACGGCAACGTGCAGTCGCTCGTCTTCTCGCTCAGCAAGACCGGCGACATCCCGCTGGGCGTCACCGTCGTCCCGGCGGAGAACTACTTCACCGGCTTCGGCCCCAGCACGCTGCCGAAGCTCCCGGAGAAGACCCCCGAGGCCTCCGCGTCCGCCGACGCCTCCCCGTCGGGCAGCCCCAGCGGCTCGGCCACCCCGGGCGCCGGCGAGGCCACCACGCAGCAGCCCGGCTGACCGGATCCCGCGCACACGACACGGCCGAGGCGCCTCCCCCACCGGGAGGCGCCTCGGCCGTGTCGTATCCGCTCCGGGTGTCCCACCGGTCTACGGCTCGAACTTGTACCCCAGTCCGCGCACGGTGACGAGGAACCTCGGGGCGCCCGGGTCCGGCTCGATCTTGGCGCGCAGCCGCTTCACATGGACGTCGAGCGTCTTGGTGTCGCCCACGTAGTCGGCGCCCCAGACCCGGTCGATCAGCTGCATCCGGGTCAGCACCCGGCCCGCGTTGCGCAGCAGCATCTCCAGCAGGTCGAACTCCTTCAGCGGCAGGTCGACCTTGCCGCCGCCGACCGTCACCACGTGCCGGTCCACGTCCATCCGGACCGGGCCCGCCTCCAGGGCGGCCGGGGTGACCTCCTCCGGCTCCCCGCGGCGGCGCAGCACCGCGCGGATGCGGGCGACCAGCTCGCGCGAGGAGAAGGGCTTGGTCACGTAGTCGTCGGCTCCTATCTCCAGGCCGACGACCTTGTCGATCTCGCTGTCCTTGGCGGTGACCATGATCACCGGAACGTTGGAGCGGCTGCGCAGCTGCCGGCAGACCTCCGTGCCGGGCAGGCCGGGGAGCATCAGGTCGAGGAGCACGAGGTCGGCGCCGTTGCGCTCGAACTCGTCCAGGCCGTCGGGCCCGGTGGCCGCGATCGCGACCTCGAAGCCTTCCTTGCGGAGCATGTAGGACAGGACGTCGCTGAAGGATTCCTCATCCTCGACGACAAGCACTCGGGTCACGGAAGAGCCTCCGGGGCAGGGAATGAATCAAAAGTGTCGGGTGCGGCGTCCGGATGGGATGCCTCGTCGCCGTTGACGATCAGCGGGCCGCCGGATGTGCGGTCCCGGTCCCGTACGGAGCCCGCCTCGGGCAGCCGCAGGGTGAAGGTGGAGCCCTGTCCCTCCGAGCTCCACACGGTGACCTCCCCGCCGTGCGAGGCGGCCACGTGCTTGACGATGGCGAGGCCGAGGCCGGTGCCACCGGTGGCGCGGGAGCGGGCGGGGTCGACGCGGTAGAACCGTTCGAAGACCCGCTCGCGGTCCTTCTCCGAGATGCCGATGCCCTGGTCGGTCACGGCGATCTCGATCTCGTCCCCGCCCGGTACGACCACGCGGCGGGCGGCGATGCCGACGCGGGTGCGGGCGGGGCTGTAGTTGACGGCGTTCTCGACGAGATTGCCGAGGGCCGCGGCGAGCTGGCCGCGGTTGCCCCATATCCGGAGCTCGGCGGTGCCGCCGGCGGCCATGGTGATCTGCTTGGAGCCGGCCTGCTGCCGGCAGCGGTCGATGGCCTCGGCGACCAGCTCGTCCACCCGGACCGGCTCGGCGTCCTCCAGCGGGTCGTCGTTCTGCACCCGGGAGAGGTCGATCAGCTCCTGGACGAGGTTGGTGAGCCGGGTGGCCTCGATCTGCATGCGGCGGGCGAAGTGCTCCACCGCCTCCTGGTCGTCGGAGGCGTCGAGCACGGCCTCCGAGAGCAGGGACAGGGCGCCGGTCGGCGTCTTGAGCTCATGGCTGACGTTGGCGACGAAGTCGCGGCGGACGGCCTCGATGCGGCGGGCCTCGGTGAGGTCCTCGACGAGCAGCAGGACCAGCCGGGAGCCCAGCGGGGCGACCCGGGCGGACACCGCGAGGGCCTCGCCCCGGCCGGTGCCGCGCCGCGGCAGGTCCAGCTCGACCTGGCGTATCTCCCCGTCCCTGCGGGTGTCCCTGGCCATGTTGAGCATCGGCTCGACGGCCAGGCGCCCGCCCCTGACCAGTCCCAGCGCGTACGCGGCGGAGCTGGCCTTGACGACGCTGTCGCTCTCGTCGAGCACGACGGCGGAGGAACTGAGCACGGACAGGACCGTGTCGACCCCGGGGGGCAGGGGGGCGTTGCTGTCGGGCCGCAGGGACGTACGCGTGGGCCGTTTCTGGTCGCGCTCGCTCCAGCGGAACGCCAGCATGGCGATCACGCCGGTGCACACCCCGGCGATCGCTGCAGCTGCGGCGACCGCCGCGTTCACGTCCATGGCTCCAGGTTATGCGGCACCGCGGACACTCTCCCAGCCGTCCGAGTGCCTGTCCGAACACTCGTCGCCCAGAGTTCACCGAGGGGCAAGGGGCGGTTCACTTCACCGGCCGGAAGCCGACGCGTACGGCCGTCACGGTGGCACCGTGGGGTTCAGAGCTGGCCCCGGCTGTGCCGTACGACAGCTTCCGAGGACTGGAGAGGGACATCCATGCGTGACGCGTACCACGAGGAACTCGACTCGATCGGCGAGGGTCTGGTCGAGATGGCCCGGCTCGTCGGGTCGGCGATCGGCCGGGCGACGACGGCCATGCTCGACGCCGATCTGAAGCTCGCGGAGTCGGTGATCGCCGCCGACCAGAAGGTCGACGACCTCCAGCACGACCTGGAGGCCAGGGCGATCGCGCTGCTGGCCCGGCAGCAGCCGGTGGCGACGGATCTGCGGATCGTCGTCACCTCGCTGCGGATGAGCGCCGACCTGGAGCGCTCGGGCGATCTGGCCCAGCACGTCGCCAAGCTGGCCCGGCTGCGCTTCCCGCAGTCCGCGGTCCCGCACGACCTGCACGCCACCCTGCTGGAGATGGGGCAGCTCGCGCAGCGGCTGATGGCGAAGGCCGCCGAGGTGATCATCACCAAGGACGTCGACCTGGCCCTCCAGCTGGAGCAGGACGACGACGAGATGGACCTGCTGCACCGGACGCTCTTCCAGCACCTGATGGACGACCGCTGGAAGCACGGCATCGAGACGGCCGTCGACGTGACGCTGCTCGGCCGCTACTACGAGCGGTTCGCGGACCACGCGGTGTCGGTGGCCAAGCGCGTCGTCTACCTGGTGACGGGCGAGCACGCGGACGAGATCCAGCAGGCGGCTCCGGTGGAGGGCGCGTAGGGCGTACGTGAGCGGGCGTGGACGGCGCACGCGAGGCGTGTGGATCCGCACATGTGTTCCTGCGCGTGTGCGCCGTTGATGCGCCCGTCCGGGTGGGCATGCAATGGGGTGGGGACGCACGAGTTGTCGTGCGGCCCCGGTCGTGGGCCCCGCTCGGGCGTACGGCCCTTTCGTACGCCTTGAGGAGGAACCATGGCCGATTCCCCCACGACCGGAACCCCGCAGGAGGCCCCCGCGGAGGTGGTGCACCTCACCGTGCTCGGCGCCTGCGGCTGCGGCTCGGGCTGCGGCTGCGGCTGCCAGTCCGGCGCGCCGTGCCAGTGCGGCGGCTGCTCCGGCTGACGCACGGCCGTCCTCGAAGGCGGCGGTCCTCAGGCGGCGCGTTCCACCGCGGGCTTCTGGTCCGGGAGCGGAGCGGTGACCACCGTCTCGGGCTCCCCGGGACCCTCCCCCGGCAGCCCCCGCATCAGCAGCCAGTAGCCGAGCGCCGCGACCGTGCCCAGCAGGGCGCAGGTCCCCCACAGCCACTGGGCGCCGAAGCGGTCGATGACCACACCGGACATCAGCGGGGCGACGAGCGCGGCGGCCGACCAGGACAGGGTGTACATCCCCTGGTAGCGGCCCCGTCCCTGGGCCGGGGAGAGCTGGACGACCAGGCCGTTCTGCACGGGCGCGTTCACGATCTCGGCGACGGTCCAGACGCAGATGGTCAGCGCGTAGATCCCGACGGAGCCCGCGAAGGCCGTCAGCCCGAATCCGTACCCGGCGAGCAGCGACGAGACGACGAGCAGCCGGCGGGGGTCGCGGCTCTGGATGAACCGGGTGACGGGGATCTGGAGCACCACGATCAGCACACCGTTGACGGCGACGGCCGTCCCGAAGTCAGAGCTGCTGAAGCCGTCCGCCCCCATGGCCACCGGCAGCCCCACGTACCCCTGCTGGAAGATCAGCGCGATGACGAACGACAGCCCGACGACGGCCATGAACCGCCCGTCGCGCAGCACGTCGCCCAGCCGTACGCCGTCGTCGGCCGGCGCCCCCGAGGCGTCCGACGCTGTCGCCGTCGCCCGTTCGGGCCGGGACTCGGGCACCTTCAGGAAGACGACGACGGCGCAGATCAGCGTCATGGCCGCCTCGCCGACGAAGCCCGCGAGATAGCTGTACTCGGCGACGAACCCGGCCCCGGCGGAGGAGACGGCGAAGCCGAGGTTGATCGCCCAGTAGTTGAGCGAGAAGGCCCGCACCCGGTCCTTCGCGGGGACGATGTCGGCGATCATCGCCTGCACCGCCGGGCGCGAGGCGTTGCTCGCCATGCCGACGAGGAAGGCGACGGCGGCGATGGCCGCCGGGTGGGTCATGAAGCCGAGCACGGCCACGGCGACCGCGGTCGCCGTCTGCGCGGCGAGCATCGTGGGCCGCCGGCCCAGCCGGTCGGTCATCACCCCCGCCCCGAGCGAGGAGACGACGCCGCCGAGCCCGTGCAGGGCCACGACGAGACCCGCGTACGAGGCGGAGTAGCCCCGGTCCAGGGTCAGATAGAGGGCCATGAAGGTGGCGACGAACGCCCCGAGGCGGTTGACCAGCGTGCTGGTCCACAGCCACCAGAACTCCCGTGGGAGGCCGGAGACGGTTTCACGGGCCGCCCGGCCGAGACCGGTGACAGACATACGGGTTCCCCCCAGGGACGTGCGGAGCGAAGGAGCGGCGGCACGTCGTAAGTGGCCCACCGACGTGCCGAACATTACGAAGCCCCGGTCGGCGCGGGCCACTCAATTGACGCCCCCCGTCAATCCGTCGCCGCGCGCCGTGCCCGCCGCTCCCCCGCTCCCATTCCCCCCGCTCCCCCGGTGTCCGCCCTGTGACCGGTCGCGCGCGGCTCGTACGGGTTCGATTACGCTCGGAACCATGGCCGACGCACCGTACAAGCTGATCCTCCTCCGCCACGGCGAGAGCGAGTGGAACGCGAAGAACCTGTTCACCGGATGGGTGGACGTCAACCTCACCGAGAAGGGCGAGAAGGAGGCGGTCCGCGGCGGTGAGCTGCTGAAGGACGCCGGCCTGCTCCCCGACGTGCTGCACACCTCCCTCCAGAAGCGCGCCATCCGCACCGCCCAGCTCGCGCTGGAGTCCGCGGACCGCCACTGGATCCCCGTCCACCGCTCCTGGCGGCTGAACGAGCGCCACTACGGCGCCCTCCAGGGCAAGGACAAGGCCCAGACCCTCGCCGAGTTCGGCGAGGAGCAGTTCATGCTCTGGCGCCGCTCGTACGACACCCCGCCGCCCGCCCTTGAGGACGGCACCGAGTTCTCCCAGAGCGACGACCCGCGCTACGCGACGATCCCGCCGGAGCTGCGCCCGCGCACGGAGTGCCTGAAGGACGTCGTCACGCGCATGCTGCCGTACTGGTACGACGGCATCGTCCCCGACCTCCTCGACGGCAAGACCGTCCTCGTCGCCGCCCACGGCAATAGCCTCCGGGCCCTGGTCAAGCACCTCGACGGCATCTCCGACGCCGACATCGCGGGCCTGAACATCCCCACGGGCATCCCGCTCGCCTACGAGCTGGACGAGAACTTCCGCCCCCTGAAGCCCGGCGGCACCTACCTCGACCCGGACGCGGCGAAGGCCGCCATCGAGGCCGTGAAGAACCAGGGCAAGAAGTAGCCCCCACTCCCAGGGCGTCCCGCACCCCGGCCCCCGTCGCGAGCAACTCGTGGCGGGGGTCGCGGCGTTGTGGGGGTGGGGCGGATACCGTGGGGTAAGGAGAGAGCGGGGAAGAAGCGGGGAGAGCAGTCATGGGTGAACCCCTCAAGACCTTTGTCGGTGGTGCCGAGGTCGAGGTGCCGAACAGCATTCCGGCGATCCGTGACGCCCTGCCGGAGGCGAGACGCGAGGAGTTCGACCGCGCCATCAACGAGGCGGGGGTGCACGAGATCCAGGCCGTGATGCGGCACTGGATGCTGGAGGCGGTGCCGGATCCGGAGGCCGAGCGGATCCTGGACCGGCTGGCGCAGGACGAGGCCGAGAGGCGGAGCGTCGCTTGAGTCTCCGGATCTCCTACGCACCGCCCGCCGACGACACCCTGGCCAAGATGCGGGACGGCGACACCTTCCGGGACGAGATGGTGCGCACGCTGGGGCGCGACCCGTACGGGCACGGCTCGTCCGCCGTGAAGGGGGAGCACGATCGCCGGGAGGCGACGGTCGCCGGGGCGATCGTGCTCTACTACGTCTCCGGTTCGGTCCTGACCGTCACCGTGGTGCGGTTGGTACCGCTGCCGTGACGGAGGGGCCGGGCCCCTGGAAACCGCAGCCCGACGGGCCGGGCCCCTCCGCCCGACGCCGGATCAGGTCAGCTTCGCCGCCTGGGCGTCGATGACGGCGGTCGGCAGGTCGAAGTCGCCGCCCGCGCCGGAGGCGCCCAGGTTGAGGGAGGTCAGCGAGGCGATCGTGCCGCCCTGACGCAGCTCGACGAGCTTCATCGCGCTGGTCTCGCCCTCGGCCTGGACCGTGACCGTCCAGCCGACGGCCTCCTCGGCGCCCTTGACCGGCACCTCGGCGATCTTGAGGACCTTCTGCTTCGAGCCGGCGGCGGTGAACGAGAAGCCGGAGGCGCAGGAGGTGGCGGCGGTGCGCAGTTCGGTGAGGGTGTCGGCGGCGCCCGTGCCGTCGTACGTGGCGAGCGTGGCCAGCGTCGTCGTGATGTCGAACGCCGCCTTGAAGGCCTCCGCCGGGTCCTCGCTCTCCTTGCCCTCGGGCTTCTTGGGCTCGCTCATCACCTTGCGCTGCGTGGACGCGGCCGGCGTACCGGCCTTGGCGCCCATCAGGGCGTCGGCGAACACGTCGCACTCCGCCTTGTCGGTGGTGACCTTGTCACCGGTGATGGCGTCGGCCGGACCGGCCTTGGTGATCTTGTGGCCCTCGACGTCGCCCTGGGCCAGCGAGGCCTTCTCCAGTTCGGCCGCGGTGAGCGCCTTGGCGGCGGGCTTCTCGGCGGGCGCGGCGGAGGCGGAGGAGCCCGCCTTGCCGGCGTCCTTCTCCTTGTTATTGTCGCCGCCGTCCGAGCCGCAGGCCGCGGTGAGGAGGGCCAGCGACAGCACGGAGGCGGCAACGGCGGTACGGCGTAGGGCAGTGGGTCGCATGGCCCGTCCTTCTGGTCTCGGTGTGTTCCGCCCAGCACAAAGGCGGCCGGCGCCGGGAACGGCGCGGCCTCGCACTTCGTGGGGGTGGGCCAACTCTATGAGCAGGCTGTGGTTTGGCAATCCCTTGACCTGGGCATTACGCGTGATCGTGACGACGTCGTGATCACCAGGCCGGTCTCGGGACGCCCCGGATCGGACCGCCGGGCTCCGTCCGGTCAGGCCGACGGACGCCGGATCAGATGCGTGAACGCGTCCAGGTTCCGCGTGGACTCGCCGCGCGACACCCGCCAGGCGTACTCCTTGCGGATCGCGCTCGCGAAACCGATCTCCAGCAGGGAGTTGAAGGCCCCGTCCGCCGCCTCCAGCACCGACCCCAGCAGCCGGTCCAGCTCCTCGGGTGTGACGACGGAGAGCGGCAGCCTGCCGGCGAGGTAGATGTCCCCGAGCGCGTCGATCGCGTAACCCACGCCGAACAGGCGGAGGTTGTGCTCCAGAAGCCAGCGGTGGACGGCCGCCTCGTTCTCGTCGGGGTGGCGGATGACGAACGCGTTGAGGGAGAGCGAGTGCCGGCCCACGCGCAGCGAGCAGGTGGTGGCCAGTTTGCGGGTGCCGGGCAGCTGGACTACGTAGCTGCCGGGCTCGGGGCTCTCCCAGTCGAGTCCGGCGTCCGCGAGTGTCGTCTCGATGACCCGGGCGATCTGCGTCGCGTGGGCGACCTGCGGTGTTGCCGCTTCCTCGGGTGCGTCAGCCATGGATCGAGCGTACGTCAGCCGGCTCGCGCCCGTCCGCCGGGAGCGGCGGGCGGGGGTGGGGTGCGCGGGAAGGGGTGCACGGGTGGGGTGCGCGGGAAGGGGGCCACTGGCGAGGTGCGCCGGAAGGGGGCTCAGCCGTGGTGGGTGCGGACCCGGCGGCGGTGGTCGTGGATCGCCGCCGTGTAGACGTCCGCCGTCGCCCCGGCGGCCGTGTCCCAGCCGAAGCGCTGGGCGTGCGCGGCGGCCTCGGCGCCCATCCGGTCGACGAGCTCCGGCGCGGCGGCGAAGCGCTGGAGCGCGCGGGCGTACGCCTCGGGGTCGTGCCCCGGGATCAGGAAGCCGCTGGCTCCGTCCCGCACCGCGACCGGCAGCCCGCCCACGGCCGCGGCGACGACGGGGGTACCGGCTGCCTGGGCCTCGATGGCGACCAGGCCGAAGGACTCGCTGTACGAGGGCATGACCAGCACGGACGCGGCCCGGAACCAGTCGGCGAGCTGGTCCTGCCCGACCGGTGGGTGGAACCGCACGACATCGGCGATGCCCAGCCGCGCGGCCAGCTTCTGCAGCCCCTCCGGCTTGGCGAGACCGCTGCCGCTGGGCCCGCCGACGACCGGCACGACCATCCGGGACCGCAGCGAGGGGTCCCGGTCCAGCAGCACCGCGACGGCCCGCAGCAGTACGTCCGGGGCCTTCAGCGGCTGGATGCGGCCCGCGAAGAGCGGGATCAGCGCGTCCTGCGGCAGCCCCAGCCTGGCCCGTGCGGCGGCGCGGCCGTCGGCCGGGCGGAAACGGTCCAGGTTGACGCCGGGGTGGACGACGGCGACGGAGCCGGGCGCCGCGTCGTAGAAGCGGACCAGCTCGTCCGCCTCCTCGGCCGTGTTGGCGATCAGCCGGTCGGCGGCGCTGACGATCTGGGTCTCGCCGATGACCCGGGCGGCCGGTTCGGGGGTGTCGCCCTCGGCGAGCGCGGCGTTCTTGACCTTGGCCATGGTGTGCATGGCGTGGACGAGCGGGACGCCCCAGCGCTGCGCGGCGAGCCAGCCGACGTGGCCGGAGAGCCAGTAGTGCGAGTGCACCAGGTCGTAGTAGCCGGGTCGCTGGCCGGCCCAGGCCTGCATCACGCCGTGCGTGAAGGCGCAGAGCTGGGCGGGCAGCTCCTCCTTGGCCAGTCCCTCGTACGGCCCCGCGTCCACGTGCCGCACCAGGACGCCGGGGGCCAGCTCGACGGCCGGCGGCAGGGCGCCGGTGGTGGAGCGGGTGAAGATCTCGACCTCGATGTTGATCGCGGCCAGCCGCCGGGCCAGCTCCACGATGTAGACGTTCATGCCGCCCGCGTCGCCCGTCCCCGGCTGGTGCAGCGGGGAGGTGTGCACGGAGAGCATCGCGATCCGGCGCGGTCTGCGGTGGCCGCCCGTGAACGTACCGGTGAGACCGGCGGGGAACCTGAGACGCGGTGCGACCCGGCCGCTGCCGAGTCGGGAGACGTACTGGCTCACGTCGTCCGGTCCTCCTCGCTCGCTCGGGGCACCGGCACGGGCACCGGCTCCGGCTCCGCCGGCATACGGATCTGCTTGCGTCGCACGGCATGCCGCCTCAGGGGCACAGCCGCCCTTCGAAGGTGTCGAACAGCGGAGCACGTCCTTTCATTTCCACTTTGCCAAATCATTACCCCAGACTTTCGGCGCGTCGCCCCGGGGCCCGCACCACCCCCTGTAGGACCGGTCGGCGCGCCGCGCCACCCGCCGGGATCGTTACGCTCTGTGCCATGCGCCCGATCGGCACCGCGACGCGCGGGACCACCAACCCGAACCGGCTGCGCCGCATGGACCGCTGGATCGCCGCCGTGCACGGCCCCGCCCTGCGCCGCGCCGAGGACCCCGTGGCGGTCGACCTCGGCTACGGGGCGGCGCCCTGGACCGCCGTCGAACTGCTGGCCCGGCTGCGGACGGCCGAACCGCGCACCCGGGTGGTCGGCATCGAGATCTCCCCGGAGCGGGTCGAGGCGGCCCGCCCGTACGAGCGCGAGGGGCTGGCCTTCCTCCACGGCGGCTTCGAGATCCCGCTGCCGCAGCGGCCCGTCCTGATCCGGGCGGCGAACGTGCTGCGCCAGTACGACGAGGGCGAGGTGGCCGCCGTCTGGCGGCGGCTGTGCGAGCGGCTGGCACCGGAGGGGCTGCTGGTGGAGGGGACCTGCGACGAGATCGGCCGCCGCCACGTCTGGGTGGCGCTGGGCCCGGAGGGGCCCCGTACGGTCACGTTCGCGACCCGGCTCGGTTCGCTCGGCCGCCCGTCCGACCTCGCGGAACGGCTGCCCAAGGCGCTGATCCACCGCAATGTGCCGGGCGAACCCGTCCACGCCTTCCTGCGCGACTTCGACCGGGCCTGGGCGGCGGCCGCCCCGTACGCCTCGCTCGGCGCCCGGCAGCGCTGGATCGCGGCCGTCCGCGCGCTGGCCGCCGACTGGCCGCTGAGGGACGGCGAACGGCGGTGGCGCCAGGGCGAGGTGACCGTGGCCTGGGAGGCCCTGCGACCCGGCGGCTGACGCCGGCCCCGGCCGCCCCTGCGGCCCGGCAGTCGGCGCCGGTCCCGGCCCACCTGCGCACCAACGCCGGGAGAACAGCGGGAAACTCCCCCGCGCGGGAACGGCCGCGCCCCTTCACTCGTCCCTGTGAACTGGGGGCTGGATGTGTCTGCCTCTGTTGCTTTTCGGTAGGGCATGGCACGATCTCGTCGGGAACCACAAGTTACTGACGGTAAATCAGATTCTGTTTTCCGCTCGGAGGGGGAGCTCGTGTACCGACGCCACTGTGCCGCTGCCGCGATCACTCTGGTCTGCGCGCTGGCCGTACTGGCCGCGCCGGTCCAGGCGTTCGCCGCTCCCGCGCCCCCCGGAACGCCCTACCCCGGGCCCGGTGCGGCCTCCCCGACCGCTCCGCCCGCGAAGAAGAGCCTCGAAGAGGTGCGCCAGGAGATCGACGGCCTCTACCGGGCGGCCGGGGCGGCGACGGACGCGTACAACCTCGCCGAGGAGCGGGCCAAGAAGCAGTCGGGCGAGATCGTCAAGCTGGCCCAGGCGATCGTCGCCGGCCAGGCGAAGATCGCCGAGCTGAAGCAGCGGGCCGGCGCCCAGGCCCGCGAGGAGTACCGCAACGCGGGCCTGCCGCCGGGCGCCCGGCTGATGCTCAGCGGCGACCCCCGGCTCTTCCTTGACGGCCTCAGCCGGGCCCAGCAGGGCCAGAAGGCCGCCAAGGGGCTGCTCGGCGAACTGAACAGGACCCAGGAGGACCTGGAGACCTACACCCAGGACGCCAGCATCAACTGGACCAAGCTGGAAGCCAACCGCGTCAAGCAGGCCAAGGCCAAGAAGAAGATCAACGAGCAGATCGCGGCGGCCAAGAAGCTGGAGGACCAGCTGGAGAAGAAGGAGCGCGCCCGCCTCCTCCAGCTGGAGCAGGAACAGGAGTACCAGGCACAGACCGCCTGGCTCGGCTCCGGCATCCTCAAGGAGATCAGCCAGGAGGCCAGCCCGGCCGGCAAGAAGGCGGTGGCCTTCGCGACCGCGCAGATCGGCAAGCCGTACGTATGGGGCGCCGAGGGCCCCAAGTCGTACGACTGCTCCGGACTGACCTCGCAGGCCTGGGCGGCGGCCGGCCGGCCCATCCCCCGCACCTCGCAGGAGCAGTGGCGGCTGCTGCCCCACATCGCGATCCGGGACATGCGTCCCGGCGACCTGATCATCTACCACCGTGACGCCACGCACGTCGGCATGTACATCGGCGACGGCGCGATCGTGCACGCCCCGCGCCCCGGCCGCAATGTCACGGTCGCGGGGGCGGGCTCGATGGAGATCCTGGGAGTCGTCCGCCCGGACAAGTGAGCGGGGGTATTTCCCGCGCCCTTCCGGAACGGGGTTTCCCGCGCCCTTCCGGGGCCGCCGAAGAGAAGGCCCGTTCCCGGCCACTTCCCACGTGAGCGGCGCCACTGTGGTTCAACCGGCCGGCGTGACCTTTGTCATGCCCTCATGGACACCCCGGGCGGGCCCATCGCGCCGGATCCGTGACCTGACGCGGCTTATGGCTCCGCATATGCCAACGGCCGAGTGCCGTACGCCATTCCGTTCCCGCATCCGGTACCGCTATCGTCCCCGTCTGGCGGGTCGTCGATCGTCGTCCCGCCGCGCCCTCGGGGGGAGGGAAGGAAACCTTTACCGATGCCCGTACCCGTACCGCAGCAACGTTCCGCGTCCGCTGCGGAGCCCGGCAATGGCACCGACCTCACCCTCCTGGTGATCGAGGACGACCCGTCGGGCACCATCACCGTCCCGGAACTCTCGGCGGCGGCCGGCGCCCGCGTCCGCATCCGGGCCGCCCGCAATCTGACCGAGGCGGGCCGGCTCCTCACCGACGACGTGGACTGCATCCTGCTGGACCTGGCCCTGCCGGCCGGCAGCGAGACCCGCGCGGCCGCCGCGACCGCCGGAGTAGACGACGAGGCGGACCGGCTCGCGACGCTCAAGCACGTCCTGCGGATCGCGCCCCGGCACGCCGTCCTCGCGCTCACGGCCGAGGACGACGCCGAACTCGCCGCCGAGGCGGTCCGGGTCGGCGCGCAGGACTACCTCTTCCGCGGCGAACTCGACGGCCGGCTGCTCAGCCGCGCCATCCGCTACGCCGTGGAACGCAAACGCGCCGACGCGGCCCACCACCAGCTCACCGAATCCCGGCTGCGCGCCCAGGAGAACGCCCGCCTGGAGCGCGGACTGCTGCCCACCCCGCTGCTGGACGGTTCGGACCTGCGCTTCGCGGCCCGCTACCGCCCCGGCCGCTCCCGGGCCCTGCTGGGCGGCGACTTCTACGACACGGTCCGCACCCCCGACGGCACGGTGCACGCGATGATCGGCGACGTGTGCGGCCACGGCCCCGACGAGGCGGCGCTCGGCGTCGAACTGCGGATCGCCTGGCGGGCCCTCATCCTGGCGGGCCTGTGCGGCGACGAACTGCTCTCCACCCTCCAGCAGGTCCTGGAGCACGAACGGGAGAGCGAGGAGATCTTCGCGACGCTCTGCACGGTGGACATCGCCCCGGACGGCCGCCGCGCGGGCCTCTGCCTGGCGGGCCACCCCGCCCCGCTGATCGCCCGCCGGGGCCGGGCGGCGCGGCTGCTCCCGTACGAGGACGGCGGCCCGGCGCTCGGACTGCTGCCGAGGGCGCGCTGGCCGCGCCGGCAGGTGGAGCTGGGCGGTTCGTGGAGCCTGATGATGTACACCGACGGGCTGATCGAGGGCCGGGTCGGCAACGGGACGCAGCGGCTGGGCCAGGACGGCATGGTCGCGATGATCAACCGCCAGCTGGCCGAGGGCCTGACCGGCGAGGACCTGCTGGAGGCGGCCGTCACCCACGTCCGGGAGCTGAACGGCGGCGAGCTGACGGACGACGTCGCCGTCCTGCTGCTCGACCGGGGCGGCGAGACCGCCCGCCACCGCCCACAGGGCCCGGGACGGGGTGCGGGGCCGGGCCGGAGCATTCCGCGCCCGAGGCCCGGGGAGACGTCGGCGGCGGCCGCTCAGCGACCGCCGTCGTCGTAGGTGCCGTAACGCCCGACACCGACGGTCAGTGGCCCGGTGGTCAGCGACCGCCGTTGTAGGGCCCGTACGGTCCGTCGCTGCTGGAACCGCCGCGCCGGCCTCCGCGGCCACCGCCCGAGACGGCCTTGAGCGCGGGCCGTACGTCGACGAAGAAGACGATGGTCGCGACGAGACCGGCGATCTGGAGCATCAGCTGGAGGCCGCCCAGGGGCACCAGGTTCACCACGACCACGATGCCGAGGATGATCAGCCAGAAGGACTTCTTCTGCTTGTCCGCGGCGCGGTAGGCGTCCTCGCGGGCGATCGCGGCCATGATGAGCGCGACCGCGGCGAGGACCAGCATGGCCAGGGAGAGCAGCCCGAGGAATGTGGTGAAGCCTTCGAGCAACATGATGGGCACCGCCTAGTCAGTGGATGAGCGCTCGCGGCCACGGTACCGGGACAACGGCCGGGCACCCCTGAAAAGTGCCCGCCCACCGCCCCGGCACACCTGCCCGGGGCACGGCACGGCTGCTCGCCGACGGCTACTTGGCCGGCGGGGTGGTCTTCTTCGCGGCGGGCTTGCGCGCCGGAGCCTTCTTGGCGGCGGCGGGCTTGGCGGAGGCGGGCTTGTCCTCCGTCCTGGCCGTCTTCGCCGCGGGTGCGGGCTTGGCGGCGGGGGTGGCCTTCGCGGTGGCGGGCTTGGCCGGCCGGGCCTCGGCGGCCGTCGGCGACCCGGCGCTCGGACGGGCCTCCTTGCGCGGTTCGACGACCGCGATCTCGACGACCTCCTCGGCGGGCTCGCCGCGCCAGGTGCGGACGGTCTGCTCGCCGTGCTCGGCGACCTTCTCGTACGTCTCCCGGGCCCGGACCGCGTACTCGGCGGCCACGCCGACCCCGCGCAGGGCCAGGTCCTGGGCGCTCTCGCCGAGCTTCTTCAGATCGGTGTCGAAGGCGCCGATCAGGTCCGTGACCCTGGCCTGGAGGGTGGCCTGCGCCTCCTTGGCCTGCCCGGTCACCTTCTCCTGCACGGCCTTGGGGTCGGTGTTGCGTACCGCCTCGATCCGCTCGGGCGCCTCGGCCCGCAGCTGCTCCAGCAGGGCCGGGACCTTCCGGGCCTGCTGCACGGCGAGATCGGCCGTACCGGCGGCGAAGTAGAGGGGGGTCGGGTCGGTGAGGGTCTTGCGCAGGTCATCGGTGATGGCCATGACTGTGGTCCTCCCGGATCATCAGCTCGGTCTGAGGGTGGTGGGTCTTATGAGGCGCGGTGCGGAGGTTCCGCCGACGGCCCGTCGGCGTCCGTCGGTTCCCGGCCCGCATCAGCTGTATCGGCAGCACGGCCGCCGACACTGAGGGGCCCGTCCGCGCGCCCCTCCTTGCCCGGGGCCCCGTCGACGGGCTCGTCCTCGAACCCGTTCTCCTTGCGGAAGGAGGCGTAGATCTGGAGCAGCACGCTCTTCTGCCGCTCGTTGATCGACGGATCGGCCAGAATCACCGCCCGCGTCTCCGACTCCTCCCGCTCCCGCTCGTCCAGGATCCCGGCCCGTACGTACAGCGTCTCGGCCGAGATCCGCAGCGCCTTCGCGACCTGCTGCAGCACCTCGGCGCTGGGCTTGCGCAGCCCGCGCTCGATCTGGCTGAGGTAGGGATTCGACACCCCGGCGGCATCCGCGAGCTGCCGCAGCGACAACTGCGCACTGCGGCGCTGCTCGCGCAGGTAGTCGCCGAGATTGCCGACGTTGAGTGAGGCCATGCTCCGATACTGGACCCATGCCGCTAACTTTTGCAAGCAGGTGCTTGCAAAAGTGTGCCGGGCCACTCGGGTGGGGGTGTGTGACCCGCAGTGATACGTGCGTGTTCCCGGCCAGGTCTGTGGTCGGTTGAGGAAGTACCGGTCCCGGTGCCCGCCTGCCACTTTGCTGGGCGGGCGGGCACCGGGACCGGTGTCGAAGGTCAGGTGGCTGTACCAGGAGAAGGCTTCTGGCCGGCCTTGTCGACGACGGCGCGTTCGGTCACGGCGGTGCTGACGAGGATGCGTCCGGCTTTGCCACCGGCGCTGTCGTCGTTGACGAGGACGGTCCGCTCGCCGAGGTAGGTGAGCTTGTCCTTGTCGAAGATCCATTCGGTGCGCTGGTTGCCGTGGTCCTGGCTGACGGCCACGCCGTGCCGGCCGGACGCGTCCACGGCGTCGTCCACGACGTTCACCCCGGGGATCTTGGCCGCGGCCTTGTAGAGTGCCGCCCCGATCTGCGGGGGCATCAGGGACTCGCGCAGCGCGTCGCCGATCGTCTGGAACGCTTCCTGGTCGGGGTTGAGGTTCTTGTCCACGCCGGTGTTCTGGGCGTAGATGGCTGTCAGCAAGGCGTCGGGGTCGGTGGGCAGGGAGGCCAGGTACGTGTAGGTGGGCAACTGGAGGGAGGGCTCGGTGTTCTTGCCGAGGTTGACGCCTCCCTCGCCGGGCCGGAAGGCCGGGCTGAGGGGCTCGGTGAGGAGACCGTCGCGGCTGCCGTTGACGGAGAACCACGCCTGTCGGGGGTGGGTGGTCCCGGTGCCGTCGTCGTCGTACTGGGCCTTGGCGCCGTCGCCGTCGGCGCCGATCTTCTTGCTCGCGCCGTAGACCTGGCTGGCGATGTAGATGTACTGGTCGTCACGGACCTGCGGGGCAGAGGTGCTGGCGGCGACGGCGGCGATGCGGGTCAGCAGCTGGACGGCCTGGGGTGACGCGCCGCCGGGCCCGCGCTCGCTGACCGAGCCGCCCGGAGCACTGCCCGCCTGAGGAACCGTGGTCGGGGCATGGGAACCGACGGCGGTCACCGCGATGACCGCAGCCATCGCCCCCGCGGCCAGCGACGCCCCGAGGACCAGTCGGCGCCGGGGACGGCCGGGGGCGGCCGCGTCGGCCAAGCGCCGGCGCAGTCCGCCGCCTGGCTGGTGGGAGGTGTGGGTGTCCTGGTCGATCTGTCGCATGAGGAGTTCCTTGTGGTGGAGGTGGCGGCCCGGCGGCAGGTCCCGTTCGGCCGGGGCCGGCAGCAGCCGGGCCGTCTCCTCGCGCTCGGCCTGTGCGGGCCGGTACGGGGTGGCGTTCACCGGGTTCCCTCCTGGACGGACAGGGCCGCGAACGCGGCCTCACTCTCTACCTCTCCGCGCCCCGGGCGCGGTTCCCGCTTTTCTTCGGCCAGTTGCCGGTCGGCCAGGTCCCGCAGCCTGACCCGGGCGCGCGACAGGCGTGAGCGCACAGTGCCCACCGGTACCCCCAGCGCGTCAGCGGCCTGCTGGTAGTCCAACCCCGACCACACGCACAGCGCCAGCACCTCCCTCTCCTGACGGCGCAGGCCCCGCACCGCCCGGTGAACCGCGTCCAGGCGACGGACGTCGTCGATCCGCCCGGCCGCCTCGTCCGCGAAGTCCTCCACCGGCTCCGGGGCGGGCACCCGGGCCAGGAAGGCGAAACGCCGACGGACACCGCGTCTGGCGTTGTGCGCCTTGTTCGTCGCGATCCCCAGCAGCCACGGCCGCAGCGATCCCCCCTTCTCTCCGACCTTCTCCCTCGTCCGCCAGGCGTCCAGGAACGTCGCCGACATGACGTCCTCGGCCACCGACCAGTCGCCGGTCAGCCGGAAGGCATGGTTGTACACCGCCTTCGCATACTGCTCATAGAGCTCGCCGAACGCCTCGCGATCGCCCGCGCGTATCCGCTCCCTCATCCCATCTCCTCACTCACGCCCGCACTGGGCCGTATCACCTTCTCTCTCCGCACACCCAGCAGGGTTCCCAGAACGGCACCAAGAAGAATTCCGGTCACCGTTGTCGCTCCGCGTCACAGAGGCGTTTCAGCGTGTGTGGCGTTCAGGTGTATGGCCTCCAGCCTCAGCCGTCGCTTTCGGCGTTCGTCGTCACAGCGGTGCCGCCGGAGCGATTGCATAGGATCCCCCGCATGACACTGCGACCCGTCCTGGTGAACATGAAGGCATGCGATGACTCGGCTGTCGGACGGTTCTGGGCGGAGGCGCTCGGCTGGAGCGTCAGCGGGGAGGGATCGGGCGCGACCGCTGCCAAACCCGCCGGCTTCGACTGGCTGGACCCGGTCGGCGTATGCATCGACGTCGTCGCCGTGCCGGAGGCCAAGACGGCGACGAAGAACCGTGTGCACGTCGATCTCGCCACCAACTCCCTGGCCCACCAGGCAGAGTTGGTCGCGCACCTGAAGGCTCTCGGTGCGACGCCCGCCGACGTGGGTCAGGGCGAGGTGCCGTGGACGGTCCTCGCTGATCCGGAGGGCAACGAGTTCTGCGTACTGGAGCCCCGGGACGCCTACCGCGACACCGGGCCGATCGCCCGGGTGGTGGTCGACTGCGCGGATCCGCGGGCCATGGCGCGGTTCTGGGACGAGGCGGTGGACTGGGCCCTGCACGAGGTGACGGACGACCACGCGGTGTGGCGGTCGGCCACGGGCGTGGGCCCGTATCTGGAGTTCCGCCGCTCGACCGATGTGAAGACCGTGCCGGACCGCGTCCACCTCGACGTGGTGCCGGAGCCCGGTGACGACAAGGAGGCGGAGGTCGCCCGGCTTCGGGCGCTCGGCGCCGCCGACCTCGATGTCGGCCAGGGCGACGTCCCGTGGACGTGCCTCACGGACCCGGAGGGGCACGAGTTCTGCGTCCTCGCCCGTTCGTCCTGACCCGGAGTGGTGACCTCGTAAGGGCTGGGTGCGGGTGCGTCGTTCCCTCACTCCTATACTCGGGCGCGTTCACGAAGGGGGAGGTCGAAACGGTGAAGCTTGCCGAGGCACTGGCCGAGCGGGCGGCGGCGACGCGTCGCGTGGAGCAGTTGCGCGCCCGCATCGTCGGCAGCGCGCGGTACCAGGAGGGGGAGACGCCCGCCGAGGACGCCGCACAGTTGCTGGCCGAGTCAGGCGAGGTGCTCAGCACACTGGAGACGCTGATCCGGCGGATCAACCGGACCAACGCCACCGTGGAGCTCGAATCCGGCGGCACGCTCACCGACGCACTCGCCCGCCGGGACGTCCTGCGGCTGCGCCACTCCGTCGTCACGGCGGCGGCGGACGCGGCGGCGGGCAGCGGCGGGCGAGGACACGGGCGGCAGCTCCGGTCCGAGCTGATGATGCTGGCCGCGCTTCCGGTCGCGGAGCTGCGGGGTCGGGCCGATGTCCTCGCGCGGGAGATCCGCGAGGTCGACGTGCTGATCCAGCGCACGAACTGGGAAGTGGACCTGCTGGACTGACGGCCCGGCAGGCGCACACGATGTGGAGCAGGTAGCCGCTTCGGAGGCGTGCACAAGCCGAGGGCCGGCGGTCTTTCCGGTCCACTCCTGGCGCGTGGAGAGCAGCGCGGGGTTCGACTCCCCACCAACAGTGCAGCTCAGCACGGCGTACAGGTAAAGGTGCACATCGCACAGCACATCACCATGTGCAGATCCGAAGCGGTGAGGGCGGGTTCGGGGCTTTCCACATCACAGGGCGGTGCGGTACGCCGGGCACGCCGCGGCACCCTGGCCAGCGGCGGGCCGAGCGCAACGGGGGTACAGGCATGGCTGATCCGCACATCATGCTGAACCAGCTCGCGCAGGGCCTTCGGCCGATGTCGCAGGGCGTCGCATGGTTCGAGAGCCTCAACACCGAGGAGCGGTCCAGCACCCTGGTCCTCCTCGCCCACTACTGCGTCCAGGCCCGCGCCACCGCCGAGGACGCGCCGGAGAGCATCCGCCGTTCCGGCCTCCGCGCCACGCACACACCGGCGGTCCTGCTCGTACGAGGCCGGATCGACCAGCAACTCCGGAAGATCACCGCCCTCACCCCGCACGACGACCGCCTCAAGGCATTCCGGCTGCTCATCGCGGTGCTGGCCGTCGCCGACGAACGCCGGCGGGAACGCTTCTGCGCCGACGGCTGCGGCCATGCGTGGCATCGGCTCGCGACGCCCCCACAGGAACGTCCGCACGAACGTCCGCAGGAACCTCCACAGGAACCACCGCACGAACCCGCGTCGGAACGCTGACCCGATCAAGGCCTTCGCCTCGCTCCGGATCTTCAGGCAGCGGATGCCAGCACGTAGGCTCGGCCCCATGGACGCACCCTTATCGTTCCTGGCCCCCGCAGGCTGCGTCGCCGCAGGCGTGGCCGCCGTCGCCTTCCTCGCCGACCGGATCCTGCTGGCGATGGAGGCGCGCGGCTGGGTCTACTGGCGCAAGACCAAGGGTCTGTCGTCGATCGGCGTCGACCTCTTCCAGGAGAGCGCCCCGGGGAGCCAGGCGGTCAAAAAGGCCATGGAGCAGGAGCGCGTACGCAAGAACGTGCGCCCCGCCGAGGACCCGCCGTTTCAGGTGAACCTGGACTCCGGCGTCGTACGCATCCGACACGGCAAGGGCGGCAGGGACGGCGGAGCGGCCAGGAGCGGCCGGGGGGCCGAGATCGCCGAGATCGCCGAAGGCCGGTCGGCCGATGCCGAGTCCGGTACGGGTACGGGTGCCGGGACGGGCCCCGGTTCCGGTACCTGTCCCGCGCGGACCGAGTAGGCCCGCCCCCTCCCTCCGACGTCGTCGCGCCCCGGACGCACGCCGCGTTGTCGGTGGTGCCTGCCAGGCTGTCCGTCGTGGACGAACTCGTGGAGCGTGTCGACGATCGGGACCGGACGACGGGGACGGCCGTCAGCCGCCGCCGGGCCGTCCGCGAAGGATGGCTGCACCGGGTCGCCGTAACAATCTGCCGCGATGCGCGAGGTCGCCTGGCACGGCTGGCTGACCGAGCCGGAGCTGCGGTCGGCCCTGGCGGAGTGGCCCTTCACGCCGGACAGCCATGAGGTGTTCGGCCGGTACGTCGCGTTCGTGGCCGAGGAGTCCTCCTGAAGGGCGCCCCCGTCTGGGGTACCGAGAGGTCCGCCGATGCCCTCCTGTCGCCGACCGGTTCTCGTACGATGCGGGGCCATGACTTCCGCGTCGGGACTCACCATGCCGGGCCAGGTTCGGTCCGTGGCCGTACAGGATCCGTCCGGCCCGCTGTACGTGACCAGTTACGGCGCGAACGCCCTGGAGACCGTCGTGACGATGGTCCACGTCAGGGGATCCGTGTCATGGCACCGGTCGTACCCCGGCACTGGACGGCCCCAGTCCCGCTTGTCCGCGGACGGGACGCTCTGGGTCGCGTACCCGCAAGGGACCGGGCGGGTCCTGGAGGGCGTACTCCCCGACGGATCCACTGACCGAACCGTCGTCCCGGAGTGCGAGGCCGGCGAGGAGATCGGCGCGTTCGTGGTGCTGGACGACGGTTTCTGCATCGCGTGGGCCGGTGCTTCACCCATGCTGCGGCGCATGCAGGGCATCGCGTCCACCCCACCGCCGCCTCGCGTCGCCCGGTACACACGGGAGGGACAGTGCCTGTGGTCGACGCCGGTCACGCTCGGTGCGGTCTCGCATCCGGGTGTCATGGGGATGAGCAGGCAGACCGGCTGGGAGACACGGCCGTTGCGGCCCTGGGTCCCGGAGGAAACCAGCGTCGATCACTGGGAGCCCCTGCTGGTCTCCGGGGACCGGGCCGCGGCCAGTTTCACCGACGCGCATGGTGGGCTCGGGAGAACCTTCTTCCTGGACCTGGTCAGTGGTGCGATCGTCTCGGCCACCGAGCCCACACCCATGGGACGAAAGGCGATCGCCGGTCCGGGCGCGTTCCTGATCGGGTCTCAGGGATATGGGGAGTTCACCACACGCCGCTACGACCGGAGCGGCAGCGAATCGGACCGGTGGGCCAGCCACGGCGCGATGCTCGTCAACGACCGGGGGACCGTATGCGGCCCCGAACTGGAGAACAGCCTGCCGTCCACATCGCGCTTCCGGCAACTTGCCCCGGACGCCGTCCTCATAGACGGGCCTCCGCTGTCCGGCTACTACACGTCCTCTCCGGCGATGGACCGGGCGGGCACCACCGTGTTCTGGCGCGACGGCACGCTCCTCACCGTCGACGCGGACCTGACTCCGTGCGAGTTGTACGCGACGGACGACAGCAGGAACATCATGGGGCGCACCCTGCTCCTGGACGACGGCCTCGTCGTCGTCCCGCTGGACAGTGAGGTAGTCGTGTTCCGAACCCCTCTGGGCCCCTTGGCCGAGGGACCCTGGCCGTGCGGCGACGCGAACCTTCGGGGCAACCCCGTGGTCCGCTGACGCAGGTGGGCTCCCTGGCTTCGGTGACGCCAACGAACAGCAGATGCGCGCTACTTCGGGCGGAATCGAAGCACTCTCGTCTCGCGAACGAAGCAGCCTCTCGGCATTCCCGTACTCAGCCCACCGCCCCCATCAACGCGACGACATACGCGTGCAGCCGCTCCCCCACCGCCCGCTCCGTCAGCTCCGACCGCCCCGCCTCGCGCCACACCCGCGAGATGATCCCCACCTCCTCGGACGCGGCGAGGGCGTCCCGGACCTGCCAGTAGCGGCGCTGGGCCCGGGTCGGGGCGAGGGTTCCGCCGGCCGACTCGTACGCGTCGGGGAAGCGGAGGCCCCAGGTGGGGCCGTGGAGGAGGGCGAGGACGGTGGAGCAGTGGGCGACGTCGAGGTCGGAGGGGCCCCAGGAGGCGCCGGCCCAGTCGATGACGCCGGTGATGCGGGCGGAAGGGGTGAGGGCGGTGGCGCTGTCGAAAAGGATGTTGCCGGGCTGGAAGTCGCGGTGCAGGAAGCGCCCTTGGTACGGGGGTCGGGGTGTCCGGATCGCGTCGGCGGCGGCGGACCAGACCGCGCGGTCGGCGTGCTGCGGGATCACGGCGGTGTCGGGGGTCGAGAGGGCGACGTACTCCGGGGGCCGTTCGGTGGGGCGCAGGGCGTGGACGGCCACGAGGTGGCGGGCCAGGAGGGGGAGGCGGGTCGGGATGCCCGCGTCGTCGAGGACCGTGCGGCCCTCCAGGCGGGTCATCAGGAGGGACGGGTACGCGCAGTGCGCGGCCGTGGGGTCGGCGGCGACCAGGGCGGGGGCGGGCACGCCGGTTCCCGGGAGCAGGGTCAGGGCGGCGGCCTCCCTGTTCAGGGCGGACTCGGCGTCGCGGAGGTAGAACGGGTCGACGTAGCTCCTCAGGACCAGGTCCCGGGTGCCGCCGTCCCGGGCGGCGATGGTCAGTCTCCGTACGTCGGCGGTCACGCCGCCGTGCAGCGGCTCGGTCCGGACGACGCGTTCGCCCGCTTCCAGGTGGCGGCTCACCCAGGCGAGGGTCTGCGGGCGGAGGGGCGCGGTCGCGTCGTGGCTCGTCACCGGGGAAGCTCATCATCCGGGCGGGGGCCGGGGCGAGGCATTTGCGCGGAGCGCGGCGGGTGAGGCACGGAGGGTGGAGCGGCGGGACTGGGGGACGGCCGGACGGCGGAACGGCAGGACCCGGAGACGGCGGAACCGTGGGGCGGCCGGACCGTGCATCCGCAGCGGGTTGACCTTCCCCTTGGGGCAGCCCACAGCATCGGTGGTGCCGGGCGGCGTGCCCGGTACGAGGAAGGACGGGCATGGAGTTGCTGACGATCGGGGCGTTCGCGAAGGCGTCCCGGCTCTCGCCGAAGGCCTTGCGCCTCTACGACGAACTCGGCCTGCTGCCCCCGGCCCGCGTCCACCCGGTGACGGGCTACCGGCTCTACGCACCGGAACAACTGGACGCGGCCCGGCTGGTCGCCTGGCTCCGGCGGCTGGGCATGCCCCTGGCCCTGATCCGGCACGTACGGACCCTGGACGCCGCCGAGGCGGCCCGGGAAGTCCGCGCGTACTGGGCCCGGGTCGAGGCCGACACCGCCGCACGGCGGGATCTGGCCACCTTCCTCGTCGACCATCTGTCCGGGAAGGAACCCGCCATGTCCTCGACCACCGCACCCCTGGAGATCCGCTGCGCCGCCCTGTCCGACCGGGGCCTGATCCGCGAGAGCAACCAGGACACCGCCTACGCCGGGACCCGGCTGCTCGCCGTCGCCGACGGCTGGGGCGACCGGGGAGCCCCCGTCGGGGCGGCCGCCGTCGACGCGCTCAAGCACCTCGAAGCCGACGGCATCCCCGCCGGGGGCCTCCTCAACGCCCTGGAGGACGTCGTCGAGGAGGCCCGCCGGGCCGTCCGCGACGCCGCCGTCACGGGTACGTCCCCGGCCGGGTCCGGCACCCGCACGTCCCCCGCCGAATCCGGCAGCACCGATACGCCCGCCACCGAATCCGGCACCACGCTCACGGCCATGCTCTGGACCGGCTCGCAACTGGGCCTCGTCCACATCGGCGACTCGCGCGTCTACCTCCTGCGCGACGGGAACCTCTCCCAGATCACCCATGACCACACCATGGTCCAGTCGATGATCGACGAGGGCCGGCTCACCCCGGAGGAGGCCGCCTCCCACCCCCAGCGCTCCCTCCTGGTCCGGGCCCTGGGCGCGGAGACCGGCTCCGCCCCCGACCTGCGCCTCCACGACGCCCGGAGCGGCGACCGCTATCTCCTCTGCTCCGACGGCCTCTCCACCGTCGTCCCCGCCCCCGACCTCCACCGCGTCCTCACCACGGCCACCACCCCCGACCGGGCCGTTCGCGACCTCGTCGCCCTCGCCAACGGCTCAGGCGGCCCCGACAACATCAGCTGTGTCGTGGCCGATGTCGTGGAGGCCGACCGGTAGCACCCCCCGGCGGGCCGCGATCAGGGGGCCGGGGTGAACACGTCGTCGGAGGTGGTGGCGGTCACGGCGCGCCTCAGCCACTGGTCCAGCTGGTGGGAGTCGGTGCAGGTGGTAACCCTCCGGCGGTGTTCGCCGGTGAGGGCTACGCCACGGGCGTCGAGGACGAGAAGGAGGCTGAGGGCCTGGCCTTGGGCTCGGCCCTGGGCTCGGCCCTGGGCTCGGCCCTGGGCTCGGCCCGCCTCGCGAATCTCCTCGGACATGAAGGACTTGTAGAAAGAGATGTCCACGGCCACCAGCCTCCTCGGCGCTTCCCCGCCTGCGGCTGATCAGTCCTCCGCGAGGACGTCCTCGGAGCTGGTGGCGGTCACGGCGCGCCTCACCCACTGGCTCAGCCGCTGCGGGTCGGTGCAGGTGGTGATCCTCTGCCGGTCTTCCTCGCTGAGCGGGATCCCACGGGCTTCGAGGATGAGGAGGAGGCTGAGGGCCTGTCCCTGGGCCTGCCCCTCGGCACGCCCCTCAGCCCGGCCCTCGTCGCGGATTTCCTCGGACATGAAGGACTTGTAGAAAGAAGTGTCCACGGCCACCAGGTTCCTCCACTGTTGTGCGGCCGGGCGGGTCCCCAGGCCTTGTGCGGTGAGTTCGACGATGGGGTCGGTGAGGGTTTCGGGCGCGTCCCGCAGCGCGGCGGAGAGCGTTTTCAGTATGGCACCGACGTCCGGATGATCGGCGTGGGTGATGGCGGCGAGCGTGGCGAGGGCGAGGTCCTTGCGGGCCTCGGCCACGTCCCTGATCACCGGCATGTTGTGGGGTCCGGCGACGAGCGGGTTGAGGATCAGGGTCGGCCACTGGGTGAGGCCGATGGTGACGGGCCGGGCGGCCCACTGGGCGGTGGCGTGGTCCTGGCAGACGACCAGGAGGAGGACGGGCAGGGCCCCGTACCGGTTGTGGAGATAGCTGACGTAGTAGGGCCAGCTGGTGGTTTTGCGCGCGTCCTTCTTGCCCTGCGCCTCGACGGCGAGGAGGAAGGGGCCCTCGCGCTCGGTCTCGATGCGCAGGAGGGTGTCGACCCGGCGTTCGACCGGGCTGTTCTCGGTGAGGTCGGTCGGCAGGACCGTGGCGGACGTGGGCGGCGGGATGTCGATCCCGAGGACTTCGGAGACGCCGGAGAAGAGGCCCGGGTACTCCTGGAAGATCCGGTGCATCGCTTCGTGGGGTGAGCTGACCATGTGGGTCCGTTCCGGGAGGGGATGTCGCTGTCAGGCGGCGGTCGCGTGCGGGTCCGGGGACGAGTGGGTACGGCATGCACGGCAGAGGCCCGGTTCCCTGGCCCGGAACGCGCGGTCGCAGCCGTCGCAGTTCTGGAGGGGAATGACGAGGACCCTGCGCTGCGGTGGCGGCGCGAGATCCGCGCTGCCGGGGAGCGGCGGTGGCAGCAGCGCGGTGATGCGGCTGCGCACGAACTTCGACGGGTACGCGACCGGCACCGGGAGATCGCTCGTCAGCGCCCGGCGGATCACGTCCGGATGCCCGTCCCGTTCCAGCCATGCCGCCACGCCCGGCGCCAGCTCCTCGATCTCCCGCTCCGTCAGGCTGAGTTGAGGCGCGTGCCGCCGCAGGTCCGCCAGCACCGCCGTTGCGGTCCGGTACAGCTCCGGCGTCGGCGTCAGGGGCTGGGGAAGCGGGCGGGGCTGCCGCCTGGGGGCCGTCGGGGCGGGTACGTGGACGGCGGGCGGGGCGGCGGGGCGGGGCTGCGGGTCCGGCTGGGGCTCGGGTTCCGGCTGGGGCTCGGGTTCCGGCTGGGGCTCGGGTTCCGGCTGGGGCTCGGGTTCCGGCTGGGGCTCGGGCGAGGGTGCCAGCGGCCGTTCCGGCTGCGGCTCCGGATGCGGCCCCTGCTGGGCTTCCGGCCGAGGGCACGGAAGCGAACGCGATCGGGGCCGGAGTGCCGTGGCCATCGGGCCCGTCGTACGCGGCCGGTTGTACGACACCGTCCGGGTGACCACGCGCCCATCGGGCAGACGTACGCGGCTCCGGTGCAGATACCCCTTGCCCTCCAGCTCGCGCAGCGCCTCCGCGATCCGCGCCTCGCCCTCCGGGAAGCGGGCGGCCAGCGACTTGATGCCGACCTGGGCCCCGGCGGGCAGCGACTGGATGTGGGCGGCGAGCCCGATGGCCAGCAGCGAGAGTTCGCGGTGCTGGGCGAGGTGGTTGCCGATGACCGTGAAGCCGGTCGTGTGGCGGGCGTTGACGTGGATGACGCCGGACGTCGGCGAGACGTGCGGGGGCTGAGGGCCGGGAGGGCCCTGCTGGGCGCGCGGAGGCGCGATAACCTGCTGGGAATCCATGGGGAAGCTGTTCTCTTCTTCGTGGTCAGGCCCTGGCCGGGATTCTCATTCCCGTCCGGGGCCGCTCAAGTTCTGGGGTTGTCGCGGCGAGCATATGCCAGCCAACCGGTACGAAATCCAGCTCAGTTGGCAGGGTTCACCCGCGCGAGTGATGCAGGTCAGGACGGGGCGGGGTCGGGTTTGGTGAGGTTGTTTCCCAAGTTCTTCAAAAGCCTTCAGACGTCGTGGCCGACCACGTCGCGGTACGCCGGAACACGGCGCACCGGGTCGTGGCCGCCCACGACCCGGTGAAGCCGGTCAGCGTACGAGGTCGAGTTCCGCCCAGATCGTCTTGCGCGGCACCGGCCCCCGGACCACACCCCACCGGTCGGCCAGCGCCTCGACGACGAGCAGCCCCCGCCCGCGTTCCGCCAGAGGATCGGGAACGGCCACGGCGGGCAGGCTGTCGCCCCGCGTATCGGTCACCTCGATGCGCAGCCGCGTCTCCGTGACCAGGGCCAGGCGCAGTTGGAAGTCCCGCCCCGACACCCGGCCGTGAAGCGCCGCGTTGGCGGCCAGCTCCGCGACCACCTGCGCGGCCGTCGCGGAGGGCTGCCCCCAGAGATCGAGATGGGCCACGGCCAGGAGCCTGGCGAGCCGGGCCCCGCGCCGGGTCGGGGAGAGCAGCACGGTGAACGTGCGCTCTGCGGTGGACTGTTGAAGCGTGGCGGTTTGTTGGTTCACATCACTCAGCGTGGCCGCCGCCGCATACCGTGCCCAGTGACACAGCCCTTGCGTACGGCGATTGTCCCGGGCTTGTCCAGCGCTGTCCCGGCTGTCCGGAGTGACCTGCGGGGAACAGACGCGGTTGAGGAACACCAGCACACGCACGGTCGGGAATGGGGCACGGATGAGTGTGGACGGGGCCGGTACGGAGCAGGTCAACGGCATTGCGGACGAACCCGGATGGGACGTCGACCCCGACGACGAGTCCGGCGTCGCCGTCGTCGCCGCCGTCGGCCGCCAGATCAAGGCCTGGCGCGAAGCGGCCGGCCTCCGCGCCGGTGAGTTCGGCGCGCTGATCGGGTACGGGGAGGACCTGGTCTACAAGGTCGAGGGCGGCCGGCGGATCCCCCGGCCGGAGTTCCTGGACAAGGTGGACGAGATCTGTGGGGCGGGCGGGAAGATCGCGGCGATGAAGGCGGACGTGGCGGCCGTTCGGTACCCGAAGAAGGTACGGGACCTGGCGAACCTTGAGAATCGTGCGGCCGAGATGGGGATGTACAGCAACCACAACATTCACGGGCTGCTACAGACACCGGATTACGCAAGGGCACTGTTCGAGATGAGGCGGCCCTCGTACTCTCACGATGAAGTGGAACGAGTGCTGGCCGCACGCATGGCCAGGCAGACGATCTTCGAAAGGTCCCCGGCTCCCGCGCTCAGCTTCGTCCAGGAAGAAGTGACGCTCCGCCGTCCCATCGGAGGGCGAATGGTGCTACGTCGACAACTGGAACGGCTCTTGGAGATCGGCCAGTTGAGGAACGTGGAGATTCAGGTGATGCCCACCGATCGCGAGGATCACGCAGGAATGGCCGGCGTCATCGAAGTGCTGAAGTTCGAGGACGGCACTGCGGTGGGGCGGTCGGACGGCGCCTTCGCCGGGCGCCCGGTCTCCGATCTGAAGCGTCTCAGGATCCTTGAGTTGCG
Source organism: Streptomyces sp. NPDC057682 (assembly GCF_042799575.1). NCBI lineage: Bacteria > Bacillati > Actinomycetota > Actinomycetes > Kitasatosporales > Streptomycetaceae > Streptomyces > Streptomyces sp. NPDC057682. The sequence continues at coordinate 78,711 of NZ_JBHVIN010000020.1, read as the reverse complement.
CTATGGGATGATCCGGGCCCAGGCTCTTACGCCACGAGAGTCGCTGGCCTTCATTGAGCAACTGCTGGGAGAGACATGATGCGCAAGACCACTACCGGGGACGCCTCCGCACTGGAGTGGTTCAAGAGCAGCTACAGCAGCAGCAGCGAGGGAGACTCCTGCATCGAGGTGGCGGCCTCGGCCCAGGCCGTGCACGTCCGTGACTCAAAGGTCGTGCGGGGACCGCAGCTCGCCTTCGGCGAGGACGTGTGGGCGGGGTTCGTCTCGTACGCCGCCGGGCACTGATCTCGTACGTACGTGCACGCCCGTCGGTGTCCGGCATCGACGGGCCACGGTTCGCCAAGCTCACACAAGGGGAACGCGAACGTGACTGTCGAGGTCTCTGCCGAGAACGTCTCGGGGCTGGACTGGCGCAAGAGCAGCTACAGCAGCAACGGAAACGAGGGCGACTGCGTCGAAGTCGCCTCTGCGTCACGCGCAGTACGCGTACGCGACTCAAAGAGTCTGCACGGCCCCCTGCTCGTCTTCGGCCAGCGGGCCTGGACCGGATTCGTCTCGTACGCCGCCGGACACTAGCCCTGCATGGGAGCGACATGAGCCACGGAACCTCTCCCCCGAGCGCCCACCGGCTGAACTGGTTCAAGAGCAGCTACAGCAGCAGCGGCGACGGCAACGACTGCATCGAGGTCGCCGCCGCCCCCGGGGCGGTGCACGTCCGGGATTCCAAGGATGTGCCGGGACCACGGCTCGCCTTCGGCGAGACCGCCTGGGCCGGGTTCGTGTCGTACGCCGCCGGGCACTGAGCCCGTAGGCGGCCCGCCCCCGGGCGCGGAAAGTCGATGGAATCCCGCCCCGCCGCACGCCAGACTCCCCCGCGTGACGATTCACGAGAACGAGATTCCGGTCGACGAGGCACTGGTCCGGGCGCTGCTGAAGGCGCAGCGGCCGGAGTGGGCGGAGTTGCCGTTGAGGCGGGCGGGGGCGGGGACGGACAACAACATGTTCCGGCTCGGGGACGAGCTGCTGGTGCGGGTTCCGCGTACGGCTGAGCACGCGCCGACGCTGGTGAAGGAACGCGAGTGGCTGCCCCGGCTGGGGGCGGCTCTGTCGTGGCCGATTCCGGAGCCGGTGCATGCCGGAACGCCGACGGAGGGCTTTCCGCTCGTGTGGTCGGTGTACCGGTGGATCGAGGGGGATCCCGTCGGGCCGGAGACGGTACGCGACTGGGGGGTCTTCGGGGCCGATCTGGCGGCCTTCGTCGGGGAGTTGCACGGGACGCGGCTGATGGGCGCGAGCCGTACGGACGGGCTCAGCTGGTACCGAGGGGGACGGCCGGCCGAGAGCGACGCGTATGTCGGTCCGGCGTTCGAGGCGTGCCGGCCGCTCGTGGGGGACGAGCTGGACGTGGACGCCCTGGAGGGGATGTGGCGGGACGGGCTCGCGCTGCCCGATTCCGGCGCCGGACCCGTATGGCTGCACGGCGACCTCAGGGCGGCCAATCTCCTGGCGCGGGACGGGCGGTTCCACGCGGTCATCGACTTCGGCGGGCTGTCGATCGGGCTTCCGGACGCCGAGCACGCCGCCGTGTGGGATCTGCCGCCGGAGGCCCGCCAGGCGTACTGGGAGGCGCTGGACCTCGACGAGGGGACCTGGACGCGTGCCCGCGCCTGGGCTGTCGCGGTGGCCGTCCTCGGGATCCCGTACTACTGGACGACGTACCCGGCGTTCGTCACCGAGTGCCGGGCGCGGCTGAGCGCCGTTCTCGCCGCACCTCGTTCACTCCGCTGAGCCGTCCCGGCCGCCGGGAACGTGCGGCGAGAATTCAGGACGGTACGAACGGGTGCCTCATGGGGTCCGTCTCCAGAATTCCGGGAAACACGGAAGCGGCCTTTGCTGTATACGCGTACGCGTAAAACGTGAGCGCATGCATGAACGGGCAAAGGCCGCTGTGCCACTGATCCGCGAATCAGGTGATCGTCAAGTCCGTGCTGCCGCAGGTCGACGTCCACACATCCCGGGCGCCGTATTCACCGATGCATGCCTCGTAATACACGTACGTCCCCTCGGGGAGCGCGTAATTGCAGTCCTCGTAGCCGTTGTTGGCGCCGTCCGAGTCCCAGCAGTAGTGGTACTGGGAATTCGGGCCGGTCTGCCGCCACCGCCCGACCGCAGAGTGACCGTCCGCAGCCGAGTCGACCACCCTGAAGTGCTCTCCCAGAGAGAAGAACTTGGCCTGGGAGGAGTAGGTGGTGTCGAACATCCACCCTCCCTCCGTGACGGCCGACGCGCTTCCGGACATGCCCACGCCGATCACAAAGGCCCCGGTCACAGCGACCAGACCCCTGGCCGCGTTGCGGAATGCCTGACCCATCAGATCCCCTTTCCCGGCCGCCCCGCCGCCGTCGATCGACGCATTTCACCGGGCCGCCTCTTCCCCCCGTCCACCGTCAGGCAGGAAATGAACCTGCGGTGATCTTGAAGGCGTGGCCGACACGTTAACCGAAGGCGCAGGCGCCCGACGAGCAACCGGAACCGGTCCTTCACACAACCGGTGCATGGGTCACGTTTCCCTTACCGCACCCTCTCATTCGTCCCTCTCCCCATCGATGCAACGGGAATGTCCGGGGCCTGGACGATGAACTCCGAACCGTTCCGAACCCTGCCCTTCATCGCGCCTACGGCGGGACGATCCACCCGATCGCCGCCCCATTCGGAACAGAGCGAACCCCAACGCGTCTCCTCGCTGGCGGCGCCACTCCGGCCGTGCTCCTATCTCCGTATCCAGGAACATTCCGGCGTCGGAGGATGAATTGAGAAGGAAACACACAGCCCTGCTGCGGGGCACGGCCCTGCCCGTGCTCACCGCCGCCCTGCTGATGGGCGGGTTGGCGACCCAGGCGGTGGCCGGAGGAGACGACGGCCACGGCGGGGACGGCGGAAGCGGCACCTGCAAGAAGACCTGCCCGCACGGAAAGCCCGGACCGCCCGGACCGCCCGGACCGGAGGGACCCGCCGGACCGCAGGGTCCGGCCGGACCGCAGGGTCCGGCCGGACCGGAAGGCCCCGCAGGACCTCAGGGCCCCGCCGGACCGGAAGGACCCGCAGGGCCCGAGGGACCCGCCGGTCCTGTCGGTGCTGACGGCCCCGCCGGACCCCAGGGACCCGCCGGACCGGATGGACCTGCCGGACCCGAAGGCCCCGCCGGACCCGAAGGCCCCGCCGGGCCCGAAGGGCCCCCCGGCCCTCCCGGGCCCACCCTGCCCACCGAGATCGTCGAGGAGACCTACGCCCTGGTCCCCGGCCTGAACACGGGGACGGCCACCTGTCCGGAGGGGACCACCCTGACCGGTGGCGGGATGAAGACGCCTCTCGGTGGCAACAACCTCACGGCCCAGACGTACGAGTCGTACCCGTCCGGCGACAACACCTGGACGCTGTCCTTCAACAACTCGGCCTCCACCACGGGCTCGTACGTCGTCTACGCCGTCTGCCTCCCCGTGACGCCGACGAACTGACCGCGTTCTAACCTGGCCGGATGATCGACAGCGAGGACATCCGGCCGGGGGACGTGCTGTCGGTCTCCTGCCCGTTCACCCCCACCGAGGTCGTACGCGGCATCGGGGCCGGGCCCGCCCGCGACCACCTGTCGGTCCGGTGGCCCTGGTGGGAGATCGACGAGAGCCGGACGTACGGGCACTGGAACGGGGTCGTCGCCCTCGGCGTCGCGAACAACGACGGGTACGTCCCGCCCGAGGCGGACGCCGAGTTGTTCCGCACGGACCCGCCGCCCGAGGCACTGGTGGCGGGCGACCGCTGCCGGGTCGGGATACCGCCGACCGTGGTGCACGTGACGAGCGTCGAGCGGCACGATCCCCCGCTGGAGACGGTCTGGCTGCCGCGCCCCACGCGGACGGTGACCGTACTGCGGCGGGGCCTGTCGTACCGCGAGTACCCCGACGGCAGCCATCTCGACGGCTCGGGGTACACACTGCATCCCGGAGACGGCATCCCGTACGCCTTCGAGCTGGTGCTCCGTCCGTACGCCGACCTGCTCGCGGGGGACGAGGTCGCCGACGCGGCCGGGCGGGCCTGGCGGTTCGACGGGCCGTGGGACTGGACCGCCTTCGACGGCGACTCGTACGGCGCGGCCCCCGTCTGGCCGCTCACCCTCCTCGCACGCGCGGGCGCGCCCCGCTCCCCGGAGGACCCGGAGGCGCGGGCCGTGGCGGCGGGCACGGCGAACGGTTCGCACGAGGAGACGGTGCGGGCGTGGACGGCCCTGACGGGGGCGTCGCCGACGCCGTGACGTTCGCCCCGCCGGACTACCGCCCGGCCTCCCGGCCCTCCACGCGCCGCGCCACGAACACGAACTCCCTGCCCGGCCGGTCGGGCGCGTCCCGTACGTCCTCGACCTCGTAGCCCAGCTCCTCCAGCTCCGCCGCCACCTCCTCGCGCTCGCGGAAGCGAAGGGTGGAGTCGGAGGTCAGTACGGCTCCGTCCGCGCCGAAGACGTACGTCCAACGGAAGGTCACCAGCGGCCCGTTGACGTCCAGAAGGTCCACCCAGCTCTCGACCGCGCCGGCCCCGGGGACGTCCGTCACGGTGTACGAGGCGGCCCGGTTCCACTCCTCCCAGGCGCGGGCGGCCGGGTCGCGGGTCTCGAATACCAGATGCCCGCCGGGGCGCAGGGCCGCGTGGGCGGCGCGCAGGGTGCCGCGCCAGACGGGCGGGGCGGCGAGGGCCTGGGCGACGTTCGCCGTCATGGTCACCAGGTCGACGCGCAGGGGCGGCAGGGCCGTCGCGTCGCCGTCGATCCACCGGACCCGCTCGGCGCCGGGCTTGCCGCGCGCCACGTCGACGGAGGCCCGCGCGGGGTCCACGCCGACCACCTCGATCCCCCGCCCGGCCAGCAGCAGCGCGAACACCCCCGTGCCGCAGCCGATGTCCAGCACCCGCCGCGCCCCGAACTCCTCCGCGATCCGCACATACGCGTCGAGATCACCCCGGTCGGGCTCCAGCGCGTCATAGACGGCCGCCAGACGCGGATCCCCGAAACACTCGTCAGCCATGCGGACGAGGGTAGGGGCGCTGCCGACCGCGTACGACGTCAACTGCCCCTCGGGCAGCGCATACTGCTCTCACAACAACTCTTTCGAAACAACTGTTGTACGTCTACGCTCGTCGCCCATGGCCGCCTCCTCCTCGCCCTCCTCCTCGCCCTCCCCCTCGCCCGCACCCGACCCCGACGTCCGCCTCGACACCGCCCGGCTCCGGGTCCTCGCCCATCCGATGCGCCTGAACGTCCTGGCGTTGCTGCGCCTGCGCGGCCCCGCCACCGCGACCCGGGTCGCCGAGGCGCTGGACATCACCCCCGGCTCCGCCAGCTACCACCTCCGACGCCTCGCGGCGGGCGGGCTCATCGCGGAGGTTCCGGAGCGGGGCGCGGGCCGCGAGCGGTGGTGGCGGGCCGTGCACCGGCAGTCGGTGCACGAGCCTGCGGAGGAGTCCGTGGAGCAGGGGGCGGCCGGGCGGGCGTACGCGCAGGCGGTCGCGCAGGCCGCCGCCGAACGGCTGCGGAGGGCCGCCGACGAGGTGCCCGCCCTTCCGCCGGAGTGGTACGCGGCCGGGGTGTACGCCGACTTCGCGCTCCGGCTCGCCCCGGACGAGGTCGAACGGCTGCGCGCCGAACTCTTCGCGGTGGTCGACCGCTACCGGCGCGACCCCGCCGACGCCCCGCCCGGGGCCGCCCCCGTCACCCTCCAGATGCAGGCGTTCGCCGTACCCGGCACCACGGAGCCCGGCCCGGACAGCGCGTGACCGCGCACGGCCGGGACGCAGCCCGGCCCCCGGACCACTGCGGAGTGCACCCCACGGCCCCCGCCGGGCCCCACCCTCCCCCCGCCCACCGCGACCCCAACCTCCTGCGCTGGCTCGGGGCCTACACCGCGTCGGTCATGGGCGACGTGGTGTATTTCCTCGCGCTGTCGTGGTGCGCGACGCGGGCCGGCGGGCCCTCGCTCGCCGGGTTCGTGATCGCGGCGGGGGCGCTGCCCCGGGCGGTGCTGATGCTCGGCGGGGGCGTGGTGGCCGACCGGTTCGGGCCGCGCCGGGTCGCCGTCGTCAGTGACGCGACACGGTGCGCGGTGATCCTGGCGGCAGCCGCCGTTCTGATGCTGACCGCGCCACGCCTGTGGCTGCTGGTGCCGGTGGCGCTGCTGTTCGGGGTGGTGGACGCGGTGTTCATGCCCGCCGTCGGCGCCCTGCCACCGCGCCTCACGGCTCCCGGACAGCTCGCCCGCGTCCAGGGGATGCGCGGTCTGGCCGTCCGCCTCAGCAACGCGGTGGGCCCGGTCCTGGCGGGGGCCGTTCTGGCGGCGGGCGGTGCGGCGGGGGCCTTCGCGGCGTCCGGGGCGCTGTTCGCCCTGTCGCTGGCCCTGCTGCTCACCGTACGGACGAATGATGTGCCGGAGGGAGCGGAACCCGCCTCTCCGGCCCGGGAGTTGAGGGACGGGCTGCGTTACGTGCGCCGGCACCGGCTCCTCGCCCCGCTGGTCACCGTGATCGGTCTGAGCGAGATGTGCTTCAGCGGGCCAGTCGCCGCCGGGCTGGTGCTGCTGGCCGACGCACGCGGGTGGGGCGCGGCCGGCATGGGGTGGATCGCGGGCGCGTTCAGCGCCGGGGCGGGTGGAGGTGCGCTGCTGCCGGCCGTCGCGTCCCGGATCCCGCGCGCCGGACTGGCCGTGTCCGGGGCCCTGTTCGTCACGGCGGTGGGCACCGTGGCCCTGGGGCACAGCCGGTCCCTGGCCGCCGCCGTGGTGTGCGGTGCGGTGGTCGGGTTGTCCAGCGGGTTCACCGCGACGGTCACCGGGGCACTGGTCCAGACGGCGACCGATCCCCGCTACCTGGGCCGGGTCACCGCCGTCACCGCCCTGTGCGCGGTCGGGCTCGCCCCGGTCCTCTTCCCCGCCGTCGGCCTCACCGTGGCCGCGTGGGGCGCCGCCGCCTTCTTCACCGGCTGCGGCGCGATCTGCCTGCTCGGGGCGGTGCTCGGGGCCACCGTCACGGAGCTTCGGCGGGCCGAACTCCAGTCGCCGGACCGGTCCTTGGGTGCGGAGGCATGATCCGGGACGCCCCGCCCGTCCACCTGCTGACACCCGGGCCCAATTGCCTTGCCCGTGCGCCCGGGGGCCTTTCATCATCAGCGCATGGACGACACTCCGAGCACCCGCCCCGCCTCCCTGCCCGCCCTGCGTTCCCGGGCGCGCGACGCGGGCTTCACCATGTCCAGCGACGACCGCACGGGAAGTCTGCTGGCCGCCCTGGCCGCCGCCCGGCCGGGCGGGCGCATTCTGGAACTCGGTACGGGGGTGGGCGAGGGCAGTGCCTGGCTCCTCGACGGCATGGACGCCTCCGCCCGCCTCACCAGCGTCGAACTCGACACCGCCGTGCAGGAGGTCGCCCGCCAGGAGCTGGGCGCCGACCCCCGGGCGACCTTCGTCTCCGGCGACGGCGGCGACTGGCTGGAGAAGTACGACGACGCTCCGTTCGACCTGGTCTTCGCGGACACGTGGCCCGGCAAGTTCACCCACCTCGACCGGGCCCTCGGCCTCGTCGCCGTCGGCGGCACCTATCTGATCGACGACCTGGACCCCCAGCCCAACTGGCCGGACAGCCACCAGAAGTCCGTGGACGCGCTCCTCGTCGAACTGGAGGCCCGCGACGACTTCCGGTGCGTACGGCTGGCCTGGTCGACCGGGCTGCTGATGGCCGTCCGTACGGGGTGAGGGTGCCGGGCCGCTGATTCCCTCGCGCCGTCCGTACGGGGCGAGGGCCCCGGAATCCGGGGGCCAGGCGCCCCCGTAACTCCCTCGACAACGCGCTCGCCGGGCTGGCAGGCTCCCCGCATGACCCATGGAATCGAGACCCGTCCCGCCCGGTGAGCGCCCACGAGGAGCGCGACGCGCTCACCCCCGCGCCCGCCGCCCTGTACGACCAGGTGCGCCGGCTGCTGCACACGGCCCACGGCGGGACCCCGCCCCGGCGCGGCTTCCCGCTCTCCCCGCAACCCGCCTCCGGCGCCGAGCCGTTGCCGCACGAAGACGTCCCGCGTGTCCTCGCGGAGGTACTGACTCCGCTGCCGCGCGGCGCGGCCGAGCTGGACCGCCGCCTCGCTCCGCTCGGCCTGGACCACAGCCATCTCCCCCGGCTCCGGGCGGCCGTCGCCGCCCTGCCGCTGCCGGAAGAAGCGCCGGAAGGGCGACCTGAACAGGCAGCCGCCGCGCTGGCCCGGGAGCTGGTCCGGACCGGCACCACCGAGTCCGCCGTCGCCGTCGGGATCGCGCTCCTCGGCCGGTTCGGGGAGCCCGGGGACGTCCGGTATCTCACCGCCCTCGGGCTGTACCGGGAGTTCACCGACGGGGCGGTCCGCGCCCTCGACCGGCTGGACCGCCGCCGCGCCGCAGCCGTCTGGCTCGTCGTCCGGGCCCGCCCGGCCGAGCTGACGCCACTTGTCCACGCCCTGTGGACAGGCGATCCCGATGCCGTCCGGGAGGAACTCGGCGTGCTCTCCCCCGGTCCGCGTTTCCTCCCCGCCGAGGTCGCCCGCCGTATCGCGGAGGCCGCGTCGCTCCCGGACCTGCTGGACCGGCACCCCGACGACCCCGTTCTGCTCTCGCGTGCGGCCCGGCTCCTGGTCCGGGGCGGGTCCTCCCGCGACGGCGACACCGCACTCCTCGCCTTCCGCGACGCGCCCGCGCTGTACGAGCGGGTGGTGGCCCGCGCCGGGCTCCTGCCGCCGACGACCGAACACCACGCCACCCTGCTCTCGCTCGCCCTCGACCTGAGCAGCGGCGCCGCCGTCCTGCTCGACTGGGCACCGGGACGGCGTACCGACCTGCTGGAAGCGCTGGGGCGGGTGCTGGCGGAACCACGCTGGGCCGATGCCGCCGTCGCCGTATCGGAGTCCGGCCCCGCGAACGGCGAACAAGGGCTCCGCGCCCGCTGGATCCGCCGCACCGGCCGACGCCCCTTCGCGCTCGCCGCCGCACCGCGGGCACTCCGCATCGAGGTCGTCGCGGGCGACCCGGTGGACCGCGAGCCGGTCGAGACCCGGATCCTCGTCGACGGGCGGCCCCTCGTCCCGGCACTGTTCCCCTGGGGTCCGGCCGAGGAGCCCGAGGCGCTGCTCGACAGCCGGGCGCTCCGGGCGGGCGAGGAACCGCACGAGGTGCGGCTGGCGGAGGCGTACTGCACCGAGGGGTGCTGCGGGGCGTTGTACGTGACCGTGCGGCGGGACGGCGACGCGGTGGTGTGGGAGAACTGGCGGCGGCCGTGCACCCCGCCGCTGCCCCCGGGCGTCCCCGCCGAACGGGCCGCCCTCCGCTTCGACGCGGCGGCGTACGACGCGGAGATCGCACGGGCCGAGGCCGACACCGCCTGGTCGTGGCCCGCCCGGACCACGGGCCGGCTGATCAGGGCGGGGCTGGTGGCGCGTCCGGACCTGCTGGGCCGGTGGGACGCGCGGCGCGGCTGGATCAGCACGGGGTTCGACGATCCGGACACCACCGTCGTGACCTTCGACCACGCCCCGGGCCTCGCCGCGGGCACGCCGGACGGGATCCCGCTCCAGTTCCGCTGGATCATCCCCGACGACGGCACCCCGCCCGATACCCGGGCCGCCGCCGCCCTCGACCGTCTCGCCGCCGAGAACCCGACGACGTACGCCGACGTCTGCGGCGGCAACCGCGCCCGCGCCGAGCAGCTGGGATTCACCTGGCCCGAGGAGCTGTGATCCGGACCGCGCGACGACGCGGGCGCGTACGCCGTACCCGGCGGGCCGGACGCGTACCCGGCGACGCGGGTGCGCATGCCGTACCCGACGGGCCGGGCCCGTACCCGACGACGCGGGTGCGTACGCCGTACTCACCGGGCCGGGCCCGTACGCCTACTCCGGTGCGTCAGCTCTGCTTGATCGCGGAGATGTCGAACTCCAGGACGATCTTGTCGCCGACCAGCACCCCGCCGCCCTCCAGGGCAGCGTTCCAGGTCACGCCGAACTCCTTGCGGGAGATCGTCACGGAACCCTCCAGGCCGACCCGGAGGTTGCCGTACGGGTCGACGGCATTGCCCGTGTACTCGAAGTCGATGGAGACGGGGCGGGTGACGTCCTTGACCGTGAGGTCGCCGGTGACCCGGTAGTCGCTCTCCGACTTCGCCTCGACGGCCGTCGTACGGAAGGTGATGTCGGGGAAGTTGGGGGCGTCCAGGAAGTCGTTGGTCCTCAGGTGCTGGTCGCGCTGGTCGACGCCCGTGTCGATGCTCTCGGTCCTGATGACCACCTGAGCGGTGCTGCGCGAGGGGTCCGTGCCGTCCAGATGGGCGGTGCCCTCGAACTGGTGGAACGCGCCGCGGACCTTGGTCACCATGGCGTGGCGGGCCACGAAGCCGATCCGGGTGTGCGTGGGGTCGAGGACGTAGTCACCGGTGAGGTCGGCGAGGCCGGTGTTGGTCGTCAAGGGTTCCTCCGTGGCCGAGGTGGTGGTGGGGGGTGGGCGCACGGGACCGTCCCTGCCGGGCGGCCCCGTGGAGCGTTGCCCCCGCCACGCTAGGACGGGAACCGCCTCAGCCGTACAGCGCCACGCGGTACAGCGCGGCGAGGGCCGCGTCGATCGGGTGCGGCTGGGGCCTGCCGTCCGCGCCGAGCCGGTTCCAGCGCTGGAGGTTCATCCCGACGGCCAGCTGCCGCCCGCCGTCGGCGCGGGTCATGGCCAGGGTGCCGCCGCCCCACACCGTGCCGCCGTGCCCCCAGAAGGCGTCCGGCCCGTCGTGCTCCTCCTCGCCCTCCATCGGGTGCAGTCCGAGCCCGTACGCGATCAGGCGGCCCTCCTGGGAGACGACCGGGCCCGTGCGCCGCATCTCCGCCAGCGAGGCGGGGCCGACGATCCGGCCCGCGAACAGCTCCGCGTAGAAGCGGTTCAGGTCGGCGACCGTCGAGACCAGCGAGGCGGTCGGGCCCACCCACGACATGTCGAACACGCTGAAGTCGCGCGGCGGGTCGAGCTTCCCGAACCAGGACTCGTACAGCCGGGAGTGCGGCCCCTCGACCTCCGGGCCCTCCGGGAATCCGGTGTCCCGGAGCCCGGCGCGCTCGATGACGTGCCGCGTGATGTACCGCTCGGCCGGGACACCGGTGACCTCCTCCAGGAGCCGGCCGAGCAGCAGGTAGTTGGTGTTCGAGTACACCCCCGGCCGGCCGCCCGGCGTTCCCGCCGGCGGCGCGGACACCCCCATGCCGATCAGCTCGGCCGGATCGAACCGTGTGAACCGGTGCTCCTCCAGGCTCTCGGGCCCCGTCTCCGCGACGACCGGATACGCCTTCAGCGAGGGATAGGCGTACGGAAGGTACTCGGGGAACCCACTGGTGTGGTCGAGCAGCATCCGCACGGTGATCACCTCCCCGCGCTCCCCCGGCACCAGCTCCGGCAGATACCCGCCGACGGGCGCGTCCAGGCCGATCCGGCCGGCCTCGGCCTGCTGGAGGACCGCGGCGGCGGTGAACGTCTTCGTCACGCTGCCGACGCGGTGGCGCAGTCCGGGCTCCGCCGGGCGGCCGGTGCCGAGATCGGCGACGCCCGCGGCCCCGCGCCAGACCTCGTCCCCGGCCCGCACCTCGGCGAACAGGCCCGGCACGCCTGCCCGGTGGACGCGGTCGATCGCGGCGTCCAGCGCTGCGGAATCCAGTGCGTTGCTCATGTCGGGGTGTCCCTCCGTCGTGTCCTGCGGCCGGCTTCCTAAGTCCCTCACGTTCATGCACCCATTATGCACGCGGTGCGTGCAACGCCAAGTGCACAGCTAGGCGCAGCATGGAGTGCCTGGGTTACGCTGGCGCCCTGATCCGGCAGCGGAAGCGTGAGGGGAACGACATGGCGGGCCGCAGGCGCTGGTCGACCGAAGAGATCCTGGACGCGGCGGCCGAGCTGTTGCGCACGGGCGACGCCGACGCGTTCAGCGTGCGCAGACTGGCCTCGGAGCTGGGTACGGACTCCTCCAGCCTCTACCGCCACTTCCGCAGCAAGACCGAACTGCTGCGGGCGGTCGCCGACCGGGTCCTCCTCGCCGCCATGGAGGGCCACCGCCCCGAGGGCGACGGGAAGCAGCGCATCACCGCCCTGGCCCTGCGGCTGCGCGAGGCCTTCGGCGAGCAGCCCCAACTCGCCGCCGTCTGGGGCCGTTACGCCTCCAGCGGCGACGGCGCCCGGCTGATGATGGAAGAGGTCATCCAGGCCCTGCGCGCCTCCGGAATCCCCGATGAGGAGATCCCGGAGCGCTATCACCGCCTCGCCGTCCTCATCGCCGCCCTGATCGCCTTCGAGGCCGGGGCGGCCACCGTGGGCCCGGACGAACGGGCCCAGGGCATGGAGCTGTTCCGCGTCGCCGTCCTCGGCGCCGACCCGGCCCGCTTCCCGGCCGTCGCCCACTTCGCCCGCGACCTCCGCCCCCTGGGCGCGGACCGGGCCGCCGCCTTCGAGGCGATCCTGGCCGCGCACCTGGCGGGGATGGGGGCGGCGGGGAGGGCGTAGGGACCCTCTCGGGCCGGCCCGAGGTCGACCGCCACCCCCCTACCCACCTTTTTGTGGGTACTTGGCACCGCCCCGCGCCGCGGCGAAGCTGGTCATGCCGCGGGGCGCCCGAGCAGGTCAGGAGGGGGAGAGCGAGGGCGAGGGCGTCCCGGTCAGCTGGTCCAGGCGGCGGTGGCCCCAGTCCGAGAGGGGGGCCAGGGCGTCGGCGAGGTCCTGGCCGAACGGGGTCAGGGAGTACTCCGTCCTGAGCGGCCGTTCGTCGTACACCTCGCGGTGGACCAGCCCGTCCGCCTCCATCTCGCGCAGTGCCTGGGTCAGCACCTTCTCGCTGAGCCCGTCGAGCCGGCGGCGCAGTTCGCCGGGCCGCTGCGGTCCGGCCTCCATCAGCCAGAGCAGGGGCGTCTTCCACTTGCCGTCGATCACCGCGATCGCGGCGGTGACCCCGCAGACGTTCGTGTCCTGTGCGCGCTTGCGTCCCATTCCGGTCTCCCCCAGCCCGTCCTTCACATGTCCCAGGAGTCTCACCATGTCCACGACGCCCATGCCCGCAACACCCCGGCCCGCAACGCCCACGTCCACGACGGCCCCGTCCACGACGGACCCCTCCACGACGGACCCGTCCACCGGCCAGTCTGCCGTGACCGTGCTCGGTCTGGGCCCGATGGGCCGCGCGCTGGCCGGTGCCTTCCTCGCCGCCGGGCTCGCGGTCACCGTGTGGAACCGCACCCCGGGCCGGGACGCGGAGCTGGTCGCGGGGGGCGCGACCGGAGCGGAGTCGGCCGCGGCGGCGGTCGCGGCCAGTGCGCTGACCGTCGTCTGCGTCGTCAACTACGACGCGGCGGACGCCGTGTTGCGGGACGCGGCGGTCGCCGCGGCGGCCCGGGGCCGGACCGTCGTGAACCTCTCGGCCGACACCCCGGACCGGGCCCGGTCCACCGCCGAGTGGGCCGCACGGCACGGGGTCGGCTACCTCGACGGCGCGATCATGACGCCCACCCCGACGATCGGGACCCCGGCGGGCGTCTTCCTCCACAGCGGTCCCGCCGAGCTGTACGCCCGGCACCGGCCGGTGCTCGACGCGCTGGGCGGCACCCACACCCACCTCGGAGAAGACATCGGGCGCGCCGCCGCGTACGACCTGGCCCTGCTCGACATCTTCTGGACCGCCATGTCCGGCTACGCGCACGCCCTGGCCCTCGCCTCGGCGGAGGGCATCGCCCCGGGCTCGCTCCTGCCGTTCGCCGAGGGCATCGGTACGCTGCTGCCCACGGTCTTCCGGGACGTCGCCGAGGCCCTGGAGAACCAGGACTTCTCCGGCGAGGGCAACCCGCTGACCTCGGCGGCCTCCTCCATGACCCATATCGTCCACGCCGCCGAGGCCCACGGCATCGCATCGGGCCCGATCCGGGCGGCCGAAGCCCTCACCCGCCGCGTCATCGCCGCCGGCCACGGCCCCGACGGCTTCGCCCGCGTCGCCGACCGCCTCGCCCACGACCGCTCGTCCTGACCGACCGGACGCCCTGCCCGACCGGGCGCCCTGCCCGACCTGGCGCCCTGCCCGACCTGGCGCGCCACGCGGCCGGACGCCCCACGCGGCCGGGCTCCGCCCGCCCACCGTCTCACGGCCGTCCCGACAGGAACCTCTCCACCGTCTCCCTGAACCGCCCCGCGTCGTCCAGCCACGGATAGTGCCCCGCCCCCTCCTGCACGACGAGCCGCGCGTCCGGGAAGAGGGCGGCGCAGTCGGCCGTGGGCCGGGGCGGGCTGTTCAGGTCGAGTGCGCCGGCGAGGAGGAGGACGGGGGAGGGAAGGCCGGCCAGGGCGGCGCGGGTGGCCGCCGGGGTGAACGCCCCGTCGGCGCCGAAGCCGGCGACGGCCCGCGGGTTGTCGGGCGCGCCGTCGGTGTGGTGGCTCCGGGCACTGTCGTCCCAGCGGCCCCGGCCGTACAGGAACGGGGCGATGGCCTCCCAGTCGGTGCCGGTGCCCCGGGTGATCGCGTCGAGGGCCGCGTACGCCGCCGGAAACCAGGGTTCGTCCGCCCGCCGCCGCGCGAGGGCCCGGCGTTCCGCACCGTCGACGTCGATGCCGACGGCCCGCGTACCGGGGGCGACCAGGACGAGCCGGCCGACGCGCGAAGGGTGGCGGGCCGCGTACTGGACGGCGATGTTGGCGCCCGCGCTGTGGGCGAGGAGGTCCACGCGGTCCCGCCCCAGATGGCGGCGCAGCGCCTCGACGTCGTCCACGAGCCGGTCGCACCGGTACCGGGCGGGGTCCTCGGGCACCGGCGAACGGCCCGTACCGCGCAGGTCCGGGAGGACCAGGCGGCGCCCGCCGGAGAGGCCGCCGAGGTCGCCCAGGTAGCGGGGGTCGGCTGGGCCGCCCGGCAGGCAGAGGAGCAGTTCGCCCTCCCCGTGGAGGCGCAGGGCGAGGCGGGTTCCGTCATCTGCCGCGTAGAAGGTGGTCATGACAGCGATCCTGCACGCCATAACTCTGTTATACAACCCCGTTATACAACCTCGTTATGCAACCCTTCATGAGTCCCTGGCGTGGGTATATAACTGGGGTGTGGCAGTCGAGGAGACCAACAACGCGCCCGGAGGCGGACCGCCCGGCCTGACCGACGCGCAGGCCGCGGGGATGTTCGCGGGGATGAACGAGGTGATCCGGGCCGGCGAGGAGGCGCGCCGGCTCCGCGCCGAGCTGATCAAGGTGTGTGCCGGGCTCGGCTGGACCCAGGACCGCATCGCCCGGCTCACCGGGCTGAGCCAGCCCGCCGTGTCCAAGCAGATGGCGAAGGAACGGGACGCCGGGCCCGGTCCGGTCATGGACCTCTCGCTGAGCCAGGGCGACCCGCCCTGGCTCGAAGGACGGCTGTGGGGGCTGGCCGAGGAACTGGCCGAGGCGTACGGGCCGGACGCCCGCCGCACCGCCGGACTCCGCGCCCTGACCCGTGGGAAGAACGGCTTCGCCCCGGAGGACGTCGACGTGCTGCGCCGCCTCGTCGAGGAGGACCTGCGGCGCTACGCCGCCGCGGATTCCGCCCACCGCCGGGCGTACGACGAGATCAGCCGCGGGCTCGACCTGCCGGCCGCACCGCCGTCCGTCGCGCCGCCCGGCACCCCCTCCGTCCGCCGCGCCCTCGCCCACCGCCTCCAGCGCGACGCCCTCGGGAACGCCCACACCTCCCCCGGGCACTGACGGGACCTCACCCCCGCGCACGCGTACCGCCGCCAGACATGTCCCTTGATGCCTCCCGGCCGCGGAGGGAGAGGGCCCGCGTCCTCACTCCCCGCGCGCCCGCACCGCCAGGGTCGCGGCCAGCACGCTCGGGACGAGGAGCAGACCGAAGGCGGCGGCGTACGCGGCCGGATCGGCGGAACCGCCGGCGAGGACGAGGTTGAACACGGCGGCGGCCACCGCCATCACCGCCATCTGGCCCAGGTTCTGACTGGTCTGCATCGCGCTGCTCGCGTACCCCTGACGGCCCGGCGGGCTGTGGGTGAGCGAGAGCAGGGTGAGCGAGGGCGCGGCCATGCCCATGCCGACGGCGGCCAGGACCATGGCCGCGGCGGCGGTCTGCGCGGGGAGGGCGGGCAGCGTTCCGGCGGCGGCCAGCGCCACCGACGCGCCCATCACCAGCGCACCGGCGGTGACCAGCCGGTGCCGGGCGACCCGGCCCTGAAGGCGGCCCTGCAGCCAGGAGGACCCCGCCCAGGCGATCGCGGCGCCCGTGAACGCCAGCCCCGTCTGCACCGGCGGCACCCGCCGCACCGTGTTGAGCAGCAGCGGTACGAAGGCCTCCAGCGTGAAGTACGCCCCCGACGTCATCGCGCGCAGCAGCACCGTGGCGGGCAGTCCCCGCGCGGCGCGCCAGACGCCGGCCGGCAGCAGCCGCGGCACGCACACCACCAGCAGCGCGAGCCCCGCCGCCCCGCACAGCAGATGCGTGAGGTTCCAGCCCGAGACGCCGAACTGCGCCAGCGCCGCCCCCACGCTCACCGCCGCCGCGACCAGCAACGGCGGCCTCGGCCGCGCCTCTCCCTCGCCCTCGCCCTCGCCCTCAGGCTCCGCCTTCCCCGTACCGCCCGCGTTCTCCGCCTTCCACGAGCGGCCGCGCAGCTGGAGCACGACGATCAACGACGGGATCACCGTCAGGGCCGCCAGGCCGAAGAACACCACCCGCCACGACCACCAGGCCGCCACGAGGCCCGCGAGGGGCGGGCCGGCCAGGGACGGGATGATCCAGCAGGTGCTCATCAGGGCCAGGGCGCGGGCCCGCAGCCGGTCCGGATAGGCGTGCGCGATGGCCGTGTTGATCGCGACCGCGATCATTCCGGCCGCCACCCCGTCGAGGAAGCGCCCGGCCGCGAGCTGCCAGATGCTGGTGCTGGTCGCGGAGACGACGAGGGTGATCACCGCGAGGACCACGCCCGCCGCCAGGGGGCGCGCCGCGCCCGAGCGGTCCGCCCAGTCGCCGCCCAGCACCCCGCCGAACAGGCTCGCCGCGACGAAACAGCCCGCCACCAGCGGGTAGAGCGGTACCCCGTCCAGTTCCCGGGCGGCCACCGGAAGCATCGGGACGACGGCGAGCGCGGCGAAGCCGGTCAGGAACATCACCGCGGCGAAGCTGAACGTGGCCGCCGCGTACGTCCGGGAGAACAAGCGCTCCTCGGGGGCCTCCGGCGGAGCCGTCGTCGCCGCCACCGCCCCGTGCCGTCCGTCGCCGGACGCCTTCCGATCATGGGTCACGGGCCGTCAGGCTAGGTGCGCCGGCCCCGGACCCGCCACGGGTTTTCCCGTCCACCGGCCGATGCCGCCCGCGTCCCCCCGCCTTCCGCGTCCCCTCTCCCTCCGCACCCCTTCTCCCTACGCGCCGCTCACGCTCCTCCGCGCACCGCCGCGCTCGCCGACCGAAGCGTCCGCGCGTCCGCCCCCGTCAGCAGGTCCGTGCTGTCCGCCCACTGGTCGACGGTCCCCGTCAGCGGCAGTCCGCGCAGCTCCGGGTCGGTGAGCGAGTCGGCCAGCGGGCGGGCGAACCGTTCCGCGTGCAGGACGAGGAACGGACGGCTGTGGTACGGGCGCGGGGACGGGTCCACCGGGTCGACCAGACCCGTCGCGTTCTGCCGGACGGCCACCGCCTCGTACGCCGCGCACAGCAGCCGCTCCCGCTCCGGGTAGTCCGTGGCGGCCAGCGCGCCGCTCAGCAGGGGGGTCAGTTCCCCGGCGGCGTCCAGCAGGGCGAAGGCGCTCCCGAGCCACTTGGTGTACGGGACGTAGCGCCGCTCCAGCAGCAGGCTCAGCCGCATCAGATCGCGGACCAGCCGGGCGGCGACGACGGCCGAACCGAGCACGTCCCCCACCTCGGCGCAGCGCCCGACGAAGGCCTCCTCCTGGGAGATCCGCTGCCACTGGCAGGCCAGCGCGTACCGCCAGACCTCGTCCGGGTAGCGGGCCAGCCGGGTCCGCGCGGTGGTCAGGTCGCCGGGGCCGTCGTGGAACACCGCCCCGGCGGTGACGCCCGCGAGCCGCTGCTGGGGCATGGCGAGCCAGTCCCGTACGCCCGGTTCGGAGGCGGCGGCGTCCTGGCCGACCTCCGCGACGAGCCAGTCCCCGAGCGCGTGCACGGCCACGCGGTGGTCGACCGGGCCGTCCGACGCGGTCATGTGGGCCGCCGGGTCGAGCGGGTCGGCGGCCGGGGCGAAATGGGTGGACCAGCCCCGGACCCGCTTCGGCAGCCGGTCCGCGAGCAGCCGCCGGATCGCCTCGCCGTGGGCCGCCGCGTCCGACGGCGCGAGGAAGAGGTCCAGACGCGGTCCCCAGTCGTGGTCGGCCGAGCGCGCGGTGTCGAAGCCCAGGACCTCCGAGCCGGGTCCGATCCGCGCGGCGGCGTACGGCAGACCGGGGAAGGCCTCGTCGAGGAGGGGCCGCACCGCCTCCTCGTACAGGATCCGGGAGAGGTCGAGACCGGGCAGGAAGGCGGGTTCGGCAGCGGGCATACGGTCACTCTGCGACCCTCCGGCGGAAGCGGCCAGCGGTTTTCGCGGGCCGTCCACTTGCGGACGATCTGTCACAGACCGAATTGTTACGCTGGCGGACATGACGGCCATGGCACCCGCGCGCACCGCACCGGACCTCTCCTACCTCCTCGACCACACCAGCCATGTGCTGCGCACCCAGATGTCGGCGGCGCTCGCCGAGATCGGACTCACCCCGCGCATGCACTGCGTGCTGGTCCACGCGCTGGAGGAGGAGCGCACCCAGATCCAGCTCGCCGAGATCGGCGACATGGACAAGACCACGATGGTGGTGACGGTGGACGCCCTGGAGAGCGCGGGACTGGCGGAGCGCCGGCCGTCGAGCCGGGACCGCCGGGCGCGGATCATCGCCGTCACCGGGAAGGGCGCGGAACTGGCCGCCCGAAGCCAGGAGATCGTCGACCGGGTGCACACGGACGCGCTGGGCAGCCTGCCGGAATCCGACCGGACCACCCTGCTGCGCGCGCTGGAGCGGCTGGCCGGCGGGCATCTCGCCACCCCGTCCGAGCTTCCCCACACAGCCCGCCGGGCCCGCCAGAACCGCCGGAAGTAGCCCGCCGGGGCCGACGGGGCCCACGAGAACCACGAGAACCACGAGGACGCCCTCCCCCGGCCGCGGTATGCCCGAAAACAAGAACCGAAAGAAATAGTCTGCAACAAAACCATCTGCTACTTTCTCTCTTGTCGCACCGACCGACAGGAGAGCCCCATGTCCGCCCCGCATCCCCCTGCCCTCGCCCCCGACCCCACCCCCGGCTCGCCCCGCACGCGCCGCCTCGCCCTCGGCGTGATCGCCACCGGTCTGCTGATGACCGTGCTCGACGGCTCGATCGTGACCGTGGCGATGCCAGCCATCCAGAACGGCCTGGGGTTCACCCCCTCCGCCCTGAGCTGGGTCGTCAACGCCTACCTGATCGCCTTCGGCGGACTGCTGCTGCTCTCCGGGCGGCTCGGCGACCTCATCGGCCGCAAGCGCATGTTCCTCGCGGGCACCGGCGTCTTCACCGCCGCCTCCGTCCTCGCGGGCGCCGCCGGCTCCCCCGCGCTGCTGATCGCCGCCCGCTTCCTCCAGGGCGCGGGCAGCGCGATGGCCTCGGCGGTCGGCCTGGGCATCCTCGTCACCCTGTTCACCGAACGCCGCGAACGGGCCCGCGCCATCGCCGTGTTCAGCTTCACCGGCTCGGCGGGCGCCTCACTCGGCCAGGTGCTCGGCGGCGTCCTCACCGACGCGCTCGGCTGGCACTGGATCTTCCTCATCAACCTGCCCATCGGCATCGGCACGCTCCTCGTCGCCGCCCGCGTCCTGCCCGCCGACCGGGGCCCCGGACTCGCGGCCGGAGCCGACGCGCTCGGCGCGTTCCTGGTGACCGCCGGGGTCATGACGGGCATCTACGCCGTCGTCCGCGTCGAGTCGTACGGCTGGCTGTCGGCCCACACGCTCGGGCTCGGGGCCCTCGCCCTCGCCCTGATCGCCGCCTTCGCCGTGCGCCAGGCCACGGCCGCCACCCCGCTCCTGCCCCTGCGCGTCCTGCGCTCGCGCAGCGTCGCGGGCGCCAATCTGGTCCAGATGCTGATGGTGGCCGCGCTGTTCTCCTTCCAGATCCTGGTCGCGCTGTACCTCCAGCGGGTACGGGGCTACGGCGCCACCGCCACCGGGCTCGCGATGCTGCCCGCCGCCCTGACCATCGGCGCGGTGTCGCTCGGGATCTCGGCGCGGCTGATCGCGCGCTTCGGTGAACGGCGGGTGCTGGCGGCGGGCCTGGCCATGCTGACGGCCCTGCTGGGGCTCCTCGCCCGGCTCCCCGTCCACGCCCACTACGCCACGGACCTGCTGCCGCTGATGCTGCTCGCCGCGGGCTTCGGACTCGCGCTCCCCGCGCTGACGACGCTCGGGATGTCCGGGGCCGGCGAGAAGGACGCCGGACTCGCCTCGGGGCTCTTCAACACCACCCAGCAGCTCGGCATGGCCGCCGGCGTCGCCGTCCTCTCCACCCTCGCGGCGTCCCGGACCAGCACCCTCCTCGCGGACGGCCACGACCGGGCCGAAGCGCTGACCGGCGGCTACCACCTGGCCTTCGCCGTCGGTGCCGGACTCCTCGCCGCCGCCCTGCTGGTGGCCCTGACCGTGCTGCGCCGTCCGGCCCGCCCGGCACCGGCCCGCCCCGTCCCGGCACCCGCCGCCGACGGACCCCTCCGCACCCCCGCCGAACCGGAACACGAGGCTCACACACCTCCGTTGCCCCATTAGGATCCCGCCCATGGCTACCGATCCCGGCTACACCTGCTCCCGCTGCGGCGAACACCACCCGGAACTCCCGATGGGGTACTCCACCATGGCGCCCGACGTGTGGGACGCGAGCCTGGAGAACGATCCGGACAGCATGCTCTCCTCGGACCAGTGCATCGTCAGGCACGAGCACTACTTCATCAAAGGCCTGATCGAGATACCCGTGACCGACAGCCCGGAGCCGTTCTCCTGGGGGGTCTGGGTCTCGCTGAGCAGGGAGAACTTCGGCCGGGCGCTGGACATGTGGGAGACCCCGGGCCGGGAGTCGGAGAAGCCGTACTTCGGCTGGCTGACCACCGAACTGGGCCTGTACACCCCCCGTACGACCAACCTCAAGACCAACGCCCACACCCGCCCCATCGGCCGGCGCCCGCGCATCGAACTGGAACCGACCGACCACCCGCTCGCCGTGGAGCAGCGCACCGGCATCACACTGGACCGGGTACGGGAGATAGCCGAGGCGGTCCAGCACGCGGACGACAGCCGCTAGCTCCCGCCTCCCGTACCCGGCCCGGACGCCCCTACCGCCCCTCCAGCCCCGACCGCAGCTGCGCGAAACCGTCCTCGGCCTCGCGGACCGCCTGCGCGTACAGCGCGTCGGCGGTGCGGCCCTCGTCGATCCGCCGCCAGTTCTCCAGCGCCAGGATGCGCAGCACGGCGATGATCTGACCGGCCGCCAGCCGGTCCCCCGTCCCGTCGCCGAGGGCGCGGGCGAGCGCCGCCTCGGAGCGGCTCTGGTACGCGTACATCCGGGCCACCAGGGACGGCGTCCCGTACAGCAGCCGGAGGAAGTCCAGGACCGCCGGCACGTCGCAGAGCCCGGTGACCGGGTCGCGGCGCTCCAGTCCGTCGAGGACATGGCGCAGCAGCGCGTCCAGGGGGGTCTCGCCGGACGCGCGGGAGGCGACCACCCGGGCGGGTTCGTCCTCGTGGTCGGCGAACCGGTGGAGTACCAGGTCCTCCTTGGCCGGGAAGTACCGGAACAGCGTCGGCTTGGAGATGTCCGCGGCGGCCGCGACCTCGGCGACGGAGACCTTGTCGAAACCGCGCTCCAGGAACAGCGAGATCGCCGCCTCGGAGACGGCCTGATAGGTCAGCTGCTTCTTCCGCTCGCGCAGCCCCAGCGGCGCGGCGGGCTCGGACCGGGACGGCCGCGCCGCGGATCCGGGCTTCTCTGCGTTCATGGCCATGAAGGGTACGCGCCGGCCTCAGCCGTGCCCGGCGCCCCGCCCCGGGGACCGCGTCCGCGACCGCACCAGGACGTCGATCCCGTCAAGGACCCTCTCCAGCCCGAACCGGAAGTCGTGGTCCGGGTCGCCCGGCGCCCCCATGCCCCCGGTGGCGGCGAGCCGGGAGAGGGCGGGATGGCGTTCCGGGTCGACCAGCCGGCCCAGCGTGCGGGCGTACCCCGCCCTGACCTCCTCGGCCGGGACCCCCCGCGCCTCGACGGCCGCGTCCAGGTCCGCACGCACCAGGGCCTCGTTCCGGACGAACCCGCTGACCAGCATCAGCACGGAGAACTGCTCGCCGGGCTCCAGACCGGTGCCCTCCAGCACCTGGAGCCCCTGCTCCCACCAGGCGACCGAGTGCGGGCTCACCGGCGGGCCGACGACGGGGACGCGGAGCATCCACAAATGCGCGTGGAGGACCCGCCGCTGCGCCCAGGCCCACTGCGCGAGCGCCGCACGCCAGCCGGCCCCTTCCTCCGGGGCGGGCAACGGGGGCGGCGGCCCCAGGGCCGCCTCCCGCATCAGCACGTACAGCTCGTCCTTGGCGGCCACGTACCGGTACAACGACATCGTCGACGCCCCGAGCTCCTTGGCCACCCGCCCCATCGACACCCCGCCGAGCCCCTCGGCCGCCGCGATCCCCACCGCCGCGTCCACGATCCGCTCCAGGCTCAGACCGGGCCGGGGCCCCTTCGCCGGCCTCGCCCGCAGCCCCCAGGCCCTCTCGATGCTCACCGGCAGGCCCGTGTCCCCCGACGCCCGTTCCCCACGCGTCACCCGCACCCCGCCTTCCCTCGGCGCCCATCCTAGGGACGCGTCACCTCAACACGGCGACGCGTCCCTCGGGGCGGACGACGCGGAACTCCGGACACGCGCTAGAACACATCCGGGCACCAGGCCCGCCGCCCCGCCCGCAGCATGGCGTCCGCGCGGGCGGCGGCGCCCTCGGTCAGTTGCTCGACGCGGCCCAGGGCGACCAGGCGGGAGACGCTCTCGTCGCCGAGGTAGAGGGTGCCGAGTTCGCGGATGTCCAGGGCGAGATCGGCGGAGCGGGTGGTGGGGGTGCAGCTCGCGCCGTCCGGGGAGGCGTCCAGGAGGTAGCGGCCGCCGGTGAGGGCGGCGGGGTCGTGGACGTCGAGGACGAGGGAGCCGGGGACGGCGTAGGTGCGTGCCTCCAGGGCCCGGACGACGTCCAGGACGCGGATCCAGAGGAAGTCCGCGTGGGTGACGGTGCGGGCGGCGCGGGGGTCGGGCAGGAGGAGGGGGAGGAGGTCGTCGGGGGCACGGTGGCCGGTGCGGACCGTGGCGATCCAGTCGATCGAGCAGAGGTAGTGCCACAGGGCCCGCTCGGCCTCCGGGGTCACCGCGTCCAGGCTGCGCACGGTCGCCCGGTTCAGCGGCTGCTTGGCGTCGCCCCAGGTGCCGTCCGCGCGGTACGTCAGCAGACCGTCGACGCTGCCCCCGGCCGACCGGTACACCGCGTGGAACGGCTCGGTCCACGGGTCGCCCGGGAACAGCGCCTGACCGGTGTACAGGTCCCACCACCGCGCACCCCGGCTCACCGCACCGTGCCGGGCGGCCCGCAGCCGGTCGTGGAGCGCCGGGCCGAGCGCGCGCACCTCCGCCCCGTCCACCAGGTCGATCCGGCCCCCGTCCGCCGCCGAGGGCACCCGGGCACCGAGATCCAGGCCGGTGCGGTGGACGTCGACCTCCCACTCGGTGGTCCAGGCCGCGGGCCCGAACCCGTACCGCCCGTAGATCGGGTACTCGGCGGCGATCAGCGTCGCCGCCACGTCGCCGCGCTCCTTGGCCTCCGCCAGGTCCGCCGCCATCATCCGCGTGAGCAGTCCGCGCCGGCGGTGCGTCGGGGTCACCGTGACGTTCGTGACCGCGTCCGTCGGCACCGTCGCCCCGCCGACCACCGTCAGCTCCTGCGCGAACGAGCGGAACGTCGCCACGCACCGCCCCCCGTCGAACGCGCCCCGCACCCGCGCCAGGTCCATGTGCGGCAGCCGGCCCTCCACCTCCTCCCGCGACGGGGTCGGCACCCGCAGGAAGCCGGTATTCAGGGCGCGGAGCCACTCGGCGAACTCGGCTTCACGGACGGGACGGACATCGAGGCTGGTCATGCCCCTCACGCTAAACAGCCGGGGTGGGTATGTCGCCCGCTTTTCGTACGGGTGCGCGGCAGGGCCGGAACGCCCCCGGCAGGCCCGGGGGCGGGTGCACAGGGACCCGTGCTTTCGGGCCGGTACACAAGCGGGCCGGACCCCCTCAGAACACCGCGCGGATCTCCCCGACCTCCGCCGCCCCGCCCATCAGCGGCGCCCGGCCGATCCGCGCCACCACCGGGGCGTCCACGCCCAGCAGCCCCAGCGCCCGCGCCAGCACCGGGCCCAGGGCCCGGCCCGCGCCGTCGTCGATCTTGAAGGCGAGGGCCCTGCCGTCCGCCAGCGCCACCGCCTGCACCGCCTCCGCGCCCATCTTCGACAGCGTCCCCGGCACCTCCCGCATCAGCCAGGTGTCGGGCCGCCGGGTCCCGGCCACGTACTCCGGGTGCGCCCGCATCGCGTCCGCCACCCGCCGCTCGGCCGTCCCCGGCGCCGCCGTCACGAACGTACGGAACGCCCGCGCGAGCCCCACCAGCGACAACGCCATCAGCGGCGCCCCGCAGCCGTCCGTGCCGACCGCGGCGATCCGTTCGCCCGCCGCCTCCTCCACCACCTGGTGGACGAGGCGCTGGAGCGGGTGGTCCGGGTCGAGATACGTCGCCGGGTCCCAGCCGTTGCGCGCGCAGACCGCGAGCATCGCCGCGTGCTTGCCGGAGCAGTTCATCGTGAGCCGCTCCCGGACGTGCCCCGCCGCGAGGTAGGCCTCCGCCTCCACCGGGTCCAGCGGGAGATCGGGCGGGGTCTGGAGGTCCTCGGGCCCGAAGCCGTGCTCCGCGAGCATCGTGCGGACCAGATCGAGGTGGAAGCCCTCGCCGGAATGGCTCGCGGCGGCCAGCGCCAGCCGCTCCCCGGAGAGGTCGAGACCGGCCCGCAGCACCGCCGCCGCCTGCATCGGCTTGTTGGAGGAGCGGGGGAAGACCGGGGCGTACGGATCGCCCAGCGTCCGCTCCACACCGCCGTCCGCGTCCAGCAGCACCAGGGAGCCCCGGTGATGCCCCTCGACGAAACCGGAGCGGACCACCTCGGCCAGGACGGGCGGAACCGGCGGGACCGCGCCCGGCTCGGATATGGCGGACGGAGCTGCGCTGGAGGTCATGGTGGCCTTCCGGGGACGGGCGGGACCCGCCCCCGGAAGGATCGCTTCAGGCGAGCAGGTCGTCTACTTGTGCTTCTCCGTCACGGTACCTGCGGGCGATCTCCGCGCCGCAATCGTCCGCGGTGCGCTGGAGCCGGTGCCGGCGCCGGGAGACCTGCTGTTCGTAGCGGACCAGCCGCCCCATCGCGGTGTGCAGCTCTTCGTCCGTCCGGGCGTCGAGGTCGGACAGCTCGACCTCCGCAAGCGTCTCCGCCGCCAGCCTGCGGTACTCGTCGCTGCGCGGCGGGCCGAGCGTGACGTGCCGGGCGGAGGAACGATGCGGCGAGGGTGCGTCCGCCAGGATCTCGGACAGCCGGTCCACCACCGGGGTCTCCGGATCCCGCCGCCGCGCCAGCTCCGCCCGGAGGATGTCGATCCGCCCCTGCACGAGCCGCCGCACATAGCTGAGATCCGCCTCGTCCCGCTGCGACGCGCGCCGCAGCGCCCGCAGCTCCGGCAGCCGCAGCCCGCCCAGATCCGGCGCCGCCGGGCCGCCGGGCCCCTCCTCGGACCCGTGCCCGGTCCGCTGCACGGGCGGGCGCAGGGTGCTCGCGCCCGCCGTCCCCGTGCCGATGCCCGCACCCGTACCGGTACTCGTACTGACACCGCTGTTGACGCCGGGGCGCGCAACCGGCACTGTGCCCGGGGACTGCCCGGTTCCATACGTGCTCATGCTTGTGTCCATCCCCTCGACCGGTGCGTCGGCACACCGCCTCCGTGCATGGTGCCACTCCGAGGGGTCCCGTGGAGGTGCTCTGTACCCGTTCAGCCCAAGATAGGTTGGTCTGTATGCGTGCAGTGGTACAGAGGGTGGATGGCGCGAGCGTCTCGGTGGCCGGCGCCGGTGACGGGGGCGACGGTACGGCCGTCGTCGGCGAAATAGTCGGCGAGGGCCTGTGTGTCCTGGTCGGAGTCACGCACGGGGACACCCCGGAGAAGGCGGCCCAGCTGGCCCGCAAGCTCTGGTCGGTGCGGATCCTGGAGGGCGAGAAGTCCTGCTCCGACGTGAACGCACCGCTTCTGGTGATTTCACAGTTCACTCTCTACGGGGACGCCCGGAAGGGCCGCCGGCCCACCTGGAACGCGGCGGCGCCCGGCGAGATCGCCGAACCGCTGGTCGACGAGGTCGTGGCGCAGCTGCGGGCGCTGGGCGCGCACGTGGAGACGGGCCGGTTCGGAGCGGACATGCGCGTCTCGCTCACGAACCACGGCCCGTTCACCGTTCTCATCGAGGTCTGAGCGGCGGCGGGCCCGGACGGCCCGCGCGGAACCTCAGGGCTCGACGACCGTCTCCTGCGCCGCCGCCGTGTCCCCGGCCAGCAGCTCCGCGTCCACCGCCACGTTCCGCTTCACCAGCGCCAGGGCGATCGGCCCCAGCTCGTGGTGGCGGGCGGAGCTGGTGACGAAGCCCAGCTGACGGCCCTCGGGGCCGTCCGCCGCGAGCCGGACCGGGGCGCCGTGGCCGGGCAGCACGACCTCGCTGCCGTCCAGGTGCAGGAAGACCAGCCGCCGCGGCGGCTTGCCCAGGTTCTGCACCCGGGCCACGGTCTCCTGGCCCCGGTAGCAGCCCTTCTGGAGGTGGACGGCGGTGCCGATCCAGCCCAGCTCGTGCGGGATGGTGCGGTGGTCGGTCTCGAAGCCGAGCCGGGGCCGGTGGCCCTCCACCCGCAGCGCCTCGTAGGCGAGGACGCCGACGGCCGGGCCGTTGTCGGCCGCGTACGCCTCCAGCGAGCCGCGCGGCAGGAACAGGTCGCGGCCGTACGCCGTCTCCCGTACGACGGCCCCCTCGGGTACCTCCGCGATCGAACCGGCCGGGAGGTACACCACGGCGACGTCCTCGGTGCGGTCGGCGACCTCGACCCGGTAGAAGAACTTCATCGACTCCAGATAGGCGATCAGCTCGCCCTGGGTGCCCGGCTCGACGTGCATCCACACGGTCTCGCCGTCGTCGACGAGGTACAGGGCGTGCTCGATGTGGCCGTTCGCCGTGAGGACCAGGGCCTCGGTGGCGCGGCCGGGGGCCAGTTCGCTGACGTGCTGGGTGATCAGGAGGTGCAGCCAGGCCAGCCGGTCGCTCCCCGAGACGGTGACGACACCGCGGTGGGAGAGGTCGACGAGGCCGGAGCCGTCGGCGAGGGCGCGCTGCTCGCGGAACAGGTCGCCGTAGTGCGCGGCGACGCCTTCGTCGCGGCCTTCGGCGGGGACGGCGCCGGGCAGGGACAGCAGGGGGCTCTTCATACGACCAGCGTACGACCGTCCCGGCACGGGCCGTTCACCCAGGCGGCACCGGGCCGGAGGTCACTCGGCGGCGGGGGCCGTCCGCTTCGCTTCCTCGTCGGCCGCCGCCGCCTTCGCCGTGCAGTCCGCGCAGCGGCCGAAGATCGCGAAGTGCTTCATGTCCGTCTCGAAGCCGAAGGCGCCGCGCAGCTTCTCGGTGAACTCGGCGACGACGTCGACATCGGCCTCGATGACGTCCGCGCAGTCGCGGCAGACCAGGTGGATGTGGTGGTGCCGGTCGGCCAGGTGGTAGGTCGGCGCGCCGTGGCCCAGATGGGCGTGGCTGACCAGCTCCAGCTCCTCCAGGAGCTCCAGCGTCCGGTAGACCGTCGAGATGTTCACCCCGGACGCCGTGCGCCGCACCTCGGAGAGGATGTCGTCGGGCGTGGCGTGTTCCAGCGCGTCGACCGCTTCCAGGACAAGCTGCCGCTGCGGCGTCAGCCGGTAGCCGCGCTGCCGGAGATCGGACTTCCAGTCGGTGCTCACCACAGGCTCCAGTCTAGGGCGCGTCCGGCGGATCAGGGCCGGATCAGGGCACGGCGTCTGGTGCGGTGCATCGCAAGGCGCCGGAGCGTCCTGATAGCGGAGCTATCCGGGCGTTCCGGCAACGCCGCGAGGTGCCGTGCCAGGCGTCGCGCCCCCGGCCCTGATCCGCCGGACGCGCCCCTGGGGCGCGTCCGGCCCGACGTTCCTGCCCTGCGTGGAAATACGGCGCCCCGGGGCCGTGCGGACGCCGGCCCCGGGGTGCCCGTGGACTACTTGAAGAACGCGATGCCGTCGTCCGGGAGGTCGCCCAGGCTCTTCGCCATGGCCTCGACCTCTTCCGGGGTGACGACCTTCTTCAGGTGCGCCGACATGTACGGCCGCAGCTCGACCTCGGGGGTCGCCTTCTCGCCGACCCACATCAGGTCGCTGTTCACATAGCCGTAGAGCCGCTTGCCGCCGCTGTACGGGCCGGAGGCGGCGGTCCGCGCCACCGCGTCGGTGACCAGGTCGATCTGCGGCTTCTTGTCGGCCAGCTCGCCGTACCAGATCTCGATGACGCCCTGGTCGCGGGCCATGACGACCTCGACCTTGCGGTCCTTGTCGATGCGCCAGTAGCCGGTCTCCGACTCCAGCGGGGCGACCTTGTTGCCCTGGTCGTCCAGGACCCAGGAGTGCGAGGCGTACTCCAGGAAGTTCCGGCCGTCGTGGCTGAAGGTGACCTCCTGGCCGAAGTTGCACTTCTCGGCACCGGGGAAGTCGGACACCCCGGCACCCGCCCAGTTGCCCAGCAGGAAGGCCAGCGGCACGAGGTCCGGGTGGAGGTCGGACGGGATCTCGATCATGAGCGGCTCAATCGATCGGTGAGGCGGAGGGGGTTAGCGCTGACCCTGGTACAGCTTCTTCACGGTCACGGCCGCGAAGGCGAGGACGCCCACGCACACGAGGACCAGCAGGGCGGAGAAGAATGCCTCAAGCACGTGGAGCTCCTTGAACGAGCGGTATGGCGGCAGTACGGGGCCGGGGACCAGCCTAATGGGTGGGGCCCCGGCACGCCGTTCCGGGGCGTGCCGGGGCCCTGCCGCCGTCCGTCAGCCCAGCAGCTGGTTCTGGAGGATCAGCGTCTGGTGGAAGGGGACGCGCGGGGTGCCCGCGGCGCCCTTCCGCTCCTGGACGACCAGGCCGATCGTGTCGCCCGCGACGACGAAGCCCTCCCGTACCTGGGCCGCGCCGAACGGCTTCGGCTCGTCGAAGACGTACGTCGACGTCTCCGGGACCTTCCCGCCGCCCTTCCACGTCTCGTCCAGGTCCATGTGCTCCGCGCCGGTCAGCGCGTCCCCGGGCGTCGTGCCGATGTACCGGGTGTCCCGGAAGTCGTCGGCGAAGGCCGTCGAGTTGAACTGGAGGAGATAGATCCGCGTGGACGTGCCGTCCGGCATGGTCCAGCCGCGCGCCGCGATGTGCCGCACGGCGGACTCCTTGAGCTGGAGGCGGAGATCGGCGCGGGAGCCCTTCGCGAACGCGGCGAGGAACTGCTCGGTGCCGATCCAGCCGCCCGTCAGCTTCGTGTCCGGCGTCGCCCCGGCCGGGGCCGGGAGCAGCAGCCGGCGCAGGTCCGCGTGGTGGACCTCGGCGGTGTTGCCCTCGGTGAACGGGCGGGGCGCGCCGGCCGGCAGCGCGGGCAGGCTCAGCCGGGGGTAGTCCCAGCGCCCGTCGCTCTCGGTCGCCAGCCCCGGTACGTCGCCGCGGTCCGCCGAGGCGAGGGCGTAGGCCGTACCGGCCCCGAAGGCGCCGAAGACCAGCACGGCGGCGGTCCACCGGGCCACGGCCCGCAGCGCCCGGCGCGGCGGCCGGGGCGCGGGCGCCACCACGGCCGGGACCGGAACCGGCGGCAGCAGAGGCACGGGCGGAAGCTGGGGCGGCTGGGGCGGCAGTGCCTGATGCGGCGGCTCCGCCTGCTCGGGCGGCTGCGATGCGGGTGCGGCCGTCTGCTCGGTCATACGTACTCCCCCGGGGACGTGAGGTGGTCGAGCTGGTCCTTCACCAGCCCGACGACGGCGGACGCGTCGAAGGGCTTGGTGCCGGACGCCGTGAAGGTGAGGGTGATCTCTCCGTCGAACGCCATGCAGGTCATGCGCTCGACCCCGCTCTCCTTCTCCTTGGGCGCCAGGAAGCACCGGGCGGTCCTGGTGTGGCCGGCGACCTTCGGTCCCTTCCGGAAGAAGCCGACGGCCTCGAAGAGACCGGTCCGCGTCGTGTACAGGTCCCGGACGGCCTTGGTGTCCTTCATCCGCACCAGTTCCGTCTTGACGACGAGGTCGTTGGTGTCCTGCGCGTACGTCCGGATGGCGAGGCCCTGGACGCGCAGCTTGTCGATGCGCTTCTCCAGCTCCCGGCGTTGTTTGCCGGCCAGCCCCCGGGCGCTCTCCTTCATCTCGGCGGTGGCCGCGCGTCCGCTCAGTTCGCTGTCGTTTCCGTGCACCCCGGAGTCCGGGCCGAGCCGGAAGTTCCGGGGCACCGGCAGGAGCAGCCTGCTCAGTTCGGTGGTGGTCCGGCCGCGCGAGACGTCACCGGCCGGGTCGGGGCCCGGCCCCTTCCCGTCCTCGTACCAGAGGCTCGTCGGCACCGTGCGGTCGGCGCCGTCGACCGTGGCCTTCGTGTACACGGCCGCTCCGGCGACGGCGGCCAGCACCAGCACGACGGGGACCGCCGCGAGGACCACCCGCCGCACACCGCTCCTGCGGACGGGCGGCGCGGACTCGGGCACGGCTTCGGGGGCGGGCGCGGCTGCGGGAACGGGCTCGGCTGCGGGAGCGGGCACCGTCTCCGGAACGGCTGCGGTCACGGCTTCGGGCGCGGGGCCCTGCTCCGGGGCGGCGTCGTCGTTGCTCACAGGCGCTCCAGCTGCTGCTCGGCCAGCGTACGGATGTCCTTCTTGCTGATCGGTTCGGTGTCGACCAGATTGACCTCGGCCATGATGTCCCCGCGGTCGAAGACGGCCCTGGCCCGGTAGAGCGGCAGGTAGCCCGGCTCCCGGTCGGCCTTGTACAGGTAGTAGCGGCCGTCGATGCTGCCCTTGAGCGCGTCTCCCGTGTTGCCCGCGCCGTGTTTCGGGTCGGGCATGTAGGAGCGCTGGTCGGCGGCGTGCAGGTCGGCCGACATGGCCGTACCGGCGCGGAACTGCACCAGCATGACGCTCGCCACGCGGTGTTCGTCCTTCGTCCAGGCGGCGGCCGCGACCCGGCGGATGTCCGCCTCCAGAAGACTGCCGAACATGTACGAGTCGTTCTCGAAGTCGCGCACATAGTCGTCGACCGTGATCCAGCCGTCCCGGATCTCGGGTACGTCCTTGCTCTCGCGCCAGCCGGCCGGCCGGGGCACGAGCAGTGTGCGCAGATCGCCGTCCGCGCGGACCCGGCGGTCCTGCGAGGCGGGCAGCGGTTCGGGCGCCCGGCCCGCGGGCAGGGCCTTCGCCGGGTACCCGAGCCCCGGCTGCGAGAGCGCGGCGAGCGGCGTCGGGGCGCGTCCGGCCTGGATGTCGAAGCCGACGGCCGCACCGGCCGCGATGCCCAGCACGGCCGCGGCCGCGATGATCAGCGTCGTACGTCCGCGCGGGCGCCGCTTCGGGGAAGCGGCCGGTTCCGGCGGTGCCGTCGGTTCCGCCACCCCCACCGGAACGGGCGGCTCCGCCTGTTCGTCGGACACTGTGTCGTTCGGATTCACTTTTGGGGTCCCCCCACGAGACCTGAGGCACGGGTTCCGTTACCTGTGCATCCACCTGACCGCCGGGGCGCCAACGGGGTTGTACGGCAGGGGATTACAGTTCGGCATATGCCGAAGAAGCTCGTGATCAAGGTGACCGCAGGTGCCGACTCCGCCGAGCGCTGTTCGCAGGCGTTCACCGTCGCGGCGGTGGCCGTGGCGAGCGGGGTGGAGGTCTCGCTCTGGCTGACCGGGGAGTCCGCGTGGTTCGCGCTCCCGGGGCGGGCCGCGGAGTTCGAACTGCCGCACGCGGCGCCGCTGCCGGACCTGATCGAGTCGATCCAGGCGGGCGGGCTCATCACACTGTGCACGCAGTGCGCGGCCCGGCGCGACATCACCGAGGCGGACGTCCTGGAGGGCGTGCGGATCGCGGGCGCCCAGGTCTTCGTCAGCGAGATCATGGCGGACGGCGTCCAGGCGCTCGTCTACTGACGGTCCGCCACCGTCCCGGGGGCCGTTGGGCGGTGGTGTCCACGGTCCGCCACCGGCCGGGGACCGTTCAGCGGCGGTGTCTGCCGTCCAGCTCGTCCCACCAGGCGTCGGACTCCGGATCGCCCGTGGGCCCCTGCCGCACCGGCGGCTCCTCGGTCCGGCGCGTCCGCTCGGGCGGCCGGGTGCGCCGCGCGGGCTCGTCCCACCAGCGGTCCTCCGGGCCCTTCCGGTTGGCGACCATCGCCGCGAAGGGCGGGATCACCATCGCCACCACGCACATCGCGATCGCGGCCGGCATCGACCAGAGCCGCACGAAGGACCAGGCCGAGACGAAGAGCACGAGGCATCCGGCCATCATCAGGAAGTAGGCGCGCCGGCGTCGGCGGTACATGACTCCAGCGTAGGCCCGTTTCCGTCACCCGGCCGGTCCAAGGACGGACCGATCGCGGACCCGGTCGCGGACCGGATCGCGCACAGGCCCACGCACCCGACCACGGACCCGAAGCCGCCCCCGGCCACGCTCCGGACGGCGCGAAGGGCCGCACCCCGCTCAGGAAGCGTCCAACCCCCTGGGGTGCGGCCCTCCGGCCGGTTCGGCGGCAGCGACCCGCCGGCCCTGCTCAGACGGCGATGGCCACCTCGGAGAGGCCGCCCGTCTGCGCGACGACCGTGCGGTCGGCGCTGCCGCCGGGGACCAGGGCGCGGAGCGTCCAGGTGCCCTCGGCCGCGTAGAAGCGGAACTGTCCGGTCGCCGAGGTCGGGACCTCGGCGGTGAACTCGCCGGTCGAGTCCAGCAGGCGGACGTACCCGGTGACGGGCTCGCCGTTGCGGGTCACGCTGCCCTGGATGGTGGTCTCACCGGGCTTGATCGTCGAGGCGTCGGGGCCGCCGGCCTTTGCTCCACACATGGTTCTGTCCTTCTGGTCGGGGGTCGTGCCGGTCCGGGTGGCACGGCCGGTCCGGGTGCGGACCGGCCGTACGGGGATTACTTGTTGGCGCCGAGCTCGATCGGCACGCCCACGAGGGAGCCGTACTCGGTCCACGAGCCGTCGTAGTTCTTGACGTTCTCCTGGCCGAGCAGCTGGTGCAGCACGAACCAGGTCAGCGCGGAGCGCTCACCGATGCGGCAGTAGGCGATGGTGTCCTTCGACAGATCGACCTGCTCCGCCTCGTAGAGGGCCTTCAGCTCCTCGTCCGACTTGAAGGTGCCGTCGTCGTTGGCGTTCTTCGACCACGGGATGTTGCGGGCGCTGGGCACGTGGCCGGGGCGCTGCGACTGCTCCTGCGGGAGGTGCGCCGGGGCGAGCAGCTTGCCGCTGAACTCGTCGGGCGACCGCACGTCGACCAGGTTCTTGCTGCCGATCGCGGCGACGACGTCGTCGCGGTAGGCGCGGATCGACTCGTCCTGCGCCTGGGCCTTGTACTGCGTGGCCGGGCGGGACGGGACCTGGTCGCCGTCGACCAGGTCGCGGGAGTCCAGCTCCCACTTCTTGCGGCCGCCGTCGAGCAGGCGGACGTCCTGGTGGCCGTAGAGCTTGAAGTACCAGAACGCGTAGGACGCGAACCAGTTGTTGTTGCCGCCGTAGAGGACGACCGTGGTGTCGTTGGCGATGCCCTTGGCGGACAGCAGCGCCTCGAAGCCGGCCTGGTCGATGAAGTCGCGGCGGACCGGGTCCTGGAGGTCCTTCGTCCAGTCGATCCGGATCGCGTTCCTGATGTGGTTCTTCTCGTACGCGGAGGTGTCCTCGTCGACCTCGACGAGGGCGACCTGGGGGTCGTCGATGTGGGCCTCGACCCAGTCGGCGTCTACCAGGACGTCACTGCGGCTCATGCTGTTCTCCTCCGGGGCAGTCTGCGGCGGGATGATGCGAGTGGTGCGCGATGGTGCGTGGTGATTCCGGACGTACGCGGCGCGGTGGGCGCGTGCACAGGTGCCACGCGGGACGGCCTCGACGAACGGCGTCGGAGGCCCGGGAATGCGGGACGGCGGAGGTCCCGCTCAGACAGTGCGACAGAGCATGGCGGCGACGCGGCACAGGTCCACTGCCCGCCGCTTCGTGAGATCCGCCTGTCCCCGCTGTCGGAGACCGCTAATAGAGCACTGCATGGGTCCGATCGTAGGGACGTCCGGGCGGCCATGTCACCGTTGTGTCGTATATTGAGACACGATCGTCCGACATGTGGGACGAGTGTGGGGTGCATCCGCCTCCCGGGGCTCCGCGCACCCGGCGGTCCCGGTGCGGCATCTGCGGTACGGACTCCGCCGTCTCAGTATGTGGTGAGGCGGGCGGACCGGCCGGTACGGAACGGGCCCGACGAGATGGTCAGCCCGCGAGGCGGACGTCGGTGCCCGTCACGGAGATCTCCAGACCGGCGGCGGTCGGTTCGATCCGCTCCAGCTTCAGCCCGTTCGGCAGCGTGCCGACCTCGCGCTCGAAGTCGGTCTTCTCGCGGACGAGGCCTTCGAGCCCCGGGATCCCCTCGCCCGGCACCTTGTCGGCGTGCACCCGCACGGTGTGGCCGTCGACCAGCGTCACCGTGGACAGCACACTGCGGGTCAGCGTCCGGCCGAGGATGTTCACCGAACCGGTCACCTTCACCTTGCCCTTGCCGCCGTACTCGACGACGACGTCCTGGGCGGCCGCCTTCGTCAGATCCGCGTACGAGACGACGGCCGTCCCGGTGGCCCGGTCGGCGGTCGCCCCGGAGAAGCCGTCGGCCAGCCGCACCCGGTGCAGGTCCGCCGTCATGCGGTCGATGCGCAGCGCGCGGCCCCCGGCGGTCGCCTCGATCCCGTCGACCTTCACCTCGACCTCGTCGAGTTCCTTGCCGAGGACCTGGGTCAGGAACGGGAAGCCCTTGATCGAGACGTCCGTGGACTTGATGGTCGCCCCGGAGACCTCCACCCGGTCGGCCGCCCGCGACTCGGCGAACCAGACGGCCGCCCGGTCCACGGCCGTGAACAGTCCGGCCAGGACCACCAAGACGACCAGCAGTATTCGCAGTGCACGCATGCCTGTCCTTCCCCCACCCCACGCCCGTCCGGTCCCGGGCGTCCGCGCGTTCCGGCACCGGCCGGCGCGGCACGCCCCGGGTGATCGACGTGCGGAAGCCCCCCAGCGGTTCCCCGTGGAGGGCTTCGTCCCGGTGGCGCGGCGCGCCCGTCTCCCGTCCCCGGGTCAGCCGATCAGGCGTCCGACCAGGTAGACGGCGGGCACGGCCGCGGTCAGCGGCAGCGCCACGCCCGCCGTCATGTGGACGAAGCGGGACGGGTAGTCGTAGCTGGCCACGCGCAGCCCGACGAGCGCGCAGACACCGGCGGCCAGGCCGAGCAGCGCACCGTCGGACCCGCCGAGCCCGGCCAGGGAACCGCCCACCGCGCCCCCGGCCGCCGCGACGACGAGCGCGCCCACGACGGAGGCGGGACCCGGCAGCGGCAGCGCCCGGACGAGCACCGCGGCGGCGACGGCCACGGACCCGGCCGTCACCGCGTCCGGGACGGCCGCGAGGAGCCCGGCGGCCAGCACCGCGAGCGCGGCCGAGGCGAGCGTGGCCATCAGCCCCTGCATCCGCTCGTCGGCGCCCGCGCGGCTGCGCAGCTGAAGCACGACGGTGAGCAGCACCCAGACGCCGAGGGTGCCCAGGATCGCGGCAGGACCGTCGTCCCGGCCGGCGGCGAGCAGCGCCACGTCCGCGACCAGCCCGCCGGCGAAGGCCAGCGCGATGCCCTGGCGGGCGGGCCACATCCCGTTGAGCCGGAACCAGCCCGCCGCGGTGAGCCCCTGGAGCAGCACCAGCGGAACGGCCAGCCCGTACGGCCCGAGGGCCGCGCCGAGCGCCAGCAGCAGCCCGAGCCCGGCGGTGATCGCGGCCGGCTGCGTCCCGGGCGCGATGATCGGCGAACGGCCCTCGGCGCGGGCGCGCTGCGCGTCGGTGATGCGGCTGTTGCCCAGGGTGGTGGGCGCGCTGTAGCCGTCGGCCGCCGACGCGGATGCCGGTGCCGCCGGTGCGGCGGGGGCCGCGGGCACCTCGGGCGGCAGCGGGTAGGAGCCGGAGGGGTGGGCCGGGGCCGCCGGGGGCGCGTAGGAGGGCTGCGCCGCGTCCCCCGCCGGGACGGGCGGCAGATACGCGGTCTCGGCCGCGTCCGGCACGGCCACCGGGGCGAGATACGCCGTCTGCTCCGGGTCGACCGCGGGCACGGGGGCCAGATACGCCGTCTGCTCCGCGTCGGCCGCGGGCACCGGGGCCATGTACGCCGTCTGCTCCGGGTCCGGCACCGGGGCCGCTCCGCCGGGGCCGATCGTCGGCTGGTACTGGGTGTCCCAGGTCTGGCCCTCCCAGGTCTGCGCGACGCCCTGCTCCCCGGACTGCCATCCGTCCCCGGGCTGCGCCTGGGGCGCGTGAGCCGCCCGGGGCGCCCCGTGCGGGTCGTAGCCGCCCTGCGCGCCGTACCCCGGGTCCTGCGGGCCGTGACCGCCGTAGCCCGGGTCGTGGTGGCCGTGAGCGCCGTACGCCTGCCCGGTGTGGGCCTGCCCGGACGGGTACGGCTGCTGCGGGGCGTACGGGTCCTGCGCGTACGGGGCCGGGGCGGGGGCCTGGGCGTACGGGTCCTGCGCGTACGCGTCCGGTGCGTACGGATCCCGGGCGTACGGGTCCTGCGGGTACGGCTGCTGCTGATCGCTGCTCATGTTCTCCGGTTCACCCTCCTGCGAACGGCGGGAGCACCTCGACCGTGCCGCCCTCGGCAAGGCGTACGGTCTCATGGCTCCGGGTCCCGACGGGGTCACCGTCGACGAGGAACGAACACCGTCGCAGCACCTGGCTCAGCTCACCGGGGTGCGCGGCGCGCACCGCGTCGAGCGCTTCCTTGAGCGTCGCGGCGGTGTACGGCTCCTCCGCGGTTCCGGCTGCTGCCTTGGCTGCTGCCCAGTAGCGGATCGTTCCCGCAGGCATGGCGGCGCTCCTCTCCTCGTCTCGCGTCGGCTGTCCATCATGGTTCACCCGCGTCACCGGGCCGTCGCCCAGTCGGAGATGCGGGTGAGCAAGCTCTCGTCCGCCGCGTTCTCCGCGTGGCCCATCCCGGGCTCCAGCCACAG
Organism: Streptomyces sp. NPDC057682; assembly: GCF_042799575.1. Lineage (NCBI taxonomy): Bacteria > Bacillati > Actinomycetota > Actinomycetes > Kitasatosporales > Streptomycetaceae > Streptomyces > Streptomyces sp. NPDC057682. The sequence continues at coordinate 41,226 of NZ_JBHVIN010000020.1, read as the reverse complement.
CTCGGCGGCCCCGCCCGCCGCCTCGGCCAGCGTCCTCGGGTGGTCGAGCGGGAAGTACGGGTCCCGGTCGCCGTGCACGATCAGCAGCGGGGCGGGGGCGATGCGCCCGGCGGCCTCGACCGGGGAGAGCGGGACCGGGTCCCAGGGCCTGCGGTCGATCCGGGTGCGGAAGCCGTAGCGCCCGACGAGCCGGCCGGTGGGGCGGGTGACCATCCAGTGGAGCCGGCGCATGGGTGCCGTCCCCCGGTAGAACCAGCGCGCGGGTGCGCTCACGGACACCACCGCGTCGGCGTGCGCCTCCCCGTGCGCTTCCGTGCGCCCCCCGCCCTCCTCGCGTACGCCCGGAGCCGTATACAGCGCCCCGTGCCGCAGCACCACCGAACCGCCCATCGAGAACCCCGCCGTAACGATCCGCCGGTGCCCGAGCGACCGCGCCCAGGCGACCGCCGCCGCCAGATCCAGCACCTCGCGGTCCCCCACCGTGGACCGTCCGCCGGACCCTCCGTGCCCCCGGAAGGAGAACGTCACCACCGCCGCACGCTGGGCGAACACCTCCGCGGCCCGCCGCACGGCGGGGCGGTCGGCCGAACCGGTGAAACCGTGCGCGAGCACGATCGCCGTCCCCGCCCCGGCCGCCCCGTCCGCCGCCGCGGCACCCGCCGTACACGGTTCGTACACCGCCTCGATCCGGACCCCGTCACCCGCCCGCAATGTCGTCCGCAGCGGCCCGCGCGTGATCAAGGGAACAGCGCCACCGTGAATTCGCCCCTCGGACACTGAAGTCATGTGGGCTATTCTGCGGGGAAGAGGATCCGGGCAACGCAGCCCCCGGGTCCTTTTGTGCTTTCCGCATGTTGTTACGGAGACGTTTCGACAAGCTCAGCGTTCCTGAGCGCGGGCCGCACGGGCGAAACCCGTACGACCACCCGTCGTACGGCCGAGCAGGACAACAGCGTACGAAGCAGTGCCGCAGACTCCCCCGGGTCCCACCCGGGAGTGCCCCTCTCGCAGGGAACGAGGAGGACCGACGCAATGGGCGAGCCAACCGTGCACGATCACCGACCGACCGACCGGGCAGGTGGACGGCGATGAGTTCTCTGCTGCTCCTGACCAATGCCCTCCAGCCGTCGACGGAGGTGCTCCCCGCCCTCGGCCTCCTGCTGCACAGCGTGCGGGTCGCCCCCGCCGAGGGCCCCGCTCTCGTCGACACCCCCGGTGCCGACGTCATCCTCGTCGACGGCCGCCGCGACCTGCCCCAGGTCAGGTCGCTCTGCCAGCTCCTGCGGTCCACCGGACCGGGCTGTCCGCTGATCCTCGTGGTCACCGAGGGCGGCCTCGCGGCCGTCACCGCGGACTGGGGCATCGACGACGTCCTGCTCGACACGGCGGGTCCCGCCGAGGTCGAGGCGCGGCTGCGGCTGGCCACCGGCCGCCAGCAGATCACCGCCGACGACTCCCCCATGGAGATCCGCAACGGCGACCTCTCCGTGGACGAGGCCACGTACAGCGCCAAGCTCAAGGGCCGGGTCCTCGATCTGACGTTCAAGGAATTCGAACTGCTCAAGTATCTGGCGCAGCACCCGGGCCGGGTCTTCACCCGCGCCCAGCTGCTCCAGGAGGTCTGGGGCTACGACTACTTCGGCGGCACCCGCACCGTCGACGTCCACGTCCGCCGGCTGCGCGCCAAACTCGGCCCGGAACACGAATCCCTCATCGGCACCGTCCGCAATGTGGGATACCGCTTCGTCGCCCCGGAGAAGGTGGAACGGGCCGCCGAGGAGGCCAAGGCGGGCGCCGCCAAGGGAAGCACCGAAACCCTCACCCGTTCGGAGCAGTCGGAGATGTCCGAAGTCACGGAAGAAGCCCCGGTCCGGCCTGTCAAGAGGTAGTTCCATCCGCGTAGACTGCCGCGCGTGGCCAAGGTGACGCGGGACGATGTGGCGAGACTGGCGGGGACGTCGACCGCGGTCGTCAGCTACGTCATCAACAACGGACCCCGGCCGGTCGCCCCGGCCACGCGCGAGCGGGTGCTCGCCGCGATCAAGGAGCTGGGCTACCGGCCCGACCGGGTCGCCCAGGCCATGGCCTCGCGGCGGACCGACCTCATAGGGATGATCGTGCCGGACGCCCGGCAGCCCTTCTTCGCGGAGATGGCGCACGCGGTCGAACAGGCCGCCGCCGAGCGCGGGAAGATGGTGCTCGTCGGCAACTCCGACTACCGCGACGAGCGCGAGGTCCACTATCTGCGCGCCTTCCTCGGCATGCGGGTCTCCGGCCTGATCCTCGTCAGCCAGGGCCCCAGCGAGCGCGCGGCGGCGGAGATAGAGGCCTGGGACGCCCGGGTCGTGCTGCTGCACGAACGGCCCGAGGCCATCGACGACGTCGCCGTCGTCACCGACGACGTGGGCGGCGCCCAGCTCGCCACCCGCCACCTCCTGGAGCACGGCAACGCCTACGTGGCGTGTCTGGGCGGCATGGAGTCCACCCCGTCCGTCGGCGACCCGGTCGCCGACCACATCGAGGGCTGGCGCCGGGCCATGCACGAATCCGGGCGCTCCACCGAGGGCCGCCTCTTCCAGGCCCCGTACAACCGCTACGACGCCTACCGGGTCGCCCTGGACCTCCTCTCGGGCCCCGACCGGCCGCCGGCCATCTTCTGCGCCACCGACGACCAGGCCATCGGCGTCCTGCGGGCCGCCCGCGAACTGCGCATCGACGTGCCCGGCGAGCTGGCCGTCGCCGGCTTCGACGACGTGAAGGAGGCCGGTCTCACCGATCCACCGCTGACCACGGTCTTCTCCGACCGTCCGGCGATGGCGCGGGCCGCGGTGGACCTGGTCCTCGACGACTCGCTGCGGGTCTCGGGCTCGCGGCGGGAGCGGCTGAAGCAGTTTCCCTCGGCCCTCGTCGTCCGCCGCTCCTGCGGCTGCGGAGAACCCCCGAAGCCGCTCTGAGCCCTCCCGGCGCCCGGTCCCCGTATCGGCCCCCCGCCGGTCTTTATATCGGGCATACGAGGTTCTGCCGGGCTTCTCAGCGCGTGCTCACGCTCCTCTCATCTTGGCCGGACAGGCTCTTGGTCATGACAGAGAGCCAGCGCCCGAGCGGCGAGTACCCGATGTACCCCTCGTACGGCAACGGCGAAGCGGCCTACCCGCCGCCGCCGTCATACCAGCCCGTCCAGCCGGTCGACCTGGGCCACGGCACGACCGTGTGGCCCGGCGACGGCGGCCACGGAGGCGGCGGCTTCCACGGCGCCGCCCCGGCCGCCCCGCACTCCCCCGAACCGGCGCCCTCCCGCCGCCGGGTCCGCCGCCCCGTCGCCCTGCTGACGGCCGTGGCCATCGCCGCGGCGGTCGTCGGCGGCGGCACCGCGACCCTCCTCGGCCGGATCACCGACGACACCGCCACGAGCACCGGCAGCGGGATCATCCCCGGCACCACCGTCTCGCAGAGCAGCAAGGGCACCGTCGCCGGCGTCGCCGCCGCCCTCTCCCCGACCATCGTCGAGATCGGCGCGACCTCCACCTCCGGCCAGTCCACCGGCTCCGGCGTCGTCATCACCGCCGACGGCGAGATCGTCACCAACAACCACGTCATCGCGGGCGCCACCTCCATCGAGGTCACGCTCTCCACCGGCAAGAAGTACACCGCCGACGTCGTCGGCACCGACCCCGACAAGGACCTCGCCCTCATCAGGCTCCAGGGCGCGAGCGGACTGAAGACCGCCACGCTCGGCGACTCCTCCAAGGTCGCGGTCGGCGACCAGGTCGTCGCGATCGGCTCCCCCGAGGGCCTCACCGGCACCGTCACCAGCGGCATCGTCTCCGCGCTCGACCGCGACGTGACCGTCGCCAAGGAGAGCGGCGACGGGAACGGGAACCAGGGCGGCGGCCGGCAGTGGCCCTTCGAGTTCGGCGGACAGCAGTTCAACGGCGACACCGGCGACTCCACCACCACGTACAAGGCCATCCAGACCGACGCCTCGCTCAACCCCGGCAACTCCGGCGGCGCCCTGATCAACATGGACGGCGAGATCATCGGCATCAATTCGGCCATGTACTCGGCCAGTTCCGCCAGTGGCCAGGGCAGCTCCAGCGCGGGCAGTGTCGGCCTGGGCTTCGCCATCCCGGTCAACACCCTCAAGGCCGACCTCGCCGGTCTGCGGTCCGGCGACGGCTCCTGAGCGGGCGGGGCTGAGAAACTGGGACCCGCCCCGCACCGTACGCACCGAGAAGAGGACGAGACAGCGATGAGCCCCGCCGAGGAAGGTCCCCAGCGCATCCTCGTCGTCGACGACGAACCCGCCGTGCGCGAGGCACTTCAGCGCAGCCTCGCCTTCGAGGGGTACGGCACCGAGGTCGCCGTCGACGGTCTCGACGCCCTCGCCAAGGCCGAGTCGTACGCCCCCGACCTCATCGTCCTCGACATCCAGATGCCCCGGATGGACGGCCTGACCGCCGCCCGCCGCATCCGCGCCACGGGCACCACCACCCCCATCCTGATGCTCACCGCCCGCGACACCGTCGGCGACCGCGTCACCGGACTCGACGCGGGCGCCGACGACTACCTCGTCAAACCCTTCGAGCTCGACGAACTCTTCGCCCGCATCCGCGCCCTGCTGCGCCGCAGCTCCTACGCGGCCGCGGCGGGCGCCCCCGTCCCCGACGACCACACCCTCTCCTTCGCCGATCTGCGCATGGACCTCGCCACCCGCGAGGTCACCCGGGGAGAGCGCCGCGTGGAACTCACCCGCACCGAGTTCACCCTCCTGGAGATGTTCCTCGCCCACCCGCGCCAGGTCCTCACCCGCGAACAGATCCTCAAGGCCGTCTGGGGCTTCGACTTCGAGCCCAGCTCCAACTCGCTCGACGTGTACGTGATGTACCTGCGCCGCAAGACCGAGGCCGGCGGCGAACCCCGCCTCGTCCACACCGTGCGGGGCGTCGGCTACGCCCTGCGCTCCGGCGGGGCCGAGGGATGACCGGCCCCCTGCGCCGCATCCGCGCCCTGCCGCTCCGCTCCCGCCTCGCCCTCCTCATCGCCACCGCCGTGGCGGTCGCGGTCGCGGCGGTGGCGGCGGCGTGCTGGTTCGTGACGCGGGAGCAGTTGCAGAACCAGCTCGACTCGACCCTGCGCGGCTCCAATGTGGACGCCCGCTATCTGACCAACCTGTACGACTACTGCCGCGGCGCCGATCAGGTCCCGCTTCCCCGGCCCTACTCCGGGCTCACCGTCCAGCTCATCGACGCCCAGGGCACGGTCTGCCTCGCGCCCGGCTCCTCCAAGCTCCCCGTCAGCGACGCGGACCTCGCCGTGGTCACCCACGACCGCCCCGACGCCCTGCGCACCGCGAAGGACGCGGACGGCGTCGAGATGCGCGTCTACACCGCCCCCGTGAAGGGCCCCATCGACCTCGCCGTCTCCCTCGGCCGCCCCCTCAGCGAGATCGACAAACCCCTCACCACCCTCGCCTGGGTACTCCTCCTCGTCTCCGGCATCGGCGTCCTCGGCGCCGGCGCCGCCGGGCTCTGGGTCGCCCGCTCCGGACTGCGCCCCGTCGACGAGCTGACCGAGGCCGTCGAGCACGTCGCCCGGACCGAGGACCTGACCGTCCGCATCCCCGTCGACGGCGAGGACGAGATCGCGCGCCTCTCGCGCTCGTTCAACTCACTGACGTCCTCCCTCGCCACCTCCCGCGACCGGCAGGCCCAGCTCATCGCCGACGCCGGCCACGAACTGCGCACCCCGCTCACCTCGCTGCGCACCAACATCGAACTCCTCGCCCGCAGCGACGAGACCGGCCGGGCGATCCCGCCGGACGACCGCAAGGCCCTGATGGCCTCCGTGAAGGCCCAGATGACCGAGCTGGCCTCGCTCATCGGCGACCTCCAGGAACTGGCCCGCCCCGACGCCGCCAAGACCGGCCCCCTCCAGGTGGTCGCCCTGCACGACATCACCCGCACCGCCCTGCAACGCGCCCGGCTCCGCGGCCCCGAGCTGACGATCACGGCCGAGCTGGCCCCCTGGTACGTCCGCGCCGAGCCCGCCGCGCTGGAACGGGCGATCGTCAACGTCCTCGACAACGCCGTGAAGTTCAGCCCGCCGCGCGGCACCGTCACCGTCGTCCTGCACCGCGGCGAACTGACCGTCCGCGACCAGGGTCCCGGCATCCCCGCCGACGAACTCCCCCACGTCTTCGAACGCTTCTGGCGCTCCCCGTCCGCCCGCCAGCTCCCCGGCTCAGGCCTCGGCCTGTCCATCGTCGCCCGCACCGTCCGGCAGGCCGGCGGCGAGGTCACCCTCCTCCCGGCCGAAGGCGGCGGCACGACAGCCACCCTCCGGCTCCCAGGAGCGCCCCAGCCACCCCCGGAGACCCCCGGGGAATGACACACGGAGACGCGGTACGACACGGGTCCGCCGACCCATCTCGTACCGCGCCACCGGAGCGGCACCCCGGAAGGAGGGCACCGTCCGCCGAGGACACTAGGCCGCTCCGGAGCGGCGGGATGTGCCGGACGTGCAGGGGTGTGTGCCGGATGTGCAGGGGCTGGCGGAGCCGGGAAACGACGGATGCGCGGGCGGGGCCTTCGCCCCCGCCCGCGCATCGCGGTCGGTCTGGTGGTTCCGTCCTACTGGATGACGGTGATCCGGTCCGCGGCCGGCGGGGCCAGCGGGGCGGCGGCCGTGGAGTGGGCCGCCAGGTAGGCGTTGAACAGGTCCAGGTCCGAGGCGCCCACGAGCTTGTTGGTGCCCTGGCCGAGGGCCGCGAAGCCGTCGCCGCCGCCCGCCAGGAACTCGTTCATGGCGACGCGGTAGGTCTTGGCCGGGTCGATCGCCTCACCGTTCAGACGGATCGTGTCCGTCACCACACGGGCGGCGCCCGACTTCGTCATGTCCAGGGTGTAGGTGAGCCCCTTCGACACCTGGAGGATCTTCGGGCTGGCCTCGTTCGACCCGCTGACCTGCTGCTGGAGCGCGGAGACCAGCTGGGCGCCGGTCAGGTCGACGACGTTCATCATGTTGGTGAACGGCTGCACGGTGAACGCCTCGCCGTAGGTGACGACGCCGTCCCCCTCGGCGCCGGTCGCCTTGTACACGAGGTCCGCGCGGATGCCGCCCGGGTTCATGAAGGCGACGACCGCCCCGCCCTTGTCGGCCGGGGCCAGACCCTCCAGCTGGGCGTCGGCGATCAGATCGCCGAGCGGCTTCTCCGGCGCGGTGGAGCCGCGGCCGTTGATGTCCGCCGAGATGTAGCCCTGCGGACGGTTGGCGATCGGGGCCGCCAGGGTGTTCCAGCGCGCGATCAGGGCCGTCATGTCGGAGGCCGGGGCCTGGTCGCGGGTCACGATGTGGTTGGCCGAGACCGGGTTCGAGGGCGCCGGGTGGTGGCCGCGCCCGGCCCCCTTCACCGCGGTGCGCACGATGTCCTTGGTGCGGCGGTCGTACGTCAGCGTCGTGTCCGTGTACAGCTTGCCGAACGAGGACGCCGAGGTGACCAGGCGCGGGTTGCCCGCCGGGTCCGGGATCGTGCAGACGTACGCCTGGTGCGTGTGGCCGGTGACCAGCGCGTCCACCTTCGGCGTGATGCCCTTGGCGATCTCGGTGATCGGCCCGGAGATCCCGTCACCGGCCCCCGGGCTGTCGCAGTCGTAGTCGTACGCGGACGACGCCGGGGCGCCGCCCTCGTGGATCAGTGCGACGATCGACTTCACGCCCTGGCGGTCCAGCTCCTTGGCGTACTTGTTGATCGTCTCGACCTCGTCGTGGAACTTCAGGCCCTTGACGCCGTTGGCCGTCACGATGTTCGGCGTGCCCTCCAGGGTCACCCCGATGAAGCCGATCTTGATGCCGTCCTTCTTCCAGACCGTGTACGGCCGGAGGATCGGCTTGCCCGACTTCTCGTCCGTCACATTGGCCGCGAGGTACGGGAAGTCGGCGCCCTGGAACTTCTTGCCCTGCTCGTAGCAGCCCTCGACCGGGTGGCAGCCGCCGTTCTGAAGGCGGCCCAGCTCCGTGGCGCCCTCGTCGAACTCGTGGTTGCCGACGCTCGTCACATCGAGGTCGATCTTGTTCAGGGCCTCGATGGTCGGCTCGTCGTGGAAGAGCCCCGACAGCAGCGGGCTCGCACCGACCATGTCGCCGCCCGCGGCGGTGATGGAGTACGGGTGCCCCTTGCGCGCGGCGCGCAGCGAGGAGGCCAGGTACTCGACGCCGCCGGCCGGAACGGCCTTCGTCGTGCCGTCGGCCTGCGTCTCGGTGACCGTGCCGGCCGAGCCGGCGGGCGGCTCCAGGTTTCCGTGCAGGTCGTTGAAGGACAGCAGCTGCACGTCCACGGTGCCGGGAGCGTGGTGCCCCCCTTGGCCCTTGCCGTGTCCTTCGGCGCTCGCCGGCATCGCGGCGACCAGCGCACCGACGGTGGCCAGCCCGGCCGCGGCGGCGAGCACCCGCCGGGACGCGCGGTTCTTCTGAGGTGTCGCTGACATCGGACCCCTTGTGAGTTCAGCGGGTGGTGTGACGATCGAGCCACGTCTGAAACTGGATACTGCGTGCGCAGCCTAGGGTCAACGCGCGTAGCGCGACAGATGTTTGGGGTTACGAACTGGTTGCCGCACGATCGGAACGGGGCCATTCGCCCAAATGGGGCCGGGACGCTTCGGGGTGGGCCGGTGCGCCGTTGTCCGGTGGGTGGGGGCGGGGTCCCTCCGGGGTGACTCCTCAGAAATGGCGTGTTCACCCGGGTACGAGGAGTGGGCCGGGTCGTACGCCATTTCCTGCGGGGACACCCCTGCACGCCCCCACCCGGGCCGGTTCCGCGTCCTCACGCCGGTGAATCACGCTGTCGCAGACGCACGACGGCCGGGTTCGGGGGCGTGCAGGGGCGTCCCCGCAGAACGACGAACACAGACCGGGGTACGTGTACGAGGTGCCCGCACGTTCGTCGTTCGAGGAGTCGCCCCGGAGGGACCCCGGACCCCCACCCACCGGACAAAGGCGCCCCGCGGGGAACCCGCACAAACCAGCCCGTCGAGGGGGTCCCCCCATGCCTTTAAGGCTATGGGGGAGATTGAGGACGGAACCCCGAACACGGAGCACCCCGCACCAACCTCGCCGCCCCCCGCCCAAGGGGCCCGTACGCTCGTACCCATGACGACTGACGTACCCCTCCCCGCCCCCGGACGCGAGATCCAGACCCTGGACACCCTCACCCCCGACCAGGCGGAAGCCGTCACCGGGCTCCTCGCCGAGGCCGCGCGCTCCGACGGCCGGCAGGCCGTGTCCGAGCAGGGGCGGCTCCAGCTGCGGGGCGGACACCGGGACGGCGTCCGGCACTTCCTGCTGACGGCCGGCGGCACACTCGTCGGGTACGCGCAACTGGAGGACACCGACCCCGTCGAGGCCCCGGCCGCCGAGCTGGTCGTGCACCCGGCCCACCGGGGCCACGGCCACGGACGGGCCCTCGGCGCCGCGCTGCTGGCCGCGACCGGCAAGCGGCTGCGCGTCTGGGCACACGGCGGAAAGGCCGCCGCCCGCCATCTGGCCCAGGTCCTCGGGCTCTCGCTCTTCCGCGAACTGCGCCAGCTCCGCAGACCGTTGAGCCCCCTGAACATCGCCGAACCGGTCCTGCCGCCGGGCGTCACCGTCCGCACCTTCGTCCCCGGCCAGGACGACGCCGCCTGGCTCGCCGTGAACAGCGCCGCCTTCGCCCACCACCCCGAACAGGGCGCCCTGCGCCAGCGCGACCTCGACGACCGCAAGGCCGAACCGTGGTTCGACCCCAAGGGCTTCTTCCTCGCCGAACGGACCGGCGAGGACGGCACCACGGAACTGATCGGCTTCCACTGGACGAAGGTGCACGCCGAGGAGCAGCTGGGCGAGGTGTACGTGGTCGGCATCCGGCCCGACGCCCAGGGCGGCGGCCTCGGCAAGGCGCTCACCGCGATCGGGCTGCGCCACCTCGCCTCGGAGGGCCTGCCCACCGCGATGCTCTACGTCGACGCGGACAACACGGCCGCCGTGACGGTCTACGAGCGGATGGGCTTCACCACCCACGAGGTCGACCTGATGTACCGCACGGAGTCCTGAGACGGCGGCACGGGACGCCCCGGGACTCGTACGGGGTCCCGGGGACCGTGCACACGTCCCTCCGGGGCCCCGGCCCCGGGCGGAGCCGCCACACACGGCCACTCACCGCTTCCTGCATGTCATGTCGCCGTTACCGGGCATTCAGACGCCCTTGCGACCCTCTCAGGATGCAGCCAGCCCTGCCGACCCCCCGCAACGGGAAGAATCCCGGCCCGCGACGCACTCCGCGCGCGGTTCCCGTGATCTCCGCCCCCTCCGACGCGCCTCCGGAGCCCTCCGCGCGGAAGAATGGGCCCATGAGCCAGCAGCCCAGCTCCGAGGTCCCGGTCCAGCCCGCCGCCCAGCCGTCGGTCGGCTCCCTCGCCGCCCACCGCCCGCATGCCGTCGCCGGCCAGGCGTCGCGGCCGGGCGCGCTGTCCACCGCCGCCGATCTGGATCCGGACATCGACGCGGACGCGGACGCGTACGAGCCGGGTACGGACGGGGACGAGCTGCCCCAGGGGCGCTTCCTGGACCGGGAGCGCAGTTGGCTCGCGTTCAACGAACGGGTTCTGGAGCTGGCCGAGGACCCGTCGACCCCGCTCCTCGAACGGGCTAATTTCCTCGCCATCTTCGCCTCGAACCTGGACGAGTTCTTCATGGTCCGGGTGGCCGGGCTCAAGCGCCGTATCGCGACCGGGGTCGCCACCCGCTCCGCCTCCGGGCTCCAGCCCCGCGAGGTCCTGGACCTGATCTGGACCCGCTCGCGGGAGCTCATGGCCCGGCACGCGGCCTGCTACCAGCAGGACGTCGCGCCCGCCCTGTCCGACGAGGGCATCCAGCTGATCCGCTGGCCGGAGCTGACGGAGAAGGAGCAGGCCCGGCTGTTCACCTTCTTCCGCCAGCGGGTCTTCCCCGTGCTGACCCCGCTCGCGGTGGACCCCGCGCACCCCTTCCCGTACATCTCCGGCCTCTCGCTGAACCTCGCCGTCGTCGTCCGCAACCCGGTCAGCGGCCACCGCCACTTCGCCCGGGTCAAGGTGCCGCCGCTGCTGACCCGCTTCCTGGAGGCCTCGCCGCAGCGGTACGTGCCCATAGAGGACGTCATCGCCGCGCATCTGGAGGAGCTGTTCCCGGGGATGGAGGTGCTGGCGCACCACATGTTCCGGGTGACCCGGAACGAGGACCTGGAGGTCGAGGAGGACGACGCGGAGAACCTGCTCCAGGCCCTGGAGAAGGAGCTCATGCGGCGCCGCTTCGGCCCGCCGGTCCGGCTGGAGGTCGAGGAGTCCATCGACCCGTACGTACTGGACCTGCTGGTACGCGAGCTGAAGGTCTCCGACGCCGAGGTCTACCCGCTGCCCGGTCCGCTCGATCTGACCGGGCTGTTCGGCATAGCCTCGCTCGACCGGCCCGAGCTGAAGTACCCCAAGTTCGTGGCCGGCACCCACCGCGACCTCTCCGAGGTGGAGTCCGCCTCCGCACCCGACATCTTCGCCGCCCTGCGCGAGCGCGACGTGCTGCTGCACCACCCGTACGACTCCTTCTCGACGTCCGTCCAGGCCTTCCTGGAGCAGGCGGCGGCCGATCCGGACGTGCTGGCGATCAAGCAGACGCTGTACCGGACCTCGGGCGACTCCCCGATAGTGGACGCCCTCATCGACGCCGCCGAGTCCGGCAAGCAGGTCCTCGTACTCGTCGAGATCAAGGCCCGCTTCGACGAGCAGGCCAACATCAAGTGGGCGCGGAAGCTGGAGGAGGCGGGCTGCCACGTCGTCTACGGCCTCGTCGGGCTGAAGACGCACTGCAAGCTCTCCCTCGTCGTCCGCCAGGAGGGCGACACCCTGCGCCGCTACTCGCACGTCGGCACCGGCAACTACCACCCCAAGACCGCCCGGCTCTACGAGGACCTCGGCCTGCTCACCGCCGACCCGCAGGTCGGGGCGGACCTCTCGGACCTGTTCAACCGGCTCTCCGGCTACTCCCGCCGCGAGACCTACCGCCGGCTGCTGGTGGCCCCCAAGTCGCTGCGCGACGGGCTGATCGTCCGGATCAACAAGGAGATCGCCCACCAGCGGGCCGGCCGCCCCGCCTACGTCCGCATCAAGGTCAACTCGATGGTCGACGAGGCCGTCATCGACGCCTGCTACCGGGCCGCGCAGGCCGGTGTCCCCGTCGACATCTGGGTCCGCGGCATCTGCGCGATCCGCCCCGGCGTCACCGGCCTCTCGGAGAACGTCCGGGTCCGCTCGATACTGGGCCGCTTCCTCGAACACTCCCGGGTCTTCTCGTTCGGCAACGGCGGCGAACCCGAAGTCTGGTTCGGCAGCGCCGACATGATGCACCGCAATCTCGACCGCCGCATCGAGGCCCTGGTCCGGGTCACCGACCCCGCGCACCGGGCCGCGCTCAGCCGGCTCCTGGAGACCGGCATGGCCGACACGACCTCCTCCTGGCACCTGGGCCCCGACGGGGACTGGACCCGGCACGCCACGGACGCGGAGGGCCGGCCGCTGCGGCACGTACAGGAAATGCTCATTGACGCCCGGAGGCGCCGGCGTGCGACGCCCTGACCACCAGACACAGGCGGACGTGACCGCGGGGGCGGTGCTCGCACCGTATCTGCGGGACCGGGCCGCGGACTTCCTGCGCAGCCTGCGTCTGCACCGCGAGAACAGCGCACCCACCGACGCCGGCCCCCGGGCCGCCGAGGAGGCCGCCTGGGCGCTGCGCCGCTCGGCCCGCCGCATCGGGGGGACGCTCCACACGTTCCGCTCCGCGCTCGACCCGCTCTGGGCCGAGCACCTGCGCACCGAACTGGCCTGGCTGTCCGGCACCCTGGCCCGCGAGCACGCCTACGCGGACCGGCTGACCCGGCTCCTTGACGCCCTGCACGGGCTCCCGGGCGCCGCCCTGCCCGCCGCCCGCACCGAAACGGGCACGGCACCGGCGTCCCCGACATCCGCCACGGCCACGGTGGCCGCGGGCCCCGCCGCCACCACCGCCACGGCCGCCACGGCCACCACTTCCACCACCGCCACGGCCGCCGCGGAGAAGGAACGCGCCGTCCTCGGCGTCGGCGCCGCCCGCGCCGGAGCACTGCTCGACCGCCAGCTCACCCTGGCCCGGACCCGCGCCCACTCCGCCGCGCTCCAGGCCCTCGGCTCCTCCCGCTTCCACGCGGTCGCCGACGCGGTCGCCCTCCTCGCCTCCGAGGTGCCGCTGTCCGCCGCGGCCGCCCGGCCGGCCGGCGACCTGCTCGGCGATCCGGCCGGCCGGGCCGAACAGCGGCTGCTCGGCGCCGTCGCCGCGCTGCCCCCGGACGAGACGGCCGAGCCGTACAACGACGCGCACGACGCGCCCTGGCACCAGACCCGGCTGCTGCTGCGTCTGCACCGGTACGCCCACGAGGTGCTGCGCGGCGCCCCCGATCCGGTCCTGGCCGGCCCCGGGCGCGCCCTCGACCGCCACCGGGACGCCGCCGAGGCCGCCGCCGCCGCTGCCGCCGCGGCCCGCACCCCGCGCATCGCCCCGACGACCGCGTACGCCCTGGGGGTGCTCCACGCCGACCAGCGCCACGAGGTGGAGGCGGCCCGCGCCCTCTTCCGGCAGTGCTGGCCCTACGCCACGGCCGCGGCGGTCCGGCCGTGAGCGGCGCCCCGGACGGCACCGTGCGCGCGGCGGGATGCGTCCTGTGGCGCCGGTCGACGGCGCCGCGCGGCGGGGTGGAGCTGTGCCTCGTGCACCGGCCGCGCTACGACGACTGGTCGTTCCCCAAGGGGAAGCTGAAGCGCGGCGAGTCCCCGCGCGAGGCGGCGCTGCGCGAGGTGCTGGAGGAGACCGGGCACCGCTGCGTACCCGGCCCGCTGCTCCCCGCGGTGCGGTACGTCGTGAACGGCCGCCCCAAGGAGGTCACGTACTGGTCGGCCGAGGCCACGGCGGGCGCGTTCGTCCCGAACCGCGAGGTGGACGACGTGCGCTGGCTGACGCCCCCTGCCGCCCGTGCCCGGCTGACCCAGGACCGCGACCGCGCGCTCCTCGACGCGGCGCTGGACACCCTGCCGGCCTCGTAGCCCTCGTAGCCCTCGTAGCCCTCGTAGAGCAGCACCCGCGCGCACCCCCTCCGGCCCCGTAACCGGCACCCGTCCGGGGCTGGAGGCGTGCTGCCCGTACCCGGAACCGGGCCGCCCGACACGGTTCACCTCCCGTTCACTCACCCCCGCAAGCCGATTCACCTGATCTGCCTAATTTCGGCTGTGCACGGTGCGAGGCACTCACCGCACCGTCCACGACTTCCGCACCACCCACCACCTCGCACGCCGTCGTAGCGACCACACCACCTCGGCGGCTTCTGGAAGGAACACCCGAAAGTGAAGCTTCAGCGCAAGAACCGGCTTCGTGCCACCGCGCTCGGTGCCCTCGCCGTCTCCGGCGCCCTGGTCCTCACGGCGTGCGGTTCGGACGACAACAGCAGCAACGACACCACCGGCGGCAAGCAGACGAAGGCCGCCTCGAACGTCAAGTGCGACGGGGCCAAGGGGCAGCTGCGCGCCTCCGGCTCCAGCGCGCAGAAGAACGCCATGGACCTCTGGGTCAAGGAGTACATGGCCGCCTGCTCCGGCGTGGAGATCAACTACAACTCCTCCTCGTCCGGCGAGGGCATCGTCGCCTTCAACCAGGGCACGGTCGGCTTCGCCGGCTCCGACTCGGCGCTGAAGCCCGAGGAGGTCGCCGACTCCAAGAAGATCTGCAAGAGCGGCCAGGGCATCAACCTCCCGATGGTCGGCGGCCCGATCGCGATCGGCTACCACCTGGAAGGCGTCGACAGCCTGACGCTGGACGCCCCCACCCTCGCCAAGATCTTCGACACGAAGATCAAGAAGTGGAACGACGAGGCCATCGCCAAGCTCAACCCGGGCGTCAAGCTCCCGGACAAGGCGATCCAGGCCTTCCACCGCTCCGAGGACTCCGGCACCACGCAGAACCTCGGCAAGTACCTCGGCGCCGCGGCCCCGTCCGACTGGAAGTACGAGGCGGAGAAGAAGTGGCCCGCCCCCGGCGGCCAGGGCGCGACCTCCTCCTCCGGTGTCGCCACCCAGGTCAAGCAGGTCGACGGCGCGATCGGCTACTTCGAGCTCTCCTACGCCGCCTCGCAGCAGATCACCACGGTCGACATCAACACCGGCGGCTCCGCCCCGGTGAAGGCCTCCTCCGAGAACGCCTCCAAGGCCATCGCCGCCGCCAAGGTCAAGGGCACCGGCAAGGACCTGGCGCTCGACCTCGACTACACCACCAAGGCCGAGGGCGCGTACCCGCTGGTCCTGGTCACCTACGAGGTCGTCTGCGACACCGGCAACAAGGCCGACACCCTCGGCACCGTGAAGTCCTTCCTCACCTACACCGCCTCCGAGGACGGCCAGAAGCTCCTCACCGAGGCCGGCTACGCCCCGATCCCCGAGGCCATCAACGCCAAGGTCCGCGAGACCGTCGCCGGTCTCTCGTAACACCCGCTCCACCCGGGCTCCTCGGGCGGCCGGTCCGGCGCACCCCTCCGGACCGGCCCGCCCCCCACCCCCATCCGGTGCACCGCCGCCAGGGGCGCCGTCCGCGGCTCCCCCACACAGACCGGAAAGACCATGGCTTCCACCACACAGACAGACATCCCACCGGCCCGGCCGGGCGGACACTCCCGCCCCGGGAACACCGGCCGGCTCGGGGACACGATCTTCCTGGGCCTCTCCCGGGGCTCCGGCATCCTGCTGCTCGTGATCATGGCGTCGATCGCCGCCTTCCTCACGTACCGCGCGGCGATCGCGATATCCGGGGACGAGGGCAACTTCCTCACAACGTTCGACTGGAACCCGGCCGGTGACCCGCCCGTCTTCGGCATCGCGGTCCTGCTCTTCGGCACCGTGATCAGCTCGGTCATCGCGATGGCCATCGCGGTCCCGGTCGCGGTCGGCATCGCCCTGTTCATCTCGCACTACGCGCCGCGCAAGCTGGCCGGCCCGATCGCGTACGTCATCGATCTGCTCGCCGCGGTGCCCAGCATCGTCTACGGCATCTGGGGCGCACTCGTCCTCGTGCCGTATCTGGAGGGCCTGAACCTCTGGCTCGGCCAGTTCTTCGGGTGGACGTACGTCTTCGAGAAGACCGAGGTCGGCGTCGCCCGTTCGCTGTTCACCGTGGGCATCCTGCTGGCCATC
Organism: Streptomyces sp. NPDC057682; assembly: GCF_042799575.1. Lineage (NCBI taxonomy): Bacteria > Bacillati > Actinomycetota > Actinomycetes > Kitasatosporales > Streptomycetaceae > Streptomyces > Streptomyces sp. NPDC057682. Next base: position 24,958 of record NZ_JBHVIN010000020.1, on the reverse strand, counting down.
ATGATCCTGCCGATCGTGACGAGCGTCAGCCGCGAGGTCTTCCTCCAGGTCCCGCGCATGAACGAGGAGGCCGCGCTGGCGCTCGGCGCCACCCGCTGGGAGGTCATCCGCCTCTCCGTGCTGCCCTTCGGCCGCTCCGGCGTGATCTCCGCCTCGATGCTGGGACTCGGCCGCGCGCTCGGCGAGACGATGGCCGTCGCCACGGTCCTGTCGCCGAACTTCCTGATCTCGCTGCATGTGCTCAACCCGGGCGGCGGCACGTTCGCCCAGAACATCGCCGCGAAGTTCGGCGAGGCCGACGCGTTCGGGCGGGACGCCCTGATCGCCTCCGGCCTGGTCCTCTTCGTCCTCACCCTGCTGGTCAACGGCGCGGCGCGGCTCATCATCGCCCGCCGCAAGGAGTATTCGGGGGCCAACGCATGAGCCACGCACCCACGAGCGTCCAGGAACGTCCGACGCCCGCACCCACCGCCCCCGCGGGCAGCCTCAGCAGCCGCACGCTCCCCCGCCTGGCACCGCTCGGCTTCGCCGCCGCGGGCATCGTCCTCGGCGTCGGCCTCGCCGTGGTGGCGGGCTGGCACAGCCGCGTCCAGTGGGGCCTGCTCTCCGCGCTGTTCTTCCTGGTGATCTCGTACGTCACCACCAGCGTCGTCGAGAACCGCCGGCAGGCCAAGGACCGCCTGGCGACCAGCCTGGTCTGGGTCTGCTTCCTGCTCGCCGTCGTCCCGCTGGCCTCCCTGCTGTGGACGACGATCAGCCGCGGCTCCGAACGCCTGGACGGCTACTTCCTGACCCACTCGATGGCCGGCGTCCTCGGGCCCGAGGCCAGCGGCGGTGTCTACCACGCGCTGATCGGCACCCTGGAGCAGGTCGGCATCGCCACCGTGATCTCCGCCCCGATCGGACTGCTGACCGCGGTGTACCTGGTGGAGTACGGCAAGGGCGCGCTGGCCCGGTCCGTCACCTTCTTCGTCGACGTGATGACCGGCATCCCGTCCATCGTGGCCGGCCTCTTCATCCTCTCGATCATGCTGATCGCGGGTCTGGAGCCGAGCGGCCTGATGGGCTCGCTGGCCCTGTCGATCCTGATGATCCCGGTCGTGGTCCGCTCCACCGAGGAGATGCTCAAGCTCGTCCCGAACGAGCTCCGCGAGGCCTCCCTCGCCCTCGGTGTCCCGAAGTGGCGCACCATCCTCAAGGTGGTCCTGCCGACCGCGATCGGCGGCATCGCCACCGGCGTCATGCTCGCCATCGCCCGTATCGCCGGTGAGACCGCCCCGATCATCCTGCTGGTCTTCGGCAGTCAGCTGATCAACACGAACCCCTTCGAAGGCGCCCAGTCGTCACTGCCGTTCTACATCTACGAGCAGTACAAGATCGGTGAGACCGCGTCCTACGACCGCGCCTGGGCGGCGGCCCTGGTCCTGATCGCCTTCGTCATGATCCTCAATCTGGTGGCCCGCGGCATCGCCCGCTGGAAGGCCCCGAAGACCGGCCGCTGAGGCCACGGAAAGCAGTGATTCAGATGGCCAAGCGCATCGATGTCAGCGGCCTCTCGGCCTACTACGGCAACCACAAGGCGATCGACGACATCTCGATGACCGTCGAGCCCCGCTCGGTGACCGCCTTCATCGGCCCCTCCGGCTGCGGCAAGTCCACCTTCCTGCGCACCCTCAACCGCATGCACGAGGTCACCCCCGGCGGCCGCGTCGAGGGCAAGGTGCTGCTGGACGACGAGAACCTGTACGGCGCCGGCGTCGACCCGGTCACCGTGCGCCGCACGGTCGGCATGGTCTTCCAGCGCCCCAACCCCTTCCCGACCATGTCGATCTTCGACAACGTCGCGGCGGGTCTGCGGCTGAACGGCAACTACCGCAAGAGCCGGCTGGGCGACATCGTCGAGAAGTCGCTGCGCGGCGCGAACCTCTGGAACGAGGTCAAGGACCGGCTGAACAAGCCCGGCTCCGGTCTCTCCGGCGGTCAGCAGCAGCGGCTCTGCATCGCCCGCGCCATCGCGGTCGAGCCCGACGTCCTGCTGATGGACGAACCGTGCTCCGCGCTCGACCCGATCTCCACCCTCGCCATCGAGGACCTGATCGGTGAGCTGAAGGAGCGCTTCACGATCGTCATCGTGACGCACAACATGCAGCAGGCGGCCCGGGTCTCGGACCGCACCGCGTTCTTCAACCTCGCCTCGGTCGGCATGCCCGGCAAGCTCATCGAGATCGACGAGACCGAGCGCATCTTCTCCAACCCGTCGGTCCAGGCCACCGAGGACTACATCTCGGGCCGCTTCGGCTGATCCCCAGACGGCCTTGGGGTGCTGCATGGCGGTGCCACCACAAGGCGAAAGGGTCCGCCCCGCACTCCCTGAGGAGTGCGGGGCGGACCCGTAGGTACGTGAGCTGTAGGTACGTGAGCCGTAGGTACGTGATCCGTACGTACGTGACCCGTGCGTACGTGAGCCTCGGCGTCAGCCGAAGACCAGGGCGACGACCCAGTAGCTCGCCGCGGCGACCAGGGCGGCGGCCGGCATCGTGATGAACCAGCCGAGGATGATGTTCTTCGCGACGCCCCACCGCACCGCGTTGACCCGCTTGGTGGCCCCCACACCCATGATCGCGGAGGTGATGACGTGCGTCGTCGAGATCGGCGCGTGGAAGAGGAACGCCGAACCGAACATGATCGAGGCGCCCGTCGTCTCGGCGGCGAAGCCCTGCGGCGGGTCCAGCTCGATGATCTTCCGGCCGAGCGTACGCATGATGCGCCAGCCGCCCGCGTAGGTGCCGAGCGACAGCATCAGCGCGCAGACGAGCTTCACCCAGACCGGGATCGGGTCGCTCGGGGACTCCACATCGGCGATGACCAGGGCCATCACCACGATGCCCATGGTCTTCTGGGCGTCCTGGAGACCGTGCCCCAGCGCCATGCCGGCCGCCGACACGGTCTGCGCGATGCGGAAACCGCGCTTGGCCTTGTGCGGATTGGCCTTCCGGAACATCCACATGATGGCGACCATCACCAGATAGCCGACCACCAGGCCGATCACCGGCGAGACGAACATCGGGATGACGACCTTGTCGAGCACCCCGTCCCAGTGGACCAGCGTGCCGCCCGCGAGCGCCGCGCCGACCATGCCGCCGAACAGGGCGTGCGAGGACGAGGACGGCAGCCCGAAGTACCAGGTGACGAGGTTCCAGATGACGGCGCCGACCAGCGCGGCGAAGAGGATGCCCATCCCCTTGTCGCCCTCGGGCGTGGCGATCAGCCCCTCGCTGACGGTCTTGGCGACCCCGCTGCCGAGGAACGCGCCCGCGAGGTTCATCACCGCCGCCATCGCCAGCGCCGCCCTCGGGGTCAGCGCCCGGGTGGACACCGACGTGGCGATGGCGTTCGCCGAGTCGTGGAAGCCGTTCGTGTACGTGAAGCCGAGCGCGACGCCGATGGTCACGACCAGTACAAAGGTGTCCACGTGGTTCAGGACTCCTTGACCGCGATGGTCTCCACCGTGTTCGCGACGTGCTCGAACGCGTCCGCAGCCTCTTCCAGGACATCCACGATCTGCTTCAGCTTCAGCACCTCTATGGCGTCGTACTTGCCGTTGAAGAGGTGGGCGAGCAGCTTGCGGTGGATCTGGTCGGCCTGGTTCTCCAGACGGTTGACCTCGATCCAGTACTCCGTGAGGTTGTCCATCGTGCGCAGACCCGGCATGGCCTCGGCGGTCAGCTCGGCCGCGCGGGCCAGGACCTCGATCTGCTGCTCGACGCCCTTGGGGAGTTTCTCGATCTGGTAGAGGACGACCAGGTCGACGGCCTCCTCCATGAAGTCCATGATGTCGTCGAGCGACGACGCGAGGTTGTAAATGTCCTCACGGTCGAACGGCGTAATGAATGAGGAGTTCAGCTGGTGGAAGATCGCGTGGGTGGCATCGTCCCCCGCGTGCTCCGCTGCCCGCATGCGCTCCGCGATCTCGGCCCGGGAGGCTGGATCCGCCCCGAGCAGTTCCATCAGGAGTTTCGAGCCCGTGACGATGTTGTCCGCGGACGCGGAGAACATGTCGTAGAAGCTCGTCTCCCTGGGGGTCAGACGAAAGCGCACGTGGGGTCCTCGGGGTGCTTTGGATTCGGTCAGGCTGATGCTAGGCGCATCATCCGGCCACGGCTAACCGGCATTCTTCAGTGTCGCGCATCAGGCAGGCTGATCAGCACGGGGCCCCGGTCACGTTTCAGCTGAATTCGCTAAGATATACCCACCAGGGGTATGCAGACGGCAGCGTAAAAGGGAAAACGGGAGGCAGCAATGACCACGACCGAGGCCGCCGAGGCCGGACGGACGCCGGAGCCGGCGGCCGCCGCCGAGACACTCGTCACCGACCACGACCGGGGCATACACGGCTACCACCACCAGAAGGCCGAGCACCTCAAGCGGCTGCGCCGCATCGAGGGCCAGATCCGCGGCCTCCAGCGGATGGTCGACGAGGACGTCTACTGCATCGACATACTGACCCAGGTCTCGGCGTCCACCAAGGCGCTCCAGTCCTTCGCGCTCCAGCTGCTGGAGGAGCACCTGCGCCACTGCGTGGCCGACGCCGCAGTGAAGGGCGGCGCGGAGGTCGACGCCAAGGTCGAGGAGGCCACGAAGGCGATCGCCCGGCTGCTGCGCACCTGACCGGGAGGGGCCCGGCGCCGCGCTCCGCCGGGGGCGGCGCCGTCAGCCGCGGTGCTCCGGGTGCCCGAGGGCGGCGCCGTCGTCCGGGTGACCGCCCTGCCGGCCGGTGGTGGTGTGCTCGGTGACCGCCTTCACATCGAGCACCTCGTCGATGCGGTCCGCGCTGAGCCGCTCCCCGATCGCCGCGGCCGCCGCGATCATGAGCTCCCCGCACAGGTCGATCTCGGCGAGGGCCACATGGTCCGACACGGACCGTGCGCTGAGCGCCACCACGTCACTCACCTCTCACTGCCGTCACCGGCACGGGGACCGGGAAGACTCTGCGGACACGACCAGGGGTCACGACCAAGGGTAGGGAGCGCGCCACACACCGCGCATGGCACGGACGGACCATTTCGCGCCCGCGAGGTGGCTAGGGCCTTTCGGTCCCGGCGGCCCTGCCGGTCGTATCGGCCCTGTCGGACCCGGCGGCCCCGTCGGTCGTACCCGTCCTGTCGGACCCGGCGGCCGTATCGGCCCTGTCGGCCGTACCGGACCCGGCGGATTCCGGTGCCCCGGCCTCCCCGCCCTGGTCGATCGCCCCGGTGTAGATGTCCCGCTCGGCCGGCAGGGACACGGAGACCGCCACCCCGAACCCGTACAGGAGCGTGGTGGAGACGACGTCCTTGGCCGGGTCCTCGTTGGCGAAGGAGAAGCGGTGGCGCACCTTGCGCAGCCGGCCCTCCGCGTCGAGATACGCGTCGAAGGCCACCGTGTCCGTGCTGAACCCTTTCGCCGCGGCCGCCAGCGCTCCCCGCGAGCCGGCCGAGGCCCGGCTCGCCGCCCGGCCGATGTCGGTGGTGCCGCGGTAGTGCCGCACGGTCACCCCGGCCAGATCGGTCTCCCCCACATACGTCACCGCGCGCACCCCGCGCAGCAGTTCGGCGGCGGCCAGCGGATCGGTCACCCCGCCCGTGACCAGATTGCCGTCGGCCAGCGTCGTCGTGTCGATCCGCACCCATTTGCCGGGGGGCACGCCCGCGCCCCGGTTCATCATGTACAGCGCGCCGGGGGCCAGCAGTTCGGTGATCGGCCGGTGCTCGTCCTCGCCCGCCGCGTCCGGCGGCAGCACGACCTTGAGCCGCCCGGACCGGGCACGGAAGTCGTACGCCCCCTTGCCCCTGATCGTGACCCGGGTGCCGCCGGCCGCCGTCTCCATCGAGGTGACCACCTCGGCGCTCCCGGCCGCCGCCCCGCCGCCCGGCGCGGCCCCCGTCCCCACGAGGACGTCGGCGGCCCGCCGCACCACGGCGGCGGCCTCGGCCCCGGCCCGGTCGTCGGCCGCGGCGCGGCCGGAACCGGCGCCCGTCCCGCACCCGGAGACCCCGGCCATCACACCCGTCACGGCGAGGGCGCACACCGCGCGCACCCCGCCTCCGGTCCTGTGCCGCTGCACCACCATCGCCTGCCAACCCCCAACGCCGACCGCCTGCCCGTTGCCCCACCCGTCCGGATAACGACGGCCGCTCCGCCCCGTAACGCCGCCCGCACACCCCTCACCGCCGGACGGGCCGGCCCAGTACCGTGGTCGCGTGTACGACCAACACACCGCAGAGGTCCCGCCGGCCCGCCCCGTCCACGAAGCCACCACCGTCGAACGCGGCTCGTTCTGCACGGCCCGGTGCAGCTGCGGCTGGGCGGGCCCGGCCCGCCGCTCCCGCGACCGCGCCCGCACGGACGCGGAGGAACACCGCACCTCCACGGCCTGACGCGTCCCCTCCCGCTCCGCTCCTCCCGCCCCCACCCCGGAGGTCCCATGCCCCTGCCCAACCGGCGCACCGTCCTGACCGCGGGCGCCGCGGCCGTGCTCACCGGTGCCACCGCCACGGCGTGCGACGGCGCGGGCTCCGGACCTCCGGCGGGCGGCTCCACCCCGGCCGGGACCGCGACCGCGAGCGTTCCGGCCCCCTCCCGGACGTCCGTCCCCGCCTCGCCGTCCGCCCGCCCGGCCGACTGGTCCGCGCTGTCCCGGAGCCTGGACGGTTCGCTCGTCCGCCCGGACGACGCGGCCTATCCGACGGCGCGGCTGCTCTACAACACCCGCTTCGACGGACAGAAACCGGCCGCCGTCGCGTACGTCCGGCACGAGGCGGACATCCGCGAGTGCCTGGCCTTCGCCCGCCGCGCCGCCGTACCCGTGTCGATCCGCAGCGGCGGTCACTCCTACGCGGGCTGGTCCAGCGGGACCGGACGGCTGGTGGTCGACGTCTCGTCGCTCTCCAAGGTCTCCCCCGACGGCACGATCGGTGCGGGCGCCCGGCTCCTCGACGTCTACCAGGGCCTCGGTGCCCACGGGGTGACGATCCCCGGCGGCTCCTGCCCCACGGTCGCCGTCTCCGGGCTGACCCTCGGCGGCGGCCACGGCGTCGCCTCCCGGGCGTACGGCCTGACCTGCGACAGCCTCACCGCCGCCACCCTCGTCACCGCCGACGGCAGGACGCTCACCGCCGACGCCACGCACCACCCCGAGCTGTTCTGGGCGCTGCGCGGCGCGGGCAACGGCAACTTCGGCGTGGTCACCGAACTCCGGTTCCGCACCCACCCGGCCCCGCAGACCGTCTCCGCGTACATGTCCTGGCCCTGGTCGCGCGCCCACGCCGTGCTGACGGCCTGGCAGGAGTGGGGCCCGGACCAGCCGGACGAGATCTGGTCGGCCGCCCATGTCGCGGCCGGTCCGGGCGGCGGGAACCCCACGGTGTCGGTCTCCGCGTTCAGCCTCGGCACCTACGGCGACCTCCAGAACGCGGTGGACCGCCTCGCCGACCGCATCGGCGCCTCCGCCTCCTCGGTCTCGCTGCGCCGCCGCGGCTACCGGGAGGCGATGCTCGTGTACGCGGGCTGCTCGGGCATCACCGACGCGCAGTGCCACCTGCCGGGCACCACCCCGGGCCGCGATCCGCAGGGTTCGCTCCAGCGCGAGACCTACGCCGCGGCCTCGGACTTCTTCGACCGCTCACTGCCTCCGGCGGGCGTCCGGGCGCTGCTCGACCGGACGGAGGCCTTCAGCCGGCTCAGCGGCGACGAGGGCGGCGGCGGCTCGGTGGCGCTGACCGCCCTGGGCGGGGCGGTGAACCGGGTGGATCCGCAGGCCACGGCGTTCGTCCACCGGCGGTCCCGGATGCTCGCCCAGTACATCGGGGCCTGGCGCCACGACACCGCGGGCACCGCTCAGCGGAAGTGGCTGAAAGACACCCATGCCGCGATGCGCCGGTACGCGTCCGGGGCGGCCTACCAGAACTACACGGACCCGACGCTGACCGACTGGCGTACGGCCTACTACGGCGCGGCGGCGGACCGGCTGGCCGGGGTGAAGAAGACGTACGACCCGGAGGGCTTCTTCAGCTATCCGCAGGGGGTCTGAGACGGGCGACCGGAGCAGCGGACCCCGTCCCTCAGGCGGCGAGCCCCTTCTCGCCCTCCGAACCGCCGCCCGAACCGGGGCGCGGCTCGGGGATGCCCATGGCCTCGCCCCGGCCGCCGGGGACCGCGACGGCGAGCGGCCGGCGCGAGCGCACCAGGGGGCCGATCCGGCCGGAGCGGGCGACGGCGCCCATCAGGGGCGTCAGCAGCATCATGGCGAGGGGGGCGAGGAGCAGGGCGACGGCCGTACCGAGCGCGAAGCCGCCGATGACGTCGGTGGGGTAGTGCACGCCCATGTAGATCCGGCAGAAGCCTTCGAGGAGGGCGAGCGCGATGGCGGCGATGCCGAACTTCCGGTGGGCGACAAAGAGGCCGACGCCGAGGGCCATCGCCATCGTGGCGTGATCGCTCACGAAGGAGAAGTCGTTCTTCCCGTCGACGAGGACGTCCAGCCCGGAGTGGTCCTTGAAGGGGCGGGGACGTTCGACGAACTCACGGATCGGGATGTTGATCAGGAGCGCGATCCCGGCGGCGAGCGGGGCCCAGACGATCCCGGCGACGCCGCTCACCGAATCCTCCAGGGTGCCGCGCCGGCGCATGCTCCACCAGCACCACAGAGCCACCAGGACCATGCCGAGCATGATCCCGTACTCACCGACGAACTCCATGACCCGGTCGAACCAGGTGGGAGCGGACTTGGCCAGCCCGTTGATGTCGTAGAGCAGGCTGACGTCGGGGTTCGACCCATCCAGTGCGAGTCCAGCCATCTGCCGCGGCCCCTTGCCTTGTCTGCTGCTGCGGCGCACAGCCCTGTGTGCCGCGTTGACGAACCCCCGTGTTCGGTTCGATCACTCATTACGTGGCGGGCGACGCCCGGTCAGTGACGGTGGCCCCGGTCCTCCCAGAGAACGACGGGTCCCGTGCGTACGTTCCACTCTCCACCGAATGATCACCATGACGTTATCGAAGAGTGACTCATCGTCGCAGCTCAGGGCCCAGGGTTCACAGAGAGTTCCGGCCATGGCCGCGTGCGGGTCAGGCCGCCGGACGGGCGGTCGGGAGCGCCGCCGCACCGTCCTTGGTGACCCTCGTCGCACCGAAGTAATCGGGCGTGTCGATCTTGTCGAAGCGGATGACGGCACCGGTGTAAGGGGCGTTGATCATGTAGCCGCCCCCGACGTACAGGCCGACGTGATGGATGGCGCGCGAGTTGTTCAGGTCGTCGGAGAAGAACACCAGGTCCCCGGGGAGCAGTTCGTCCCGCGAGGGGTGCGGTCCCGCGTTGTACTGGTCGTTGGCCACCCGGGGCAGCTCGATGCCCACGGTCCGGTACGCGGCCTGGGTCAGCCCCGAGCAGTCGAACCGCCCGCCCTGCTCCGGCGTCCCGTTGCCGCCCCACAGATACTTCGTCCCGAGCTTCTTCTGCGCGAAGTAGATGGCTCCGGCCGCCTGCTGCGAGGGCTGCACCCGCCCGACGGGCCGGGCGAAGCTCTTCTCCAGCGTACGGATGATCTTGACGTAGTTCTGCGTCTCCGCGATCGCGGGGACGCCGCCGGCCCGGATGACCCGGTAGGCACCGGCGTTGTAGGCGGCGAGCATGTTGTCCGTCGCGTCGCCGGGGACCTTCTTCACGTACCCCGCGAGTTCGCAGTCGTACGAGGCGGCGGACGGGATGGCGTCGGCCGGGTCCCAGACGTCGCGGTCCCCGTCCTTGTCCCCGTCGATCCCGTGCGAGGCCCAGGTGCCCGGGATGAACTGCGCGATGCCCTGCGCGGCGGCCGGGCTCTGCGCGCGCGGGTTCCAGCCGCTCTCCTGGTAGAGCTGCGCGGCCAGGAGCGCCGGGTTGATCGCGGGACAGAGATTGCCCCACTTCTGCACCAGCGGCTGGTACTTGGCGGGCACGGCCCCCTTGGCCAGCCCCACCGCACCGCCCCCGCCGCCCCCGAGCCCGGCGGCGGCGGAGTACGTACCGACGACGAGCAGCGCCACGAAGCACAGCGCGGCGCCGACACCGATCCCACCAGCCATCCAGTATTTCCGCACCCCTCAACCATCGCTCATCGGGGCCGGGTTCATCAGCTCTTTCGACGGTGTGTACGACTCATCACGGCGCACGCGGGTGCACGGCGAGGCGCGACGAGGCACGGACGGGCACGACCGGGCACGGCGGGACACCGCCGCCCCCGCACACGCGCGCCGCCCGCTCCCCCCGCGTACGAAGGGGGAACGGGCGGCGCTCACACCAGCGGCACGGCGACGGCGCGGCAACGGCCGTTACGCCGAACCGCCCCCGGACCAGTGCCCGGAACGGACGTTGGGCGCGGGGAGCGGATAGACCCCCCGGTAGTCCTTGCCCTTGGGCCGTGTCGTGGAATCGGCGACCGTCGACTCCTTCACGCACGGGGTGTCCGCCTCGAAGAAGGCCTGGCCCCGGGCGCGGATGCTGACGCTGATTCCGAACCCGTCCTTGGTCACGGCGTAGACCGCGGGGAAGACGGGATCGGTGTTCTTCGCCTTGATACGGTAGCCGGCGGTCCGCCAGATCCCCTCGATCTGGTCGAGGAAGTCCTGCCGGCGGTCCTCGGAGACGATCGTCATGACGGTCCGTCTGCGGGTGACGTCACAGCTGCCCTTGGTGGTCGGCCCGTGCGCCCACTCCACCTCCGGATCGATCTTCCCGAGGACGGTGTCGAGCATGCCGTCGGCCCGCTCGGCGGCCCCCTGCATGTCCATGGACGTCTTCCTGTCCCCTCTGTCGGCGTCCTTCCCGGTGCCCGAGGGGCTGTCCGAGACGGTGGTCCCCGCCTCCGCGCCCGACGGGGCCTTCTCGCTGCCGCAGGCGGACAGCGAGAAGCCGGCGAGCAGAGCCACCGCGACGATCTGGAGCCTTCGGCTCATCGCTGTTCCTCCATCTTCAGCCGGTCGGCGTGTCCTGACACGATAAGAGCAATGGCGTCGGCGGACATGGCGTCGCGGGCCGGGTTGAAGTAGTTCGAGTGGGCGTCGAAGCTCACCCCGTTCCCGCTGATGAGCGGCTGCCCCGGAGCCACGGGGAAGCGCCGTGCCCCGAAGGCCTTGCTCGCCGGGTCCTTGCCGAACCAGAGGTCGTCGTCGCCGGGATCCGCCAGGTCCCCGGCCAGATACGCTCCGGCCGGACCGCCGAGGATCCCCCCGATCGCGCCGACGATCGCCTGGGTCTTCGACGGCAGCTTGGTGACCGGGTCGTTCTCGGCCGCGCCGACGAAGACGTGCGAGGCCCCGACCCCGAGATCGACCGCCTGGTCGACCCCGACGCCCGGACTGCCGACGAGGATGATGTCGTCGACCCCCGGGATCCCGCCGAGCCGCTGGGTGGCGGCGCCGACGGTACGGGACCCGTAGGAGTGCCCGATCGCCGTGATGTGCGGGTCCTTGTTCTGGTTGGTGGCCGCGATGCCCGCCATGAAGTCGTCATACGCGGCACCGCCCTTCTCGGCCCGTGCGGTCCCCGCGACGGCCAGGCTCTTCAGCCCGTCCGGGGTCTGCGGGGCGTCGTAGCCGAGCCAGACGATGGCGGCGCTGGACGGGTCGTAGCCCTGGGCGCCGATCGCGGTGTCCCTGGCCCGCTTGAGGTCGTTCTTCGCGAACTCCTCGTCGAGCGAGGTGTTCAGCCCCGGTACGTACGCCGACACGTTCTGCGAGGTGTCCGGGTTCCCGTACGCGACGACGGCCCTCCCGTTGCCCTCGTCGCTGATGCCGATGAGGTACATCGGGGGCTGGCTGCCCTCCTTCAGCTGCCGGTCGATCTCACGGAGTCCGGCCAGCTTCTCCTTGGACTGCTTGTCGGTCTGCCCCTCCAGTTTGCTGATCAGGTCGGGCAACTGGCGCCGGTTGGCGGCGTCCCGGTCGGCCACCGGGATGCCGTCCAGATTGCCGATCCGGTCCGGCGACAGCTCCAGGTAGCGGTCACGCTCCTGCTGCGAGAGCCCGTTCCACCAGGCCTTGCGCCCGGCGGCGCTGGACCCCGTCGGAATGCGCCCGTTGAGGTACTGCCGCTCCGAGTCCCGCACCGCGGCCTCGACCCGCGGCCCCGACCCCGGAAGCCCGGCCACCGCACCACCGAGGCCCCCGGGCCCCTTCGCCACGTCCCAGGCAGCGGCCACGTACTGCCCCTGCCCCCACTTGTCGCCGCCCTTCTTCGCGACCTGCGCGTACTGCCGGACGACGTCCCGCGCGGTGTCCACCGGGTGCGCGATCGCGTCGGCGGCCCCCGTCACGTCCCCGAGCAGCCCGTCGTCCCCCACGAGCCCGGTGAGGAAGTTCCCCCCGGACCGGGAAGCGGCCTGCGCGGAAGCGGCCTGCGCGGAAGTGCCGGTGGTGGACGGTCTACCCGCGTCGACTCCTGAAGAAGAACCGGCGGGGGCGTTGTTGTCGGGGGAGGTGTTTCCGGCTCCGGAGGAGGTCGTGCCGGACGAGCCGGTGCCGGACGTGTCCGTGCCCGAGGTCGCTCCGGCGCTGCCGCCGGTGGCGGTCTCTCCGGAGGCCCCGCCGACGGTGGTGGATCCGGCGGCACCGGTGCCTTCGCCCGCGCCGCTGGAACCGGAGCCGGGGCCGGACTCGGAACTCTTGGATCCGATGCCCTGGGAATCGGCACCCTCGGTGCCGGCGGCACCCTCGGTACCAGCGGAACCGGCGGCACCGGCGGTGTCCGAGCCCCCGCCGTCGGAACCTCCGGTGTCGGAGCCTCCGCCGTTGGAGCCTCCGCCGTCCGAGCCACCGGTGACGGTCGCGCCTTCGTACCCTTCACCGGCCCCGGCTTCACCGGTGATGTCACCGTTGGCGCCCTTGTTCCCGCCCTTGCTGCCGTCGGCGACGACGGTGGGCGAGGACGAGCAGCCGCCGCCGGTGACCTCACAGACGGCGGTACGGAACCGTCCGGCCATCTGCCCGCCGACCCCCGTGGTGACGAGACCGGCGATGAGGGCCGCGACGATCAGGATCAGCCCGACGTACTCCAGCGCGGACTGCCCGGTGTCGAGGCGCCAGCGCATCATCCGCGGGAAGTTGAACGGCTGGGCCGGGATGCGGTGTTCGGGAGCCAGCCGGAACCACGCGCGCGCGTGCGGGCGCGTGAGCAGGACGAGGACGACGACGGGCAGCACGAGCTGCGTGAAGCCCCGCCCGCTGTCCGGCTGCCCGAGCGTGGCGACCGCTCCCAGCAGCAGCCAGGCGTGCACGCCCAGCAGCCCGTACCAGATCCGGACCCCACCGGTCCGTACGCGTAACGACAGAACGAACCCGGCGATGCCGGGCAGCATGGCGTACAGCACCATGCCGAGAATCCGACCCGTGACGGCGTCGGCGGAAGCCGCCACGAGCAGCGCGTTCAACGCGCCGATCACCGTGACGACGAACAGTAGACGGACAAGAATCAGAGCGATGAGCAGCGGGCGCGCCAGCGCCTGTCTGCCCGGCCGTACTTCGGGGGTGCCTAGGGCAGCACCATCGGGTAACGCTACTTCTCCTATGCCAGACACGAAGAGTCTCCCCAGCTTTGTGAGCGGGCGCAGCGACGGTTCCCCCCGGTATCCGTATGCGACCACAGCACCACCGGTTTCGGCATGGGCCCCAGGGCCCAATACGAGACTCAATATCCCGCCGGCGGGGACTCCCTAATCGCCCTTGACCGGGCTAATGCGGTCATTGGGGGCGGGGGGTGGGGTGTTGGCGGACCAGAAGTCGGAGTGGATGTTGGGGCGGGGGATCACTTCCGACCCCGCGTAACTCGGCCCGCTCGGCTCAGCCACTGGGTCTGCCACCTCGGACTCCCGCACACACGGAGTGTCGACCTCGAAGAAGACCTGGCCTTCACCTCCAACAATCAGGCTTACGCCGAAGCCGTCCTTTGTCTGTGCGAAGACCGCAGGAACATCGACGTCATCGTTGATCGCCTTGATTCGATAGCTTCCCTTGCTCCAGAACCTGTCGACGATCCCGAGCAAGCTCCCTCGTCGCTGCGCGGACACAATGGTCATAACGGTTCGTCTGCGCGTCACATCGCACGACCCCGTCGTTGTAGGCCCATGCACCCATTGCACCTCTGGTCGAATTTCAGCCAGAACCTCATCCAGGAGTCCGTCCGCACGCTCTGCCGCCTGTTGCATATCCATGTCTTCCCGTCGATTCACGACCCGACCTCCATCACCAATCGCACACGAACTCAGAAAAGCGCACAGAACCACGACGTGAACAATCCACCTCGGGGACGGATTCATCGATACTCCTCAGCCTTGACCTTCTCGGGACGCCCAGCCGCAACAAGTGCAATATTGTTTGCCGAAACCGCATCTCGATTCGGATCGAAGTAACGGGAGTGAGCATCAGTCGACAGCCCATGGGAACTCACTAGTTCGGGTCCGTCGTCGACTTGGAAGCGCCGCGCACCAAACGCTCGACTGGCGGGATCCCTCCCAAACCAGAGTTCGTCGTCGCCTTCATCCGCCGCGGCGCCGACGATGCCTGCCCCCACTGGGCCGGCAACGGCCCAGCCCATGGCTCCAGCAGCGCTCTGCCGCTTCGACGGAAGCTTGGTTACGACATCGTTCTCGGCTGCACCAACAAACACGTGATCGCTTCCTACGCCGAGATCTTCCGCGCGATCCACCCCAACTCCAGGGCTCCCAACGAGAACGATGTCATCCACTCCTGGGATTCCCCCACTCTGCTGAGTGGCCGCACCCACGGTCCGCGACCCGTACGAGTGCCCGATCGCCGTCATGTGAGGGTCCGAATTCTCGTTCGTCGCGGCAAGGCCGCCCATGAACGCGTTGAACGACTCCCCACCCTTTTCTGCCCGCTCATCTCCCATTACGTCGAAACTGTTCAATCCGTCAGGCGTTTGCGGGGCGTCGTAACCCAACCAGACAATCGCAGCAGACGAAGAATCGTAGTATCGGGCACCGATAGCGGTGTCTCTGGCTCTCTTGAGATCGCCTTCAGCGAAGCCCTTGTCGAGCGAGGTATTCAAACCCGGAACATAGGCGGCAACGTTGCGCGCGGTATCAGGGTTTCCATACGCGACAATGGCCCTGCCGTTCCCCTCATCTCCGATACCCAGGAGATACATCGGAGGCTCACCGGGACGGTGGCCCGCCCGCAACTGCCGGTCGATCTCGCGCAGCCCCGCCAGCCGGGTCTCCGCCCGTTCTCCGTGCTCGCCCTCCAGCTTTCCGATGAGGAGTTGGAGGTTGTCCCGGTTCGCGGTGTCGCGGACGAGGGCGGGGATGCCGTCGAGGTTGCCGATCTGGTCGGGGAAGACGGCGAGGTACTCCTCGCGCTGTTCGTCGGTGAGGTGGGCCCACCAGGTGCGCCGGGCGGCGGGGGTCGCGTCGTAGGGGATGGCGGACCTGAGGTAGCCGCGGGCGGCGGCGCGGACGGAGGCGGCGTCGGACGCGGCGTCGGTCCACGTGCGGTCGGGGACCTTGAGCCCCTCCTCGGCCCGGAGCTTCCGGAGGATCCCGGCGAACCGCCAGTCGATCTCACCGGCGGTACGCACGGCCGCCGCCACCCGGTCCGCGATGTCCCGCGCACGGGCCGCGTGGGGGTTCGGCGCGACGAGTCCGGACGGCGGGAGCAGCCCCGGCGCGGGCCCGGCCGACACCGTGCCACCGGCCAGCGGCTTGCCGTCGATCAGGCCCTCCCCGGCCTCCGGATACGTGACGGAACCATCCGCGTGCACCGTGAACCTCAGCGCCGCGGCCTCGTCCAACGCGTCCCGCAGCACCCGCTGCTGGGCCCGCATCTCGAAGGCGAGGCTGTTCAGGGCGGTACGGACCAGGCCGCACTCCGTATACACGTAGCTCAGGTTCCGGCCCAGCTGCCGCATCCGCCGTACGGCCGCCTCCGCCGCCGCGCCGTGCTGGGTCTCGCGAAGACCGTTCAGCAACTGCCGCTCGATGCGGTCGCGGCCGGCGTCGGCCCGGTTGCTGGCCCGGCCCCAGCCGTCGGCCGCGCCCTCCAACTCGTCGCACTTCAGGTCCCGTAACTGCGCCCAGGTCAACCGCGTCCCCACAACGGTCATCGCCCCACCCCGATCACACGCCCCACCCCGATCACACGCCCCGCCCGGATCACACGACCCCCGCCCCTCACCGCGTCAGCCCCTCGAAGCCGCCGGTGCCCCGACCCGCGTCCCGTCCCGTCACCGGGGCGAAGGAGGCCTTCACGGACTCGTTGGTCTCGCCCTGGGCGCGGGCGACGGTGCGGAGGGCGGCGGAGAGGGAGGCGCATTCGTGGCGGGCGGCGTCGAAGCGGCGTTGCCAGGACTCGCGGACGGCGCCCAGTTCGGCGAGGGCGCTCAGACCGGCGGTGCCGGTGGAGAGGCCCTCGTGGGCGGTGGCCAGTTCGGTGCGTACGGGGCCGAGGTGGGCGTTCATCGCCTCGGTGCCGCCGGAGGCGCGGAGCCACGGACCGTCGCTGTGCCTCAGTTCGTCGCCGCCGGCCCCCGGCCCCGTACCGCCGGCCAGATCGCTCAGACGCTGCCGCCCGACGGGCTGCCCCACCACGGTCACACCACTCACCCCGCTCCTTGATCGTGGAGCGGACTGTCCCAAACACGGCGGCCCCGACACGCCGCGCCACGGACGCGCGAAGGCCCGGACGTGCGCGGATTCCCCCGCTCGTCCGGGCCTCTGCGTCCGGCCGCACCACTCCGGGGATCACCCGAACGGTGGACCGGCGGGTCCGTCACCCCCCGTCGGCGCCGTACGTCCGCGGGTCCTCCGTCGCCAGGCGTTCCAGTACGGCGGCCGCACGTTCCTCGGGCGGGGCCCCGTCGTCCGGAACGAGCCACAGGTACTGCCCGTCGTAGCCGTCACCCCGGTCGTAGAGGAGGGAGAGGGCGGTCACCTCCGGGTTCCCGAAGCGGGTGCCCGCCCAGGACAGCCGGACGCCCCACCGTTCCAGCGGTTCCGGCCGGTCGCGGAGCGCGGCGACGACCAGGCGGGCGGTGCGCCGGGCGGGCCAGGTCCAGGAGTCGTCACGCTCCGCGCGGGCGACCTCGGCGTCGTACGCGGCGGCGTCGAAGCGGAGTTCGGGCAGTTCGCGGGTGTGCAACGGGGACGGGGGCGGAGCCGGGCACCGCCACCCGTACCAGCGCACCTGGTCTCCGTCCCGCCGGATCGTGACGTACAGGGCGCCGCAGCAGCCCTCGCTGCAGTAGGCCTCCGCGAGCCGCACCTCGCGCGGCTCGGCGGTGGCCCGCAGCAGGCCCCGGTCCAGCAGGTACTCGGGCGCGTTGGCCGGCCCCCGGCCGAAGTACTCCGGCACCACCGGCCGTCCGTCGACCAGGATGCGGGCCTCGATGACGTCAGGATCGGCCGGATCGCGCTCGACGACCTCGATCCGCAACCGCGCCCCCGCACCGTCCTCCCCGCGAACCCGCCCTTCCCGCGACCGCCGCGACAGCCGGGACCGCCGCGCCCATTCGATCCTGCGCCGCCACTCGATGCCCTCGTCCTCCCCGGCGCCTCCCCCGACACCTCCCCCAGACCCTTCGCCTCCGGGGCCGGAACCGTCGAGAAGCGCCCGCCAGGCAGCGCGGTCCAGAATCGATTCCAGTTCCGCGAGCACCGCCTCCCGGGCGCCCGGCCGCCACGGGTACAAGGGGCCGGAACCACTGCGCAGTTCGTCGGCCGCCGAGAGCACCAGCGCGTAGTGGTCCAGGGTGGGCGGGAGCCGGCCGGCGTCGCGGGCGAACACCCCGTACGCGTACGGGGCCGCCGGGTAGGACAGGATCTCCGCCCGGTCACCGCGCCGGCTCGTCATCCGGAACAGCAACACACCGAGCAGCGCCGTCAGTTCCGGGTCGGCCCCGCGCTGGGGGCGACGGACCGGCGGACCGATGCCCCCGCCGACCGGGCCCGCACGGTCCACGTCCGGTTCCGGATCCGGATCCGGATCCGGATCCGGGTCCGCGTCCCAGCCCACGGCCGGGCCCGCCGCCTCCGCGATCCTCCGGGCCGTTTCCGAACCCGCGATCCGCGGCAGGGCGAGCAGGCATTCCCGTACGGCGTCCGCGCCCGCGTCCACGTCCGCGCCGGAACCGCTGTCCGTGTGCTCCACCACCGCGGCCAGCGCGCGGAGTCCGGTCACCCCGTCCGTGTCCCCGAGCCGGACGACAGCGGCGGTCCGGCGGTCAAGGGCGTCGAGGGCGGACACCACGGGCGGGACGAGATCGCGCAGGAGCCCGAGGGTCCGGAGGACCGGCACGTCCTGTGCCGTACCGAACCGGGCGAGGAGTACGACGCCCACGCAGACGGCCGTGGGCAGCTCCGCCGTACGGACCAGCTGCCGCGCGAACTCCCTTACGCGATCCGTGTACTGAGCACCGGCGGGCGGCGGGAGCTGCCGGAGGAGCTGGGGAATGCGCCGCGGCCGCACGGGCGGGTCGAGGGCCGCCAGTCCGCGGTGCAGTTCGCGCGCGGCGCGGGCGGGATCCGGGTCCGTGAGGAGGGGCACCAGCAGTCCGGTCACCAGCTCGCGGGTCTCGGCCCACGTGCGACGGGGAGCCTTCCCGCGACCAGGGCCCCGACCACGACCACGATCACGACCGGCGTCCCGGGCAGGAGATGCAGGCGGTGCAGGCGGTGCGGGAGGCGCGGAGTACCACGCGGACCAAGGCCCTTCCGGTGCCGCTTGCCGGACGCGGAGGGCCGTGGCGTACAACGAGGGCCGGGGAGTGAGCGCTCCGCGCTCGTCCGGGGCGCTCAACGGGCGGGGGTGTTCTCGATTCCCTGAGTCATGCCGCAGAGTGTGGCAGCGCCCCGGCCCTCTCGCCACCCGTTTCCCTGGCCACTCGATTTCCTGGCCACTCGATTCCCTCGCCACCCGTTTCCCTCGCCACCCGTTTCCCTCGCCACCCGTTTCCCTCGCCACCCGTTTCCCCCGCTGCCGTACCGGTCCCCTCCCCAGCGCGGTGGGACGGCGGTCCCGCCCGCGAGGCGGCGACGCCGCGCCCGCTCTCCGGCGGGAACAGCGGGAAGAATGCCTCCTCATGAGCCATTCACCCCCCGCGCCCCGCGCCGACGCCTGGCACCGCCCCATGGTCGCCCGCCTCGCCGACGAGGAGCACCGCACGGCGACCATGCTGGAACTGTTCTTCGACCTCTGCTTCGTCACGGCCGTGGCCCAGGCGGCCTCGGCGTTCGAGGAGGAACTGGCCGCGGGACGCGTCGGCCACGGGGTCCTCGGCTACGCGATGGTGTTCTTCGCCATCTGGTGGGCGTGGATGAACTTCACCTGGTTCGCCTCCGCCTACGACACCGACGACGTCCCGTACCGGCTGCTGACACTGGTACAGATCACCGGCGCGCTGGTCCTGGCGGCGGGCGCGCCGGAGGCGCTGCGGCACGAGGACTTCACGGTCATCACCTGGGGTTACGTGATCATGCGGCTGGCGATGGTCACGCAGTGGCTGCGGGCCGCGCGGGCCGATCGGGAGCGGCGGGGCTGCTGTCTGCGGTACGCGGCCGGGATCTTCGTGGTGCAGATCGGCTGGGTGGTGCGGCTCACGCTGCCCGAGAACGTGGGCGGCGTGACGTTCGCGATCCTGGTCGTGGCCGAACTCGCCGTCCCCGCCTGGGCCGAGCGCAGGATCGCCACCACCTGGCACCCGCACCACATCGTGGAGCGGTACGGACTGTTCACCCTGATCGTGCTCGGCGAGTCCATCACGGCGGCGACCGGCGCGGTACGGGCCGCGCTCGACGGCGAGGCGGGCATCGGCGAGCTGGCGCCGCTCGTCGTCGGCGGGATCCTCACGGTCTTCGCCCTGTGGTGGCTGTACTTCGCCCCGCGCACCCCCGTACGTCTGGACTCGCTGCGCGCGGCGCTGATGTGGGGGTACGGGCACTACGCCGTCTTCGCCTCGGCGGCGGCCGTCGGTGCGGGCCTCGCGCTGAACGTCGCGCACACGGGCGGCCACGGGCATCTGTCGGAACACGCGGCGGCGGCCGTCTACACGGTCCCGGTGGCCGTCTTCATCACGCTCGTCTGGCTGCTCCACCACCGCGGCCCCGAGCTGTGGGCCGGGATCACCCTGTTCCAGCCGCTCGCCGCCGCCGCGGTCCTGGCCATGACCTTCACCCCGTCCCCGGTCCTCCTGACGGGCCTGGTGACGGCTCTGCTCATCGCGGCGAAACTGGTGCCGGCCTCCCGCGCGGCCGCACGGGACGGGGCGCCGCCCGCACCGCACCCCGCCGACTAGCCACGACGCGGCCGGTCAGCCGGTGCGGGCAGCACAGCCGGTCTGCCGGTCAGCCGATCCGGGCAACACAGCCGGTCAGCCGGTGGTCAGCCGATCCGGGCAACACAGCCGATCAGCCGGTGGTCAGCCGGTACGGGCAACACAGCCGGCCCGCCGATGCCGCCCGTACGGACAGCCGGCCGCCACGGCCTCACCGCGCCGGACCCGCGCCCTTCGCCGCGCCCCGCCCGGCGGTCGCCTGGCCCGGCAGGGTGATCCCCCGGGCCTGGGCGGCCTTCCCCGGGCGCAGGGTCCACGGCACGGGGGCGGTGTCGGTGAGCCAGCCGTCGGCGATGATCCCGCTGATGACGAGACCACGCAGCGCCCGGGAGAGCTTCTTCCAGCCGAGGCCCTTCCACAGCTGTCCGTACGACGGGCCGTGCCCGTGCTCGGCCCGGAAGGCGACGGTGAACTCGGCGGCCTCCCGGCCGGCGTCGGGATACCGGAGGTGCCATGCCTCAAGCGCGCCGTCCTCGGGCCGGGGCGCGGGCACGGGGGTGGGCTCGGACATGAAGGCCTTGGTCACCCGGGGGAACGTGCACTGGCAGAGCGCGCACCGCTCGACGGTCTCCACATGGCGCAGCAGCGCGGGGCTGAGGTCCGCCTTCCAGGCGGCCCACTGCGCGGGGGTGACCTCCACGAGCGCGGCGGCTGCCGCCGCCTGCTTCGCCTCCCGCCGCCCGGCCTCGGCGGCCTCCAGGGCGGCGGCCTCCTCGGGGGTGCGGAAGCGCCCGGCGAGATGCCGGACGCTGTCCCCCAGCCGGTACGTACTCCCGGTGATCTCGGCGAGGAACCCCTTCTCCAGGAGCACCGGCACCGCCCCGTAACAGACGGCGGGGAAGTCGGCGGGCGCCTCCCCCACCAGCTCGTCCGTGCTGTGCGCGGCCAGGAACAGGGCGGCCAGCCGCGCCGCCGACGAGGTCTTCTTCACCGGCTTGGCCATCCGCGCCCGCATGGCCCATCCCGAGACCTTGGACCGGGTGCCCTTGCCCAGGGGCATCACATGGTCCGGCCCCGGTGCCATGTCCGGAACCACGATCCCGGCGGGCTTGTCCGGCTCCCCGTGGAGCAGCGCGTCGGGCACCTGCCAGCCGGCCGCCTCCACCTCCGCGACGGCCCCCGCCGGATCGTCCAGCCGCAGCGACCGCAGATCCGTCCCGGTCAGATTGCCCACCCCGGTCCGCGCCGCCCGGATCCCCACCACGACGGCCAGCAACTGCGCATCGGCCGAGGCCAGCGGCATCGCCGCCACGTACGACAGCAGTGCGCGCGCCGCGTCCCCCTGCCGTGGCGTCAGAAGGAAGGGCACGGGCGCGGGTTCCGGAGCGGTCAACGAGGGGGTCTCGACCGAGACGGCAGGCTTGGGCACATCACATCTAACGGTGATCAGACCGCAGAAGTCACGGGTGACGTAGCGCACAGCCACGTTCGGTGCATGCGCCCGTCCCTTCCCAGCGTGCCCGACCGGCGGGCCACGACGCTCCGGACGGACATCAGCGGGACGTCAGGGAGGCGTTAGCCGAACATGAGCGGGGGGCGGGAAGCTTCAGAGGTCAGCAGGCCAGGCGGGGGAACGGTTCGCCGCTGAGTCCGGGCCGCGACCGCACCGTCACACTCGACCGCCACACAAACCGGGGATTCCTCATGCGTACGATCCGCACCCGCAAGCGCACCGCCACCCTTGGTGCCGCCGTCACCGCCGTTCTCGCTCTCGCCCTCACCGCCTGCGGCGGCGACGACGGCAGCGGCACGAAGTCGGCCGGCCCGGCGTCCTCCGCCGAGGCCACGACCACGTCGAAGGACAGCGGCCAGGCCTCGGACGCCGCGAAGAGCGGCGGCGACACCGCGAAGACGGACGGATCCGGCAGTACCGGCTCCGCGTCGGGATCCGGCTCGGGTTCGGGCACGTCGAAGGGCGGCGCCACGAAGACCGGTACCTCCGGCGGCGGGAACACCAGCGACGACTACGCGTACAAGCACCCCTGCCAGAAGGGCGACCTGTCGGTACGGGTCTACCCCCGGGAGGGTTCGCCCACCCAGCAGGTCATCGAGGTCAACAACACCGGCTCGAACTCCTGCGGTCTGAGCTACTACCCGCGCGTCAGCATCGGCGCCCAGAACGCCACGGACCACAGCGGTGACATCATCCCGCTCGTCCCGGGCGGGCTCGGGGGCGCGCCGGCGTACCCGGTCAAGCCGGGGACGTCCGCCATCGCCGTCCTCGACTTCAACCCGGGCGGCGGCAACGGCCTGACCTGGCCGGACGAGATGAGCGTGCTCCCCGACGGCGACAACATGTCCAACGCCGAGCAGGAGGGCTACCCGCTTCCCCCGGGCGCGAAGGTCGGCACCGCGAAGCTGGGCCTCTACCAGACCTCGATCGCGGACGCCGTGTCCTCCATGGAGTCGGCCAACACCAAGCCCTGACCGCCCGCCGGACCGCGCCCGGAACCCCGGGCACGCCGGAACCCCCTGCCGGACCGCATGCGCGCGGTCCGGCAGGGGGTTCCGGCGTCAGGGGCCGGCTTCACACAGCCGATTCCGGGTCAGGCGGTCTTCGGCTGCGTGAAGCGCAGGCGGTTGCCGAACGGGTCGCGCAGGCCGCAGTCGATGCCGTAGGGGCGTTCGGTGGGCTCCTCGGTGAACTCGACGCCCTGGGCGAGCAGCGTCTCGTAGGTCTTGCGGCAGTCGTCCGTGGTGAGGATGAGCCAGCCGCCCATCGCCCCCTTCGTGATCAGGTCGCGGACCTGCGCCGCCGTCTCCTCGGACATCGCCGGCGCACCCGGCCGCTCCAGGAGGAGCTGGCGCTCGGGGTGTCCCGGAACGCTGACCGCGAGCCAGCGCATGAAACCCAGGTCGACATCGGCGGCGATCTCCAGACCGAGCTTGCCGACGTAGAAGTCGAGGGCCTCGTCCTGGTCGAGTACGTACATCTGCGAGTGCGTGATGGCGGTGAACATGCGTCCAGGCTAGGGAGCCGGCGGCGCGAAAACTTATCCGAAACTGCTCAGTCCCGGCGGCACCGCCCGGCCCCGGCAGCCGTGACCGTGACCGGGTCGGCCGTTCAGCCGCTGGGCCGGGTCCACGCCATCGTGAAGCAGGTGGGGACGCCCGCGGCCACCGCCTCCCGGCGGTATGCCCGGGGCGACCGGCCGACGACGGCACTGAACGTGCGGCTGAACGTACCCGTGCTGCCGAAACCGACCTCGAAGCAGATGTCCGTGACGCTGCGGTCGGTCTCGCGCAGCAGGAACATCGCGCGTTCGACGCGGCGCCGCTGGAGGTAGCGGTGCGGTGTCTCCCCGAACGTGGCGCGGAAGGTCCGCGAGAAGTGCGCCTCGGAGACATGGGCGAGCCGCGCCAGCGCCGGAACGTCCAGCGGTTCCGCGTACGCGCGGTCCATGGCGTCCCTGGCCCGCAGCATCCGCCGGTTGGACTCCTCGGTGGCACGGCTCATGGCGGCGTTCTCCCCCTGCTCCCGACCCGGCGCGCCGACCGTCCCGCCCGTCGGCCGGCCGGTCGCCCCTTGGTCATGCCCTGATCATGCCCCGGCGCCCGGGACGGACGGGACGCGGGCGTTCCCGGCGCGGGCTCCGCGGACGGGGGCGAGCGGGGCAGGATGACCGTATGACGCGTACGAGCAGTTCCGCACAGGCCCTCTCCTTCGACCACGCCGCCGCCGACTACGCCGCGAACCGCCCCTCCTACCCGGCCGGACTGCTCGACGCGATCGAGGAGATCACCGGCTTCCCCCTGGCCGGCGCCCGGGTCGCCGACATCGGCGCGGGCACCGGGCTCGGGACCCGGCTCCTCCGGGCACGCGGCGCACACGTCGTCGCGGTGGAGCCGGGGCCGGGCATGGCCGCGCAGTTCCGGCTGGACCTGCCCGGCGTCCCGCTGGTGCTCGGGGACGGCGACCGGCTGCCCCTGGCCTCCGCCTCCGTCGACCTCATCACCTACGCCCAGGCCTGGCACTGGACCGACCCGGACAGATCCGTCCCCGAGGCCCTGCGCGTCCTGCGCCCCGGCGGCGCGCTCGCCCTCTGGTGGAACGACTCGGACGCCTCGGTCCCCTGGATCGCCGCCCAGGACGCCCGGTTGCGCCGCCTCTTCGGCGCCGAGGACCGTCCGCACGACCCCCTGGCCCGGTTCCGCCGGCTGCCGGCCTCGCCCTGCTTCGTCCACCGCCAGGTGGAGTGGGCCCGGAGCGTCCCCCTCCGCACCCATCTCGCCAACCTGGCCAGCTACTCGGACTTCCTCGTCCTCGGCGCGGAGGCCACCGAAGCCTTCTTGGCCGAGGAACGCGCCGCCCTGGGCGAGGTCTTCCCGGACGGGACGGTCGAGGAGCGGTACGTGGTCAGTCTGGCCGTGGCCCGGCGCCGGGAGCCATAGCCGGAGGCCGACGGCCCACTCCGTCCGGGGCCTCGGCGGCCCGGGACGGAGAAGGGACCTGCCGGTTACCAGGGCCTGTCTGACCATTCCCGTCGTCCGCCCGGAGGGCGGGCCGGGCGGGGTCAGGTGCGTGCTCTCGGCGTGCCGGCCCCAGTCCCCTGTACTGGATGTACTGGGGTCTGGGGCCGGTGGGGCGAGAGTGCGTGCATGGCGTCG